>QWIH01000070.1 GCA_021405315.1 Leptolyngbya sp. PLA1
TTTCCGGCGAGCGGCGCGACCATGAGCGTGAGCCCCCTCAGCCCCGCCGCGAAGACGCGGCTATGCCAACGCCGGCGCGGCAGCCCGGCAGCCCGGCAGCCCGGCAGCCCGGCAGAACGGCAGAACGGCAGAACGCGTCGCGCATCAGGGGCCTCCCGAAAACTCCCCTACTCACAAGGTCAACATACCACACACCCTGCGGCCCGGCAAGGAAAGTTGGACAGGCACGTCCCAAAATGCGGGAGCACGGGGTGCGAGCCGACCCCAGGGGCGCCCGACTCCGCGCGCAAACGCCCCGTCCTCATCCTCCGCCCCCCCACGCGGCGTATCATGTTCCCCGCTTGCCACTTTAGCTCAGCGGTAGAGCGACGCTTTCGTAAAGCGTAGGTCTGGGGTTCAAATCCCCAAAGTGGCTTTCCCCGCCGGAAACCGGCTCTTTCACGCCGCTCAGCTCGGCCCCCCGCCCGGCGCAGCCCCCGACGGCAGCCTCAGCCCCGCCGGGTCCGACCCTTCCGGCCGTCCCCTCTCAAACTCCCGCAACTTGAACGCCTTGCGGTGCTGCGGCACCGCGCTCCCGTCCGGCTGCTGCCCCTTCATGTAGTCCATCGAGAACACCGACTCCCCCGTCCGCTTCAGCGTGTCGATGTTCCCGCTCCGCCTCGACGTGAACTGGAAGAAGTCGTACTTCAGCCGCTCGTTCTCGTCGATCTCCGCCAGCACCGGCTCCACCGCCTCCGGCAGGGCCAGCGGGAGGGGCACCAGCGTGCACACGGGCTCTCCCTTCCGGAAGAACACCTCGGTGTTCCGCTTCATCATCTTCCAGTTCATCGTGAACGTGTACGGCGCCCAGTCCGTTTCGATGATCCCCTCCAGCGGCGCCATGTTCTCCTTCGGGCTGTTCACCGGCCCCCGGCACCACAGCCCGTACCCCGGGCTCGTCCGAAACAGCCAGGGGAGCGAGAACGTCACGATCCCGCTGCCGAAGTGCGACGCCACGAACCGGTTCCCCGGGTGCTCCCCATCCGGGAACCGGATCGCCACCGAGTGAATGTCCGGCTTTCCGTTCCAGTTCAGGCTCAGGTTCACCGGGCACCCGACGTTCCAGCCCACCTGGTTCGCCATGACCAGCGGCAGGCAGCGATACGCGAACTTCTCGGGCGTGGCGTCCATCCAGTCCCGCTTCCCCGCCGCGGGGGTCAGCGTCCATCCCGTCGCGTCAGCCACCCGATACGCCGTCAGCTTGCACGTCATGCCCCATCCTTGGGCCGTTGGCCCGCCCGGGCACCGCCTTTGGGTCCGGCTGGTGCCAATCTCGGGAACCAGCGGCGATACCCGGCGTCCTATCCCGGTAGAAGGGGTTGGCCCTCGTCCACGGCTTGCAAATCCGGCCCCATTTCGGGGCCCAGGGCTCGCAAACCCGGGCGATTGGGTACGATACAGACGTTGGCGGCGTTTGCCGCCCCCACCCCCAGACCCCAACGCCCCCACCCGGGCAAAGGACGGTCCCATGCGGTTGGCCACGGTCGCGATTGCGAGTCTCCTGGTCTTCTCCGGTTCCGGCATTGCCCAGACCACGGTTCCCGCGGGTGCCGCGCCCGCCGTTCGGTCGACCGGCGACGCCCGCCGCGACACCATGCTCCGCATGATGCGCCCCGTCACGATCGAGTTCCGCGAGACGCGCCTCGAAGACGTGATGCGCTTTGTCACCGAGGTCACCCAGGCCGACATCGACGTCATGTGGGTCGACGACCGCGAGTCTGTCGGCCTCGACAAGGAAACCCCCATCACCGTCAACTTCCAGAAGGGCACGGTGCTCGACCTCGTCGAGAAAGTCCTCGAGAAGGCCTCCGACCCCTCCATCGGCGGCGGGAACACCTGGCAGATGTCCCAGTTCGGCACCCTCCAGCTCGGACCCAAGGAACGCCTGAACAAGTGGCGCCGCCTCGAGATCTACTCCATCGCCGACCTCCTCCTCGAAGTCCCGGATTACAACCAGGCGCCGGAGTTTGACCTCCAGGCCGTGCTCCAGAGCACCGGCCAGCAGGGCGGCGGCTCGGGCCAGTCCCCCTTCCGCGACAAGCAGCAGGGCGGCACGTCCTTCACCAAGGACGTCGAAGGCAAGACCAACGACCTCATCAGCATCATCACCACGCTCGTCGAGCAGGATCAGTGGGTCGACAACGGCGGCACCGCCGCCACCATCCGCCCCTTCCAGGGCAACCTCCTCGTCAACGCCCCCGATTATGTCCACCGCCAGGTTAACGGCTACCCGTGGTGGCCCTCCACCGCGACCCGCACCTCCACCCAGGGCGGCCGCCGATACGTCACGCTCGGCGTGGACTCCGCCATCAGCAAGCTCCGCGGCTTCGAGCAGGTCCCAGTCACCGCCGTCGCCGGCGATGGCACGCTCGTCCCGAGCAATCCGCAGCCCGGCGGCTCCGTCGCCCCCGCGGAAAAGCCCGCCCAGCCGAAGAAGTAGCCACGTCCCGACAACCTGATCCGCACCCACAGGCCCGGCACCTCGCCGGGCTCTTTTTTCATGGCGAGCACCACCCATGAGCTCACAGAACAAAAAAATCCCCTTCAGGAGGGGATTCGGGGTCGGCCTCGGCCGGAGCCCGGCGGACGATTCCTTTACCATGATAACGGCGGAAACGTCGCTCGAATACACTGCTTTATATTACCTTCTGATGGTGAAGGGGTCAACTCATTTCCGGGGGGGGCATGGCAAGGTACGGACTCGGGCTCGATCAAGGTGTCGCTTCGATTGGGTGGGCCATCCTGAAGCTCAACCGTGCCGGCGAGGCAATCGGCATCGAGAGGCTCGGGGCGCACTGCTTCGAGGCCGGGACCGAGGGTGATATCGAAAGTGGGAGAGATGAGTCACGAGCAGGTCCGCGGCGGCTAGCGCGGCAACTGCGAAAGCAATACCGCCGCCGCGTGCTGCGGAAGCGAAGGCTCCTGAGGTGGCTTCAGGAGCTGGGGCTCATGCCCGCCGGGGATGTCTCAACGGCGGAAAGACGCGACGCCCTATTGAAAGGGCTGGATGACCAACTGCGAGAGTCATGGGAGCCCGACGAAACGACCGATCACCGCGCGCGGCAGTTGTTGCCGTACCGGATTCGCGCGGCGGGCCTGACACGCAAGCTCGAACCATTCGAGATCGGACGAGCCCTGTACCACCTCGCCCAGCGGCGCGGATACCTCAGCAACCGCAAGGCCCAAGGGGCGAGCGCGGACCCCTGTGGCGACAAGAAGCCGAAGAAGCCCGGGAAGGGCAATCCCGTACCGTCCTCGGAGAACTCTACTTCCACCAACGCCGACACAAAGCCCGGTCAGGACGAGACTGGGAAAGGCAAGGAAGACGCGGGCGTGGTGCGGGCGGCGATCATCGAGTTGCAGCGGCAGATGGAGGGCGCGGGGTGCAAGTCGCTCGCGGAGTATTTCACCAAGCTGGACCCGGCGGGCACACTTGGGGATCGGCTGCGCGGGCGATGGACGGCGCGGGAAATGTTCCTCGAAGAGTTCAACCGCATCTGGGATGAGCAAGCAAAGCACCACCCCATCCTGAATGCGAAGGCGGCACCCCGGCTCCACCACGAGATCAAGCACCCCACCCGCACGGAACTGCGGAAACGAAAGGACGCCGGGCTTGGCAGACCTGAGCCCAAGGGCAATGTGGAGCAACTGACCAACCGCGAAGAGACCTACGACGCCATCTTCAACCAGCGCCCGCTCCAGAGCATGAGCCATCTGATCGGCACGTGCGACCTTGTGAAGGGCGAAAAGAGGCTGGCCTTGGGCCATCGCATGGCCCAGCGGTTCCGGATACTCCAGAAAGTGAACGACCTGAAGATCCTCCTGCCGGATTTCACGAGTCAGGATCTCACCCAAGAGGAGCGGAATCGCCTCATCGCCGCCCTCGATCGGCGGAGCCACATCAAGTACACGGAACTCAAGACCAAGGCATGGTTGGGTTTGCCCAGGGGGTCCAAGTTCAATCTCGAAGAAGGAGGCGAGACCAAGCTGATCGGCAATCGCACCGAGGCCAAGTGCCGTTTTATCTTCGGGGACGATCGCTGGGACGCCATGAGTGAGGTCGACAAGGATGCGGTGGTGCAGGACCTTCTCGTCTTTGAGAAGCCGTCGGCGCTGAAGAAACGCGGCGAAACGGTGTGGAAACTCTCGCCCGACAAGGCCGAGGCGCTGGGCGACTGCGTGTTGGAGCCCGGCTTCGCCGCGCACAGCAGGGCGGCCTTCGCCAAACTCCTCCCATGGATGGAAGAGGGCGTGCCTTACGCCACCGCGAAGCAGAACGCGGGATTCAAAGGGGCCAACGCTGAAGGCACCATCCACGACCTCCTGCCACCGGTGGAAGGCGAGGATGGGCTGGGCCAACTCCGCAACCCGACCGTGACCCGCGCCTTGACCGAACTTCGCAAACTGGTCAACGCCGTCGTCCGCAAGTACGGCAAGCCCACATGGATCCGGCTCGAACTCGCCAGAGACCTGAAGCGCGCCCGCAAGCAGCGCGAGCGGATGAGCAATGACATGCGGGCAAGAGAGAAGGAACGCGATGACGCGCGGGCCGCTCTTGAGGCCACACCCGGCGGAAACCGGAACTCGCGATCGGATGTGGAGCGTGTGCTTCTCGCCAGAGAGTGCGGTTGGGTCTGCCCCTACACAGGCAAGCCCTTCGGCATGGAGCACATTGTCGGACGTCATCCGCAGGTGGATGTCGAGCACATCTGGCCTCTCTCACGCTCGCTCGATGATTCGTTTCTCAACAAGACCCTTTGCTACACCGAGGAAAACCGCGTCAAGGGCAACCGAACGCCGTTCGAGGCCTATGGACAGTCGGGGGAGCGATGGGATCAGATCCTCCAAAGGGTAAAGCGTTTCCGAGGCGATGCGGCCCGCGTCAAGCACGAACGGTTCGTTGCACCCGAGATTCCAGAGGACAAGCAACCCGCACGTCACCTCTCAGAGACCCGCAAGATCGGGGCCGCCTCCGCCGAGTACCTGGGCCTCCTATACGGTGGCGCCGAGCCCGTCGGACAGCCGCAGCGAGTCTTCGTGACGTCCGGCGGCCTCACCGCGCACCTCCGCCGGGAATGGCATCTGAACGGTCTTCTCTCTGGCAACGGCGAGAAATCTCGCGACGACCACCGCCACCACGCCATCGACGCGCTCGTCATCGCCCTGACCGACGCCCGGGCCGTCCAAGTCCTTCAGAAGGCCGCCGAGGACGCGAGCAGGCTGGGGCGGCGGCTCTTCGCGCCTGTCGAAGAGCCGTGGAAGGACTTCGTCAACGAGGCCCGTGAGAAGGTCGAGGCGATCAACGTGTCCTACCGCCAGAACCGCAAGTACGCGGGCAAGCTGCACGCCGAGACCAACTATTCCAGATCAATCACTCTCCCCCCCGCCCCCGCCGCGACCACCGACGCTCCGACACCCTCCAAGGCCAAGCGTGGCAAGAAGGCAAGCGCCGCAGGTGAGGGAATGGCGGGCGAGCGCCGGGTCCGCAAGGTTCTGGCCAAACTCACCGAGAAGGACGTGGCCCGCATCGTGGATCCCAAGGTGCGAAAGGCCGTCGAGGACCAGATCAAGAAGCTGGGGCTCGTGGGCAAAGGGCCAGCGAAGCAGTACACCGACTTCGTGGACGAGAAGCTCCATCCATACACGCCCACGAAGACGGGCGGCAAGAACTGGATCCACAAGGTACGGATCACCACGGGCGAGAAGCCGTGGACCGTCGGGAAGGGGCCGCGGGAGCGGTTCGTCACATCCACCAAGGGGAGCAACCACCACTCGGTGATCACCAAGGGGCCCGACGGCAAGTGGACCGACAAGGTGGTCCCGCTGATGGCGTTGAAGGCCCCCACCACGGCCGCCCCGGTCGCCAGGCGGCCACACGGCGGAGATTCCTTCACGCTTGCGGCGGGCGAGTTCGTCCTGATGAAGGACAAGGAAGGGAAAGAGCGGCTGCTGCGGGTCACGAAACTCTCGGACGGCGATATCGGGATGATCCTGCACTTCGACGCAAGAACGATGGACGAAGTGAAGAAATCCAATGACCTCGTACGCCGTTCTGGCTCGACGATGATGAGGGACGACGCGAAGAAAGTCACCGTCACCTATCTCGGCGAGATCCGCCGGGCCGGAGGGTGAACCGTGCCACGCGACCGGTTCCTCGAAATCGCCAAGGACCCCGCGCGGCTCTGCCTGCGCAACGGCTGCCTCATCGTGCAACGGGAGGGTCTACCCGAGGTGTCGATGACGACATTCGAGCTGTCGGCGGTCGTGCTCGCCCACCCGCAGTGCACCATCACCCAGCCCGCGATGAACGCGCTCATGGAGGCGGGCGTGCCGCTTCTGATCTGTGACGGCTCGTTCCTGCCCAGCGGCATGATGCTTCCCCTCAGGGCCAACGCCCTCCAAACCCAGCGCATGCTGGCGCAGGCTTCGGCCAAGGCCCCGCTCAAAAAGCGCCTCTGGCAGCAAGTGGTTCGAACCAAGCTTCGTGCCCAGGGAGCAGCCCTCGTCGGGTTGCACCAGAACGACGGCGGGCTCCACGCGATGGCCGAGCGCGTCAGATCCGGCGACCCGATGAACGTCGAAGCCACCGCCGCTCAGCGCTACTGGCCACTGCTCTTCCGCGACCCGGAGTTCCGCCGCCACGTCGAGGCCCCCGATCAAAACCGCCTCCTCAACTACGGGTACGCGATCCTGCGGGCGGCGGTCGGACGTGCGATCTGCGCGGCGGGGCTGCACCCGAGCATCGGCCTCCACCACAAGGGCCGCGAAAACTCCTTCTGCCTCGCTGACGACCTCATGGAGCCATACCGCCCGCTCGTCGACGCTGAGGTTGCAGCGATGGCCGGGGAACGGGGTCGTGACTGCGCCCTCGATACCGCAAGCAAAGCTCGCCTAATCGCGTTGCTCGACCTTCGGCTTCAGATCCGGCGCGGCGAGCCTGATATGCGGTCTGTCAGCGAGTGCATCGGGCGCACGGCCTTTTCCCTCGCCGAGGTCTTTGGGGGGGTGCGGCCGGACGCCGGGACGACGGGAGACGATCCGGGCGGCCGGGGCGACCGGCTCTTCTTCCCGCTGGGGCTCGTTGAATGGTGAAGCGTCGGCCACGGCGGATAGCGCCGGAAGACTACGACCCATGCGGATACCGATGGATGTGGCTCTTTGCCATGTTTGACCTGCCAACCACCGACAAGAACCTCAAGCGGGACTACGCCCGCTTTCGCAAGTTCCTGCTCTCCCAGGGCTTCTCCATGCTCCAGTTCTCCGTGTATGCGCGTCACTGTCCCAGCGAAGAATCTGGCGAAGGCGTGCTGTCACGGATCGGCCGGCAGGTTCCCGAGAGAGGGCAGGTGAGACTGCTGCTGGTGACCGACAAGCAGTTCGGAAAGATGACCGTGTTTTATGGCAGAAAGCGACGCCCGGCGGAAGAGCCGCCCCAACAGTACATGCTTTTTTGAGGCGACGACCCGCTCCAACCTCTTGCTGCGCAATCGGTTGAAGCGGGTCTAGTGTATTCGAGCGACGCCTCCGCCGAAACCACGGCCGTGGGAGTCGGGGGTCGGCACGCCGACGTAGTGTATTCGAGCGACGCCTCCGCCGAAACCACGGCGGCGTGCGGGACGGTGCGGCGATGACGTACAGTGTATTCGAGCGACGCCTCCGCCGAAACCACGGCCGATAGCG
>QWIH01000029.1 GCA_021405315.1 Leptolyngbya sp. PLA1
GCGACCGTGCCCGCCACGAGGCCGCGTCCGCGTCGCGACCGTGGGCCGCGTAGAAGTCCGCGAGCGACCCCGCCGCGGTCCGCACGCGCTTGTCGGTGTCGCCCAGCGCCGCCTTCAGCCCCTCGTAACCCGCGACGAGTTCACGCTCGGCTTCGTCCGTGCGCCCGGACTTGTCCAGCACCTTGCCCCGCCCGACCCTGAAGGTCGCCGTCATCCAGTGCGCGGGACCGAGCACCTTCTCCGCACCGTTGATCGCGAGGTCCGAGCACTCGAGCGCCGCCCCGAAGTTCCCCGCCGTCGCGCGCGCCAGCGCGACGTTGTTGAATGAGATCAGCGTGCTCACGTTGGTGTCGCCCAGCTTTCGCCTCCGGATCGCGAGCACCTCTTCGTCCAGGGCGGCACTCTCCGCCGTCTGCCCGCGCAGCTTCAGGATCGCCGCGAGATTCGCGAGCGTGCCCAGCGTGGAGGGGTGCTCGCGTCCGATCGTTCTCGTCCGTGCCTCGACCACCTGCCGCGTGAGCGACTCCGCCTCGTCGAGCCTTCCGCAGTCCTGGAGGGACTTCGCGAGGTTGTGGGCGAAGAGCAGCGTGGAGGCATTCTCGGCGCCGTAGCGCGCCGTGCATTTCTCCACGACCGGCGCCAGCACCTCGCGCGCCCTCTCGCACTCGCCCTGCTGGATGAGCAGCGTGCCGAGGTTCGACCACGCCGTCAGCGTGTCGATGTGGTCGAGCCCGAGCATCTTCTCCATCCCCGCCGCCGCGTTGCGGTACGCCGCCTCCGCCTCTTTGACTTTCCCCAGGTCGTGCAGGAGCGACCCGTAGTTCAGCATGAGATGGTCGCGGTGGTTGGCGCCCATCTCGGGCCGGTTCTCCGTCCTCTTGAGCGCATCCAGGTACACAGCCTCGGCCTCCGCCAGCTTGCTCTGCTGCCTGAGCGCGACGCCCAGGTTCCCCAGCGCCTCCAGCGCCCGGGGCTCGTTGCCCTTGCCCAGCGAGTCGTAGAGCGCCAGTGCGGCACGGGTTGCCTGCTCCGAGCCCGCCAGATCCCCCTTTGCGTGCAGGGCCAGACCCAGCCCCTCCAGGGCCCGCGTCTCGTACTGGTCCTTCGGTGAGAGGCCCCGGGATCGCTCCGCCGCGTCCTGCGCCAGCCTCAGCGCCTCGTCACCCTCTCCTTCCCGATACTTGAGGTACGAGAGCCTGACCAGCGCGCGCACTGTCTCCGGGTGCGCCGGGCCGTGCAACGATTCTCGGAGCCTGAGCGACTCGCGCATCAGTGGCTCCGCCCGGTCGAAGGCGGACAGCGACAGGAACGTGTCGGCGAGCGTGGCGCACAGCACCGCCCGAGTGGGCGCGGGCAGGTCGCCTCGTTCGAGCTGCTCCTTCGCCTTGTCGACGACGTCGAGCACGCGAACGTCCCGCCCGTCCTTCGCCGTGCTGCCGGACTCCAGCATCGTCCGGAGGAACTCCACCGCCGCGGCTTTCTCCTCCAACTCCCGCGTCGCGTCCGAGAGAGCCAGCGCGGCCCTCCGCTCGGCGTCGGTCGCGCGCCCGTAGAGCACCGTGAGCCACGCGGCGCCCGCCAGCGTGGCAACCAGCGCCGCGACCGCCGCGATCGCCGCCCTGCGGTGCCTCTGCGCGCGCTTCCGCAGGGCGTACCACGCGCCGTCCCGCTTCGCCAGGATGGGCTGGCCCGACAGCCACGACCGCACGTCCGCCAGCAGCGAGTCCGCGGTCTGGTACCGCCTGTCCGGCTCCTTCGCCAGGCACCGGTGCGCGATGGTCTGCAGGTCTTCGTCGGCGCCGGGCTCCGTCCCTCGGAACGGCGCCGGCGCCGTGTTCCTGATCGCCGCCAGCGCCGCGCTCGCGCTGCCCGTCACGTCGTACGGGAACCTCCCCGTCACAAGCTGGTACAGAATCACGCCGAGCGAGTAGATGTCCGATCTCACGTCCGTGGCCTGCGCACCCGACTCCGCCGCCTCCGGGCTCGCCCAGGGCAGCGACCCGATGAACTGGCCCGTGCCGGTGACCTCCACCGATTCAGACCCGCTCGCCTTCGCGAGACCGAAGTCCAGCACCTTGGGCTTCCCCTCGTCGTCCACCCGGATGTTCGAGGGCTTGAGGTCCCGATGGATCACGCCCCGCTGGTGCGCGTGTGATACCGCCTCGCAGATCAGCGCAAAGAGCTCCACGCGTTCCCGCAGGGGCATCTCGGCGTCCGGCGTCCGCCGGATCACCTCGTCCAGGGGGCGCCCTTCCACAAACTCCATCACCAGGTAGGACAGCCCATCGGGTGTCTCGCCCCGGTCGTAGACGCGCACGATGCCCGGGTGCCGCAGGCTCGCGGCGAGTTCCGCCTCGCGGTCAAACCGTCGCCGCGCCGCGCTCCCGGCCATCGCGCCCCCGAGCAGGACCTTGATCGCCACCCGCTGCTTCGTGGACACCTGCCGGGCGTCGTAGACCACCCCCTGCCCGCCCCTGCGGAGTTCCGACAGCGACTCATAGCCCGCGATCTGGGGCGTGGGCCCGCTCCTGATCGCGCGTGCGAGCTCCACGAGCGACGTCTCGTCCTCGTACCACGCAGGCCCGGCCCCGGATCGAGCGACTCCAGTCACCACGCACCCCCGAGACTCATCCCTCCTCGCGCACCTGCTCGTCGATCACCCGCGACAGCCGCCGGAGCACGCGCGACTTTGCCTGGTACACCGAGTCCACGCTCACCCCGAGCAGTGTCGCCACCTCCTGTGCGGGCCGCCCCTCCACGCCGTACAGCCGGAACGCACGCCGGTCGGACTCCGAAAACTCGGAGTCGATCACCTGCATCGCGCGCCGGAAGTGGTATTGCCTCCATTCGAGCTCCCAGGGCTCCTCGCCTTCCGACGGGTCCGGCGCCTCAGATAGCCCTGCCGATGCCGGCTTCTGACACAATCGTTTGGAGATCGCGTGCACCACAACCGTCTTCAGGTACGACCGAAACAGCCCCCGCGCCGGGTCGTACTCAAACGTCCCCATCGCCTTTGTGAGCGACATCAGCACGTCCTGGCACACGTCCTCGATGTCCGCCGCCTGCAGCCCGCGCCGTGCGCAGAACCCGCGGATCAGAGCGCCGTAGCGATCCAGGAACTCCCGCCAGGCGCCGCCATCACCGGCGTCTCGGAGCCGCACCAGCAGCGTCGAATGTGTGACCGAGTGCTGCGTCACGACAATACCCTACCCCCTGTGGCAAGGACGTACATCGGGCGAACGCCGCCGCGTCGTTCCTCGTGCACCGCATTCTTCCGATCTTCACCCACCGTCCGAACAAAATCCAACTGAAATGTGGGCCGCGTGCGACCGCGTACACTGCCCTCGTGCCCCTTCCCAACAACTCCAACGTGTCCGGCTCGCTGATCCAGGGTGTCGCCGTCGCCAGGGTTCATCACTCCAAGATCACCGAAGCCCAGGTCGCCGGCCTCCGCTCGGATCTCGAGCAGGCAGCGTCCCAGGCCGGCGGCAGGCTCATCGTTGACCTCACGGAAGTCGAACTCCTCACCTCCGCTGGCCTCGGCATGCTCGTTCAACTGCGAGTTTCCTGCGAAGCTGGGAAGGGCCGCCTCGTGCTCTGCGGCGTCGCGCCGGTCATCCGCGATGTCCTCCGCATCACCCGCCTCGACAAAGTCATCCCCGCTCGCGACGACGTAACCGCCGCGCTGAGAGACTTCGCGTGAGTGCCCCCAGGCCAGCGACCCCATCGGCAACGGTGCCGAACCTCGCCGTCATGGTCTCGGGATCCGGGCGCACGCTCGAGAACATCCTGGCCCGATGCGACTCCGGCGACATCCCCGCGCGCGTCGCGCTGGTGATCGCCTCGCAGGAGTGCCGCGGCGCCGAGATTGCGCGAGGCCGCGTGCCCGCAGTCCTCGTGATGCCCGGTGAAATCCCGGCACCCACCCTCCTGGATGTGCTCCGTGGCCACGACATCGATCTCGTCATCCTCGCCGGCTACCTCCGCCTCGTCCGCATCCCCGACGCCTTCAGGGGACGCGTGCTGAACATCCACCCGGCGCTCCTCCCGCTCCACGGCGGCACGGGCATGCACGGCAGGCGGGTTCACGAGGCCGTCCTCGCCTCCGGCGACCGTCAATCGGGCTGCACCGTGCACTTCTGCGACGATACCTACGACACCGGGAAGATCATCCTGCAGCACGCCTGCCCTGTGCAGCCCGACGACACCCCGGACACCCTTGCCGCACGGGTCTTTCAGGCAGAGCTCCAGGCCTACCCCCGTGCGATCCGATGGGCCCTGGGGAACCTCCCCGCTCGGTCGAGCGTCTGACCCACGCACCGCCCCGCGGCTCGTGCCGCGCTCACGGAGCCTTGCATGCGATGCCGGTGTCTCAGCGTCCTGGTGCTGCTCGGCCTCACGCTGATGCCCGCCCTCGCGCCGGGCCAGCAGGATCAGGAGCGCCGGCGCCTGGCAACCCAGCTCGCGCAGCAGGCGACGGAGGCCTTCGAGAAGAACGACTACGCGAGGGCCGAGCAACTCCTCCGCAGGCAGCTCGTCCTGCAGCCCGGCAACTTCGTCGTCATGTACAACCTGGGCTGCGCCCTCGCCATGCAGGGGAGTTCCGAGCAGGCCGCGGACTTCATCGTCCGCGCCGTGGAGCACGGCTTCACCGACCTCGCCCACATGGAGCGAGACCCGCAACTCGCCGCCGTTCGCGATGAGCCCGCCATCCGGGCGCTGCGGGACCGCTGGCACGAAGTCCTCCTCGTCCAGGCCGAGAACAACCTCAAGGACGCCCAGCGCACCTTCGCGAAGGGCTACGAGGTCACCCGGGACGAGCAACTCAAGGTCATCTACCTCTCCGCCTTCAACCCCAAGAGCTTCGACGCGGTCCGCGCCGAACTCACCCGCATCGCGGAGTGGTCCGGGGCCAACCTGTTCCCCGATCTCCTTGACCCCAAGGCCTCCCGAGACGACGCCTGGGTCGTTGTCATCCTTCCCGGCAAGTCGGACTTCGCCTCCTGGGCACGGGCGTCATTCGGCAACGACGCCGTCCAGGGCAACAGCATGATCGCCGGATCCTACATGCACGACCAGAAGCGGCTGGTCGCCATGGACCTCGGCGCAACCCTCCGTCACGAGTTTCTCCACGCGCTTCACTGGCGAGTCAGCACCCGCCGGGGCCAGGCCCATCCGCTCTGGATTCTGGAAGGGCTCGGCACGCTCGTCGAGGACTACGACCTGGCCGACGATGGCGCCATCGTCCCCGCTGTCTCGTGGCGAACCAACACCACCAAGCGCATCGAGAAGATCAACAAGCTCATCCCGCTCTCAAAGCTCTCGTCGATGACCCAGGCCCAGTTCGCCGGACAGAGGCCCCTCGCCAACTACGCCCAAGCCCGCGCATTCTTCCTCTACCTGCAGCAGCAGGGGAAGCTCCGCGAATGGTTCACGTCCTACCAGGATTCATTCCGCGAGGACCCCACCGGGCTGGGCGCTCTCGAGCGGGCCCTGGGCCGCTCCCATGCGCAGATCGACGCGGACTTCAAGGCCTGGGTTCGGCTTCTTCCCGCCGTGCCGGAAGAGATCAAGCCCGGCATGGCGAGCCTTGGCGTCGAGGTCGATGCGGGCACCGGGGAAGGCCCCGTCATCGCCGCCCCTCCACGCCGCGCCGACGGCTCACGCATTGACCTCCGGCTCGGGGACATCATCCAGGCCATCGACCAGCGCCCCACGCGCGATCTCGCCGAACTCGTCCGCGTGCTCAGCGGATACCAGCCCGGGGCCGAGGTCTCCGTCAGCTACCGCAGGGGCTCGCTCATGCGAGAGGCCACCGTGACCCTCCTGCCAGCCCCCTGATCCGTGTATCGTCTCAGCGCCGGCGACGAACCAGCGCCAGAGCCCCCAGCAGCGTGAGCGCCGACCCCGGGGCCGGCACCACGGTCACCTCGTCGATCGCCACGTTGGCCGCCGCCGAGCCGAGCGTGTGCTGCAGCGTCAGGCGCGCCGTCAGGCCGTTGGCCACGAAGTCGAAGCTGAACGGCACCCAGCCCTCTGTCCGAGAGCTGACGGTCCCGGTTACGGCGCCCAGGTCGTTGGCCCCGTCCGACACGGCCATCCGCACGGACTGCAGCGCGTCACCCTGAATGCACGCCAGGTAGAACGTCGCCGTGTACGTCTGGCCCGGCGTCGTGCTCAGAAACTGGGTCAGCATCTCGTTCACGCCCCCGTTATGACCCATGCTGACGAACTGGACCCCGCCCTGCGCCGCGATCTGGGAAACTCCGTTCACCCCCCGCTCCAGCAGCACGGTGTTGCCGCCCGTGACTCCCCAGTCGGTGAGCGCGGTGATGGACACCCGGTCCGGGCCCGGAATCGCCGAGGATTCGAACGATCCGTTCACAACCGCCCCGAGCCCGACCGACGAGCACGCCGCACTCACGAGGCACGCACACACGCTGCGCATGGACAGACTCCTTAAAGGTCGCCTGTCCCGCTCTCCACCCGTCCGAAAACATACATCAGCCCGACGACGCGACAACCAAACTGGCGGGTTTTTCACCCATATAGGTGTTCCGCGTTCCGCTCGGCATCCGGACGCCCGTGAGGTGAAGGCTAGCGACAGGCCGGCCAGCCGCGGCCACGGGTACGCTCCTGCATGTCCCACCCCGCCGCAGACGCCGCCATCGAGCTCAAGCCCATCACGTCCACCAAGCCCGAGCAGCCGTTGCGCGACGTCATGGGAGGTGCGAGCAGGCAGGAAATCAAGGTCCTGGACCACGGCTTCGTGGCGCTGGTCGATGCCATGCCCCGCCTGGTCCCGGAGGGCCAGACCGCCGACGCCGCCATCGTGCAGGCCGCTCGCGTTTCCTACGGCCAGGGCACCAAGCAGGTCTCGGAGGACCGTGGCCTGGTGCGATACCTCCTCCGCCATCGGCACACCACCCCCTTTGAGATGGTGGAGTTCAAGTTCCACATCGCGATGCCCATCTTCATCGCACGCCAGTGGATCCGCCACCGCACCGCGAACGTCAACGAATACTCGGCACGATACTCCATCGTCCCCGATCGCTTCTACACGCCCACGCTGGAGGCGATCCGCAAGCAATCCACCTCCAATCGCCAGGGGGGTGAAGAGACCTTCGCCGTGCAGAGCAGCCCGGACGAGGCCGCGACCGCCGAGGCCTTCCTTGACTACCTGCGCGACGCGGAATCGCTGTACGAGCGCTACCTCGCGCTCACAAGCAAGGGTGTGTCCCGCGAGCTCGCCCGCATGGGTCTCCCGGTGAACGTCTACACCGAGTGGTACTGGAAGTGCGACCTGCACAACATCCTGCGATTCCTCTCCTTGCGCATGGACAGCCACGCCCAGTGGGAGATCCGGATGTTTGCCAACGCGATGTACCGCCTCCTCGAGCCCATCGTTCCCGTGACCCTCGAGGCCTTCCGGGACTACGAGCTCGACGCGGTCCGCCTCACGCGCGCCGAAGTGGAGGCTGTCCGCGCCCATGCCGGCGGCGTCGCCCCGGATCTTGCCACTCCTAATAAGAGAGAGCAGGCCGAATGGGCCGCCAAGCGGGCCTCCCTGGGACTTGGCCCCTCCTGAGCCCCGTCCCCACGTCCGAGATTCTCCGCCCTGCCGCTCGGCCGACCCCTCCGGGGCCGAGCGGCGACGGTGTTTTTGGGCGGCGTATGGGCCCACCCCCATTCTGAGCCCGAAAACGGCATCCCGGTCACTGCAAAAACCACACTTCGTTTTGCCATTTTCATGGCCGCGCACGGGGCGTGATGTATGTTCGAGTTGGGTCAGGAACGAGTCGTTCGTTCTAGAAGCGTGTTGGGAGTCATCCCCAAGTGTTCGTGAGGAGATTGCAAATGAAGAATGTGATTGGTTCGCTGGTTGCTGTCGCTGGTCTCGCCGCTGCGGCTCACGCCCAGCCCCTGGCCACCCTGCTCAAGTACGAGGCTCGCGTGTTCAACGCCGGCAACGATGCCGGTTGGGGCTCCGCGATCGATGTGAACCCCGGCACCCGCGTCGAGGTTCGCGCCCTCGTCAGCTACACCGGCACCGGCACCGTCGGTGGTCTCAGCCAGATCGTCTTCCAGCCCATCGTCACCGGCTGGACCGCGGGCGAGGCCCTCGTGACCAACGCTGACACCGGCCAGGCTGGCCCTGCCACCGGCATCGGTCCCGTCGGCGGCACCCGCTCCACCCCGATCGGCACCATCGACAACCTCCCGGGCGTCTACGGCCGCATCACTCCCTGGGGCGCCAACGCCACCACGACCTCGACCTTCCTCCGCGGCCATGTCGGCACGGGCACCGCGGCTGGCATGCTCCGCATCGCCCAGAACCACATCACCAACTGGATCGGCGTCGGCGCCACCTCCGGCTCCACGGCGAACAACAACGTGAACGGCGGCGGTGGTGTGTCGATCGCTCAGATCGCCAACCCCTCTCGCCTCCCCACCGACCCCGCCTTCAACAACGGCACCTCCAACCTCGTCGTCTTCAAGTTCTCCTTCCTCGTCGGCGCCGGCGACGGCCGCAGCCTCGTCATCAACACCCCCGATGACGGCTTCAACCGCACCCTCTCCAGCGGCCAGTATGTGCCCAACATCCGCTGGTTCGCCAACGAGAACGAGGCCAGCGCCTCCGTCCAGACCGCCGCTGTGGCCGAGGCCGCGACGATCCGCGTCGTCCCGGTGCCCGCCCCCGGTGCGATGGCCCTCCTGGGTCTCGGCGGCCTGGTCGCCGCTCGCCGCCGCCGCTAAACCGGCCCCGGCGGACCCCAATCCGCTCTCGTAACGCACTGACTCGCCCCTCCCTGGTCATCCAGGGAGGGGTTTTTCTTGCGCTATGTACCAAACACAACCAGTACCCTAGACCTATCAAAATACGAAAATACGATTCGACAACCAAAACTTAGGCCAGATTCGCGCCTTTCTGTGCCAAATAGGCTTCCATTGCCCCGTCCGGGCCATTAGAATGCCCCCGCGAGAGCGAAGTGCTCGCTCAAGAATGTTCAGGGAGCCGGACGAGAGTCCGGGAGGAGACAAGGATCATGAAGAAGTTGATTGGTTCCATCGTTGCCGTTGCGGGTCTCGCCGCCGCGGCGGGCGCTCAGCCCATCACCCAGCTCTGCTACGAGGCCCGCGTGTTCAACGCCGGCAACAACACTGGCTGGGGCGCTTCCGTCAACGCTCTCCCCGGTGACACCATCGAGGTGCGCGCCGTGGTCAGCCTGCTCAACGGCGGCGCCATCGCCGGCGGTCTGAAGCAGATCGTCTTCCAGCCCGTCGTCACCGGCTGGACCGGCGCTGACGCGCTCGTCACCCAGGACATCGACGGCGCGGGCTCGTCCACCAGCCAGGGCGTCGGCGTCATCGGCGGCGCTCGCTCCACCCCCCAGAACCCCGGCGTCGCTGACGTCCCCGGCGCCTACGGCCGGCTCACCCCCTGGGTCGCCAACGCCACCACCACCTCCACCTTCCTCCGCGGCCACGTCGGCACCGGCACCGCCGCCGGCATGCTCCGCATCGCCCAGAACCACATCACCAACTGGATCGGCGCCGGCGCTACCTCCGGCTCCACCGCCAACAACAACTTCAACGGCGGCGGCGGCGTCTCCGTCGCTCAGATCGCCGTTCCCTCCCGCATTGGCACCGATCCCGCTCCCAGCCTCGGTCAGACCGGCCTGATCGTCTTCAAGTTCGCCTTCGTCCTCAGCGGCTCCACTGATGTCCGCAGCCTGACGGTCGACACCCCCCAGAACGGCCTCGGCCGCACCCTGGTCAACGGTGTCTACGTCGACAACATCCAGTGGTTCAACTCCCCCACCTCGGGCGACGCTGACTTCACCCGCATGGGCGGAGAGACCTGCGCCGCGACGGTCAACATCGTCCCGACGCCCGCGACCCTCGCCCTCATGGGCTTGGGTGGCCTGGTCGCCGGCCGCCGCCGCCGCTAAGCGGCTGGGGTAACACCCCAACACGCGTACGACTCGACTCCCCGGGACTGACCCCCCGGGGAGTTTTTTTTCCCCGCATTTCACTTGTGCCCCCGCAGTTGATCGTGCACATTCCCGGTGCGGAGGCTCTTTGGGCCGTTGGTGTCATGGCTCCGCACCCGGGAATGTCCCATGCGCCGCACTGCCGCCACCGTCGCGATCGCCGGCCTCGCCCTCGCCGCCCATGCCCAGTCGGACGTCACGCGCCTCACCTATCAGGTGCGCTACTTCGACTCGGGCCATGACGAAGGCTGGACCTCGACCCTTCCCGCCGCGCCTGGAGCGCGGCTCGAGGTCCGGGCCCTGGTCTCCTTCGTCGGCACCGCGCCCGTCGCCGCACTCTCCCAACTGGTCTTTCAGCCCGTGATCACCAACTGGGGAGACAGCCAACTGCTCACCAACAGTGACCTTGGCCTCCCAGGCCCTCCCGGTGGCATCGGCCCCGTCGGCGGCACCCGCTCCATCCCGATCGGAACTGTCGACAACCTCCCGGGCGTCTACGGCCGCATCACTCCCTGGAGCGCCAACCCCACCACGACCTCGACCTTCCTCCGTGGCCACGTCGGCACCGGCACCGCCAGCGGCATGCTCCGCATCGCTCAGGCACACATCACCAACTGGATCGGCGTCGGCGCCACCTCCGGCTCCACGGCGAACAACAACGTGAACGGTGGCGGGGGAGTCGCCATCGCGCAGATCGCCAACCCCTCTCGACTTCCCACCGATCCGCCATTCAACTCTCAGACGCAGAACATCGTCGTCTTCAAGTTCGGATTCATCACCGGAAGCAACTTCGAGGCCATGAACATCTTCACGCCCGCCTCACCCGGGAACAACGGCTTTGGCAGTCTGTGGGACGGCACTCAGTACGTGCCCAACATCCGCTGGTTTGCCGGCGAGAACGAGGCATCCGCGTCCATTCGCACCGCAGTCGAGTGCATCCCCGCCTCCATCGTGCTTCCTGCCCCCGCCACGCTCGGCGTCGTCCTCGTCGCGATCCTCCCGCGCAGCCGCTGTCGGCTCCGCACGCGCCCGCGTGAGTCCCGCTGAGCCCCGCCGTTCTGTCTCTCAACGCACCACCGGCACGGGCCGGGAGAGAACGGACGGCCGGGGCGGCTCCTGGGGGATCGCTCCGGCCGTTCCGCGCGCTCGTACCCTCCGCCAGTGTCCTACCTGGCCCTCTGGTACGCCGCTGCGTCGCTCGCCACGTTCGTGGCGTTCTGGCTCGACAAACGGCTAGCACAGGGCGGCGGCCGGCGCATCCGCGAGCGCACGCTCCACCTCAGCGCCGCGATCGGGGGCTGGCCCGGCGCGCTCGCCGCCATGCACGTGCTGCGTCACAAGAACAGGAAGGCCGGCTTCGTCGCCGCACAGTTCCTCATCGCCTTCGCCCACGTCGCGTCCTGGATCGGCCTGTGGCTCCTCTCATCCTGACCCGCGCCACCTACTTCACGACCTTTGGCGGCACGAGCTGCACAGGCCCCGCCGTCGTGATGCCCCAGGCGAAGAGCTGCACCCGCTGGTTGTTCAGCGGGTTGAACTCCGTGTAGTCCCCGAAGGGCACGTACCGGCTGGTGAGACGCGCGTTCGTGTCCACGCCCACCGTCCACGGCGGATCGAAGTCGATCGTCACCGTCTGCTGCGGGCCGATGGTGATCGGGAACGACCCGCCCATGGTGTCCAGCGACAGCCACCAGGTCCGCTCGGTCGCGGAGGTGCTCACGACCACCGCCGAGTACTGCCCCGGGGGCAGCCACAGCTCATTCACGTCCTTGGACGTCGGCACCACCTCGACCGGTCTTCCCGGCCCGGGCCGCGGGGGCCGCACGGTGGGCGCCGTCTCCGGCTGCGTCGCCCCCGCCAGCGAGAGAGCACCCAGGGCGCACAGGCCCACGACCACGGCCTTCTTCATCACGCGATGGCTCCTTGCGGGACCCGCCGAACAACCGTCGGCGCCATCCCATGCCACGATACGGCCCGTCCGCGCCGGGGGTTTCCACGGTTGCCGCCCCCGGGTACACTCCCCTCGCACAGGGGTGGTCCACTCACGGAGTATGACTGATGAACCGAATGCTTGCGATCGGAACCGTGCTGGCCGCGACGGTGGTGGGGGGCTGCGCGTCGCCGAAGCCTGTTGCCCACGGCGAAAAGGACATGTCCGGTCTTGCCGAGCTCAAGGCCCTCGAGGGGACCTGGATGATGCGCGACGAGAAGGGCCAGGAGCAGGTCGGTCTCGTCACCAAGGTCATCGCGGGCGGGTCGGTGGTGCACGAGACCATGTTCCCCGGCTCGCCCCACGAGATGGTCAACACATACCACCTGGACAACGGGCAGATCGTCGTCACCCACTACTGCGCCGCCGGGAACCAGCCCCGCATGGCCTGCCGGGGAGGAAAGAACGGCGTGTTCGCCTTCACCCTGCGGGACATCACGAACCGGGGCAGCCGCGCCGAAAGCTACATGGGCGCGCTCACGGTCACCATCAAGGACAAGAACCACCTCGTTCAGGACTGGGCCTCGTTCAGCGACGGCAAGCGCACCGAAGGCCCGCGTTTCGAGCTCGTCAGAAAAGGGAGCTGACTCGTCGGTCCCCCGCCGACCTCAGGCCCGGGCACGCTGCCCGGGCCTTGTTCGTGCGCGACCTAGGCCGCACGCCGCGCGCCGTTCAGGCCCTTGCCGCACTCGGGGCAGTTGCTCTCGCCGACGCCGCGGCAGTTGAAGCCGCACCCCGGGCATGCCGCCGCCGCGAGCCTCACGAGCTCCTGGTTGCGCACCCCGAGCAGGCCGGCCTTGACCCCCATGTCACGCAGCACGCGAACCGCCCGCAGGTCCGCCGCTACCAGCACCGCGAGGTTCACCAGCGGCACCAGCATGAGAATCGCGTGGACAAAGGCCGAGGCGCGGGTCTGCCCGCTGGCCGACACCAGGCCCCACACGGACCAGGTGAGCCCCGCCCACGCGCCGATCTGCGCGAGCATCATCACGCTGGCCATCCCGGAGGGGAGCGGGCCGGAGAGCGACTCGATGCCGAGTTTGAGAAGTCCCAGGCCCAGCGACAGCCCCGCGAGGAGAACCATGCGGCGCTGGGCGCGGGCGATCTGTGCGGGGTCGGGCCTGACAGGGGCGGGAGAGCTGGCGTGGTCCATGGCGAAAACTCCGGCCCACGCGTTCAACACATCGGCTCCGGAACCGGCGGGGACCTTGCCCCGAGCCGTCCGGGACTACGGCAGACCCGCCTGCGCAGGGCATGCCGCGTGCGCCGCCGGTTATAGTGACCGCGTGCACCACGTCCTCGCGGCGATCCTCTCCGTGGCTCCCCCGGCCAACCCGCGCGCCCTGACTCCCGATCAGGCCGGTCGCAGCGCGGCGCTGATCATCGTCGTCTTTCTGATCGGGTTTTTCGGGATCCTCACGCTCGTCCTGCTCGCGCTTATGCGTCGTCGCGCCCGGGCCGCCGAACTCCGCGATCGGCGTCTCAGGGAGAAGCCCACGAGCCGCGTCAGCGCCTGGGAAGAAGCCGGCAAGCGTGCCGAAGCCCCCCCCGCGGAGGACTTGGACGACACCCGCGTCGCCATGCAGTTGCAGCCGGCTCTCGCGTCCGGACGCAACCGTCCCCGCGCCCTGGTCACCGGCGCGTCGCGCCGGGTGGGGCACGCCATCGCGATGGAACTGGCACGCGCCGGCTGCGACGTGGATTTCACGTATCACTCGTCCGCCGCGGAAGCCGAGAGCCTGGCGCACGAGCTCGCCCAGGCCGGCTGCGACTGCTCGTTCTTCCAGCTCGATCTCGCGGACGCGGGCGCCGTGGAGTCGTTCGCCCGCGAACGGGCGGAGACGCTGGGGCGGCTGGATGTCCTCATCCACAACGCCGCGACCTACGAGCCCTCGCCGCTTGACGAACTCACCGCCGACGCCTGCCGTCGCCAGTACGTGGTGAACGCGCTGGCGCCGCTGCTGCTGTCCGCCCGGCTTGCGCCGCTGCTGCGCGAGTCCACGCTGGAGGGTGGGGGCTCCATCGTGGCGCTCGCCGACATGCACACGATGGGCCGCCCTCGGCGCGGGTTCGCGGCCTACGCCATGTCCAAGGCGGCGCTGGTGGAGATGGTCCGGAGCCTCGCGCGCGAACTCGCCCCGGGCGTCCGGGTGAACGCCGTCGCGCCCGGTGTCGTCGCGTGGCCTGAGTCCGGCTTCGAGTCGGACCCCGAGGCGCAGGCGAAGTACCTCCGGCGGGTGCCCCTGGGGCGTGCCGGCACGCCCGAAGAAGCCGCCCGTGCCGTCTGCTGGCTCGCGCTGGCCGCAACCTACACCACGGGCGAGGTTCTCCGCGTCGACGGAGGTCGCTGGCTCACCTGACGCCCGCTCAGGGGCAGTCCCCTCCCGCGACCACGTTGATGAGCGCGGTCACATCGTCCTGATCGGTGTTGCCGTCGCGGTTGAAGTCCGGGTCGATCCCCGAGGGGTTGTCACCGCCGCCGATCACGTTGATGAGGTATGTCACGTCGTCCTGGTCGACGTTCCCGTCCTGGTTCACGTCCGGGTCGCACGCGGGGGCGCAGCCGGTCCTGGGGCAGAAGAAGACCACGCGCACGGCCTCGCTGGCGCTCTCGCCGCCCGGCGCGCCGCTGTCCGTGATCAGCCACTGCAGATAGAGCACCTGCCCGTCGTAGAAGACGCCCTCGGGCAGCGGCATGTGCACCGTGGTGTGCCCGTCGCTGCTGGTACTGCCCGGGAGCGTCACTTCCGCGAAGTGACCCGCGGGGGCGATCTTCCCGGCGCTCGGGGGATTGGTGGAGAAGGCCAGCCTCGCCGTCGCGCCGCCCGGCGCGTTGAAGACGCCCACGCGGTACTCGGAGTTTCCGATCATGGGGGGGCTGTCCGCGATGATCCCGGGCTTGGACCCCGCCGAGCCCGGCACGCCGGAGTCGGTGAGCGTCGTGATGTGCGAGCCGGCCCGGTGGGAGAACAGCGTCGGATGGTCAAACGGGAACTGCGCCGCCGCCACGCGCGGGTCGGTGAGCGGCCGGCCCATGAACTGCACGATGAACGGGATCTCCGCCGGGTCGATGTTCATGAGCGGGATCACCGGGTGGAGGTTGTCCGTGAAGCGAGCCGGCGAGCCCGGCGTCTGGGCGTAGAAGTCCACGACCTGCTGCAGCGTCTCGAACTGCCCGTTGTGCATGAACGAGGGGCGAAGCGCCACGTTCCGGAGACTGGGTGTCTTGAAGGTCCCGCGGTCGAAGACGCTGCCGGTCACCGCGAAGCGCCCCGGGTCCTCCGCCACCGGCCTCACGCCGATGTTCGAGAAGAATCCGTCCGTGAACGTGGGGGGCGTGTGGCAGAAGTTGCACGCAGCCGCGTCGAAGGAGTTTGCCCCGCGGATCTCGTCCGGAGTCAGCGCGTTGGTGTCGCCCGCGTCGTACGCGTCCCACGGCGTCTGGTCCGGGACCAGTGTCCGCTCGTACGCCGCGATGGCTTTCGCGACATCCCCCGCCTTGATCGTCGCGCTCCCGAACGCCGCCTCGAAGAGGTCGTTGTACGTGGGGTTTCCGGCGAGCGCCGCCGCCAGGTCCGGCGTCATCTGCGTCGCATACTGCAGCGGATACGCCCCGTCGAGCTTCGCCACCACCGCCGAGAAGTCGCGCCCCGTGTGCGCCATCTCCACCAGGCTCACCGGGGGCCCCACCGACTGGCTCTCCAGCGCGCCGAAGTCGTCGATCAGCAGCGCGCCGCTCACCGGATCGTGAAAGACCTCGCTCGCGCGCCCATCCCAGAACAACTGCTGGAAGTACGCCGCCATGATCGCGGGCGGCGCCGCACGCCCGGTCACCTGCTTGCCATAGCCGAACATCGGGTCCGGCGTGTAGTCCCCCGCGGGTGTGGAGAGGTGCACGCCCGGCGAGCCGAAGCGATCGTCCCCGTTCCCAGGGATTCCGTCGGGCCCGAAATGTCTGGACTTCCTCGGGTCGCCCCCACCGGCTTCCGGCATGTGGCACGTCGCGCAGGCCATCGTGTTGTCGCTCGAGAGAACCTCATCCCAGAAGAGCATTTTCCCGAGCACACGCTTGGCTTCCGTTGTCGGGTTCGCCGCGGGCTCCGGCGGCGGAGGCAGCGCCACCACCAACCCCATCACCCGGACCGCCTCCAACTGTCCCAGCGCCGCGGCAGGCAGAGCCAGCCCCGCAACGCACGCCAACGTCAGCGTCTTCATCTGCCTCAACTCCTGCGCACGAGCCCCTTCAGAACCGCTAGCAGAGAAAACAGGACACTTTTATCCTGTCTTGCACATTTCATAAGGTACACGCGCGTCGGGCCCGGTCAACCCCAGTCGCCAGTATTGTTTGCCACCCGCGTCCTCCTCGTGCACGTCGTGTTCACTCCACGCCCGGTATCATCAATCCCCACATGCCCACCACTGCACGACGGCGATTCGCCAGCACCCTAACGAAATCCGATCTTTCGGGCAGGCTCACCCGGCTCCGCAGAGCGCTCAGACTCCACCGGGCGTCCTGGCTCCTGGTGACCAATCCGCTCGATGTCGGGTACCTCACAGGCTTCCTTGGTGGCGATTCGTTCCTGCTCGTCGGCCCCTCCGGGCTGACGATCATCTCTGACTCTCGGTACGAAGAAGAACTCGCGCACCTGCCGGTCCGCGCACGCATCGTGATGCGAAGCGGGTCGATCGCCGCGGCGGTCGGTTCTGAGCTCAAGTCCCGCCGCGTACGCCGCGTGGCGATCCAATCCGAATCGGTGACGCTCATGGATCGCGCCATGCTGGAAAAGGCCGCATCCGGCGTGTCGTTCGTGCCGCTCCCGGGGCTCGTGCAGCCCCTTCGGGAGGTCAAGGACGCAGGCGAGGTCGCGAACATCCGCGCCGCCGCGAAGATTCAGGAGGCGGCGCTCCTCGCGACGCTCAAGACGATCCGCGTCGGTCAGACAGAGCTCGAGGTCGCGGCGAGGCTGGAATACGAGATGAAAACTCGGGGCTCATCGGTGCCCGCCTTCGAGACCATCGTGGCGGCCCGCGCCAACGGCTCGCTGCCGCACTACCGCCCGCAGCGCACGACGCTCGCCAACGGCCAGGGGCTCCTCATCGACTGGGGTGCAACGGTGGGGGGCTATCGCAGCGACATGACCCGCACCTTTGCGATCAGAAAATGGCCGAGCAGGCTGCGCGAGATCTACACCATCGTTCTCGACGCCCACCACGCCGCCGTGTCGGTGCTGCGCGCGGGTGCCCGCACCACCGACGTCGATGCGGCCGCCCGAGGCATCATCTCTAAGGCCGGATACGGCAAGCACTTCGGCCACGGACTCGGGCATGGCATCGGTCTGAACATCCACGAAGGCCCGCGGCTCGCCCACCAGCCACCCGGCACCGAGCTCCGCGCAGGCATGGTCGTCACCATCGAACCGGGCATTTATCTGCCCGGTGTGGGAGGCGTGAGGCTGGAGAACGACTATCTTGTTACCCAACGTGGGGCCCAGTGCCTCTGCTCCTTGCCCTTAGACTTGGACTGGGCGACCCTGTAGGAGCCATCCATGGCGACCCAGCAACCGACCCCGTCAATCCCGGGACCAGATCGCATGATCGACATCAAGCACATCAAGGACCTCGTGACCCTCATGAAGGACAACGACCTCACAGAGGTCGACATCAAGGACGGCGAGCAGGGCATCTGCATCCGCCGGGGTGGCGCCGCGACCGTGCAGGCCGCCCCCGTGCAGGTTCACGCCGCTCCTGCCGTCCAGGCCGCCCCCGCGGGGCCCGCTCCGGCTGCGGCTCCGGCACCCGCCGCGGGCCAGGTCACCATCGACTCCCCCATGGTGGGCACCGTGTACCTGGCGCCGAATCCAGACGCCGCGCCCTTCGTCAAGATCGGGCAGCGTGTTTCCAAGGACACGGTCGTGTGCCTGATCGAGGCCATGAAGGTCTTCAACGAGATCAAGGCCGAGAAGGATGGGGTCATCGAGCAGATCCTCGTCTCCAACTCCGCCGCCATCGAGTTCGGCCAGAAGCTCTTCGCCATCCGCCCCTGACTGTCGAAAGGCCGCTGCCGCCCCCGCGCCAGGGCGTCCGGGCGGCACCGGCCCGCGCCCGGCGGAGTTCGCGCCTGCGGGCCCAACATCCGGAGATCGAATGTTCAAGCGAGTCCTGATCGCCAACCGCGGAGAAATCGCCCTCCGGATCCTCCGCGCCTGCCGCGAGCTCGAGATCGAGTCCGTCTGCGTCTACTCCACCGCCGACAAGGACGCTCCGTACCTCCGCCTCGCCGACCGGGCGATCTGCATCGGCCCCGGCCCGGCCAAGGAGTCCTACCTCAACATCGCCCGCCTCATCGCCGCCGCCGAGATCGCGGATGTCGACGCCATCCACCCCGGTTACGGCTTCCTCTCCGAAAGGCCCGACTTCTCCCAGGCCTGCCGCGATTGCAAGATCGAGTTCATCGGCCCCTCCCCGGAGGCCATGGGCAAGCTCGGCGACAAGGTCGAGTGCAAGCGGACGGCCCGTGCCAGCGGCGTCCCCGTCTTCCCGGGCTCCGAGGACGCCATCGAGGACGAGGAGGAAGCGGTCAAGATCGCCGATGAAATCGGCTATCCCGTCATCATCAAGGCCTCCGCCGGCGGCGGCGGGCGGGGCATGAAGGTCTGCCACAACGAGGCCACCCTGCGCACCCAGCTCCGCGTCGCCA
This sequence comes from Leptolyngbya sp. PLA1, assembly GCA_021405315.1. Taxonomy (GTDB): domain Bacteria; phylum Planctomycetota; class Phycisphaerae; order Phycisphaerales; family UBA1924; genus RI-211. Next base: position 18,683 of record QWIH01000029.1, read on the forward strand.
GCCAGGAAGCGCAGGCGGCCTTCGGTGACGGCTCGGTTTTCATCGAGAAGTACCTCGAGCACGCCCGCCATGTCGAGATTCAGATGCTCGGCGACAAGCACGGCAACGCCGTCTACCTCTGGGAGCGTGACTGCTCCCTCCAGCGCCGTCACCAGAAGGTCATCGAAGAGGCCCCCGCCCCGCTCATCAACCGGGAGAAGCTCCGAAGGGTTTGCCAGGCCGCGGCCAAGATGATCCAGACAGCCAAGTACGCCGGCGCTGCGACCTGCGAGTTTCTGATGGACGGCAAGGGCGACTTCTACATGCTGGAAGTCAACACCCGGGTCCAGGTCGAACACCCCGTGACCGAGCTCATTACCGGCATCGACATCGTCAAGGCATCGATCCAGATCGCCGCCGGCGAGAAGATCCCGTTCAAGCAGGAAGACGTCCACATTCGGGGCCACGCCATCGAGTGCCGAATCAACGCCGAGGACCCCGCCGCCGGCTTCCGGCCCAGCGCCGGCAAGATCGAGATCTGGCAGGTCCCGGGCGGTCCCGGCGTGCGGCTGGACACCCACGTGGTGCCCGGGTATGTCGTCCCCCCCAACTACGACTCGATGATCGCGAAGCTGATCGTCCATGCCGATACCCGGGAGCAGGCCCTCGACCGCATGGCGAGGGCGCTCCGCGAGTTCAAGGTGGGTCCGATCCACACCACCATCCCCCTCCACCAGAGGCTGGTCACAAACACAGACTTCAGGAGGGGAGGGGTCGATATCCACTACCTGGAGCGGCTGCTCCGAGCGTAAGGGGTTTGATCGTTATAGGACGTTCATGGGGTGTCGTCCGAACCACAAAACGAGCCGTCAAACCCGCGAAAATCCTTGACAAACCCGCGGGATGTGCGATGCTAGACCATCGCAGTTTGCGGCCGCAGTGCGCGGCCTACGGCGAGGAGAGACTGGAGGAACGTCATGAAGATCGGAGTTTTCGCAGGGATTGGCGCGCTCGCGCTGCTTGCAGGCGCCGCCCAAGCCCAGACGGTGACGCTCGAGGATGGCAACAGCCTCGTGCGCGTCAACCTGAACAGTGCGTCGGGCATGGACACGTGGTCGGTTGACGGCGTTGACCACCTGTTCCAGCAGTGGTTCTGGTACCGCATCGGCCAGGGCCCCGAGCAGTCCCTTGACACGCTGGGCTATCAGGCTCACATCGTCAGCAACACCAACTTCGACCCGCGCGACGACACCGTAGTCGCCACCTACTCCAACGGGCAGCTCGCCGCCGAAGTCACCTTCGGTCTGCAGGGCGGGCTCGCCGGCGACGGCAACTCCGACATCCTCGAGCAGATCCGGCTCGTCAACGTCGGCACCTCCGTGCTGGAGATCAACTTCTTCCAGTACAGCGATTTCGACCTCGGCGGCACCGCCGGTGGCGACACGGTGTTCATCCCCAGCGGCAACGTCGCCCAGCAGTTCGAGGGTGGCGTCGCCTTCCAGGAAACCGTGGTGACCCCCGCCGCCACCCGCTGGCAGGCCGGTCCCTTCGCCTCCATCCTCAACCTCCTCAACGACGGCGCGGCCACCGATCTCAACATGGACGGCGGCCCCTACCCCGGCGACATGACCTGGGCCTATCAGTGGACGGTCACCCTCGCCCCCGGCGACAGCTTCCTGGTCTCCAAGGACAAGATCATCACCCCCGCCCCCGGCGCCATGGCGCTCCTGGGCCTCGGTGGTCTCGCGATGGCTCGCCGCCGCCGCTGATTTCTCCTCGGAATTTCAAGCCTTGAAAGCCGCGAACGCAGGTTCGCGGCTTTTTTTTCGGTCCGGAACGGGCCAACCAGGGGCAAGTTCGGCGCAAGTAGTTTGTATTATTGGACTTCCAGATCGTTGATTCAGGCATCGGAATCTGACGCCCCAACCTGATTTCGGCGCATTTGGCGTTGACAAGTCGAGGTCCGAAAGTACGATGTCTACCGAGAGCAAGATCCAGTGCGCGAATCCCTAGAGGGGGGAAACGTATCGCTGGTCAGAGGAGAGAGAGATGACCAAGGTTACGACGTTCGGACTCGTGTCCATGGCTCTGCTCGCAACCGCGGGCACCGCCAACGCCACGATTTTCACGCTTGCCGATGGGAACTCCACGGCAACGGTCGACACCAACGCAGTCGGTGGCACCCGCCCCGGCATGAACTCCTGGGTGGTGGACGGCACCAACCAGCTGTTCAGCCAGTGGTTCTGGTACCGCGTCGGGTCCACCGGGCCCGAGCAGCGCATCAACTCGCTGCCCATCGTCGGCGAGTTCTCCAGCAACACCAACTTCGACGCACGCCATGACACCATGTCCGTGCTGTACAGCGGCGGCACCGGATTCTCCATCGAGATTCGCTTCACGCTCCGCGGCGGCTCCGCCGGCTCCAACCGCTCCGACATCGCCGAGCAGATCCGCATCTCCAACACCACCGGCGCCCCGCTCACCATGAGCTTCTTCCAGTACAGCGACTTCGACCTGGGTGGCACTACCCTCGACGACTTCGTCGGCATCCTGAGCCCCAACGTCGTTCGCCAGGAGGACACCACCTCCGGCATCGGCATCAACGAGACCGTCGTCACGCCCCCCGCCAACAACTGGGAGGTCAACACCTACCCCGTCACGATCGGCAAGCTCGACGACCTCAACACCGACAACCTGAGCGGCAACGGCGGCCCGCTGATCGGTCCCGCCGACTTCACCTGGGCCTACCAGTGGAACATCACGATCCCCGCCAACCGCACCTTCATCATCAGCAAGGACAAGAGCATCACCCCCGCCCCGGGCGCCCTCGCCCTCCTCGGCCTCGGTGGTCTGGCGATGGCTCGTCGTCGCCGCTGATCGGCTGCCCGCTCCTGATGGCCCTCGGGGCCGTCAAGACTCTGTGAACTCTGCCGCGGGGCCCTCTGGGCTCCGCGGTTTTTTTCTACCCTCATTCATGCTTCACTGGCCGCTCATCGCAATCTGCTCGGTTGCGCAGCCCCCGCAGCTTGTCGCCACCGCGGAGATCGCCTGGGACGCCCGCGACCGCTCCGGGCTCGAGTCCCCGATTCTCCCGGGCGTCCCGCACGATCTTCTCGGATCGTTCGGGTCCGGGATATGCCGCCTCGAGGAGCCGAACCTGTTCGCCGCAGTCGCCGACCGCGGGCCGCTCGACGGTGCCACGACGTACCGCTGCCGCGTGCACGTGCTGCGCATCACGCTCGCCGAGCCCCTCGCCGGCGGCTCGCCCGCGCGTCTCCGCGTCGAGCTCGTCGAGACCCGTCTCCTCGCGGACGAAGCACTCCGCCCGTGCATCGGGTTCTCGCAGGCGTATGCCCCGGATGACCAGTCCCGCTCTGCCCGCCTCGATCCCGAGGCCGTTGCGGCGACCCCCGCGGGCACGCTGCTGATCGCCGATGAGTACGGCCCGTTCATCGACGAGTACTCAATGCTCGGTGCCAGGCTTCGACGGATTCTGCCGCCCCCCGCATTCCGGATTGCCTCGCCCGACGGTGCGCCGGAGTTCGAGCTTCCGCCCCACAACACCTCGGGACGCCAGCCGAACCGGGGCTTCGAAGCGCTCGCCGTTTCGCCCGACGGCTCCACGGCCTGGGCCCTCCCCCAGTCGCCGCTCATCCAGGACAACGCGCTGGACGCCAGCAACAAGCGCGTGGGGATCAACGTCCGCGTGCTCGAGCAAGACCTGAAGTCTCCGGGCACGCGAGAGCGTGTCTACCAGCTCCACAGCCCGAAGCACGGCATCTCCGAGGCGCTCTGGGTCGCGCCCGCGAAGCTCCTCGTGCTGGAGCGAGACGGGCACGCGGCCCATGAGGCGACCTTCCGCCGCGTGTATCTGGCCGACTTTGCCGGCGCGACCGATGTATCCACCATCGCGGCGCTCCCCTCGACCGACCTGCCCCCGGGCATCGTCCCGGCGAAGACTCGGCTGGTCCTGGACCTCTGCGACCCGGCGTACGGCCTCGCCGGCGCCGCCATGCCCGAGAAGATCGAAGGGCTCTGCTTCGGCCCGGACCTGTCCGATGGACGGCCAACGCTGCTGGTCTCCACGGACAATGACCTCCGCCCGGGCGAGCCCACGCGGCTGTGGCTCTTCGCCTGCGATCCGACCCAGTTCTGAGGGGCGTCTCAGCGTGAGAACGCGCCGATCAGCACCATCTGCGGCGTCAGCAGCACCGCGATCTCCGCCAACATGATCAGACCGGCCACCACCGCCGCGGACTTGAGCATCGCGCGCTTCATGAGCATCTCCTTGTGCGTCGCGGCGCCGAAGTCCCCCGCCCGAGCGCGTCACCAGCGAGGATGCGCCGCGCGCCCCGCCCCGTCGTGAATTCACATGGTCCGCCCCGCTAGTCGAGCACCAGAGGCCTGGTCACCACGGTGCCGTCCTCGCGCACCAGCACGAGGTGGTTCCGAGGCACCCGCTCCCACCCCGGGTCTTCGCTCAGCTTCTCGGACGCGATGATCGCCGTCGCCTCGCCCGGTCCCGGCTCGACGAGCCTGCACACGCCCGCGTCGCACACGTACCGTCGACCGGAGTGGACGTACAGCGAGGACGGCTCATCGCTCGCGCTCGTGAAGCGCACCGCCGCGGAGCACGTGCCGTCGCTCACCGCCGCGTTGATCCACGAGTCATCGTCGTCCGTGCCCGCGGGCGCGGGGAGGGCCGCCTTGGCGCGGTCCACGAGGCCCAGCACTCGCCGGAGGGCCGCCTCGAGGCAGTCCCCCAGCGCCGCCGCCCGGTCCGCGTGCAGGTGGGGTTCGCGGCTGAGCGCCTCATCGAGGAACACGCCGAACAGGTGCTCGGAATCGGTGGAGCCTCGGATCGCACTGAACGCCGGGTCCGACAGGTCCGCGAGCAGTTGCCTCCGGATCTGACCGAACCGCGCCACGTCCCCGTTGTGCATGAAGGCGTAGGGACCGGACGTGAACGGGTGGCAGTTGATCTCCGCGACGGGCAGGCCACGCGTCGCGGCGCGCACGTGGGCCATGACGCACCCGCTGCGCGTGACCCGGGCAAGCTCGAGCAGGTTCTGGTTGCTCCACGCCGGGGTTACGCTCCGGAACAGGGCCGGACTCGCCGAGAGCTCCGGCACGTACCACGCCAGCCCGAAGCCGTCGCCGTTGAGCGGCTCCTCGGTCTCGTCCGCGTGTACGCTCTGGTTGACAATCGAGTGGGAGGGCTCCGTGACCAGCGATGACAGCGTGATGGCCGGCCCTTGATAGAGCACGAAGCGGCACATGGCTACGCCTCGACGTCCAGGGCGTCGCCGAGCCCCGACCTGGCCCGTTCGCCCTCTCGGAGAGCGAACTCCGCCGCCACGCGAAGCAGGCCCACCATCTGCTCACCCTGCGATTGCTGCGCATCCAGCGCGGTGCGTGCCACGCGCACGGATACCTCGCCCGCGAGGCGGGCCTGGGTCAGGGCCGAGAGTGATGCCGCGCTGATTTCCATGCAGAGGCTCGGAATGTCGCGATCAGGCGACGGCCTTGGACCGCTTGCTGAGGAGTCCGACCCGATAGCCGCCTTCGGAATCCGGCTCGCATCGCACCACGAGCCCCGTCTGCCTGGGCCACATTGCGTCATCGGGCACAAGCGAGACGCACGCGCCGGGCTCGACCGCCACGGGGGAGCGAACCCCGATCCCCGTCCAGCTCGCGTCGAGGAGGCTCACCCGGACCAGCATGCCGGCCCCGAGACCGGTCGAGAAGACCGCCATCGCGCCGCCCTGCATCTGGCGACGCGGGGTCCGACGCCGGTCGGTCTGCGTGTTCGTGTCCGTCTCGACTTCGGCGTGGGCTAGTCTCATGGTCGGCTCCCGGCATAGGCACCCGTGCTGGTGCTGATAACGCCTATCGGCCCGCCCCACCCCCGACTTCACTCCCGAAGGCTCGCCGAAGCACGGAGAGGGCGCAATTCCATCCCCTTCGTATCCGGTTGCCCCGTGACGGCGCAATCCCTGCAGCCTGATGGCCTCGGACGCCGGTTTCACGTAGCACTTGCGCCCGAGGGGGGCTAAAACCACGCATGCGGCGGGCCTTTGCCCTCATCGAGCTTCTCGTTGTCATCGCCATCATCGCGATCCTCATCGCGATGGTCCTCCCGGCGCTGGGCAAGGCTCGCCGTGCATCCAAGGCCACGGTCTGCCTCAGCACGCAGCGGTCTGTCGCGCAGGCGTTCACGCTCTACACCAATGATCACAAGGAGCGGGTCGTCCCGTCGTACAACATGTCCGGCCTCGACACCACCGAACCGCTCGATGGGTGGGGGCCGATCCTTGACCGCGACGGCTACATGGCCGGTGCCCGCGAATCCCGCCGCGGTCCGTTCGTCTGCCCTGACACCTTCGATATCGAAGGCGTGGCCACCGGCAACACGGGCACCAACCCACACAACCCGAAGGGGTGGGTCGACTGGCCGTTCACCCGCACCGGGGCCGCGAACGTGCCGACCACCATCGAAAGCCGCGGCTTTCTGCGCATTCTCCGGGTCTCATACTGGATCAACGCCCTGAACCCCATCGGGGGTTCCACCGCCGTGGAGCCGGACCTCCACTACACGGGGTCCGTCGGCTACGGACCGGGCTCCAACGGCCTCGTGCTCGAGCAGACACGTCTCTCTGCCTTTGCCCGGCCCGCGCAGCTCATCGCCACTGCCGATGGCGTCTACGCCGGTCGTCACCGCGACAACAAGATCGGCACGACAAACTCCCGGATCGGCTACCGCCACGACGGCGCGGGAGGCGGCTCGACCAACACCGCCTTCGCCGACGGGCACGCCAAGGCCGTGAGCGCCACCGACTTCCCCAGGGGCACGGGCCCCGCGAACGACCCCGCCGTGGTCTGGGCCGAGAACACCGGGGAGGTGAGCCTCTACGCCGCGCCGGAGCGTTCGCTTGCGAGGCCCTGAACGGGGCACCGGGACCGTGGTCAAGGCTCCAGCAGTCGCATGGCGCCCGGGCCGATCGTGATCGCGTTCTTCCCCTGCCGCTTGCTCTGCATCGCGAGCTGGTCCGCCTTCGCGAGCAGTTCGGCGGGCGTTGCGCCGTCCCAGGGAAAGGTCGCGAGGCCGCCGGAGATCGTCAGGGTGCCCGGCGCGCAGTTCAGCAACTTCGGAAACCTGTGGTTGAGGATCTGCTGCTGGAACCTCCCCGCGATGGCCAGCACATCGGTGGGATGGCTGCTTCCCGTCTGCCTCGGACCCTGGGGCTCGTGGAAGATCACCGCGAACTCATCGCCGCCCACGCGGCAGACGCGGTCCGTCGGGCGGATCACACTTCGCAGCAGCCGCACCGCCTCACGCAGGATCTCGTCCCCGGCGTCGTGCCCGTACAGGTCGTTGTACTTCTTGAAGTTGTCGATGTCGAACAGGAGCACCGTGAGGTACGTGCGATTGGTGCGGGCCTGCTCCACCGCCGTGCTGATGAACCGGTCGAAGTACCGTCTGTTCCAGGCGCCCGTGAGCGGGTCGGTGAACGCCGCGGTGCGGAGCTGGTTCTGCTGATCACGCAACCTCAGCCAGCCCGCGAGCCAGCGGGCGTGTGCGCCCAGGGCGTCGGGGGTCACGCGGCTGGCCCTGAGATCGCCGAAGTTCGCGGACTCCCACACCACCGGGACGCACCGCGCGTCCCGCGCGCCCCCGTCCGCCGGGCCCAGCAACTCCACCGATTGATCGCCGGTCCGCGCGCGGATCATCGCCAGCGCCAGCGGCAGCGGATCACCGCCCTTGACCAGCGAGGCAACCAGCGCCAGGTCTCCCAGCTCCGTGCCCGCCGGGGCCCGCTGTCCGCCCGGCCTCTCGGGATTGCTCGTGTCCACTCCCACGCCCATCGAGGCGAGGATCAGCGATTCCGGGTCCGTCGTCGCGGCCCTGGCCGGGGCAGCCGGTGCGGGCTGTGAGGCCGGGGGAGTCGCGGGCGCGCTCGTCGGTGCTGCGGTCGCACGCGAGTCGGTCTTCAGTTCCGGCGCGGGCGCCCCACCGATCGGAGAGAGCCCTCCGGGCCGGTCGGCGGCGCCCGGGCTCCAGCGCATGGCGAGCCTCAGCATCTCCGGCGAAGCTCCGGGGTCGAGCCCCGCGTCGAACGCGGATGGGAGCACGAGGCCGTTCTGCACCCCGATCACGACGATCCCCGGGTGCGCGACACGCAGCGAAGACACGAAGTCCGCTGCCGACTCGGGCCTCTCCTCAAGCTCTTTCACCTTTGTGCCCACCACGACCACCGCCCGCGCGGGCGACTGGTCGTCGATCGGGTTGGCAACCTCGCCGATCGCTTCGAGAGGCGTCTTGACTCGCACCAGCTCGATGCCGGGGTCCAGACGCAGCGCGGCGTCCAACCCGGTCCGACCCAGCAGCACCACACGCACGTCCGGATGAGCTTCTCCACTCGCCACGGAGGTCCCTTTCGGCCCCACCTTGGGCCAGCCTCAGGGTATCGGTGAGCCCGACACCCGGAGGTTCCTACGCCCACCGGACTCCGCCAGTTGGGCCCCATCGTCACCCCCGAGATGGGCAGGGGACCGATTCATCGTCCGATAACCGCGACATCCGCGCTTTCACGACTGCCGGTCACCGCTTCTGGTCGGCATCTCCGGACAGCAACATTGCCAGTTCTTCGTCGGACAGCAGCGGAACGATGGGCTGTGCCCCCTCAGACGGCTCCGGGGCTCCCAGGGGCCGCTGGGTCGTCTCCGGTCGCGGGGCAGGCTTGACGTCCGGGTGCGGATGGGGTGGGGCCGACGCGTCAGGAGGACGGTGCTGGGGAGGCATCGGGCCCTCGCCGGCAAGCCTCAGCCCGGGAGGCGAGGCGGGGCGATCGGGGGAAGCCGGCGCGGGGGACAGCCCATCCCGAGGATTCTGACTCTGGCGCTCCGGCTCCATCGCCGGTGCGTGCTGGGTTCGCCAGTGGCTCAGGTCATCCGCGGTGACGGCCCGCAGACGTGGCTCTCCAGCGGGGTCAAACTGCCAGACCGCGGCGGCGGGGTTGTACCGGTCCACCACGTCGATCACCCCGATCAGGTCGGAGAGCCGTTCGGGCTCGACGAGGATCAGCACGCCGAGCTCCTGGTTTGTGAGAGCCCAGGGGCCACGTCTGGTCGTGAGGTGTGCAAACGCCTGCATTGCGGACTCGCACCGGACGTGCCGCAGCCCCGGGCGGTCGAGGGCAGCCGCAAGTTCGGGCCGAGGGGGCCTTCCCCGGGGGTGCCACACCACGCAGCGAGCCTTGGAATACGTCGCAGCCTCCATGTGCGAGGATTGTACGGAGCGGGGCCCCGAGACAGAAGCAAATTCAGCGTGGCGAGGCAAGCATTCCCGGGATCTCCGCGGCACACCGGGCGGCCCCGTCTGCGGGGCCGAGCGAGGCCAGCCCCTCCCGGAGCGCCTTTCTTCTTTCGGGGTTGCTCAGGAGATCCGCCAGCAACGGCCCCAAGGTGTCCAGATTTCGTGCCGGATCGATGAGATCGGTGCAGATCAGTGCCCCCCCGGCGCGCTCGAGCGGGGCGGCGTTGAAGCGCTGGTGCTGGTCCCGGTGGTAGGGGTAGGGGAGGAAGATGGTCGGAACGCCGGACGCCCAGACCTCCGCCACGCTGCCCGCGCCGGCGCGGCTGACGGCGGCCTCCGCCGCGCCCCAGCAGGCCCCCATCTCGTCAAAGAACGGCTGCACCCGCGCCGGCACTCCCGCCGCCGCGTACGCCTCGCGACACTCCGCGGCGTCGGTCTTGCCCGTCTGGTGGATCACCTGCCACCCCGCGAGCGGCCGGGCGCTCCCTGCCGCGAACGCCTGCATGAAGCGGTTGATGCTGCTCGCGCCCTGGCTCGCGCCGGTCACCAGGAGCACGGGGCGAGAGGTGTCAAGCCCGAGCGCGTGCCGACACTCCGCGGGCGAGCCGCGCCTGAGCGCCCCTTCCCGGACGATCGGAGGCACCGCCCTCCACGCGCGCCCGGGCACCGGCGCCGAGGTCACCACGCGCGACGCGAAGCGCGCGATCCATCGATTCGCGAGCCCCGGCACCGCGTCGAGGTTCACCAGCAGCGTCGGCACACGCTCCACTCGGGCGGCCTGAGCCGCGGGTGCCGCGACAAACCCGCCCATCGCCACCATGACCACGGGGCCCCGTGCGCGAGCATCCCGGATGAGCTCGCGGCTGGCGCGGATCGATCCGCCCCAGGTCCGCAGGAACTTGAGCAGTGCGCGGGGCCTCACCCCGAAGGGCTGGGCTGGGATTGCCTGGAACTCCGCCGCCCGACCGGCGATCGACTGCGCCCGCAGGATCTCCGCGTCCAGGGGGCGCTCGGAGCAGAGGAAGATGCAACGCGCGTCGGGGTGCGTCTTGAGGATCTGCTCAGCGATGGCGACCGCGGGGAAGATGTGTCCGCCCGTGCCCCCGCCGGCGAAGAAGATGGTGCTGCTGGGCTCCGCCCCCATGCGTCACGCTGCCGCGGGCGCGGGCAGCTCCTCCGCGGCGGGCTGGGTGCGCTCGATGGAGATCACCAGCCCCAGGCAGAAAGAGGTCAGGATCCAACCGGTTCCCCCCGAGCTGAGCAGCGGGAGCGCGATGCCCTTCGTCGGCGCAAGCCCTGTGACCACCATGAGGTTGATGACGGCCTGAATAGCGACCGTGGCCGTGACGCCCAGCACCATCAGCCGAGGGAGCATCTCTCGCTCGCGCCGCGCGACGGTGCAGCCCGCCCAGGTCAGGCCGATGAACAGCGTACAGACCAGGGCGGCGCCGGCGATGCCCAACTCCTCGCAGATGACGGCGAAGATGAAGTCGGTCCGTGCTTCGGGGAGGTAGCCGAACTTCTGAAGGCCGTGCCCGAGTCCGCGTCCGAAGCCCTCGCCGTTCGCGATCGCCGCGAGGGACTGGATGGTGTGATAGCCGATGCCCTCCGGGTCGGCGTAGGGGTCGGAGAAGGCCATGATCCGCTTCATGCGGTAATCGCTGGACATGATGGCGTATGCGAGACCGAAGCCTGCGAAGGGCACAAAGACGATGAAGTGCCAGAAGCGGGCCCCCGCCGCGAGCAGCATCACGCAGCCCACGAGGCCCACGAGGGCGCCGGTGCCCAGGTCTTCCTTCACGATGACGACGCTGACCACGCCGACCGCGATCAGGATGGGCACAAGGCCTACCCAGAACCGCCCGAGGAATCGTGCACGGAGGGTGGCTGCCCAGGCGACCATGACCACCATGGCCCACTTCGCGATCTCCGAGGGTTGCACGGAGAGCGAGTCGCCCAGGCCCGGGACGGGCAGCCGGAGCCAGCGACGGGCCCCGTTGATCTCAGGGGCGAGGCCGGGGACGTACACCAGGGCACAGATCATGAGAATGGCGAGCGTGGCCAGCGCCAGGGGCCGGAAGCCATCGTGCTCACCCCGCAGGGACGAGACCCCCGAGGCCATGCGGCGCACCGGCAGCAGCGCGCCGACCGTGAGCGCCGCCATTGCCAGCACCATGTAGATGGTGGGTCGGGAGGCGACAACCCCGGCCGCCGTGAGTTCCGGCACGGGCTGGTCCGAGCCGACCAGCGTCACGCGCATGTCGGCGGAGTTGACCATGACCACGCCGAACGTCAGCAGGCACAGGACGATGATCGCGATGGTCTGACCGGGTCGGAGCATGGAGTGGGCGCGTCGGGGGAGGGGCAATCCTACATCGGACATCGGCGGCGTTGAGCTTCGGAACTGGAGGCTGTGCGTTGCCCCGGCGGGGAGCCCGAGCCCTACCCTGCCAATCTTGTGACGACTCCCCCGGGGGCCCCATGGATCGACCGAGTCTGACCGCTTTCGAGGACCACCTGGGCGCTGTCTTTGGGGCGTTCCGGGGTTCGCTGATATCACTGCTGTCGGGGGCCGGTCTGAGCGCGACCGAGCCGCAGGAGATGGCCCGCCAGCTCGGCATCAGCCGGAACCTCACGTGGAAAATCTCGAAGGTTGCCGGGACAGCGGACATGTTCCAGGCTTTCCTGCACCTCCCCGGCGACGAGGGGCTCGAGATCTTCGTGTCGGCGGTTCAGCGCCGAGGCGGCTCCTCAAACCACCTCGCGGCGTTCAACGGGGCAAGGCAAGAGTTCGAGCGTCTGGTCGCGCGACACGCGGGGGACCGCGCGACGTTCGACCTGATTCTCGACGGCATGGGCGGACGTGACGCCGCGGAGCGCCTCGAGCACAGCCGCAAGCTTGCCTTCAGAGGAAACTCGGGCGTGTGGGGAGCCCAGGCACGCGCGCGATCCACCACGGTGCTCGTTCTTCCGAACGGCTCAGAGCCCGAGCGCGTCGACGTTGCCATGCTCGGCGGCCTGGTCGACCTCCGCCGCCTCAGGCCCCGAACCCCGTGGCCCATCTTCTACAAACATTCATTTGATGCGCAGGGAAACCCGGACCTCGCCCCGCCCCCGGAAGAGCCGCTGGACCCGGCTTCGCCGGACCGCGCGAACCTGCTGCGAGAGTTCTGTTCGAAGAACCTCCCTGCGATCAGCACCGTCCCCACCCCGGGCGGCGTGGAATACGTGCTCGACTCCGGCCCCATCGGCAACCTCGGGAAGTGCACCTGCTTCTTCGGGAGCGTGTTCAGAGGGCGAGCGGGGAGATTCCGCACCGCGGGCGACACGCACGCGGAGTTCGTCTCGCACATCCATCAACCCACTGAGACGCTGCAGTTTGACGTGATCGTGGATGAACGTCTCGGGCTCGGAAGGGACCCGGAAGTCCTGATTCGAGGCAAGGTCGGTCACGCGGGTTCTGCGCATTCGGGGCTACCCCTGCCATTCCTCGAGCGCGCCGTGGAACTCCCCGGGCCGCGTCCCGCGCTCGAATCGCCCTGGGTTCCCGACTACGGGCGTCTCATCGAGTGGACGTTGTCCAGATTGGGCGCTGACCCCGCGCTCCTCCGAGCGCACCGTCTGGTCATGAAGTTCCCGCCCATGCACGCGACCGTCTCGCTGAGGTACGAGCTCCCGTCGCGCTCGTAACGCGGAAGCTACCGGCGCGAATAGAGGCCCGAAGCGTGCCACCGACGTGCCACGCGCTGACCTGGGTTCAAGGGCCCTTCAACACGGGGAGTCGCGTGAACAACAGCACGATCCTTGAGTGTGTGGGCGCCGAAGCACTGCTCTCGGCGCTCCGAGATGACCTTTCGAGCCCTCTCGCGGTGATCGACGTTGGGGGCAACGTGGTGTTCGCGAATCGCGTCGCCTCTGCATCGCTTGCGGGACCGGCTGCGGACATTGCGGGCGCCGCGCTGGGGAGCCTGGTGGGCCCCGCCAAGGCCGCGGAGTGCGTTTCGTTCATCGCGGAGGCCATCACGCACCAGCGCGTGGTCGTGTACCTCTCGGTGGTCAAGGGACACCTGTTCTTCGTGACGCTCCGCCCGGCGGGGCCGCAGACGGGCCTGGTGGTGGCGTCTGCGACGGCGGGGTCGCTGGTGGCGGAGCAACCCTGGATGAAGCCCGCTGGACCCGTCCGCACGACGCGCAACAACGACATGGGTGCGCTCGGGGTGCTCACGGAGCGGGAACTGGAGCTACTCCACCACATCGGGATGGCCAAGACCAGCGACGAGGCGGCGCAGGTGATGCACCGCAGCACGCGCACCATCGAGTGGCACCGCGCTTCCCTTGGTGCCAAGCTCGGCTGCGACAACCGCGTGCAACTCGCCCGCATCGCGAATCGCACGGGGATCACGGCCATCGAGGTCGCCAGGCTCCTGGAGATCCACCGGGCCGCCAAGCGAGCTTCGGGCCGGGGCGACCACACCTCCACCTATGATGACGGATGCGGGACCGTTGCTACTACGACGGACGCTGCGGGCTCTGCCGCCGGTCGGTGACCTGGCTTCGAAGGCTCGACTGGCTTGACCGCCTGGAGTTCCGAGACCTGCACGAGGCCGCGGATGACCTGCCCGTCACCCTTGACCTTGCGGACACCGGCATGCCCATGCGGACGGCCACAGGCCGCGTACTTCTGGGCTTTCGCGCGATCAGGCGTGCGCTTGTGCAGACCCCGCTTGGGGTGCTGCCGGCGCTGCTGCTCTACATCCCGGGCGTGAGTTACCTCGCCTCTGTGGGATACCAGTGGATCGCGCGTCACAGGCCGAGGGACCGGTGCCGTCTGCCCGGGGCCGACACCTGACGCCACGCTACCATCGCCCGATGGCCGAGAGCGCCACCAAGCCCCCCGCCGGACTCCGCGAGAGCGTCGCCGCTGCTGTCGCGGCCCTTTCCGCGGACGGCCTGGCGGTCCTGCCCACGGAAACCGTGTACGGCATCGCGTTCGGAGCCCGCTCCCCCGCTGCGGCCGGGCGCATGCGAGCGATTCAGAAGCCCGGGACGGTCTTCCCGAAGACGTGGCATGCCGCGTCGGTCGGAGAAGTGCTGCGGGTCGTCGCGCGTCGGAGCCCGCTGCAGGTGCGCGCCATCCGCCGGCTGCTCCCGGGCCCGATCCGGCTCGCCGTCGAGCTCGGCGCCGACCTCGGCCCCGCGCTCCAGCGGCTGGACCTGCCCGCGGGCATCATCGACGACGGCATGACGGTCTTCACCCGCGTGCCGGACAACGAGCTCTGCCGCGCTGTTCTCTCGCAGGTGCGCGGGCCTGTGGTCATGCAGCGGCTTGCGGATGTCAACCTCGCGGGCGTCGGCTCGCTCACGCCGGAAGTGATCGACCGGGCGCGCGCCCTGGGCATCGAGGCGGTGGTCAACGACGGACCGGCCAGGTACGGGCAGCCCTCCACGCCCGTGAGACTCACGCTCGACGGTGGCTACACCATCGAGGGCGAGGGCGCCTGGAGCGCCGCAAAGGTGCGGGCCCGCATCGAGCGATCGGTGGTGTTCGTCTGCACCGGCAACACGTGCCGGAGCCCGATGGCGGAAGCGATCGCGCGCGACCTGCTCAGCGTGCGAGAGTCTCCCGGTCCGGGGCTGAAGCGGGTGCCCGTCCGGGTGGCCTCCGCCGGCGTTGCCGCGGGCGTCGGTGATGCGATGACGCCCGAGGCGGCGACGGCGCTCAGGGCCCTGGGCGTGGACGCCGGACGGCACCGTGCCCGAAGCCTGACGCGCGAGATGCTCGAGGACGCGGACCGGGTCTGGGCCATGACCGCGTCCCACGCGAGAGCGGCGGCCTCGATCGTTCCGCCCGGGGTGAAGATCGAGCTGCTCGATCCTGGCGGGAACGACATCCCCGACCCGATCGGAGCAGCGCAGGCAGTCTATCTTTCGACCGCCCGAAGGCTGCGCGAGCTGATCGCACGCCGACTCGCCGAACTCGAGATCGATGAAGGAGCCGAACCATGAGGATTGCGCTCAGCGCCGACCACCGCGGGCACGCGGCGATCCGTGCGCTCGCCGAGAAGCTGAACCGAGAGGGCCACCAGGCACAGGTCCTCGGAGACTGCCAGGGTGCACCGTGCGACTATCCCGAGCGTGCGTGGGACGTGGGGAAGGCCGTGGCCGAGGGCCGCGCGGACCTCGGCATCCTGGTCTGCGGCACGGGGATCGGCATGTCCATCGCCGCCAACAAGGTCCGCGGGGTCCGCGCCGCCGTGGTTCATGACGAGATGACCGCCCAGCTCTCCCGCTCGCACAACAACGCCAACGTGCTGTGCCTCTCCGCGGATCTCCTGGGCCAGCGCCTCATCGAGAAGATCGCGGAGGTTTGGATCGGCACGCCGTTCGAGGGCGGCCGGCACACCCGCCGGCTGCACAAGATCAGCGCGATGGAGATGGGCCAGAACCCCGCCGAGATCCGCGACTAGGTCCCCGGGAGCAGGCCCAGCTTCCACGCGCCGTACACCGCCAGCGGCGAACCCACGCCGCACATGACGTCGAGCAGAAGCCCGCCCCGCATCATCTGCCTCATGGAGACGTGCCCTGACGCGAAGACCAGCGCGTTCGGGGCTGTTCCCCCCGGCAGCATGAAGCCGAGGCTTGCGGAGAGCGTCACCGTCGTGAGGAGCACCGCGGGAGGCAGGCCGAACTTCTCCGACACTGCGCCGGCCACCGGAAGGGCAGCCGCCACCAGCGCGGTGTTGCTGGTGAACTCTGTCAGGATGATCGCCGCCAGGGAGAAGGCCAGAAGCACCACGAGCGTGGGCCAGGACGAGAGCGGCCCGGCCTGTGACGCGATGAACCTGTCGACGCCGGTGGCGGAGAGCATCGCGGCGAGGCTCAGCCCGCCGCCGAAGAGCAGCAGGATTCCCCACGGAATCTGGTGGGCCTCGCGCCACGAGAGGATGCACCGGCCTTCGCGGGCTCGCACCGGGATGAGAAACAGCGCCAGTGTCGCGCCGATCGCGATCACCCCGTCGCTCGCCTTCTCCAGGAAGGGCAGGAGTCGCTCCCCGTCGGCGCCCCGCAGGCCGCGCAGCAGCGGGACCGTGATCCACGCGAGCGCCGCGGCGGCGAACACCGCGACCGTCAGCGCCTCTCCCCGCGACCACGCCCCAAGTCCCGATCGCTGCTCTCGGATCGCCTCCGCTACCCCGGCGACCTCGCCCCGGGGCACCGGCAGCGCGACCCGTGCCAGGACTACCCACGTCGCGGGCACCACCAGCAGCAGGACCGGCAGCCCGATCCCCAGCCACGAGAGGAACGTCACCTCGTGGCCGTACACGCGGTGCATGTACGCCGCGTACTGGGCCACGGGGGGCGTGCCGATGACCGTGCCCACGCCCCCGATCGTGGCGCCGAAGGCGATGGCGAGCACGAGGCACGGCCCGAAGTTGGCTACTCGCTTCGCGTCGACACCCGTGGCCCGTTGCAGCCCCGCGGCCACCACCGCGGCGACGCTGGCACCGATGGGGAGCATCATGACGGTCGCGGCGGTGTTCGAGACCCACATGCTGAGGAAGGCGCTGGTCACCAGGAACCCGCCGACCAATCGCGACGGGCTGGTGCCGATCAGAGCGAGCATCGCCAGCGCGAGGCGCCGGTGCACGCCCCAGCGTTCCATGGCGGCGCCGAGCATCATGCCCCCGAGAAACAGGTAGATGATGTCGTCCGCGTACGCGCCGGCCACGTCCTTCAGCGAGGCAACGCCGAGCAGTGGCAGCGCGACCAGCGGCACAAGACCCGTGATCTCTAGTGGGATCGCCTCCGTCATCCACCAGAAGGCCATCAGCACGCCGACGCTCGCCACGACGCGGCCCTGGGGCGACAGCCCCGACGCCGCGCCGGGCAGCAGCGCATACGCCGCCAGCGCCGCGGCGACGCCCAGCAGCATGCACACGAGCTTCACTACCCCGCGCTGTTCGTGCGGCGCTTCCAACGTGCTCAGCCTCCTTCCGGTGCGCGGGGCGACTGGAGCACCAGCGTCACGGGCCCGTCGTTCACCAGCGACACCGCCATCTCGGCGCGGAACACGCCCCGCCCCACGGGCACACCCGACGCTGCGGCAAGTCCGGCGAGCACCTCGAAGAGCGGGCCGGCCTGCTCGGGCCTCATCGCGCGGTCGAAGCCGGGCCGGCGCCCCCTCGACGCATCCCCCGCCAGCGTGAAGTTCGGCACCAGCAGCAGCGATCCGCGCACATCGAGGACGGACAGATTCATCTTGCCCCCCGCGTCCTCGAAGATCCGCAGGTGCGTCAGCTTCTCCGCGGTCCACTCCGCGTCCGCTCGTGCATCGCCGACCTCGATCCCCACGAGTGCCAGGAGCCCGACGCCGATGCTCGCAACGTTCTCGCCTCCCACGGCGACGCTCGCGCTCCGGACTCTCTGGACGACGGTGCGCATCGCTCAGACTCTGAAGACGGCCCCGAGCTTCTTGCCGAGGAGGCTGCTCGCGGCGAAGATCGTGCACGTCAGCAGCGCCATGCCCCACACGCCGAGGGCGCTCGCGATGTACGGCCCGTCCCCCAGGCGGTCCATGAACGCGAGAATCGCCTTGGTGATCGGATAGTCCCCGCTCTGCTGGGCGAGGATCAGCGAGTCGCTCACCTCGAGCATCGAGAAGCTGAAGACCAGCAGCCCGCCCGCGATCAGGTTCGCCGCGATGAGAGGCACGATCACGCGCCGGATCGCCGTCAGCTTCGAGGCGCCGAGATTGAGCGCCGCTTCCTCCAGCTCGCCGCTGGTCTGCTCCAGGCCGGCGACCGTTGACCTCACGATGTATGGCAGCCGCCGGATCGAGTACGCGATGATGAGGAACGGCACGGGGTTCGGGTCCGCCGACAGGATCGAGGCGAACGCCGACAGCGGCCCGTCCTTTCCGAACGGCCAGCGCAGGCTCATCGCGACATACCCGAACGCCAGCACCAGGCCGGGGACCGCCAGCGGGAGCATGCACAGGGCATCCAGCAGCCAGCGGAACCGCAACTGGGTCCGCACGATGAGGTACCCCACCAGCAACCCGAAGCCGATGTCCACGACCATCGCCACCGCCGCGAGCTTCAGCGAGTTCTGGATTGCCCCGAAGGAATCCGCGGCCGTCAGGGCCTGGTAGTAGTGCGAGGTCGTGAACACGGAGGGGAGCGCGGTCTGATACCACTGCCCGGGCGCGGTGAAGCTCGTGAGCACCACGCCGATGTGGGGCGAGATCGCCGCCAGGCTCACCACGCCGAACAGGCCCGCCGCGGCCCAGCCGGCCGGCCCGGTCAGGGGCGTGACGTCACCCGCCCGGGCCGCCCTCAGGTTCATCGAGTAGCCCCGCTTCCCGAACACGAACTTGCCCAGGAGGTACATGCCCACGGCCATCGAGAGCATCACCAGCGTGAGGGCGTAGGGCCTCGCCGAGCCCTCGACCTCCTTGAGCCCGTTGAAGATCTGCACCGGCGCCACCGCGTAGTAGTCGAACATGAGGGGCGTGCCCAGCTCGGTGAACGACCAGATGAACACGATCGTCGCGCCCGCGAACAGCCCGGGCCTCACCAGGGGCAGGGTGATCCTGAGGAACCGCGTCCAGAACCCCGCGCCCAGGTTTCGTGCGGATTCGTCGAGCGCCGGGTCGAGATTCGCCAGCGCGGCGCTCGCGTTCAGATAGATGATCGGGTACAGCCCGAGCGCCTGCATGCACATCACCCCGATGACCTTGGCGCTGCCCAGGATGTCGAGGTCCAGCCCAAGGGCCGCGTTCAGAGCGCCCTCCCGCCCCAGGATTGCACGCATCCCGATCGCCCCGACGAACGGCGGGAGGATCAGCGGCACCAGCACCGCCGCGTTGAAGAAGGTCTTGCCGGGGAACCGGTACCCCGCCGAGAGCACCGCGAGGGGCAACGCGATGAGCATCGCCAGCAGGGTCGTTCCCGAGGCCAGCTTCACCGAGTTCCCCAGGGCCCCGAGCATCCGGGGGTCCGTCACCACCATCGCGAGGTGATCGAGCGTGAACCCGGTCCGTGCCGAAGGATCCTTGTAGAACCCCCCGCGCACGGTCAGCAGGATGGGGTAGACGAGGAACACTCCCAGCAGCAGCAGGCAGCCCGCGAGGAGCGCGTGCTGGGTGAGCGAGGCGGTGAACCGGCGCGACGTGGCCATGAGCGGGGAGTGTATATGGTTCCGCCGTGGACCCGGACGACGAAATCTGCCTGTGCTTTCACGTCTCGCTCCGGAAGATCCGCACCTTCCTCGCCCGCGAAAACCCCCCCGTGGCGTCCTTGATCAGCGAGTGCCTGTCCGCGGGCACGGGCTGCATGTGGTGCGTGCCGTTCCTCAAGCACCTTCACAAGATGCACCAGCAGGGGCAGGAGCCGGACCTCCACGTCAGTCCGGAGGAATACGCCCGCACGCGCCTTGTGTACCACAAGACCCACGAGCGCGATGAGGCGGTCGTGAAGCGCGCGACCGAGTGATCACGCCGCTCCGTGGGGGCTACTTCGGTGCCGCCTGCTTGGGGTCGGGCAGCGCGATCCCGTCGGGCGTCTTGCGCACCTTCGGGGCGGGCTCGGGCTTGGGAGCCGCGTCCGCCCTGGGGGCCGGTGCCGCGAGCGCCGGCCCGCCGGGCGCCACCGCCGACGCGTCGCGCAACTCCGGGCCCTTGCGAACTTCCGTCTCGATGCGCCGCTGGGAGGGCGGTGGGACCCGGACGACGCTCATCTTCCCGCCGTTGTCGTCACCGATCGATGCGATCGACCAGCGCAGTTCGTCCCAGCCGTCACGCTCCGCCGAGCGGGGCGAACGCATGAACAGCATGTTGAGCTGCTTTCCCACCGGAACCTCCGAAGACCAGATCTGTTCCCCGGTCCCCACGTCGATCAGCGTCACCGACTGAGGCACGGTCACGGTGCTGCGGAAGTGATGGTGCTCGTTCGCATGGCACCCGCCGAGGATCGCGGCGGAGGCGAGAACGGCGGCCAAGAGTCCAACGCGTGCGTTCATGGGTCGCTCCAGACAGGTCCGAGAACCGACGCCCGACGGGGGACGTCCGGGACTGTATCGACCCGGCGGGGCCGGGCGGCTGAATCCGAGGGCCCAAAACCAGCCCCGCCGCCACGCGTAGAGTCGCCCCGATGAGCCATTTCCGAATCGGGCACGGCTACGACCTCCACCGCCTCGAGCCCCAGGCCCCCGTGGGCCAGGGTCGCCCGCTCATCCTCGCTGGCGTCCGTCTCGCCCACGACCGCGGCCCGATCGCCCACTCCGACGGCGACGCCCTCTACCACGCGGTGACCGACGCCATCCTGGGTGCCCTCGCGCTTCCGGACATCGGCCAACTCTTCCCCGATACCGACCCCCGACACGAGTCTCAGGATTCCGAGGTCTTTCTGCGGGCAGCCGCCGACCGCGCCGCGGCCCTCGGCTGGCACGTGGAGAACCTCGACGCCACGGTCATCCTCGAACGGCCAAAGCTCTCTCCCCACAAGGACGCGATGCGTGCCAACCTCGCGCGCGTCCTGGCCATCAGCGACGACCGGGTGAACGTGAAGGGCAAGACCCACGAGCGGGTCGATGCGGTGGGCGAAGGACGCGCGGTCGAGGTCCATGCGGTCGTCCTGCTACGCCGAGGCTGAGCGCGGAGTTCTGCGCGTGGACCAACTTCCGGCCCGTCGATCGGGCGCCCCGTGGCGGGCTGCCCGTTACGCCCCCGCGGAGGGAGTGGGGGCGTTGGGTGCGGGGAACGCCGCCGCCGCGTCCGCACGCATGTAGAGAATCTCTCCCTTGGTGATCCGCTGCCCGGGCTTCAGCGCGTGCGCCCCGCCAAAGGCACAGAGCGCCGCCAGCGTCGCGCCCGCCGGGGGTTCGCAGCCCCAGGTTCTCCACAACTTCGGCATGCCCGTGGTCAGCGCCGGGGAGAGCAGCACGCTCGCGACCCGCAGGGCCTCCGCACACTGGTACAAGATCGCCCCGAGTTGCCGCTTTGCCACCGGGTCCGCGTCCGCGCGCTTGGCGATCGTGAAGGGCCTGGTGACGTTGATGAGGAGGTCGACCTTGCTGGCGAGCCCAGTCCCCGCGCGCAGCGCGCCCTCCAGGTCCAGTGCTTCCAGGCACGCCCGTGTGCGCTCCGCCGCTCCGCCGCAGAGCGCTGGCCAGTCGAACGTCGCGCGGATGCTCGTCCCATCGAACCCTGACGCCGGGTCCGGCACCAGGTCCACCCCGTCGTCCGCGGGCAGCACGCCGGCGAAGTACTTGTCGATCATGTTCCCCACGCGGCTGGTGGCGTTCCCGATGCCGTTCGCCAGGTCGGCGTTGAAGGTCTCGACGAACTTCGCGTGGCTGAAGTCCGCGTCGCTGCCTCCCAGGGGACCCTGCGTCGCCAGGTACCAGCGCAGCGCGTCGAGCCCGAAGCGATCGGTGTAGGCCCGCAGCCGCTCGAGGTCGATGAAGTTGCCCATGCTCTTGGACATCTTTTCGCCCTCGGAGATCCACCAGCCGTGCCCGTAGATCGTGCCGGGCAGCTCCTTGCCCAGCGCCAGCAGGAGCGCGGGCCAGATCACGGCGTGGAACCAGAGGATGTCCTTGCCCAGGAAGTGAACCTTCGCGGGCCACAGGTGCTTCCGCTCGGGCGTGTCCACGACGCTGAGGTAGTTGAACAGGGCGTCGATCCACACGTAGACGCGGTGCGCCTCATCCCCCGGGATCCGCACGCCCCACTGGGTCGCGGGGTCGTCGGTCACCGGGCGCGATACCGGCACGTCGTTCAGGCCCTGACGCAGGCGCCCGAGAACCTCCTGCCGGCGCGCGTCGGGCCTCACGAACGCGTCGTCGTCGGCGATCACCTTCAGCAGCCGGTCCTGGTACTTGCTGAGCCTGAAGAAGTAGCACGGCTCGGTGCGCTTCACGAGCGGCTTCTTGTTGATCGGGCTGTGGAAGTTCGCTTCCTTCGCCGCGGTCTCGGTCAGATACTCCTCCTGCCCTTCGTCGTACCAGCCCGTGTACTCGCCCCTGTAGATGTCCCCGGTCTTCATCAGGGCCGCGATGTACTCGCTCACCTTGCTCTTGTGCCGGGGCTCGGTCGTACGGATGAAGTCGTCGTACGCGACGCCCACGAGTGCGAACGCCTTGCGGAACTCCTCCGAGTTTCGGTCGGCCCAGCCCTGGGGCGAGGTGCCGTGGGCCGCGGCGGAGGTCACGACCTTGTCCGCGTGCTCGTCGGTGCCGGTGAGGAAAAAGACCTCGGCCCCGCCCGCGAGCCTCTGGAACCTCGCGTACACGTCCGCCACCACGGTGGTGTAGCAGTGCCCGATGTGCGGGCGGTCGTTCACGTAGTAGATGGGCGTCGTGACGTAGCAGGTCGTCATGGCGTCAGGATAGCGCCACAGGCCTTCAGACCTCGCGCCGCGACATGCGCTCGGTGGGAGTGACGCCGGCGCCGCGGGCGCCGCCGCCGAAAATGCCCAGGAGAGGACTTGAACCTCCATGCCCTTGCGGGCGCTACCACCTCAAGGTAGTGCGTCTGCCAATTTCGCCACCTGGGCGGTGGCCCTTCCCGAGAGGTCCCGGGCAGGGGGGGCAGAAATATACGCCCCCCAACCCCGCTGGTCACGCCCGACCCCCTTTCGGCCCGCCACCATCCCGCGTACCATGTGCAACGTGCGGGGTTCGTGGGACGTACAACCGCAGGAGAATCCATGCCTTCGCCGACTTCGCCCCAGCACGCCGGCCATTCGTTCGCGCAGGTGCTGCAGGGCGTCGCCCGCCAGGCTGCTGCGGCCGGGGTCTTCGGTTCTGTGGAGATCGAGGGGGCTCGACTCTCCGCCGCCGCCAAGGCCCCGGCCGCTCCGGCTTGGTACCGGCTCGCCGAAGACGGCGGCACGGTCTGGGTGAGCCTCGTCACCCCGGACCGCTGGCTCTCCCACTCCGTCGAGGCCGATCTGCTCAACACCGGCGACTCGCTGGGCGAGCTCATCCGCGAAGAGCTCGCCGAACTCGGCGAAGAGGGGGCCCCCGTCGTCTGCGAGCACTTCCGCGACCAGGACCGCCTGTTCACCTTCCGCACGCCCGTCCCGGCGCGCGACGAGGACACCCTGTGGCGCTACCTCCGTGCGTACGAGGAGTGCTTCCGCCGTCTGGGTGACATCGACGCCGCGGAGTGAGGCCGGCCGCACTCGCTCACGGGCACCCGCCGCCGCCGATGGTGTTGACGAGGGCCTGGACGTCGTCCTGGTTCACGTTCCCGTCGCCGTCAAAGTCCGGATCGCGGCCCGTGGGGT
>QWIH01000071.1 GCA_021405315.1 Leptolyngbya sp. PLA1
TGAACTTCCTGCTCGGCTGCCTCCTCGGAGTCGTCTACATCGCCGGCGCGCTCGCCGCCAAGCCCCTCCTCGACCGCCTCCGAATCCTCTTCCCTTCTCTCTCCACAAGGGCTGTCCTCACCGCCCTCATGTTCGTCCTCGCCGCCCTCTGCTTCATCCCACAGGCATCCGTCTGGGCCAGCCCGCAGGGACGCCCCGCCCCCTGGGCCATCTGGACCGTCGTCCTCCTCTACAGCCCAGCCACCGGTATGCTCTGGCCGATCGTCGAGTCCTACGTCAGCGGCGGCCGCTCCGGCTCCAACCTCCGCTCCACCATGGGCGCCTGGAATGTCGTCTGGTCCGCCGCCGGCCTCCTCATCACGCTTGTCGTGACACCCATCGCCGAACGCGCCGCCACCCTCGCCATCGCCGCCATCGGCCTCACCCACCTCGCCGCCCTCTTCCCACTCCGAGGGTTCGAGCCCGAGCCCGGCGAGCACCTCGAAGGCCACCACGAACCACACCCCCCCGTCTACGCCGATCTCCTCGTCGCCTTCCGCCTCCTCCTCCCCCTCGCCTACGTCGTCATGAGCGCCATCGGCCCTTACCTCCCCTCCCTCGCCGAGCGACTCGGCCTCCTCAAGGGCTGGTCCGTCTCCGGCATCACCCTCACGCTCGGCGGCCTCCTCCCCATCGCCTGGGTCGCCGCCCGCGTCGCAACCTTCGCCGCCCTCGCTCGATGGCAGGCTTGGCACGGGCGATGGTCCTTCGCCATCTTCTCCGGGGCCCTCATGCTCGCCGGTTACGCAGGGTTGGTCTTCTCGCCCCTCCTCCCCCGCCTGCCCGGAATCGCCCTCGCACTCGTCGGCCTCGCCTCCTTCGGCACCGCCGCCGCCGCCATCTACACCGCCGCCCTCTACTACGCGATGGAGGTCGGAAAGGCCGACGTGAACGCCGGGGGCCGCCACGAGGCGCTCATCGGCGTCGGGTACACCCTCGGCCCCGGCATCGGGCTCGCCAGCACCCTCGCCGTCACCAACGGCTGGGTCCGCCCCGCCCTCTTCGAACCCCTCATGCTCGGCACCGTCGGCCTCCTCGCCCTCCTGACCGCCGCCCAGGTCGTCCGGACCGTCCACAAGCACTCGCGGAATCCCGCTTGAAACCCCCGCCGGGCGCATCCCAGTGATCGATGGACCCGGCGCTTTGTGCGAACCGCTCGCACCGCCCGGTCCTATATCATGCCGGGACCCGAGGTTGGCCGAACGCCGGTCATCCCCCGCTTCCCCGCGTCCGATGCACCCCAACGCCCCGCGCGCCAGGGGGCTCTTGATGGGAGTCGATCATGCGTGAACTGCTGCGTCGTGGCTCGGGCTGGCAAGCGCTCGCCCTGGCTCTCGTCGTCGGAATCGCCGCGCCCCTCTCGTGGGCACAGGATGTCAAGCCCGTCGCCGCCGCCCCCGAGGCTCCCGCCGCACGCCTCGGCACCGACCTCTGGAAGAGCGCCCGCTCCGGCGATGCCGACGCCTTCGACCGGCTCGTCCGGACGCTCGCCCAGACCCCGGACCAGCCGCTCGGAGCCGCCTCCGCCCAGTTTGTCACCCACGTCGCCGAACGCGAGACCGCGCGCCAGGCCCGCATCACCGAGGTCCTCGCCGAACTCGACAAGCACCTCGCCGCTGACAAGGGCGACATCTCCCTCGCCAAGGCGCTCCGCTCCGCCATCGAGTGGCACATGCTCTCCACCGACAAGGAGGCCGTCCTCGCCGACACCCGCATCCAGGACCTCATCGCCCGCTGCGCCTCCGCCGCCCGCGAGGCCGAAGCCCGGGGCGACTCCCTCACCGCCGGCGAGCTCTTCGTCCTCCTCGATGCGCTCCTCGACGTCCAGGGAACCTACAAGCCCGACCTCCGCCGAATCGCCGCACGCCAGGAGATGCTCCGCCTCTACGTCCCCGAACGCATGTACGAGCTCCGAAACCAGCGAGCCCTCAAGGAAGACGACGCCAAGCCCCTCCCGCCCTACAACCCCTTCGGCGACTCCTGGCAGATCAAGCTCGGCGCCATCGACCAGACCATGGTCGAGCGCTGCCTCCAGTTCGCCCGCAAGCACATCTCCCAGAAGAGCACCCGCGACCTGCTCAAGGGCGGCCTCGAACACGTCCGCACCATGGTCACCACCGCCGACCTCGCCGGCGCCTTCCCCGGCCTCGCCGACGACCAGGCACGCACCGCCTTCCTCGCCTTCCTCGACGCCGAAGAGGCCCGCCTCGCCGAACGCGAAGGCGACCTCGACGCCGTCCAGATCGGCGCCCTCGTCGACCGCCTCCGCCGCAAGAACGACCAGACCACCCGCATCGCCTCCACCGCCCTCCTCCACGAGTTCGGCAACGGCGCCATGTCCACCCTCGATGAGTTCTCCGAGATGATCTGGCCCGACGAAGTCCGCCGATTCAACAAGAACACCCAGGGCCGCTTCGTCGGCGTCGGCATCCAGATCGAACACGACGAGCTCCAGAACATCCGCGTCGTCACCCCCATCGAGGGAACCCCCGCCCAGCGGGCCGGCATCCACGCCGGCGACATCATCGCCAAGGTCGACGGCCGCACCATCTTCGGCCTCACCCTCGACCAGGCCGTCGACGTCATCACCGGCCCCCAGAACACCGACGTCACCCTCACCATCGAGCGAACCCCCGCCGACGCCGGCCCCGACGCGCCCAAGGAGTCCATCGACTTCACCCTCAAACGCAGCGTCATCAAGATCGCCACCGTCAAGGGCTGGAAACGCGAGGGCGCCCGCGAGTCCGACTGGAACTGGTTCATCGACCAGCCCTCCGGCATCGGCTACGTCCGCCTCACCCAGTTCGCAGACTCCACCGGCGCCGAGCTCGACCGCGCCATCGCCTCCATGAAGTCCGCCGACCTCAAGGGCCTCATCCTCGACCTCCGCTTCAACCCCGGCGGCCTCCTCGAGCAGGCCGTCCACATCTCCCAGCGATTCATCGACGCCCCCGAGGGCTTCATCGTCGTCAGCAAGGGCGCCTCAGGCCGCCTCGAGGACCCCCACTTCACCGACCCCGAGGCCGCCACCCTCGCCAAGATCCCCGTCGTCGTCCTCGTCAACGAGGGCTCCGCCAGCGCCAGCGAGATCGTCTCCGGCGCCATCTCCCGCTTCGCCGCCCAGGGATCCGTCGACGCCGTCGTCCTCGGCGCACGCTCCTTCGGCAAGGGCAGCGTCCAGAACGTCTGGCCCGTCACCGCCACCTCCATGATCAAGGTCACCACCGCCTACTACATGCTCCCCGACAAGTCCATCATCCACCGCCGCCCCGGCGACAAGGTCTGGGGCGTCGAGCCCAACCTCAAGATCGAGATGCTCCCCAAGCAGACCAGCGACGCCATCCTCGCGCGGCGCGACGCCGACATCGTCGCCCTCAACGAGAACGGCATCGCCGCCGACACCAAGCCAAAGGTCCAGCCCGAGGAACTCATCTCCAAGGGCACCGACCTCCAGCTCGAAGCCGCGCTCCTGCTCCTCCGGGGCAAGGTCGCCGGCGATGCGACCCTCGCCCGCAGCGACCGCTGAGCCCCCGCCGCTCCCGCAGGCCCGGGCCCCGCGGCCCGGGCTTTTTCACGCGCCGTCAGAACAGCCCGGGCCCATCGTCCACCGGCACGTACTTCCCGTTGATCAGCCGCAGCTTCGGCTTGGCTCCGGCCGGCTTCGCGCTCGGCGCCGGCTCCGGCGGCGCGGGAGGCTTCGCGGGCTTGGTCGCCGACGCCGCCTTCCGGGGCTCCGCCTTCGCCTTGCCCTTCGTCGAGCTCCGAGGCACTTCCTTCGTGTCGATCAGCGACGGAGACTCGTCGTGCGCCATCGCCGCGACTTTGAGCGCCGCCGCCTCGGCGCGGCTCTGGCCGCCCACGGGCGGCGCGCCGCCGCCCACGTCCACGATGATCACGCCGTCCTGATCGGCGGGGTCCTCTTCCTTGATGCGCCGGCCTTCGTCGTCGAGCTGCTGGTCGGCGATCATCGTGTGCTTCTTTGCCTGCGCCCGCAGCGCCTCGAAGAGCCGCTTCGCGTCCGTCCCGTTGATCTCGCTCACGGCCTTGGCGATCTCGCCGATGTACCGCTCGAAGACGTCCCGGCGTTCGCTCTCCCGCTTCATCTTCGCACGCTTGCGGAGATAAATCCCGAGCTTGCGGCCGCACTCCATGAGCGCGAGCTTCATCTCCTTGCGGATCTCGTCGTAGTCCGCGATGGCCTCCTTGCTCTCGCTGGTGAAGGGGACCCAGACGCTGGCCATGTGGATCATGATCACCAGCGGGCCGATGGGCAGCCCCGCCCGCGGGTGCTGCAGGTCGTAGTTCCGCCAGTTCGTCTCCACCACGGCCTTGAACGACGAGCACGCGGACTGCTGGAAGAGCAGCGGCACGCGGTTCGCGAAGCGGATCACGCGCGCCGAGTCGTCGCCGGGCAGTTCGCCGCCGAACGCGATCGCCGTTTCGATCAGGAAGGGCCTTCCGCGGTAGACGTCCGCCTCGCGGCTGGACGCGGCGTAGAACTCCGCCCGCACGCCCTTGAACATGCCCTTCAGGAGCTGCTGCACGCCGATCGGGGCCAGGCAGTCCGTCGGCGGCGGGGCCAGCTTCGCCTCCTGGAACGCCTTGTACAGCTCCTGCGCCTGCTGCGGCTCGATGTCCGACACCTTCGCCCGGGACGTCACCCCGATCTTCTCGCAGAACTCGCTCGCGGTCGATGCCGACACGCGGCAGAATCGCTCCTGAAGGAACTTGTACAGCGTGCCCGAGTCCTTCGTCGCCTCCTGGTAGTCCTTGAGCATCTGCAGGAGCGTGCCCAGCTCCACGCCCTTCGGGTGCGGCTGGATCTCCTGCGTCTCCGGCGGAAGCTCGTTCACGGCCCGCGGGAAGATCACGAGGTCGCCGAGGTCGGTCGTCACCTCCGGCCCGGGCGCGACGGGCGCCGCCTCCGCGGCCTCGGGCGCCTTCGCGCGGCCCCTGAGGAGGGTCGGCTCCTCGTCCTCGGCGGTTTCTCGCGTCGGCCGCACGAAGGTGAGCTTCGCGTGCGGGTTCGCGATCGCGGTGAGTTCAAGGAACTCGTCCACGCTGCCCCGGCCACGCTGGTACTTGCCCTCGAGTTCGATCGACACGCACGTGCCGGTCGGGTATTCGCGGCGGGAGAGGTACTCGCCCTTGGCGGCGAGGTCGCGGACGGCGGGAGAGAGCTCGCGGAGCCTGGCGAGCGGGAAGTCGTCGGTTTCTTCGTCGGCCGTGACCTCGGCGCGATTGGTCTTGGTGTTCATCGCGAGCTCGATGTGGTGAGCCCGCTGCTCGGCCTTGGGACGGGTCTGGATGAGCATCGGCTTGCCGGTGGTGATGAGGCCGTACATGCCCGCGGCGGAGATGCCGATGCCCTGCTGCCCGCGGGACATCTTGAGGCGGTGGAACTTGCTGCCGAAGAGGAGCCGGCCGAAGACGTTTTCGATCTGCTTTCTGACGATTCCGGGCCCGTTGTCGACGACGGTGACGCGGTAGCGGCTGCTCTTGGCGCTGGCGGGCCGGTCGGGCTGGAGGTCCTCGATGACGACGGTGATGTCGGGGAGGATTCCGGCCTCTTCGCAGGCGTCGAGGGAGTTGTCGACGGCTTCCTTGACGGTGGTGAGGAGGGCCTTTCGCGGGTTGTCGAACCCGAGGAGGTGGCGGTTTTTGGCGAAGAACTCGGAGACGGAGATATCCCGCTGCTTGGCCGCCATGGACTCGGCGGTGGCGCGGGCGGGTGTGTTCTTTTTGGTCACGGTGGTGGGTTCGGTGGCGAGTGCGGACATGAACGCCCTCCTGGCGGCGGGGGCACACGGCCCGCCTGCGGGCGCCCTTCCGTGGGCGTCCGATCGGCAGGATAGGCCCCGGGCGTCGACTGCGGCCCGTCCTTGGGCACCACGATGCGGGGCCTGGTGTCGGCGGGCGGGGCCTTGCCCCTGGAGAGGACGCCGAGGACGACGGGGAGCCCGCCGAAGAAGACCACGGACGCGATGGCGGCGGCCGCCGCCACCATCGTCGGGCCGTCGGCACCGATCGCCCGGACCACGGCTGCCCAGACGGCGGCGGCGGCGAGCAGCAACCCGATGACGATGACGGCACGCCTCATACCGACTCCCCGGCTGGATCGACGCGGACCCCGTGGCACGCCGTGCACCTCGTGCGATTCCGACCTTTGGGCACGCTGCCCCCCCTATCATCCCCCCCATTTCAACCAGGAGCACTGACCGATGGAAACGACGCTGATCATCTTCAAGCCCGACGCCGTGCAGCGTGGCCTGTGCGGGCGCATTCTCGCGAGGTTCGAGGACAAGGGCCTGCAGGTCGTCGGGATGAAGTTCATGCAGATTCCGCGGGCGACAGCGGAGACGCACTATGCCCCGCACAAGGAGCGGCCGTTCTACGCGGGGCTGGTGAACTTCATGACCTCCTCTCCGGTGGTGGTGCTGGCGCTGCGCGGGAACAACGCGATCACCATTGCCCGCAACCTGATGGGCGCGACGTTTGGCTCCAAGGCCAACCCGGGGACGATCCGCGGGGACTTCGGCGTCTCCAACTCCTTCAACCTGATCCACGGCTCGGACAGCCCCGAGGCGGCGGAGAAGGAACTGGGGCTGTTCTTCGGGAAGGGCGAGATCGTGAACTGGAGCCGCGCGGGCGACCAGTGGATCTACGACATGGGCTCGGGCAAGCCGGAGTAAGGCGACGCCAGCCGGTGGGCACGGCGGCCCGAGCCGGACATGGGCTCGGGCACGCCGGAGCATGGCGGCCAGTCCGGACGAACACACGAACCTGAGGCGCGTCCCGCGGGTATGTTGAGGGACGGGGCTGTGGCTCGCGCGGCGGGGGCCGGGGGGCGGTGCGGGGGGCATGATGGCGACAAGGCGTACCGGGGCGCGGGGCTGGGTGACGGCGGTGCTGGGGCTGCTGGCGTGCGTGCTGCTGGCGCGAGCGCTGGCGTCCGCGGGAGAGGTTCGGCAATCGGGCGTGCGGGCGGTGAAGGTGTCGCTGCTGCGGTCGGCGGCGATGGCGGCGGCGGTGTATCGGGATGAGCACCGCGCGGAGCCGGGGGTTGAAGACCTGGCGCGGGCCGGGCTGATCGACGTGGTTCAACTCCGGGAGTTCCTGCTGGCGGAGCCTGTGGGTGGGAGAGGGAGTGAGGGCCCCACCCCGCTGCTGGTGCAGGCGGCGCCGTGCCGCGCGGTAAGGAAGGGGGAGGCGTGGGGTGGGCCGGGGGAGACGATCGATCGCGACCTGCCGGCGTGCCGGCATGTGCTGATGTCTGACTGGTCGGTGGTTGCGATGGACGAGGATGCGTATCAGAGGGACTGGGCGGGAAGGGTGGCGCTGAAGGTGCTGCGGTGAGCGGCGCACGCGGGGCCTCCGGGGGCTCGAGGCGTGCGGGGTCTGAGGCGCGGAGGATGGTGGTGGCGGCGCGGCGGGCGAGCTCGGTCTCATCCTCGGAGTCGGCGATGCGGCTGAGCTTGTGGACGGCGCCGAGGCGCGCGGCGCGGAGACGCGAGCG
>QWIH01000030.1 GCA_021405315.1 Leptolyngbya sp. PLA1
AGCCCGACCGGGCCCGCTCGCCCTTCCCGCCCCGCCCGCCCGCGAGCATCCGAGCGGGCACGCCCCGCAATCCCCGGAGGTAGCCTTGTCCAGACCGCGGTGTCTCGTTGCGCTCCTCTCGCTCACGCTCCTGGCTGCTGTTCAGCAAGGGTGCGCCTCCAAGCCCGCTCGCACGGACTCGCAGCAGCAGGAGATCGACCAGTGGAACGCGCGCAAGCGCGAGCGCTGGATCGACATCTGGGGCCGCCACCTCAGCAGCCGCCCCTGAACCCGTCTACAGCCTCTTGAGCGCGTCGACCAGCGCGTCCACGTGCTGACGGGTGTGCGCCGCGGAAACCTGGCACCGCAGTCTCGCGTGGCCCTCGGGCACCACCGGATAGCCGAACCCGATCACGAAGACGCCCAGTTCCAGCAGCCGCCTGCTCATGGCGATGGCCTTGGCGGTGTCGTGAACGATGATCGGGCAGATCGCCGTCGGGCTGGGCAGCACGTCGAATCCCGCGGCCTTCAGGCGCTCTCTCGCGTACGCCACGTTGTCGCGAAGCCGCTGCACTCGCTGAGGCTCGTTCAGGAGGATTTCGATCGCCTTCGTCGCTCCGCACGCCACGCTCACGGGCAGCGCGTTGCTGAACAGCGTGGGCCGCCCGCGCTGCACGATCAGTTCGACCGCCTCCTTTCGACCCGCGACGAACCCGCCCGCGGCACCGCCCAGCGCCTTGCCCAGCGTGCCCGTGAACAGGTCCACCCGGTTCGCCCGTGTCGGGGCCGAGTCGAGGGGGTCGATCATCCCGAAGTGCTCGTGCGTGCCGCGCCCCGTCCTTCCCATCACGCCGTGCCCGTGCGAGTCGTCCACGACGAGCATGGCGCCGTACCTGTCGCACAGGCCCCGCATGGTCTTCAGGTCGCCGATCGAGCCCTCCATGCTGAAGACGCCGTCGGTCACGACCCAGATCTGCCCGGTCACGTCCTTGCTCGCCGCCGCCTCGGCCAGCCGCTGCTCAAGCGAGTCCTCACCGGTCAGCCTGTTGTTCCGGTAGATCGACTTGTGGAGGCCCTTCTTGATGACGGTCGCCAGCCGCACCGCATCGATGATCGACGCATGGTTCAGCTCATCGGAGATCACGATGTCTCCGGGCTCGCACAGCGTGGGGAACACCGCCTCGTTCGCGTTCCAGCACGAGACGAACGTGTAGGCGGCTTCCGTGCCCATGTACCGCGCGATCGCTCGCTCCAGCGTCTCATGGGGCGAGAAGGTGCCGCAGATGAACCGCACACTGGCGGTTCCCGCGCCGAAGTCCCGCAGCCCCTTCAGCCCCGCCTCCACCACCTCCGGGTGGTTCGCCAGCCCGGCGTAGTTGTTCGAGCAGAAGCACACGACCTCCCGCACCGCGCCGTCGGCGCCGCGCAGACGCACCGTTGCGTCCATCGGCCCCTCCAGCATCTGCAGGTGCTTGTACAGCCCGTCGCGGGTCAACTGCGCCAGCAGCGACTCGGTTCTCGAATAGAAGTTCGGCGTTGCCATGTTCGGTGCTCCGGTGTGCCGGGAGTGTAGAGGCCGGCTCACCGCCACCGTCAGCCCCGCGGTCACGCCGCCCGGCCGGTCACCACACCCGGCGCGCGCACCGGCGCGGGGTCCGTCGTTCCGCCATCCAGCGGCCCATCCCACGGCGCCAGAAGCCGGGGGCCACCCGGGTAGCTCGCCAGCGTCCGCGCCTCCAGTGCATCCAGCATCGGCCCGGGTGAGAGCGTACCGATCACCCGTACCTCCGCGTCCTCGCCATAGCCGGTCAGCCGCACGCCCATCTCCTGCAGCGCCCGCTTCACCGCCCACGCGTTTTTCCCCTCGTCCACCACTTCCGCGGTCGAGAACGGCGCTCGTGCGTACGCCCGGAGCAGCGTCCGTCTCGCCCACGCCAGACCCGTGAACCGGTCCCACACGTCCAGCGGCATCTCGCGCCGGACTTGCGCCCCGATCGTCTCCCGCAGTTCCGCCAGTCCCGCCCCGTACCCCGCCAGCGCCCGCTCCTTCCGCGCGATCTTCCTGTACCTGCGGCAGACCTCCCGCAACTCCGAGGCCCGCGCCGCCTCCGGTGCATACCGCTGGGCGACCCACCCGTTGTTCCGCACGAGCCGCCTGAGGATCACGTCCATGTCGCGACCACCCGCCACCTTGGCGTGGGTCACCCGGAACGCGGGTTCAAAGACCACCCGCCATCCCGCCAGCAGCATCCGCGCCGCCAGGTCGTACTCCTCCACGTAGTACCCGAAGGCGGGGTCGTACCCGCCCAGCGTCCGGATCACCTCGCGCCTGATCGCCACGCCGCACCCGACAAAGACCTCCGGCAGCCCGCCGGACTCCCGCTTCACGCTGCCGTCGCGCGTCTCGAGGAAAATGTCCGCCGAGACCGCTCCCACGTCCGGCGCCGTCGCGGCAAGCCGCGGCAGGAAGCCAAGCCCGCGCGGGAACGAGTCGTCGTCGAGCATCACGATCCACGAGGACCGAGGGTCCGCCGCCGAGGCACCATGATTCCGAGCCGCGGCACCCAGGTTCTCCGGAAGCAGCACCTCCTTGACCGCCACGCCGCTGCGCAGGGAACGGGGAAGGACCAGCCTCTCGTCCGACGCGTTGTCAACAACCACGACCTCCGCTCCGCCGCAGGACGCGTGATCGCCCAGCGCCTCGATGGCGTTCAGCGTCTCGCGCAGCCTCGCGGGCCTGTCTCGCGTGGGAATGACGTAGGTGAGCATGTCAGGAGGCTCGCATCGCCTTGGAGGGAGCGTGCTCCCTCACTGCGGGTGAATAGGACAGGTGCGAGGTGTGCAGTCTCGCGATCGCCATGCGGACGTCCGCGGAGGACACCGCCGTGTTGCCCAGCCTCTGCACCTGCACAGACGCGGCGCACGCGCCGAGGAACGCCGCGGGCAGAAGGTCCGCGCCGCTCGAAAGGGCCAGCGATGCCGCCGCGAGCAGCGCGTCACCGCACCCGAGCGTGTCAAGCGGGATCGGCGTCAGCGCCGGCACGTGCTCACTGGTGACGCGCGTGCGCCAGGCGCCCGCCTCGGCGTCCGCACCATCGGGGAGCCGCCCGAACGCCAGCAGCCCGTCGCCGCCCAGCGTGACCACCGCCGCCCGTCCGCCCGTCTCCTCCAGCAGCCTCCAGGCCACGAGAGGCAGCCCCTCGCTCTGCAGCCTCATCGCGTCGCGCAGTTCCTCTTCGCTGGGGCACACCAGGTCCATGCTCTCCATGGCTCGCAGGCTCGACTTCCTTCCCGAAACGTCTCCCGCCAGCACGCGCGACACGGGCCTCAGATCCCGCGTCAGGTCCCGCAGGGTCGTGGGCGAGAACAGCCCGAGCCCGAAGTCCGTGATGATCGCCGCGTCGCACCGTCCCGCCTCACGGTCGTCCGCCAGATCCAGCGGGTCCCCCGGGGCACTCTCCGCCGCCGCCTCGTGCGCCAGTCTTCGCAGCGCTTCGCTCTGCCCGCTGTCGAGGACATAGGGCTCCACCAGGTCCAGCTTCATCACCTTCTGGGGGCCCACAAGGAACCGCTGCTTCTCAGGGACGGGCGTCTTCACGGGCACGGCCCGCACTTCCACACCTTCCGCGCGGAGCCTCGCCCGAAGCGCTTCCCCATCGTCACTCTCAGGGAGCGCGGTCACCAGCACGGGCCTCGCCCCGAGCGCCGCCGCGTGCTTCGCCACGACCGCCGCCCCGCCGTCGTACTGCCTCGCCTCCAGGGGCCTCAGCGTCAGCACCGGCGACTCACCCGCGACCTCCGGCCGGTCGCAGACGATGTAGGTGTCCGTGATGCACTCGCCGACGACCACCACACGCCGTCCGCGGCAGGCCTGTAGGGTCGCGTACAGCGCGGGGCCGCTCAGCCTCGGATCCGAACACAACTGCAGCATCCGCTGGTGGTACGGGTCCGCCGAACGCTCGAGTGCGGAGATCAGCGTCGTGCTGCTGAACACGACATCGCCGGACGAGAAGACCACCCGTCCCCCGTGACGTTCCACCGCGCGCCGCTCAGCCAGAAACCTGGGGTCGGAGTTGGTCTCATACTCCCGCCCCTTCACGTAGACATCGGGCCTTACCGCGTCCAGCAGGTCCTCCGCCGTGGCGCCAGCCTCGATGTGCACGAAGTCCACGCAGTCCAGGGCCGCCAGATTCTCGGCCCTCAACTCCTCGGGGATCAGAGGGCGGCCCGCTCCCTTTCGGATCGCCGGGTCGCCCGTGATGCTCACCAGCAGCACGTCGCCCATCGCCCGGGCTTGCCTCAGGTGACGGATATGCCCAGGGTGAACGATGTCGAAGCACCCGTGACATTGCACCAGCCGCTTCCCCGCCGCCCGAACCGCTGCGCGGCGTGCGAGCAGCGTCCTCCGATCGACGATCTTTGCGGCGATCTCCGGAGGCAGCGCCGCCCCGCCCCCGGCGTACCCGGACTGGTCCCCTCTGTGGCTCACCCCGCTCTTATCGGCACTCCCCGTTCCCGGGCACCAGCACGTCGGTTATCGGGCCGACGGAGCTCCCGCTCCAACGGGCGCGTTCTGGATTGCCGTGAGCGCAGTGCCCCGCCATGCCGACCGATAGTCACAGAACCATCCCCTACCCATGGAACCCGGCCCCAACGCCACCCTGATTCTCCATTTCCCGCACCGCCCCTCGGCCGGTGACCGCGCCGACTCCCCGCGCCTGGCTCGCGAGTGGCCGCTGCTTCGCCGGCTCCTCCCGCTCTACTCCCGGGTGATCGTCGTCTCGACAGAACCCGGATTGCCCGAACGGCTGCACTCGCTCGTTGGGGAGGGCTCGGGGTGTGCCGCGCTCGTCGTCAACCCGAACTCCGCCGGGCCGAACGCACCCGCTCCCGCCGCCATCGGCCACATGGTTGCACGCGCCTGCGCCGAGGATTCGGTAGTCGTGGTGCGCACCTCGGGGCTCCACAACGCCGCCGTCAGCCTCGCGATCATCGCCGCGCTATCGGGGCAGGGCACGCCCGTCGGGCTGATCGCCCGGGGCAGCTACCTGTGGTCCCGAGCCGTGGCCTCGCAGTTCGGTCCCCACTCCCCCGAGGCGGACGAGGCGGGCCGCCTGGAGGGCGAACTCTGCCGCAGGGCCGACGTGGTCGTGGGCACCAGCAGCGACATGCTCCAGGATCTCTCGTGGCGATACCAGTTGCACCCTGATCGGTGCGTGATGATCCCGAGGTTCGTGACCACGGACATCCCCTCCGTCGACGCGTCCGAACGCAACACCGGCCTGCTGGTCGCGGAAGGACGGCTCATCGCCAGCCAGCAGATGGAGCTGCTCGTCAGGGGCATGGCCATGCTCCCAACCGAGCTCCGCGAGAGGACCACGCTGGAGGTTGTCGGCGACGGCCCGGAACGGGCGCCACTCGAACGGCTCGCAGCCTCGCTCAACGCCCCCGTCCGATTCATGGGGGACCTGCACCCGCGCGACCTTCTCACCCGGCTCTGCGCCTGCGCGATCTATCTCCAGGCCGGCGAAGGCCCCGGTCAGCCCGCCGCCCTCCTGGAAGCGATGGCCAGCGGCGCTCCCGTGCTGGTTGCCAAGGGTTCGGAACTGGACGGACTGGTCATACACGGCCAGACCGGTCTCCGACTCGACCCCACGCCGGAGGCCTACGCCCTCGCGATCGAAGAAGCCCTGGGGGACGCCGACTGGCGCGACGTCCTCGGAGCCTCCGCCGCCCGCACCATCCGCGCGACCTGCGGCATGGAGGTGGTGGCACCCAAGGAACTCGCGGTCCATCGCCGGGTGATCGCCTCGGTCTCGTCCGCGCGCGCCGCCGCGTAGCTGCTCAGCCCCCCACTGGGGCCTTGGTGCCGGCCCACGCCTTCAGGACCGCGTCCTCACGCTCAGGCGCCGGCCCACCCAGCTTGTTCATGGGCGTCTTGGCGTCCAGACTGCGGTACCACTCGAGCGTCGCCCGCACCGTTTCCTCGCTGGGCCGGAACTTGAGCCCGGCCTTCACCGCTCGGACAGGCTTGCGCTGATGGAACCCGGCGCTGTCACCCACGGGAGGCACCCAGATCGGCAGATCTCCACCGGGCACCAGCCCCTGCTTCTCGATGAAGTCCACCGGGACCCACGTCAGTCTTGTGCCCGCCGCCCCCACCTTCACGCATTCGTCCAGCAGCGCGCCCCACTTCAAGGGCGTGACCGGTCCGAGCGCGTCGAACGTGCCCGCCGTCCTCGTCTCCGCGAGCAGGATGCACCATTCCGCCAGATCCCGCACGTCCACGATCTGGATGGGATCATCCGGCGTGCCCGGGGCCAGCATTTCCCCACCCTTGGAAGCACGCACGGGCCAGTAGGTGAACCGTCCGCTGGTGTCGCCGGGACCCACGATGAAGCCGGGCCTCACCAGCGCCGCCCTCCCCTCGAAAGCGGCCGACACTTCCTGCTCACACAGGGCCTTGAGCGGGCCGTAGTTCTCGAACTGCTGCCCCATCTGCTCGACCGTCGGGTCAGGAATCGTCCCCACCGGCGCGGTCTCGTCACCGCCGGGCTTGCTGGTGTCCTTGTACACCGACACCGATGAAATGAACTGGTAGTGCTTGGCCCGCGTGGCCAAGAGGGTCGCGCTCGCCTTCACCAGCCTCGGGTAGTAGCCGCTCGTGTCGATGACCGCATCCCACTGCCCGCTCTCGAGCTGGGCCAACCCCTTCGGGCTTGATGGGTCGCGCTGCTCCGCCGGCTTCCAGTCGTCCGCGGTCTTGTTCGGGTCGCGGTTGCCCGTCAGCACCTCCACACCCTCGGGAATCTCCACCGGGTTGTGCAGTTCGCGCCGCCTCGCCTCCGTCCGCCCTCGGTTGAACAGCGTCACCTTGTGCCCGCGAGCCAATGCCGCGTGGGTCAGCCATGGCCCGAGGAACCCCGTCCCGCCCAGAATGAGCAGCTTCATGGGCTCCCGAACCCGTCCTAACGCCAGCGGGCCGACGGCCAGTGTGGCCCCCGCGGCGAGCCCTGCGTGCAAGACCTCTCGGCGAGACATCGTGATCATGCGAAGACTCCCAGGCGGGCTCTGCCGCCGCCACTCCCAGATGCGCCGAGCACGCTTCTCCGCCCGAGTTCCTACGGGCACCTTCCCCCGAACCTGCGCGAGCGCCAAACGGTACAGTCCGGTGATGAATCCTGCGCCGGCCCTGCTCTCCGCGCTCCTTGCCCTCCAACCCCCCGCCCCGACGCCCCCGGCCGCCACCCCGTCGGCCCCGCCGCCCCCGCCCGCACTCCGCCTCGGGCTCCGATCCCTCGCTGTCCAAGGCGCTGCCAGGGTTCTCCCGACGCTGGTGATCGTCCGCGACCGCGAGTCCTATCTCGCCGCGATCAGCGGCTGGAAGCCGGACCTCAGGTACCCCGTCCTCATCGACGACGGCACCCCCGAATCTCGCGAACTCATCGGTCTCTTTTCCAGGGGCTTCCAGCCCGCCCGCACCGTCCGCTGGGCCCGTCCCGGCCCCCCGCCCGCCCAAGGCTGGAAGCCGGACCGCGCCGAGGTCGAAGCCGCCGTCGCGATGTCATGGGGCCTTCCGGCCGACCAGGCAACATGCGCAGCCCTGCACGCCGCATGGAAGTCCGGCGGCTATGAGCCCCCCGGACTGGTTCTGCTCCATGAGTCCGACCCCGCGTGGACCGCCGGTGCCGCCCTCGCGGCTGGCCGTGGCCAGGTGCTGGTCTTCATCCAGGCGGCACAGGGCGTCGACCGAGTGATCTCCCAGCCCGAGGCGGACCAGATTGCCCGGGCCTGCGAGGACGCTGCCGAGGCCTCCGGCTGGTCGTGGCGCACGCTCGGCGACGCACTCGACGCCATCACCCTCTGTCTCAACACCCCCAACCGCCTTGACAAGCCCAAGGGCGAGTTCTTGGCCATGACCGACCGCACCGGCCGCCTGGGCGAGGGCGCCGCTGCCGGCCCCCGATGGGCCTATTCCGGACAAGTGTTCGGCGGGCCGTCGCGAGCCGCATACGTCGCCATGTGCTCGCTCTTCCTCCACCCACGCGGCGCCTGGCTCTTTGATGGCTACCCCACCACCTCTCCCTGGGACCAGTTCGACGCGACGAAGGCCGGCGAACTGCTCACCCGGGCCGGCCTCGCCACCGAGGTCATCGACGCACCACGCGCGGGCGCCCGCGATTGGCGCCTCCGCGCCGCCCGCCCCGTGGATGCCGGTCTGATTCTCGTGAACACCAAGGGCAACGACGATTTCTTCGACCTCGAACCCGGCCAATGCAAGCCGGGCGACGTACCCCTGCTCTCCACCCCGGCCTTCGCGAACATCGTGCACTCATGGTCCGCGTCCAACGCGGGCAACCGCGACCGACTCGCGGGCCGCTGGCTTGAACGCGGCGCGTTCTGCTACGCGGGCAGCGTGCACGAGCCGTACCTCCAGGCGTTCATTCCCACGCCGGTGCTCGCCGGGCGCCTACTGGGCGGCGGGGCCGTCGGAGCCTGCATCCGCAGCGATGACGCTCCACTCTGGAAGATCACCCTGCTCGGCGATCCGCTCTTCACCCTGGGACGCCCCGTCGCGCGCGACACCACCACCCCACTCCCTCTGCCGGACGCCGTGGACGCCGACGCCGGCCTGCGCGAAGCACTGACCCGGAGCCGCTTCGAAGAGGGGCTCACGACCCTCCTCATCTGCGGCCGGGACGCGGACGCCGCCCGCCTCGCCGAAGCCCTCCTCAGCCAAGCGGATGCCCCGATCGACGCCGCCACGGCAAGGCTCTGCGTGCTCCCCCTCGCTCGGGCTGGCCGGAACGACCTGGTCTGGCGTGCCTACGCCCGCTGCGACCGCGACTCTCAGCGCGACCCCGCGCTGCGCGATGTGCTCTGGCTCACCAGCCTGCCTCTCCTCGAAGGGTCCCCGGATTCCGCCCTTCTTGATCTGCTGAGGTCCAACCTCCGTCACGACATGCCCGGTCGCGACGCACGAACGCTCGCCGCCGGCTGGCGCAACAGGCACGGCGTGGGTGAGGCGCTGACCATGCTCGAAGCGCTCCGCGACGAGACGCAGAACGGCGAGTACCGCCGCCAGATCCAGGACGTCCTGGGCTCACCACCCGACTCCTGGGGCCCGTGATCGACCTGCTGCGCCGCCGGTCGCACCCCGCGTTACAGTGTCGGACCGATGAGCGAGCGCAGCCTCCAGTCCGATCCGGCCAGCAGCGACTACGTCCCCGGCGCCTCGGCGCTCCTCGAGGCCGGCGCGAGCCGCGCACCCGTTGGCCCCTCGCTCTTTGAGGTGTCGACCGAGGTCTGCAACCAGGTGGGCGGGATTTACCAGGTTCTTCGCTCGAAGGCTCCCCTGATGACGCAGCGATGGGGCGACCGCTACTACGCCGTCGGGCCCTGGGAGCCCGCCAAGGCGAGCGTCGAGTTCGAAGAAACCCGGCACGGGGGGTGGGTCGGGCGCGCCATCGATCGGCTCAAGGAGCAGGGCCTCACCGTGCACTACGGGAGGTGGCTCATCCCGGGCCGCCCGCGCGTCATGCTGCTCGAATACTGGCAGTCGCCCGAGAAGCTCCACCAGACCAAGTACCGCCTCTGGGAGGACCACGGCATCGAGACCCCCGCCGCCGACGGCCTCGTGGACATGGTCGTCTGCTTCGCGGACGCGTGCGCCCGGCTCTTCGAGGCCCTGAGCGAAGCCCGCCAGGGCGGTCGGGCCGGCCCCGCGCTCGTCGCCCACTTCCACGAATGGCTGGGCGGGCTCGCCATTCCCCTCATCCGCCGAAGGAAGCTCCCCGTCGCCACCGTGTTCACCACGCACGCGACGTTGCTTGGGCGCTACATCGCCAGCTCGCGCGACGACTTCTACGACCACCTTCCCTGGATCGATCAGGCCTCCGAGGCCGTGAAGTACAACGTCCGCACGCCGCACGCCATCGAGCGTGCGTGCGCGCACGGGGCGCACGTCTTCACCACGGTCTCGAGCGTCACCGCGGAGGAGTGCTCGCAGCTTCTGGGCCGTCCGGTGGACGTCGTCACCCCCAACGGCCTGACCATCGGGCTCTACAACGCCGGGCACGAGCAGCAGCGCCTGCACGGAGAGTACAAGGAGAGCATCCACCGCTTCACGATGGGGCACTTCTTCCCTTCCTACTCCTTCGACCTCGACAAGACGCTGTACTTCTTCACCTCCGGGCGGTTCGAGCCCCGCAACAAGGGCTTCGACCTGTGCCTCGAGGCCATGGCCCGGCTCAACGCCGAGATGAAGGCCGCGAACCTGGGAAAGACCGTCGTCTTCTTCATCATCTCCAAGCGCGCCACGCGGGGCATCAACCCGCTCGCCATGGAGAAGCGTGGCGTCCTCAACGAACTCAACGACATCTGCCAGAAGATCGTCGCGGGCGTGGGGCCGAGGCTCTTTTCCCGGGCCGCGGCCCAGGGCAAGCTCCACCTGGACGACCTCGTCGACGAGTACTGGCAGCTCCGCTACCGCCGCGCCCAGCACGCGCTCCGCCAGCACTGCCAGCCCATGGTCGTCACGCACATCCTCGATGACGACCAGCAGGACCCTGTCCTCAACTACATCCGCATGCTCGGCCTGCACAACAGCGAGCACGACCCGGTCAAGGTCGTGTACCACCCCGACTTCATCAACCCCCACAACCGGCTCTGGGGGCTGGAATACGACCAGTTCGTCCGGGGCTGCCACCTGGGCGTGTTCCCCAGTCAGTACGAGCCCTGGGGCTACACGCCGCTGGAGTGCGGCGCCATGGGCGTGCCCTCGGTCACGAGCGACCTCGCCGGCTTCGGCCGATACCTCCTCGACAACTACTCGGAGCCCGAGAAGTTCGGGATGAAGGTTCTGCGTCGCCGCGGCCGTCCCTATCACGACTCCGCCGCCGAACTCTCCCGCTACCTCTTCGACTTCTGCCGCCTCGAGCGCCGCGACCGCATCTCCCTCCGCAACGAAGTGGACAAGCGATCCTTCGACTTTGACTGGTCGCGCCTGGGCCGCGCCTACCACGCCGCCCATGACCTCGCGATCGTTCGTGGCCAGAGCGAGTTCGGCACCAGCGACCCGGACTCGGTGCCCATGATCTCCGCCGCCGCCCTCGCGCAGCGCGACCCGCCCCAGGGCCCCACCGCGTGAAGCCCGCCCGCCCACACGTCGAGCTCTTTACAGACGGCGCCTGCTCCGGCAATCCGGGCCCCGGAGGCTGGGCCTACATCCTCCGTCACCCTGTCACCGGCGCCAGTCGCGAGGCCTCCGGCGCCGAGCCTGAAACCACCAACAACCGGATGGAGCTTCGCGCGGCCATCGAGGGCCTTCGCGCCCTCACCCAGCCCAGCCTGGTGGATCTCACCAGCGACTCCCAGTACGTCCTCAAGGGCATGAAGGAGTGGCTCGACGCCTGGAAGCGACGGGGTTGGAAGACCGCCGACAAGAAGCCCGTGAAGAACCAGGACCTCTGGGAGACTCTCGATGCACTCCGTACCCTGCACGAGATCCGTTTTCACTGGATTCGAGGGCACAACGAGCACCCGGAGAATGAGCGCTGCGACGAGCTCGCCGTCGCCGCCTACCGCTCGCTGCGGAACGGCTCACCTGAGTAAACTACGACGCATGCCCGCTTCCAGACCCATCCGCGTTGCCTCGCTCCTCCTCGCGGCGCTCGCGCTCTGCCTGGTCGGTGGCTGCGCCGCCCCGCTGCTCACGCCCGACGAGCCCAGAAGCCAATACGACCGCAACGACATGATCCGGGGCCGCCGAGCGCCCTCCTACGTTTATGACCGGTACGGCGATCGTCAGCCGAACATCCGCGGCCGGCTCCTCAACAGCGAGTAACCCTTGCGCGTCCCGGGCCTGATAACCGGCGGAGTGACCTCGCCGCGGTTGACGCCTGGGCCGGGTACCCGCTACGGTCCCATGGTCTAGAGTCCGTCGGCAAGATTCCGCCTGTCAGTTATCAACCGAGCGTGCTGCGCGCGCCGATGCAATTTTACCTGGTGACACCTCGCTGAGTTCCAATGGCCAAGGCCCGCGCATCCCGACGCTCCAAGCCCGCTTCGCGGCAGGTGTCGAAGCGCGCTCAGACCGTCTGGGGATCTCTCCTCGGAGCCATGACGCTCGTCGTCGGCGGCCTCCTCGCCCTCGATCGCTCCCGCGCGCCCTCCACCGAGGGCATGACCCTGCCTCCCCTGGTCGCCACCTCCACGCCCGACTCCGTCGACGTCGTCTTCCGAACCACCGCGCCCCTCGACGCCCGCCGATGGAAGGCCATTGTCATTCATGACACCGGCTCCCCCAGCGGCTCACCCGACTCGCTCGACGCCGCCGCCCGAAAGGCGGGCCTGCGAGGCCTTGGCCAGCACTTCGTCATCGGCAATGGCAAGGGCATGGCCGACGGCGAGCTCCACGTCGGTGGCCGCTGGATGAGCCAGTCTCTGGGCGCCCACACGGCCGGCCCGAACTCCGACTGGTACAACCGCAACGCCATCGGCATCTGCCTCGTCGGGGACGGCGACCGCAAGACTTTCACTCCCGCCCAGATGCGCCGTCTGGTCCAGCTTGTCGACGCCCTCTGTCAGGAGCTCGACATCCCTGCCGACCAGGTCTTCCTCCACAGCCAGCTCGCCCAGACGACCAGCCCGGGTCGCCTGTTCCCGGACGCTGCCTTCCGGGCCCAGCTGGCCGGTTCGCGGTAGACCTCCCCTCTTTTTTCTCTCCCCAACCGCCTATCCTCCCCCCTCCCGGGTCGGCGTCGGGCCGATGTTCTGCCCTTCCGCGGGCGGGGGACGGGGTGTCGGGGTTCTTCCGACACGGCAGCCCCCCGGACGCGTATCAGTCCGGGTGAGCGTGCGACCCCTTCCCGGGGGTAGGAACGACCTTGGATGGGTGAAGGGGCCCGATCGCGAGAGGCCCGGGTCACAGGAGCATCGCCGCGAATGTCGCAGTTGCAGGCCTATTTCAAGCCCAACGACGAGATCGAAGGTCTCCGTGTGTTGAGTGAGATCGGCCAGGGCGCCGCGTCCACCATCTACCTGGCCCAGGATCCGAAGTCCAAGCAGGTCTACGCCATCAAGCACGTCCACAGGGGAAGCCACAAGGACGACCGCTTCCTCCAGCAGGCCATCAGCGAGTACAAGGTCGCCACGCACCTCGACCATCCCAACGTCCGCAAGATGATCCGGCTGGGAAAGAAGACCCGCCGCCTGTTCCAGATCCAGGACGTCTTCCTGGTCATGGAGGTGCTCGACGGACAACCACTCGACAAGCGCCCCCCGCGCTCGCTCGAGGAGGCGGTCAGCATCTTCCTGCAGACCGCCGAGGGTCTGA
The DNA here is from genome assembly GCA_021405315.1 of Leptolyngbya sp. PLA1. GTDB lineage: Bacteria > Planctomycetota > Phycisphaerae > Phycisphaerales > UBA1924 > RI-211. The sequence continues at coordinate 13,316 of QWIH01000030.1, forward strand.
AGCACATCCACAGCCGGGGCTTCGTCCACGCGGACATGAAGCCCAACAACATCGTCGTCGTGCCCGGAGAGCAGGGCGTGGTCGCCAAGATCATCGACCTCGGGCAATCCTGCCGCGAGGGGACGATCAAGGAGCGCATCCAGGGCACGCCGGACTACATCGCGCCCGAGCAGGTTCACCGCCGGGCCATCACCGCCCGCACCGATATCTACAACCTCGGCGCCACCATGTACTCCCTGATGACCGGCCGGACGATCCCGACCGCCATGCCCAAGGGCGACTCGCTGCTCTCGAAGCTCGATGACTCGCTGATGCCCCGCCCGACCCCTCCCTCGCAGATCAACCCGGAAGTTCCGCCCAAGCTGAACGAACTCATCATGCATTGCGTGGAGGTCGACCCCAACGACCGCCCGGCCAACATGACCCACGTCTGCGAACGACTGCAGCTCATCCTGGGTCAGGTCCGCGCCCGCGCCGAGCAGGCCGCTCGGTCCGGCGGGGCCGACCCCAAGAACAGCGGCGGCTCCGGCGTCGGCATGGCCCTCAAGAAAGACGGCTCTACCGTGGTCGGCTTCAAGTACGCCGATCCTCCGCAGCCCCCCAAATCCGGGGCCAAGTAGCCGATCCCGGGCGCGCACGCCGGACGGCGACGGGGCCCCGCCCTGACTCCTCTCCACCGCGCCGCCATGTCTTCCCTGCCCCCCCTGGTCCCCACCGACGCCGACGGCGTCGAAGCCGCGCTCCTCGCCGGAGCACGCGCCTGTTTCTCCGCCGCGTGTCGCCGGGGCTCCATCGAGACGATCGACGACCGGGGTGTCCTCATCGCCACGGGTGACCTCCACGACAACCCCCTCCACCTCGCCAAGCTCCTCCACGCGGCGCACCTCACCGAGGACGGCAGCCCCCACCCCAACGGTCGTCCACGCCACCTCATCCTCCACGAGATCATCCACGGCGACCACCTGCTCAACGGCATGGACCTCTCCTACCGCGTCCTCGCCCGCGTCGCCCGGCTCAAGACGCTCTATCCAGAGCACGTTCATGTCCTTCTCGGCAACCACGAACTCGCCCAGATGCTCAAGTCCGGCATCGTCAAGGACGGCGTCAAGAGTGTCGATGCCTTCAACGCCGGGCTCGAGTACGTCTTCGGCGGGGAGTTCGACCGCATCGATCGCGCTATCGCCACCTTTGTCCGCGCCATGCCCCTGGCCCTCCGCGCCCGAACGCCTCGGGGCGACATTCTGTGCGCCCACAGCCTGCCCCCGGCGGCCTCCATGGGCCGGTTCGACACCACCATCCTGTCCCGAGAGCTCACGGACGACGACTATGTCCCCCGCCAGGGCTCCGCGCACCTCATGGTCTGGGGCCGCGGGTACGACGCCGAGGGACTGGAGGACCTTGTCGAGCGCTGGGGGGCGTACCTCTTCATCCTGGGGCACGAGAAGGCGCCGGAGGGCGTGAAGTTCGTGCCCCCCAACGCGGTGATCCTGAACTCCGACCACGAGCGCGGGGTCTGCCTGCCGATTGATCTCGCCGCCCCACCCGCCGCAGGGGAGGCCGCGGACCTGGTCAGGCCCCTCATGACAATGCCGTGCCCACCCTGAGCGGCTCCTGCCCGTGCGAACGACTTCTCGATACACTGCCCCCGTCGTGATCGAATACGTGGAGGGGGCGATGGAAGAATCTCTGCTGCACACGCGACTCCGGGCCGCCGCGGGACCTCGAACATACCGCCAGCTCGCGCAGCTCACCGGCTCCAACAGCGAGACCGTCCGGCGATACATGCTCGGCCAGGCACCGAGCGTCGAGTTCCTCAGCGCGTTCTGCACCACGCTCAACCTCAACGCCGAGTGGCTGCTCACCGGGCGCGGCCCGATGCACCGCGGGGAGGTGAAGGGCCACACGCTCCGCGAGGCCAACCCGCACGAGCTGCTGAACGCCGTCGCCGAGACCCTGGAACGTCTGCTGGTACGGGTGGAACGGGTCGAGGTCTTCCTCCAGACGCTGGAGGTCCGCCTCAGAGCTGCGCCGGGCGTACCCTCCGATCATGGCGCCCCAACGCCCGGTGTTTGCGTTCGAGCCGGAGAGCAACCCGCCGCTCTCCCCCGGTGAGCACCTGCGGATGCTCATCGAGCTCATGAAGCCCGCCGGCCCGGACATGGCCCGTCGGTGGCTCGCCTGCCTCCTCTGCGTCCCCGAGTCCGAGCGTCCCGCGCTCCTCGCGGAGATGGAGGCCCGCGCCGCCGCACTGGCCTCACGGGCTCCCTCGCCCGGCCCGGTGGAGGTCACCCTCCACCATCCTCCCGTGCAGCACGACGGCTACATCGAACAAGTCTCCACCACCTACGCCCGGAACGCGCCCACGGCCGCGAAGCCCGAGCGTCATTGCCGCACGGGCGACTGACGGGCCCGTACGATCTCGCATGAGCCTCAACCAGCCACTCGCCGACATCCTCGCACGCATGGCGAAGATGCTGGACGTGCTGGGGGAGGACGCCTTCAAGGTGAACGCGCACACCCGCGCCGCCCGCACCTTCGAGGGCCTGGCGGACGACGTCGGCACGATGTCCCGCGAGCAGCTTCTCGCGCTGCAGGGCGTGGGCCCGAAGCTCGCCGACAAGGCCATCGAGTTCCGGACCACGGGCCGGATCGCGGAGCACGACGAACTGGCGACCCGCGTCCCCGCCGGCGTCATGGACATGATGGAGCTCCCGGGCGTTGGCCCGAAGACCGCGCGCGTGCTCTGGCAGGAGGGCGCCATCAGCGACATCCCCTCGCTCGAGCGTGCCATCGCCGACGGCTCCATCCTCACCCTCCCCCGCATGGGCGAGAAGTCCGTCGCGAAGATCAAGGAATCGATCGCCTTCCGCCGCGCCAACTCCCAGCGGCTGTGGCTCGGTCGCGCGCACGACGTGGCCGACGTCTTCATCGAGCGGCTCAAGGCTCATCACGCGGTTGCGGACGCCGTCGCCGCGGGTTCCCTCCGCCGCGGGCGAGACACCATCGGTGACCTTGACATCCTGGCCTGCCTGCGCGAGAGCCACCTCTCCGACGCCGCCGGGGTGGTGGAGTGCTTCCGGGCAACGCCCGGCGTCTCCTCCGTGCTCGCCTCCGGCGAGAACAAGTGCTCGGTCCGGGTCTCGCTCGCGCATGACTTTGGCCGCTGGAGCCGCACGCACACCGCCGAGGGCGACGGCCCGTCCATCCAGGTCGACCTGCGCGTCACTCCGCCCGCGACGTGGGGCGCCACGCTCCTCTACTTCACGGGCAGCAAGGAGCACAACATCCGGCTCCGTGAGCGTGCCATCGCCCGCGGAATGACGCTCAGCGAGTGGGGCCTCTTCGCGGCCGACGGGATTGAGTCTCCCCCCCACACCCGAGGGTGCACCCCCATCGCCGCGGCCACCGAAGAAGACATCTACCGCGCCCTGGGTCTGCCCTTCATCCCACCGGAGGCCCGAGAGGACCGGGGCGAGTTCGAACACCTCGGCCCCTGGCGCCTCATCGACCTCGCCGACATTCGCGCGGAACTGCACGCCCACACCAAGGCCAGTGACGGCTCGCTCACCATCCTCGAACTCGCCGAGGACGCGAAGCGCCGGGGCTTCCACACCATCGCAGTCACCGATCACTCGCAGTCCTCGGCTCAGGCAGGGGGCCTGAAGCCCGACCGCCTGCGCGAGCACATCGCCGCGGTCCGCGAGGCCAACCGGCACATCACGGGCATCACCATCCTCGCGGGCTCAGAGGTGGACATCCTTTCCGACGGCTCGCTGGACTACGACGATGACCTGCTCCGGGAGTTGGACGTGGTCGTCGCCAGCCCCCACGCCGCTCTCAGCCAGGACCCGGCCACCGCCACGGCCCGACTCCTCCGCGCCATCGCGCACCCGCTTGTGCACATCCTGGGGCACCCGACCGGGCGGCTCATCAACCGGCGTCCAGGCCTGAGCCCGGACATCCCTGCGCTGGTTGCCGCGGCCCGCGCGCACAACGTGGCCCTGGAGATCAACGCCCACTGGATGCGGCTGGACCTGCGCGACACGCACACCCGCGCCGCCATCGACGCCGGCTGCCTGATCGCCATCGATTGCGACGTCCACGAGCCCTCGGACTTCGATAATCTGGCGTTCGGAGTCACCACGGCGCGACGGGGGTGGGTCACGCCCGAGCGCTGCCTCAACGCCTGGCCCGCCGACCGCCTGCACGACTGGCTGCGTTCCAAGGGTCGAGGCTGACTACGCCTCCCCGCCGGGATCGATCCGCCTCAGATATTCCCACGAGTAGATCCCCGTGCTGTGTCCATCAGAAAACGAGATCCAGACCGCGTAGTTGCCCCGCAACTGCGCCTCGACGATGGTCAGAGGCCCGGAGGCACCCACCCCGCCGGGCAGCACGGTGAGGGGGTTCTTCGCCATCTCGTCGCGGAGCGACTTCATGTCCGCGCTCGGGGACATCCGCCGCAGGTACGCCACCGGGTAGTGCGAGACGCGGCCATCACCCCACGTGACGGTGAGCCCGACTTCCTTCTTGATATCGAGTGCGGCGGGCGCGTCCATCGTGAAAAGGGTACCCTCCTTCGCCGCCGGAGCCTCTGCCATGCACTTCGCCGATCGTCTGCACCATGCCACCCGCCGCACGGGCTCGCCCGTGTGCGTGGGGCTTGACCCCGTCCTTGAATCCTTGCCCGCGGACCTGCGAGCCCAGCATCACGACCCGCTGGAGGCCATCGCGGAGTTCTGCCGCGGAGTGCTGCACGCCACGGCTCCCCATGCGCCCGCCGTCAAGTTCCAGTCCGCGTGCTTCGAGCGATATGGCGGGCGGGGCGTGCTGCTGCTCGAACATCTCATCACGGAAGCAGCGTCGCAGGGCTTTGTGGTGGTGCTGGACGCGAAGCGGGGTGACATCGGCATCTCCGCGTCGCACTACGCCGCCTCGGCCAAACGCACGGGGGCGCACGCGGTGACGGTGAGCGGGTATCTCGGGCCAAGCGGGGTGACTCCGTTTCTGGACGCGGGCCTCGCGGCGTTTGTGCTCGTCCGCACCAGCAACCCGGACAGCGACGCGGTGCAGGCGCACACGCTGGCCGACGGCAGGACGGTCGCGGAGATGATGGCGGACCACGTGGCGGCGTTGGGGGCGACGCGGCTCGGGGCGTGCGGCTTGTCCGACGTGGGCGCGGTGGTCGGCGCGACCAAGAGCAGCGAGGGCCGCGCCCTGCGCGCGAGAATGCCGACGCAGGTGTTCCTTGTGCCGGGGTATGGCGCGCAGGGAGGCACGGCGGAGGACATCCGGGCGCTGCTCACAGCGCGGCGAGACGGCGTGCTCGTGACCGCCAGCCGTTCGATCATCTATGCGCCGGGGGATGGCCCCTGGAAGGATCGCGTGGCGGCGGCGGCAAGGCAGCTCAACCACGACATCGCCGGGATTGTGGGCTGAGGCCGCCTCTCACACTTCGGACGCCCCCCCAAACACACGCCCAGAGAGCACCCGGCAGGCCCTCAAACCAAGTCCCCACCGACCCCGTGCCTCTCCCGCGCGCGCGTTTCGGGCCAAACCCGCCACTTTGCTGGCCGATCGCGCGATCCTGTGGCATAGTGGAGGCATGTTCGCTCGCTTCGGGTCCTTGCTTGCCACCGCTCGCCTTCTGACGTGCCTGGTTCTCGGGCTTGGAGCGCTCGCCGCGCCTGTCCGCGCCCAACCGGATTCCAACGGCTACGAGTGGGCCACCATCACCCACCCGCACAACCCCGCGTACAGCGGCTTTGACCCCTTCGGCTACGTCACGGGCCGGGGCAGCGTCGCCTACGAGTACCGCCTCGCCCGCACCGAAGTCTCCACCGCCCAGTGGCTCGAGTTCTTCAACACCTTCATGGGCACCGCCACGCCCCCGCCGCACATGCGCAGGCCGCGCCACTGGTCCGCGGGGCTCGACCCGACCTATCAGGGCCCGGGCGTGCAATACCGGCTCTCGGGCCTGGCGAACGCGGGGCAGACCGCGGGCTACGGCGTCACCTGGCGCACCGCCGCCATGTATTGCAACTGGCTGCACAACAACAAGTCCAGTGACCCAGCCGCCGTGATGACCGGCGCCTACGACGTCTCCACGTTCTTCGACAACCCCGACGGCACGTTCACCGACCAGACTACGCACTCACCCGACGCGCGATACTGGATTCCCACGCTCGACGAATGGCTGAAAGCCGCCCATTGGGACCCGAACCACGCGCAGAACGGCGGCTGGTGGACGTACAGCAACGGGAGCGACATCCCGCTGACCTACGGCCCGCCGCCCGACTTCGGCGGCGACGGCACCGGCCAGGCCAACGCCGCGTTCATCCTCCCCAACTTCGGCGAATATAACATCCCGCTCGGGAGTTACCCAAACACACCCAGCATCTGGGGCCTGCTCGACATCGCCGGCAGCGGGAGTGAGTGGACGGAGGGGATCCAGAGCGGCCAACTCGGAATGTGGCGGTACCATGAAGGGTCTCGCGCCGGAGGGACTAGTGGCCCGGATCTGGTCTATGGATCTGGTGGTTCACAGTCGCCTTGGTCAATATCAGGCAATTTCAATCTCCGTTTGGCAAGTTCGGTTGCGTCGCCGGGAGTGTGTGGTATTCTCGGACTGTCCCTGTGTGTTCTCCGGGGTCGTACAAGGCAAAGGAGAAGCCATGAGGCACGCCGTCAAGATCGCAATCGTGCTGTTAGGGGGGGGGGTCGGGTCTCGTTCTCGCTGAGCATGCCTCGGCGCAAACGATCGTCGTGGAGAAGAGCACGGTTGGGTGTCAGGCGAACCGTTGGACGGACATCACGGGGACGTTGAATCCGGTGCCCGGGCCCGGCGATCCGATCAACGTCACGGGCGTCGATGACACATGGACTGCGATTCGTGTCCGCGCAACCTCCGGCGCTGGTGCGGTCGGACCGATCACAGTGACGGGGTCGCGGACTTCCGGTGCGGCACTTGAAGTACTGCTCCTGGCCAGCGGAATCGACTGTCTACCGATATCGCCCGACGAGTCGATAAGCAACCCCGCCGCGACCTCCTGGTCCGGCCTGACGTTCGGCTCGGGCTCGGAGTCCGTGCGAGACTCGGTGCGGCTGACCGCGGCGATCTCCGGCGACCTGACGGGCTCCGTCGACTGCGGCACGGTCTACCGCCTGCAGGTCGGGGGCGCGATCAAGGCCCCGGTGACCGCCGCTTCACCCAATGACCCGAGCACAAACGCGGCAATCGCGGTCATTTCGGCGGGCGCCCTTCAGAATAACGGCAGCGACACGCATGGGGCTATTGCCGCCGGAGCAGGGAACATCGGGTTTGTGCAGGTGGGCCAGGTGGGTGCCGCGGGCGACCTGGAGGGTCCTGTGCACGCGCCCCAAGGCCGCATTGCCTCGGTGTCCGTGATCGGTGACGTGCTCATCGCAGACCCCATCGGCATCCGCGCGAGGAACGGGATCGACTCCATCGACGCGGGAAGCGTGATCAGCGCCATCGTCGCGAACAACGGCGCCACGACCCTGGGACCTGCGCTGAAGCACCTCCACTGCTCCGAACTGCTCGGCGATGTGGAAGCCGATTACATCGCACCCTGCGACGGGTGCGACGTCACCGAGAACGCGATCACGATCACGGGACCCTGGAGCGGGAGCCTCACGGTGCGTGGGGATGTGCTCGCCCACATTCACCAGCAGGGGTCCCAGTCCGGCACGGTGAGCATCGACGTTCTGGGGAGCATCGCCGCGACGGTCCGCACAGAGTCGAAGATCGAAGTACTCCACGTTGATGGTGCCTTCGCGGATCTGAACGACATCGGATCCATCACGCTGCAGTGTCTGAACGGCGAGGGGATTGGCGCGGTGTACGTGGGTGGCAACTTCGGGCGCCCCGACGTCCCGATGCTGCTCTCCGCCGACTTCGTCGGACGGGCAGAGTTTGGCGGGCACTTCTCCGGACGCATCCGGGCCACCTCGGGCGGGCCTTGCGCCGTGAGCGAGCTAAGCGTCGGCGGGGACATCACGCTCGATGACCACCAGACGTGGAGCGGGGTCCGGCGTCTTGACTGCGGCGGCATCTTCTACCCCGGCGGCTACTCCCTTCACCTCGCCGACTCACCGCCCGACCTGCTCATGCGCGTGGGATCGTTCCTTGAAACCGGGGCCAACGAGGACCAGGTGCGCATCTCGCCCTCGGGGCTACAGGGACAGGTCATCCTCAACGCGGCGGGCACCTACCCGCCGCCAGAGGGGTGGTATGGTCAGTTCGCGCTCTCCGGCAGTAGTTCCTACCTCCATCGACTCAGCCCAAGCCGCGACCAGCCCGATGAGGCGCCCTACTACCAGCGGCGATCCTCAGACTTCGGCGGCGGGGCCATCGGGACTGTCCCCTTCGCGCTGCACCTCGAAGACTGCGACCCGCCCCTGACGGCTCCCTTGTACGACGAGCAGAACCCCGGCGCAGACCGCACCTTCCTGACTTCCGCGTTCGGGCAGCGGCCCTATGGGTCGGGCGAGTGCCCGCAGGTGCCCACGGGAGGGTCGTACCCACTCGATTCAGTCCTCCTTCGGTTCTACGGCCCCATCCGGGCGGAATCGACGACGACGCCCGTGCATGTGTACCTCGATGACGGAGCCGGCCAGCCGAACACCGCGTTTGACTTCGCGGCGGAGGGATTGGTGGAGGCGGCCATTCTCCCGCCGCAGGCCGGGGACTACTCCCGCCTGCTACGGATTCGCGGCGTCACAACCCAGGGGCTCTCGCAGGGCGTGTACCACGTGATGCCCCGGACCGACGAGGGCGCGAGGTTGCTGTGCGACGGCCTGCTCAGCCCCAACGTCGCCATTCCGGTTCTGGCCTTCGACTACGTCTTCCAACTGGAAGTGGACTGCAACCACAACGGTGTGAACGACCTTGACGACATCGCGGCGGACTGGACGCTGGACATCTGGCCGGACAACGACTTCATCGACTGCTGCGAACCCTGCGACCCTGACTACAACCAGGACGGCAATGTTGACCAAGGGGACGTGGACTACATCATCAATATCGTCAGTGGGGGCGAGAATCCCACCGGAGCACCTGGCGACTTCAACCACGACGGCAACGCCGACCAGGACGACATCGCCGCACTCATCAACACCGTCGGCGGCGGGGGGTGCCCGTAGATCCACTCACGCGACGGCGGCACAGACCTGTTTCGCCGCGTCGGCGAGGTCGGTCGCGGCGCGCATCGTCGGCACTTTGGCCCGCGCAGCTTCGAGGAGTTTGCGCCCCGCGTCGACATTCGTGCCCTCGAGCCTGACGACCAGGGGCACCTTGAAGCCGGTGCTCCCGTCCTTGTTCTTGAAGTTCGTGGCGGCGTTGATGATGCCCTGGGCGATGACATCGCAGCGCATGATGCCGCCGAAGATGTTGACGAGGACGCCCTTGACGGCGTCGTCGCCGAGGATGATGCCGAGGGCCTCGGTCACGGCCTCTTCGGTGGCGCCGCCCCCGACGTCGAGGAAGTTTGCCGGCTCTCCGCCGTGGAGCTTGATGATGTCCATGGTGGCCATGGCCAGGCCCGCGCCGTTGACGAGGCAGCCGATGTTGCCGTCGAGGGCGACGTACGAAAGGCCGAACTTCTGGGCGCGGCGTTCGGCGGGGTCCTCCTCGCTGGGGTCGTGCATGGCGAGGATGTCCTTGTGGCGGAAGGTGGCGTTGTCGTCGAAGGAGAACTTCGCATCGATGGCCATGACGCTGCCGTCCTTCCCCCCCGCGGGGGCCGTGACGACCAGCGGGTTGATCTCGGCGAGCGTGCAGTCCTTCTCGACAAAGAGGCGGGCGAGACGGAGCATGATGTCCGCGGCCTGGGAGGCCTGCTTGCCCGTGAGCCCCAGGCCGAAGGCGGCTTCGCGTGCCTGATGGGGCTGGAGGCCCATGAGCGGATGGATGGGCGTCTTGAGGATGGCTTCGGGACGGTCGTGGGCGACCTGCTCGATCTCGACGCCTCCTTCGCGGCTGGCGATGAGGATGTTCCGGCGGGTCTTGCGGTCCGTCGTGACCGCGAGGTAGAACTCCTCCTTGCCTCCGCCCGCACGGTCGGCGATGTCCACCGCCTGGGCGACCAAGAGACGCTTGACCTCGAGCCCTTCGGGAGGAGTCTGCGGGGACTTCATGCGGTTGCTCAGCATGAAGCGTGCGGCGGCCTCGGCGTCGGCGGGTGTCTTGACGAGTTTCACAAACCCGGCCTTGCCCCGCCCGCCCGCGTGCACCTGCGCCTTCACGACGGCCAGGGGGCTGGTCTGACCCGCGGTGACTTCCTTGAAGGCCGCGGCGGCGACCTCGATGGACTCGATCATCCGGCCCATCGGGACGGGGATTCCGAAGGAGGCGAGTAGTTCCCGGCCCTGAAACTCGTGGATCTTCATGGGCCGATCATACGGCTGAGGCCTGGCCCTGCGGGGCTCCGCGTGAGCGGCCGAGCGGGGAAACGCTCAGGGGCATGGGCCGCCGGCAATGACATCGACGAGCGCCGCGAAGTCGTCCTGATCGACGTTGCCGTCGAGGTTGAAATCCGGGTCGCGGCCTGTTGGGTTCTCGCCGCCGGCGATGACGTCGACGAGGTATCGCACGTCGTCCTGATCGACGTTGCCATCCTGGTTGTAGTCGGGGTCACAGATGGGAGGCTGGGTCGGGCCGCCGAAGGCCCAGAAGCCGCCAACGACCGTGAACCCGCCGCCGGTCATCGAGGCGCCGGCGTCGGGCTGGCCGATGGTTCCGGAGATGCTGATCGTCTCGCCGGAGGTAAGGACGCCCGAGGAGGTGCCGCCACCGCCGTCGATGGTGAACCAGTCGATGGCGAAGGGTTGCGCGGTGGCGATGCCGCAGCACGCCCCCACCGCCAGCACCGCCAACTGAACTCGCCTCATGGGAGCCTCCTGACGAGAGTCTACATCACGGGGCGGCTTTGGCCAGCGGCAATGCGGCCGGGGACGGAGATTCGCGCGATTCGGACCGACCCCGGGAGACATCCCGAACAGAGTCCTGTTGAGAAACGTAGAAGCAGCCCGCCAAGGTGACCGCCATGTTGGACCGATATCCACCCATGATGGCAGAGGGTTCGGCGAATCAGCCCCGGGTCGGCCAGGCCGGTCCGGACGAGGTGTACCAGCGTCTGGACCAGACGGCCCGGGCGCCGTATCCGCGCTCGTGGTACCCGCGCAAGCTCGCGTGGGAGATCGTGCGGGGCACGGTGTTTCGCTTCTCGCCCCGCCGGCTGAATGGGTGGCGGGTATGGCTGCTGCGGGTCTTCGGGGCGAAGATCGCCCGGACGGCGGTGGTGAGGCCCAGCGCGCGGGTCTGGCACCCGTGGATCTTCTCCATGGGGGAGCACTCGTGCCTGGCGGAGCACGTACTCGTCTATAACCTCGGGCCGGTCGGCATCGGCGACCACACGGTGATCTCGCAGCACGCGGAGCTGTGCGCGGGCACGCATGACTACATGTCGCGCGTGCTCCCGCTGGTGCGGCCCACGATCACGCTGGGCAACGGCGTGTGGGTGTGCGCAAAGGCGTTTGTGGGGCCGGGGGTGGTCATCGGTGACAACACCATCATCGGGGCGTGCGCCGTGGTCACGCGGAGCGTGCCCGAAGGGATGATCGCCGCGGGCAACCCGGCGAAGGTGATCCGGCCTAGGCCCAGGCCTCACGACATGCCTCCGGGGGCGGAGACTCCTGCATGAGCGCACACACGTACGACGATCCGAGATATGCCCGCGCGTTCCGCGGGCGGCGGGCCCTGGTGACGGGCGGGGCCGGGTTCATCGGGTCGCACCTCGCCGGGGCGCTGCTGGGGCTTGGGGCCCGCGTGAGAATCCTGGACAACCTGACCACCGGGCACGAGAGGAACATCCCCGCGGGTGCGGAGTTCATCCGGGGCTCGATCCTCGACGACGCGGCGCTGACGATGGCTGCGGAAGGCTGCGACCTTGTGTTCCACGAGGCGGCGATGGTGAGCGTGCCCCAGAGCGTGGAGCACCCAGACGAGTGCGTGCGGGTGAACGTGCTCGGGACGGAGCGCGTGCTGGCGGCGGCTCGGGCGAACAAGGCGCGGAGGGTGCTGTTCGCGGCCTCCGCGGCGGCGTACGGAAACACGCCCGCGCTTCCGAGCCGCGAGGATCACCTGCCCGATTGCTGGTCTCCCTACGCGATGAGCAAGGTTGCCGGGGAGATGCTCCTGAGGACGTACGCGCTGAACTACGGCCTGTCGACGCTGAGCCTCCGGTACTTCAACGTGTTCGGGCCGAGGCAGGACCCCAAGAGCCCGTACGCGGCGGTGATCTCGGCGTTCTCCGACGCGATGATCGCCGGTCGCGAGCCGCGCGTGATGGGCGACGGGCTCCAGACACGCGATTTCGTGCCGATCGAGAACATCGTGCACGCGAACCTTCTGGGCGCGGCGAGCGAGAAGCCCCTGATGGGCGAGGTGGCGAACGTGGGGTGCGCGGGACGGATCACGCTGCTGCAGGTGCTGGATCGCATGGCGACGGTGCTGGGACGGTCGGTGCGTCCGGAGCACGGGCCGCCCCGTGCGGGGGACGTGCGGCACTCGTCCGCGGACATCTCCCGGGCGAGAGAACTCCTGGGCTATGAGCCCATTGTGACCTTTGAGGAAGGCATCCGGCGGACGCTGGATTGGTCGCGCGGGTCGTAGGCCCTGTCTACCGTTGTCCCCAAGCCCGGGGCACCCGGGGCCGATAGAGGGAAGTGCCCGACACCGGAGGTGCCCGATAACCGCCGCTCCCGCCGCCAGCCCGATGCAGAACAGGTCGCAGGGCGCGCCGCGCCCGCCGAGCGTGCTGATCCTCACGAAAAACGAGGAGATCAACATCGAGGCGTGCATCCGGACGCTCACGTTCAGCGACGACATCGTGGTGCTGGACAGCTATTCGACGGACCGGACGCTGGAACTGGCGCAGAAGTTTCCGAACGTGCGGGTGGTGCAGCGGAAGTTCGACACCTGGAGCCGGCACAGCAACTGGGCGCTCGAGAACATCGCGTTCAAGAACCCGTGGGTCTACTACTCCGACGCGGACGAGCGGGTGACGCCGGAGCTGCGCGACGAGATCCTGAGGCTGATCAACGCGCCGGAGAACACCTGCGACGCGTACCGGCTGCGGTACAAGAACATGTTCCTCGGACGGTGGCTGCGCTACGGCGGTGTGTACCCGGTGTGGATCATCCGGCTCTTCAAGCCGGACCGCATCCGCTACGAGGACCGCGAGGTGAACGCGCACCCGGTGGTGACCGGGACGCTGGGCGACCTGCAGGGGCACTTCATCCACTACAGCTTCAACAAGGGGCTCATCCCCTGGTTCACGAAGCACAACAGCTATTCGACGATGGAGGCGAACGAGGCCGTCCGCGTGCGCCAGACGTCCATCTGGGAGAAGCTGGAGCAGCTCCGCAGCAAGCAACCGGGCGTGGCGAGGCGGGCGCTCAAGGACCTCTCGTTCTTCCTGCCCATGCGGGGCGCGGTTCGGTTCGTGTACATGTACTTCCTGCGGCTCGGCGTGCTCAACGGGCACGCGGGGCTGCTGTACGCGCTGATGATCTCGATGTACGAGTACTGGATCGAGCTGAAGATCACGGAGCGCGAGCACGAGTGGAAGCAGCGGACCGAGGACCAGGTGAGGCTGCTGCTGACCGAACCCGGGCCCGCGCCCGCGCCGCCCCCGTCGGACGCGGACGGCACGCCCCTGATCGACGTGGTGATCCCGACGTTCAACGAGGCGGCGCACATCGCGGAGACGGTGGCGAACGCGCGGCAGCTCGGCCCGGTGCACGTGCTGGACAGCTTCTCGACCGACGGAACGCAGGACCTGGCGCGCAAGGCCGGCGCCGGGGTCATCGAGCACGCCTTCGAGTCGTATTCGAAACAGAAGAACTGGGGACTGGACAACCTGCCCCTGAAGGGCAAGTGGGTGTTCATCCTCGACGCGGACGAGCGGGTGACGCCCGAACTCCGGGACGAACTGATCCGCATCGCGCAGGAGGCGAACCCCGCGACCGGGTACTTCGTCAACCGCGTGGTGGTGTTCATGGGGCGGCAGGTGAGGCACGGCGGGCTGTACCCGTCGTGGAACCTGCGGTTCTTCAAGCGCGGGGCCTGCCACTACGAGGATCGGAGCGTGCACGAGCACATGCTGTGCAACGGCCCGACGGCGTATGCGCAGCACCTGATGGTGCACATCCGGCGGGAGTCGATCTCCGAGTACATCGCGAAGCACGTCCGCTATGCGGACATGGAGAGCGAGGAGTGGGTCAAGCAGTCGCGGAACCAGGGTGGCGGCGCCGAGCCCGGGCGGCTGTTCAAGGACCGGCTGGCGTTCCGCCAGATGCTGCGCCGCAAGGTCTGGCCACGGATGCCCTTCAAGGCGCTGGTGCGGTTCGTGTACATGTACGTCGTGAGGCTGGGCGTGCTGGACGGTCGCGCCGGGTGGCACCTGGCGCAGCTCATGGCGTGCTATGAGTTCATGACGCAGTTGCTGTACACGGACAAGACGCGCGCGGGGGCTGCGGACGAGCGGGCCTGACGGCGTCGCGCGACCGGCGGGAACCCGACAAGCCAAGAACAAAAGAAGGGCGAGCCCTGAGGCCCGCCCTTCCGGTGGTTCACGAACTAGCAGGGGCTATCAGGGGCAGCCGCCGCCGCCGACGGTGTTGATGAGGGCAGCGACGTCGTCCTGGTCGACGTTGCCGTCCTGGTTGAAGTCGGGGTCGATGCCGGTGGGGTTGTCACCACCGCCGACGACGTTGATGAGGTAGGAGACGTCATCCTGGTCGACGTTGCCGTCCTGGTTGACGTCGGGGTCGCAGGGGGGAGCGCTGTTGACCGTGCAGGCGCCGGTCAGAGCGAGGGTGTAGGCGCCGCCGGCGCCGGTGCCGGTCCAGGCGGAGACGGGGTTGGCCGCCCCGGGGCCGTCCGGAGCGCGCTCGCTGGCGAAGGGGGTGTTGAGCCAGATGAGCTGGCCGGCTTCATCGACGGGGTCGATGTTGTAGCCGGAGACGGCGAGGTAGAAGTTGCCGGCGGGGAGGCTGGCGGTGAAGGTGCTGGTGAGGGTGGACTGCAGGCCGCAGGCGTCGTCATTGACGGCGATGCCCATGCCGTTGGCGTCGAAGAGGAAGAGCTGGCTGTCGAAGGCGACGCCGCAGGCGGACGCGCTGAAGGTGGCGGGGTCGCAGATGGTGATCTGGAACATGTCGACGTCGTTGCCGGCGACGCAGTTGGCGCCGAGCACGCCGCTGATGGAGGCGAGGGGCGAGCCGTCGCCGGCCATCACGACCGCGGTGGCGGGCAGGTCGCCCTCGGGGTCGCTGCTGTTGATAGAGACGGCGTTGGTGCCAGCGGAAGCGGTCGCGCTGGAGACCGCGGTGGCGGTGACGGTCATGGAGCCGCCGGTGGCTGCGCCGCCAACGGTGATGGCGGCGGTGTAGGTGCCGTCGTTCGCGGCGGCGTCAGGGAAGACGCCGTCATCGAGCATCGCGGCGGTGCCCGCATCGAGGGCCGACGCGTCGAGGGAGACCGAGGCGATGGGGTCAAGGGTGGGGCAGGTCACCGCGGCGACCGCGGCGGTGACGGTCACGGTGTCGCCGGGGAGCACGCAGGTGTTGTCCGCCGTGGCGTTGCTGACGGTGGGGTTGCCGCCGCCGCCCGCGGGGGTGATGACAAAGGTGCCGGCGTGGGGGTTGCCGCCGGCGAAGTCGCCCATGCGGATGTAGTAGGTGGTGCCGGCGACGGCGTTGAAGGAGACGGTGGTCTGCAGGCCGCAGGCGTCGTCGTTGCAGGCGACAGCGGTGGCGGAGCCGCAGTTGTCGTAGACGGCGATGGCGGTGTCAACGGTGGTCTGACCGCAGGTGCTGATGGTGGTCGTGCCGCCGCAGGTGGCCTGCCAGGAGAACCACACGTCGGTGCCGATGGCGCCGCAGGGGCTGCCGTTGCCGGTGCTGGTGGTGGAGCCCGAGGTGTCGTAGGAGTTGCTGCCGTCGACGGCGGGGAGAGCGCCCGCGCACTCATCGTTGGCCGGGGGCGGGGGGATGATGTTGACGGTGGTGGTGCACTGGCCGGTGCGGCTCAGGGCGTCGGTGACGGTGGAGGTCAGGGTCTGGTTGCCGTAGCCGGTGTTGTTGCCGACGTTGACGTTGCCGCTCCAGACGCCGTCGCCGGCGACGGCATCGGGGAAGACGCCGTCGTCGAGGAGGGCGACGGTGCCGCCGTCAACGGCGTTCGCGTCGAGCGACACGGAGGCGATCGGCGAGGCGGGGATGCCCTGGCTCACGGTGGCCGTGGCGACGAAGCTGCTGCCGGGGCTGGAGGTCGCGGGCGTCGCGAGCAGGCCGCAGGAGGGGTTGGCAACGAGGGGGCACTGATAGCGGATGGCGGTCCCGCTGATCAGGTTGCCGGCGTTGCAGGAGTAGGTGGTGACGCTGGAGCCGGTGGTGCTGTTGGCCTGCACCGCGGAGGTGGCGCTCACGCCGGAGTTCGGGACGTTGACGTAGAACACGTCGAAGAAGCTCTGGCCCTCGTAGAAGGTCACGGAGAAGTTGAGTTGGACGGTGTTCGTGGAGAAGTAGACCGCGCGCCACTCGATGTTGAAGCGCTGCGAGCCGGGGGCGCCGGAGACGGAGGTGAAGATGCCGGGGGCGGTGAGGTCGGTGCGGAGGTCATCCCAGTGCGGGAAAACCGTGGGGCCGCCGGTGAAGGTGCCCGAGGGGAGCGTGCAGGTGTTGCCGAAGGGGGAACCGGTGTAGGTGCCGAAGTGGATGGTGCCGTTGCTGCCGACGTAGGCGGCGTTGTACGACCCGCCGTAGAGGCTCACGTTGAAGGGCAGCGCGATGAGCGTCGCGCAGTCATCGCAGTGATTGCCGATGTCCGTCGTGCCGGCCTCGAAGGTGCCGGAGGAAGGAACGACTTCGAGAACACCGCACTGGCCGTAGGCCAGCCCGGTACCAGCGGCCGCCGCGAGCATCGCGGCAAGAGCAACGTGCTTCTTCATGGATACACCCTCTTCAGGACACCCGTCCAAAATTAGAACGGAACACACCATGGAGGAGTCCGCCGGCGCACCGCCGAGCGGAGACGACTCCTCCACCGTTCATTAGAACTCAAAACTGTCCGAAGTCAACGGTAATCCCTGCGCTATCCCCACATTCGTTGGAACCGGCCGAAACCCTGCCGCCGAGCACCCGCACCACGTCGCACTTGGCGCGGGTTATCAGCCGCCGGCCGGCCGCTTCGTGCAAGACGTCGGAGGTCGAACCTTCGGCACGGCGCCGAGAGGCAGTCAGCGCAAAGACTTGCCACATGACTGAGACCGAAGCCGAGATCGGGCACTCATGGCCCGGTCCGATAGGTATGCTGTAGCCCGTGGGTCGGAGTGTCGATAGAGGCCAACGGAGTGGCGCCGTCCCGACCCAGCCCCAGCGAGCGGAGAGACCCGGTGAAGGCAGCCCCGGATGTCGTGGCGAATCAGGGCGAGAAGTCACCAGCGGACGCGGCGGGAGCCGCGAAACGTTCGAAGCAGCCTCAGTCGCGAGCACAGGTGCGGGAGGAGGGGGTCCGGGACACGGCGGTCAAGACGTTCGTGCTCGACACGAACATCCTGCTGCACAATCCGGACGCACTGTTCGTCTTCCAGGACAACCACATCGTGATCCCGTTCAAGGTGATCGAGGAGTTGGACAAGAAGAAGCGGCAGGACGACGACCTGGGCCGGAACGCCCGGGCGTGCATCAGGCACCTGGACAAGCTGAGGGCGATGGGGAGCCTGATGCAGGGGGTGGAGTGGGGCAAGCTCCCGACGCTGCCCAACACCGCGCGTTCGGCTGGGCGGACCGGGACGATCCGGATCGATGTGACGGACTATCCGAGGCCGAAGGCGATCTCGGAGGACAGCCCGGACAACCACATCATCGCGGTCGCGTTCCACCTGCACGAGAAGGGCGTGCGCGTGGTGTTCGTGACGAAAGACCTGGCGGCACGGATCAAGTCCGACGCGCTGGGCCTCAAGACGGAGGACTTCGAGAACCAGCGGGTCGACGCGGACAGGCTCTACGCGGGGTATGTTTCGGCGGACGTCGAGGGGGCGCTCATCGATGAGCTGTACCGCGACAGGCTGATCGCGATGACGCAGTTGCAGCCCGCGCTCGTCGAGACGGACGCGGACGGGGTCACGTACCCCATCGAGCTCTCGCCCAATGAGTTTGTCGTGCTGCGCGACACGGCGGACGAGAACCACACGGGCCTGGGGCGGCGCCTGGCGGACACGGAGCACCTCATCCCGGTCACGAACCCGAAGAAGCCGGTCTTCGGCATCGTGGCGCGGAACGTGCAGCAGACGATGGCGATGGACGTGCTGCTCGACGAGGAGGTCAAGCTGGTGACGCTGCTCGGGAGCGCGGGCACGGGCAAGACGCTGCTGGCGCTGGCGGCGGGGATGGCCAAGGTGTTCAGCGAGGGGCGGTACGACAAGCTGCTGGTGGCCCGCCCGATCATGCCGCTCGGGCGGGACATCGGGTATCTGCCCGGCGACAAGGACGAGAAGCTGGGCGCCTGGATGCAGCCGATCTTCGACAACCTGACGTACCTGATGAACAGCCGCGGCGGGCCGAACCAGAACGCCGACAGCCAGACGGCGGAGCAGCGGGTGCAGAAGCTCATGGCGGACGGGAAGCTGGTGCTGGAGCCCCTGACGTACATCCGCGGGCGGAGCATCCCGCACCAGTTCATGATCGTGGACGAGGCGCAGAACCTGACTCCCCACGAGATCAAGACGATCGCGAGCCGCGTGGGCGAGGGCACGAAGCTCGTGCTCACCGGCGATATCCAGCAGATCGACAACCCGTACCTGGATCAGAGCAGCAACGGGCTGGCGTACGCGATCGAGAAGATGCGAGGCGTGCGGCTGTTTGCGCACGTCACGCTCGCGCGGAGCGAACGGAGCGAGCTGGCGAGCCTGGCGGCGAGCCGGCTGTAGGTCTACTTGTTGCCGGCGAGCTTGCGGACGGTCATGTCGAACGTCCGCACCATGGACGTGTGGATCCCGTAGCAGACCCCGCCGTGGATCAGGGCGGAAACCGCGGCTCCCACCACAAGCACCAGGCGGGCTCCGGCCGGGCCGAGCTGGTCCATGACACCGGCGAGGGCGGTGTCCGGGCCGGCGCCGGCGCTGACGGCGGTGACGGGGCTGAGCGCGGAGAGGGGGGAGGCCTGCCAGCCGCAAAGCCCGACCACTGCGGCGATGGCGCCGACCACGCCGACGGCACCCACGACCGAGCCGAGCGTGCCCTTGCTCTTGAGGGACCATTGGAGGCCGACCATGACGCAGAAGGCCATGAAGGGAATGGTCACGAGGGTGACGATGAGGCCGATCTCGGGGAGCACGACCGGGATGGGACGGGCTGCGCCGCCGACGGTGACTGAGACCTCGACGCCGCCGGGGCGGCCGAAGCCTCCGACAAGAACGTAGAGGCCGACGAGCATGAGGGTGCCGATGGGGACGACCAGCAGGGGGAGAAGGTAGGTCACCAGACCCCTGAGCTTGCCCATGAGGTAGGCGGAGGCGGTGAGGGGCGTGGTGAGGAGGAGGTCGAGCGTGCCGTCCTCGCGTTCCTTCGAGATCGCGGTGGCGGCGGTGTTGATGGCGACGAGAGAGATGACGGCGAGTTCGCCCCACACGGTCGCGACGATGGCAAACTGGAAGGCGGCGTGGGACATGCTTCCGGTGTGGTAGAGCCAGAGCAGCACGAGCGCGAAGATCAGGCCGGCGGCAAGGAAGGCGTATCGGGCGATGACCTTCCCGGCGCTGCTGTTGCGGCTCGCGGCCTCGCGCCACGCGATTGGATTGGTCCAGACGTGCTTGGGGGCTCGGTGCCCGCCCTGCTCTGAGGGCTTGCGACCACGCAGCCTCTGGAGCAGTGGGACGCCGGACTCGTCGGAGCCCACCATGTGGAGCCCGCCGGTGCGGACGGTGAAGACGGACATGCCCATGAAGACAGCGCTGAGGAGGGCGCTCCCGATGCACCAGAACTTGACGGGGGTTTCGAGCATCCAGGCCCGAACGCCCTCGTACTGACCCGCGGGTGCGGTGGGGTAGGTGGTGGGGTTGAGCAGGGCGTGGAGCGCGAGGAAGGGGTTGAGGGCGGTCATGTAGGTGACGCCGCCGCCGCCGGACTGGCCCATGTTGCTCCCGACCATGAAGCGATCAACGGCGAGGGTGACGCCGAGGTAGCTGACGATGCAGACGTAGAAGACGAAGAAGGCGCGCTTGCCCACCAGGCGGCTGACGGACAGCGCGATGGCGAGTGCCCCCACCAGGAGCGCGGCACAGCCGGCGACGAGATAGCTGGCAAACACGGCAGTGCCCGGCACACCGCCGTAGTACTGCGTGAGTGCGAAGAGCGGGAGGCTGGCGACGAGCAGAGCGAGCACAAAGAAGAGGCGCCCGAAGAGGTTGCCCAGGACGATCTCGGCGCTGGTGAGGGGTGTGGTGAGGAGGACCTCCCACGTGCGCGGGCTGGCTTCCTGCGCGATGGCGCCGCCCATGAAGACGGGTGCCAGCACGCAGATGAGCAGCACCTGGAGGTAGGCGATCCAGGTGAACGCGTTGGCCCCCGCGCCGGCGAGCTGGCGATAGGTGAGAGCCCCCTGACCGGCGTTGAGGAGCAGCAGCCACAGGAGGGTGACGATGAGCACCCCGAGATAGGACGCGCGGATGTACAGGTGGCGGCTTCGCCGGCTGCCGTTCTGAACCAGCCTCACCGCGATGGGGTTGGCCGGACCTTGCCTGAGGATCCAACGGAGAAAAGCGGGCATGCGGGATGATGGTACCGGCTCGGCGGGTCCGGGGTTCAGCGGTCGGTGCTAGCCCTGGGCAAGTCCGGCCTGCGCCCCGAGATCGCGGAGCGCGCGGTCGATCGGATCAGCGACCGAGGCGGGGTTGGCGAGGGGAGAGGCAAGGAAGGCGTGCCGGACAGCCGCGCGTGCCGCGAGATCGCGCCGGCCGCCCGCCGCGGCTCGGACGGCGACCCTCACACCAGCCCCGGGGCTCTCGGCGATCCACTCGGGCATTCCGGCGGCGTGCATGAGGCTGGCGCCGACGCGCGAGGCGTGTCTCCCGCCGGGCACGGTCAGCGTAGGAACGCCCATGAGGAGCGCCTCGCAGGTGGTAGTGGTGCCGTGGTAGGTGAGGGGATCCAGGGCGAGGTCCACCTCGTCGTACAGGCTGAGGTGGTGGCGTGTGTCGTCGGCCCAGCCCCGGAGATCCAGCCTTGCCCCATCCACCCCTCGCGCCTCGAAGCGTTGACGGGTGTAGTCGCGGGTAGCGGGATCGGAGAGTGCGCCGGTCTTGAGCAGCAACCGCGCGTGGGGCACGGCCTTGAGAACCTCCGACCAGTAGTCGACCGTGGGATCGCAGAGCTTGAGCAGCGCGTTGAAGGAGCCGAACGTGAAGGGCCCCGGAGAGGCCGGGCCGGGCTCTGGCGCGTGCGGCGGGGGGCCATAGGCGATGAAGCAGCCGGGCAGCCGCACGAGGCGCTCGCTCCCGTGGGTATCGCTCCCCTCCGGGTCGGTGAGGGCATCGACGAGTCTCGCGCCGATCTCCGCGGCACCGGAGGTCGCGGCGTAGCCGAGGTAGTTCACCTGCACGGGCGCGGGACGGAGCAGAAGCGCGGGCAGACGGTGCCCCGCGGAGAGCCCCGCGAGATCGAGCAGCACGCCCACGCCATCGGCGCGGATGCGGGACGCGAGCTCGACCGGCGGCATCCAGGGGCAATCCAGGAATCGCACCGGCAGGGCCTTGAATCTCGCGGTGACGTCGTCCTGGGATTCCGTGGTGTAGTAGCAGTGGACGCGCCAACCCCGGCCGGCCAACTCCGTGATGAGGGGCAGGGAGAAGTGCGACACGCTGTGCCGCTTGAAGTCCGGGGACAGAACGCCGAGGACGCGTGCGCCCGGGCTCGGGGCGGGCAACGGCGCGTTGGCGGGCACGTGCCGTCGGATCGCGTTGGCGTGAGCCTCGTGGGCCAGCCGGACTGCTGCTCCGTCCGCCCGCGGGTCATAGACAGAAGCCCGCGCGATGGACTCGAGGACCTTGACGTGCGTGGGCCATGACGCGAGCGCCCCGCGCAGAATCTCCGTGCTGCCTGGGGCGTCGCCACGCTGGAGGAGGCCCGCGGCGAGGGCGAGGCGGAGGTTGACGCTGTCCGGTCCCTTCGCGAGGGCGGCACGCCCCAGGTCGACCGTTTCGCCCGCGGCGTCGAGGCCCGACAGAACGCCGATGAAGTCGTCGCGAAGCGGAACGTCGTCGGGCCACTTCGCGTGGGCTTCGCGGAGCATGGCGAGCCCTTCGTCGCGCTTGTCGAGTTCGGCGAGGTGGAACTTCGCGACGTTGTGCGCGATGACGGCGTCGGACGCAGCCCGGGGGCGGACCTTCGCGAGGTTCGCGAGCGCGGCTTCTTTTTTGCCGAGGCGGTGCTGAGCGGTGGCGAGTCCCAGGAGGACCAGGGGGTGCCCGGGGGCCTGGATGGCCAGACGCGCGAAGGCCTGCGCGGCTTCTTCGTTCCGGCGGCCGGCGAGGAGCGCGTTGGCGGAGGCAAGTGGGTCCATCCGGGTGGCTCCATCGGCACAGGTCGCAGGGCCGGGGGCAAAAAAGGCAGGGCCGGGTTCTTTCGAGCCCGGCCCTGAAGGGAATCAGATGTGTCGCTGAGGATCAGCGGCGGCGGCGGGCGACGGCCAGCCCACCCAGGCCCATGAGGGCCAGCGTGCCGGGGGTCGGCACGGGGATGTAGTTGTAGCCCTTGGTGATGCGACCACCGACGGTCGCGCCCGCGGCGATGCGGGAGAAGTCGAACTGGAAGGCGGCGGCGTTGTCGCCGGCGGCGCCCAGGGTGTCGGTGTTCGAGAGCGCGGTCACGAGCGCGTCGGACAGCGCGGTGCGGGGAGCGCCGGTGCCCGAGAAGGGACCGATCTGCCAGCGGTCGTTGAGGCGGAGGTCAGCGCCCATGGTGAAGAACTGGCTGCTGTTGCTGGTGGAGGCGTTGTTGCGGTAGAAGTTCACGCCCGGGTTGGAGTTGTAGGTGCCGTCGTTGCCGCCGGCGGAGAGCACGTCGGAGTCGCTGTAGGCGAAGAAGGAGACGTCCTGAGCGGACTGGGAGTTGTTGATGATGCTCCAGTTGATGGTGACGGCAGCGGAGGTCGGGGTGATCTGGTTCAGGGTGTAGGTGAACTCGAAGGTAAGGGTGCCGTTGGTCGAGCTGCCGCCGATGGGCTCGACGTACCGGAGGAAGGCGGAGTTGGCGCCGAGCTGGGTGCCGAAGGTCTGGTTGGTGAGAGCGAACTCGCGGGTGTCGCCCTGGGAGCGGTACCACCACCAGTTCTGGAAGAGGTAGTCGGAGGTGACGGCGCTGCTGCCGGCGGTGGTGTTCGCGCCGATGAGGCCGAAGTTCGCGGCGCTGCCGCCGCCGGTGCCGGTGCGGTTGGCGGTGGCGGTGAGGCCCTGCTCGGAGTAGCGGTAGAGGCCATCGTTGAGAATGAGCGTGGTGAGGGTCTGCGCCTCAGCCACAGCCGCGGCCGCCGCAACGCCGGCGAACGCCATCAGAGCCATCTTCCTGTTCATCTGTCTTCTCCTCTTTCTCTCTCGATCCCCACACGAATCAAACGGTGCGGTGTGCCCGCGCGGATCACACCGCGGTCACGACGAATGAGAAAGAGGCGCACAGGAGGCGGGGACAACGTCCACCCGCGGCTTGTCTCTCTCATCACCCCGAGGAGCTACCCCGGGGCGGGCCAAGTTTACCACCCCCCGTGGTTTGTGCAATAGAAAGTAGAGGGCCTGCATCGACTTTGCTGATATCGTCTGGACCGATAACTTCAGCAGATGCCGGCTTGATCGGTTTTTGGACGGTAGATCAGGGCTTGGCACGACAGCGTTGTGCCCAGGCAGCCCGCAAGGCAGCGCGGAGCCGCTGGGCGTAGGCGGGCTGATCGCCGAGGGAGCCGGAGAGCACCCTGTCTCGGAGAGACCCGCGAATGGACGAGAGGCGGGCCGGGTCGTTCGCGAGCGCCAGGGCAGCAGCGACGTAGGCGTCCTCATCAGAAGCTGCGAGCTCGGGGAGACCCACGTTGTGCAGGAGGCTGAGGCCGACCCGGGCGGCGTGGCGGTCGCCGACGAGGGAGACGACGGGGACGCCCATGAGCATGGCCTCGATGGTGGTGGTCGTGCCGCAATAGGGCGTCGGGTCGAGGCCGATGTCGATCTGGTCGTAGGTGGAGAGGTGGCTCTTGAGGTCCTTTTCCCAGGTCTTCCAGACGACGCGCTCTCTGGGGATGCCGTGGTCCGCGAGGCGACGGAGCATGAACTCATTGGTGCCCGCGTGGTCGCCCTCGAGCATCTTTGCGAAGAGCCTGGAGCCGGGGACGGCGGCGAGGACACGACCCCAGAGGGCAAGGGTCTTGTCGTTGATCTTCATGCTGTTGTTGAAGGAGCCGAAGGTGAGCGGCGCCCCGCCGGCGCTGGGCGGGGGCGCGACCGGGGGCGGGGTTTCCCAGGGCTCGAAGCACAGGAAGCAGGGGTCAAGGCGGATGAGGCGTTCGCTCGCGAGCGCCTCGGCGCCGGGGGGGTCGGTGAAGGAGTCGACGATGCGGTAGTCGATGTTGGAGAGCCCGGTGGAGGATGGGTAGCCGATGTAGGTGATCTGGACGGGCGCAGGCCGGACCTGCATGAGGGGCATGGCCTGGCCCAGCGTGAGGCCCGAGAGCTCGATGAGGATGTCGACGCGGTCTTCGTGGATGAGGCGGGCGAGGGCCGCCATGTTCATGCCGGTGACGACGGTCCAGGAGTCGCAGAGGCTTCGGAAGCGGTCGGAGGTGGTGCTGCCGGGCGGGCCGCTGTAGTACGCCCGCAGGTGCATGTGCCCCTTGAGCGCGCGGAGCATCGGGAGGGCGAAGAAGCCGACGGAGTGGCGGCGGAGGTCGGGCGAGAGCACGCCGACGCGGAGCGGCCGGTCGGGGTCGTCGGTCGCGGGAAAGGTGAACATGCCCGATCCGACGTGGTCGTTGAGCGTGTTGGCGTAGCGCTTGTGGAGGGCGAACGCCTGCTGCGCGGTGATGTCCGGGTCGTAGTTGGCGGTGACCGCGGCGAGCTCGGCGGGGGCAAGCCGCCCGGGGGCTATCCACTGAGACTCGCGGGCGAAGGCCATCGCCTCCTTGAGCATGCCCAGTTTGTGCATGGAGGTCGCGCGGACGCTCCGGAGCGCGTCATTGGCCCAGCCCTCGGCCAGAGCGCGGTCGACGATCTGGATGGCGTCCGCGTGACGGCCCTTGGAGCGGAGGGTCTCCGCGAGCACGAAGGCGATCTGGGGATCCTGCGGGAAGAGGGTTAGGCCGTCCTGGAGCGCGGCGATGGCCTGCTCGCCCTTTCCGGCCTTGTCGAGCGCCTCGCCGAGGGTGGCGTAGACACCGGGGACCATGGGGCTGGCGCGGCGGAGGGCGGTGGCGTAGAAGACCGCCTGCTCGGGCTGCCCGAGGTTGAGGAGCGCATGGCAGAGGGCCCCCACCGCCGCGGCGTCGCCGGGGTGACGCTGCGCATGGCGGCGGAGCAGGTCCGCGGCGTCGGCGTAGCGGGCGCGGTCGATCAGTTCGCACGCCCGGGCGAGGGGGGATGTTGGCGGCTGTGGGGGCACGCGCTTACTTCGCCCGCTTGCTCATGAAGTCCAGCACGTCGATCTTGCTGACGATGCCGACGACCTTGCCGTTGTCGACCACGACGCCGACCTGGTCGGTCTCGAAGATGCGGAAGAGCTCTTCGATGCGGGCCTTCGGGTAGATGAGCCCGCCGAGCGCGTGCGAGACGCTCTTGGCGGGGGAGTCGGCGGTGACGGCGCCGCTGGTGAGGCCGCGGAGCACGTCAACCTCGTGGACCATGCCGACGGGGTTGCCGGAGCCATCGACGATGGGGACCTGGGAGATGCCCTTGCCCCTGAAGAGGTCGATGACCTGACCGATGGTCGTGGTCTGTGTGGCGGTGACGACCTGGCGCTGGGGCATGGCACGGAGAATGTCCTCGACGAGGCCGAGGTCGCGGTCCGAGCCGAGGAACCCGTAGTCGCGCATCCAGGAATCCTGGAGGAACTTGGTGATGTAGCGGGTGCCGCTGTCGGGGAGGACGGTGACGATGGTCTTGCCCTTGCCGAGCTGCTTGGCGAGCTTGACGGCGATGTGGACGTTGCAGCCAGAGGACCCGCCGCAGAAGAGGCCCTCTTCGCGGACGAGGCGGCGGGCCATGGTGAAGGCCTCGCGGTCGTTGGTCTGGTGGAACTCATCGACGACGGAGTAGTCCATGGCGTCGCAGAGGATGTCCTCGCCGATGCCCTCGACCTTGTAGACGTGGGGCGTGGGCATGGTCTTGGTGTAGAAGTAGTGGTAGTGGACGGAGCCGATGGGATCCACGCCCACGATGCGGATGTGGGGGGCCTTCTTCTTGAGGAAGCGGGCGGTGCCGGAGAGCGTGCCCCCGGTGCCGGCGCCGGCGACAAACACATCGAACTTGCCGTCGGTGTCGTTCCAGATTTCGGGGCCGGTGGAGAGCTCGTGGGCGGCGATGTTGTCCTGGTTGTGGTACTGGTTGACGTAGAAGGCGTTGGGGGTCTCGCGCGCGATGCGCTTGGCGGTCTCGACGTAGTGCTGGGGGCTGTCGCCGGGCACGTCGGTGGGCGTGATGACGACCTCGGCCCCGAAGGCCTTGAGCATGTTGACCTTTTCGGTGCTCATCTTGTCGGGCATGGTGAAGACGCAGCGGTATCCCTTGACGCAGGCCCACATGGCAACGCCCTGGCCGGTGTTGCCGCTGGTGTTCTCGACGATGGTGCCGCCGGGCTTGATCTCGCCCCGCTTCTCGGCCATGTTGAGGATGTGCACCGCCATGCGGTCCTTGATGGAGCCGGTGGGGTTCATGTACTCGCACTTGACGAGGACGGTCGCGTCGTTCGGGCCGACGACCTTGTTCAGACGGACGAGGGGAGTCTTGCCGACGGCGGCGATGATGTCGGGATAGATGGTCATGGGG
Organism: Leptolyngbya sp. PLA1; assembly: GCA_021405315.1. GTDB lineage: Bacteria > Planctomycetota > Phycisphaerae > Phycisphaerales > UBA1924 > RI-211. The sequence goes on from QWIH01000030.1 coordinate 40,417, forward strand.
GGTCCTTGGGGCGTGGTGTGGGGCCAGATGTTAGGTGCGCGGCACGATTCCTCCCGCGGCCTCGGGCGACGCGGTGGCAGCCTGTCAGCATCGGGCGATCACGTCCCGGTCTTCGGCTTCACCTTCACCGAGACGGTGCGGTCCTTGGCGTAGTACTTCTTGTAGGTTTCGAGGATCTCGGCGGGGGTGATCTTCTGGTAGGCCTCGGGGGCCGCCATGAAGTCGCCGAGCGTGAGGCCGTCGTAGGTGATGGTCTCGAGCCGGGCGAGCCATGTGGCAGGCTGGCGCATCTGCTCTTCGAGGGTGTTGGCGATCTGGCCCTTCGCCTTTGCGACCTCCTCCTCGGTCGGCCCGCCCTCGGCGAAGGCAGCGAACATTTCGAGGATGCGGTCGGCGAGCGCGTCGACCTTGGCGGGGTCGCTGGGCGCCCCGGCCATGAGCATGCCGAAGCCCGGGTAGGTGCTGCCGGGCTCGAGGCCGGCGGAGATGCTGTAGACGAGCTGCTCCTGCTCCCTGATCTGCTTGACCATGCGGGTGGACATGACGATCTGGGCGAGGCGCATGGCGCGGACGTCGTGGATGTTTGACTGGTCCGGGCCGTAGAACCCGCCCATGGCGCCGGCGACGGGGGTGACGGTGTCGATCTCGATGTGGTTGACGCGCGGGCCCTCGGGGCGCTTGAGGGTGCGGAGATTGGCGAACTGGCCCGGGGTCACGCGCTCGCGCTTGGGGAGAGAGCCGATGTAGCGGGCGACGAGTTCCTGCGCTCGCTCGCGGGAGATGTCGCCCACGACGGCCACTTCGATGGGAGAGGTCGCGATGAGGTGGTTGAGCCTTGCCTGCGCGGCTTCGAGGGTGATGGCGCGGATCTGGGCGGGTGTCGGGGGCTGGGTGCGCGGGTCGTCCGGGTAGCGGGCGGCGGCCTGGGCCTTGCTGAAGGCGCCCATGGGGTTCTTGTCGACGGCTTCGAGCGCCTGAAGGGTGGATGTCTTCCAGTTGTCGAAGGCGGGCCCTTCGATCTTGGGCTCGGTGAGGAGGAGGTGGGCGAGCTGCATTCCCTGCTCGAGGTCCTCGGGC
>QWIH01000031.1 GCA_021405315.1 Leptolyngbya sp. PLA1
CAACGTGGACCAGGACGACGTCAGTTGCTTCACCGGCCTCGTCGCAGGCGACGTCACCAGCGACTGCTATCTCGGCCTCGTCAACTACCTCGCCGGGCTGGGGCTCCCTGACCCTGCCAGCCACGTCCCCACACTGCTCGACGTGAACAGCGACGGCAACATCGATCAGGACGACGTCTCCGCACTCATCAACATCGTGGGTGGCGGCAGGTGCCCGGAGTAAAGCAGCGCCCCCTTCCAGCGCGCTCACGCCCCTCCGCGTGCCCGCTCGATCCATCCGCCGCCCAGCACCAGGTCCGGGTCCGCCGCGTCGTAGAGCACGATCGCCTGCCCGGGTGCGACCGCGGCCTGCGGCTCGTCGAACTCCACCGAGAACCGCCCCAGCCGCCCGCTGGGCGTGGCCCCCTCGCCGCTCTCCAACACCCTCACCCGCGCCGGAGCCGCCGGCGTGTTATATCGATACTTCGCCCACACGGGGGTACCCGGTGCCGGTGGCTCGGCCGTCAACCAGTTCGCCTCGCCCGCGAGGCAGCCGCGCGCCATCAGGCCCTCTCGCTTCCCGATGCGCACCACGTTCGAGTCCGGGTCCTTCGCCGTCACAAAGACGCGCTCCCCCACCGCCACGTCCAGCCCCCGGCGCTGCCCGATCGTGAAGCGGTGCTGGCCCTGGTGCGTGCCCACCACGCGGCCCGACTCATCGATGATCGGCCCCTCGCGTGCGAGTTCCGGCCTCAGCCGGTCAACCAGCGACGCGTAGTCGTTGTCCGGCACGAAGCAGATCTCCTGCGAGTCCGGCTTGTCAAAGACGGGCAGGCCAAACTCCTTCGCCAGTTCGCGCACGCGTGCCTTGTGCATGCCACCCACCGGCAGCAGCATGCGCGATAGGCGATCCGTCGGCACGCCGAAAAGCACGTAGCTCTGGTCCTTCGTGTGATCCAGCCCGCGGCGGAGCCACGTCTCGCCCTCCGCCGCCCCGGACCGCGCGTAGTGCCCGCTGGCAACGAAGTCGCACCCCATGTTCACCGCGTACTCGTGCAGCTTGCCGAACTTCAGCCAGTCGTTGCAGCGCACGCAGGGGTTTGGGGTGCGCCCCCGCGCGTACTCGTCGGCGAAGTAGTCGATCACGCGCCCGAAGTCCGCCTTGAAGTTGCAGACATATAGCGGGATACCGAGCTCCGCGGCGACCAGCCGGGCGTCCGCGGCGTCGGAGATGGAGCAGCACCCCTGGTGGCCGATCTTGACGCCGGGGGCGGGCAGCACGGGCAGCGACCGCCCCATCCGGCGCGCCGTCTCCGGCTCCGCATCGCACGCGTCGGCCTTCAGGTCCTCGCCCGGAGTTCCCAGGCGCATGAAGCACCCGACGACATCGAACCCCTCGCGGCGCAGCAGCGCCGCCGCGACGGCGGAGTCAACGCCCCCCGACATGGCCACCAGCACGCGCTGTCCCTGTGCCCGCGACATGACGCGGGATCGTAGGGAGAGACTCTACCCACGCCCCGCGCGCCCCGGCCCTCGCCGGGGCGCCGGCGCGGCATCGGTCACGGGCACGCGTACTCGCCGCCGGCGATCACGTTGATCAGCAGCGAGATGTCATCCTGGTCCGTGTTGCCGTCGAAGTTGAGGTCGGGGTCGACGCCGTTGGGGTTCTCTCCGCCCCCGACCACGTTGATGAGGTACACCACGTCGTCCTGGTCCAGCGACCCGTCCTGGTTCACGTCGAACTCGGGCAGGGCGACGACATCGATGTCGAGGGTCGCGCCGAAGGCGGGGCTGATCAGGTTCTCACGCATGTAGAAGGCCGGGTACGACGGGCTTCCCGTGCCCCCTCCCGGCCCGCCGCTCGCCGGCTCGAGCGACGTCACGATGAACCGCAGTCTCCCCTCCCGCAGCCCGCGCGTGATGTAGTCGCGCGTCGTGGCGCTGCTGAGGTCCACCTGGAACGACATCGCCGTCCCCGCGTTCGGACGCTCTCCCCCGGTCAGGCCCGGGATCATCCCGATCGCCATCGGCGTGGACTCGAACCGCTGACGAACCTGACGCGAGATGTCCGTCGCGTTGCCCGCCTCGTCAAACACCGCGGCAAAGACGCTGCGGACGCCCTCCTGCGGCGGGAATGGCGGCACCGGCGCGAACGCCGTGGTCTCTCCGAATGTCGCCGCTGTCATCCCGTTGCGGTAGCCCGCGCCGTACAGCTCGACCGGCCGCCCTGGGTCCGCGTCGGCCACGTACTCGGGGTCCGACGTGCTGTACAGGCTGACCACCGAGTCCGCCGTCGGGTCGTAGAAGAACCGATCGCTCACGCTCGTGTAGAGCGTGATCCGCACCGACCGCAGCAGGTAGGACGCGGCCCCGTCCGGGATGTACCCGGCCGTGTTCCATCCCAGCAGAACCTGCGCGTCACGGTCGTCGAATCCCGCCTGACTGATCGCCCCAAAGGTCGAGGCCGAGGTTTCGACGCCAGGCGTCGAGTTGAACCCATACATCCACCTATCGAGCGAAACCTGCGCCTGCTGCACGGACACGCACTGGCCAGCAGCCACCGATGCGAGCGTCAGCATCGTTCCAACAACCATGGTCTTCATTGCCAACTCCTTCACACTGGGGTAGAATAGTTGCAGATCAACTTATCCGTATCTCTCAATCATTACCCAGGAATCAGAATATGTCTACCTCTTCTATTCAGAATTCCCCTCGTTTTCACCGGGCCTTCTCTCTCATCGAGCTGCTGGTCACCATCGCGATCATCGCGCTGCTCATCGCCATCGCACTGCCGGCTCTGTCAAAGGCTCGCCAGTGCGTCAGAACGACACGGGAGCTCGCGGCCGCACAGCAACTCATGATCGCGTACGCCACCTACGCGGATGCGAACAGGGGCCGAGTGCTCACCGGGTATCCGACGGCGGCGATGGTCAGCGGGGCGGTCGCCGTCACCAATAGCGCCGGGGAGCGGCTTACGGGCGACATGGCGCAGCGGTACCCGTGGCGGCTGGCACCCCATCTCGATTTCAACTTCCGGGGCCTCTATCAGGACGACCGCGTTCTCGCGGACCTCCTCGTTCAAGAGGACACCTATCGCTCCTACGGCGTGACGTACGACTACGTTGTGAGCCTCTACCCCTCACTCGGCCTCAACGTCGCATTCGTTGGGGGCTCCGAACGCCACTCCCAGTTCGACCCGGCGTTCACCCGCGCCTACGGCAAGGTCCACATCGAACGGTCGCACGAGCCACTTCGGCCCTCCAACCTTCTGGTGTTTGCCTCCGCCCGCGCGGAGGTGCAACCCGCACTGCCGATCCCGGGGCAACCCCAGGGCTTCTTCAGGATCGAGCCACCGATCTTCGGGGCTGCCAGGGGCCGCCAGTGGGAACCGGCGTACGAGGAGCGAGCCGACCTCCCGGGCCTCAACTCGGGCTTCGTGTCACTCCGGCACGGTGGGCGCGCCGTGACCGCACGATTCGATGGCCACGCCCAGTTGAACTCCTGGACGGAGCTTGGCGACATGCGGCTATGGGCCGACCAGGCCAACTCCCCGGACTGGGGCCTGGTGCCCCGGCCATGAGAGATGCCGGTCAGCCGCTCTGCAGCTTGCGTGACAGGAACTCCGCGAGCTCGCGGAGCGTGCTGCCCGCGTGACCCGCGGCGAGTTCGGAGCTCAGGGGCTTGCCCGTGTCCTCCGCGAGCTGGCGGTCGATGCGGCGCTGCGCCGTGATGATGGTCGAGTGGTTGCTCCGGCCCATCGCGCGGGCGATCTCCGGGAAGCTCATCGTGGTCAGGCGTCGGCAGAGGCTCGCCACCAGCGACCTCGCCAGAACCACGCGCTTATGCCGCCCCTTGCCCATGAAATCCGGCAGCTCCACGGCGAGTTCGCGGCAGACCTCGGTCACCACCATCTCCGCCCCCACGGGACGGCGCATCCGGTGCGAGGGCCCGGCCTGCGTGGGCGCCGCCTCGTCGTCGATGCCCAGCGCCTTGCGGACGAGCGCGACCCCCACCACCCCGCCCGAAAACTCCGGCAGCAGCCGGTGCACCGCGTCGATCTGGTTGAGCAGCCCCTCGATCTCGCGGACACTCCCCCCGAACCCTCCGAGAGAGCCCACAGAGCGCGAGGACCGGGCGGCGATCAGTCTCGCGGCCTCGTCGTCCGCGCGGATGCCGCGTCGCTCGGCGAGGTGCTTCACCAGCTTCTCCCGGAGCTCGGGGTCCGGCGCATCGATCCGCACCACGGCCCCGGCGAGGAACCGGGACACCAGCCGCTCGGACAGGCGAGAGATCTCCTTGGGGTGCTCGTCGCTGGCGAGGAGCAGGCGGGCACCGTCGATCTGCACCGCATCAAGCGTGTGGAGGAGTTCGGTCTGCGTCGCGTCCTTGTTGGAGAAGAAGTGGACGTCGTCGATGCAGAGCAGGTCGACCCGCCGGTAGGAGCGACGGAACTGATCCACCCTGTTATTGCGCACGGCCTGGATGAACTCGTTGGTGAAGGCCTCCGCGGTGATGTACCGCACGAGCGCCCCGGAGCGCCGCTCGGCGAATCGCGCGGTCGCGGCGCGGAGCAGGTGCGACTTGCCCATGCCGCAGGCCCCGTGGATGAAGATCGGCGGCACCGGCGTCTGATCCTCCGCAAGCCGGAGCGAGGCGCTGTAGGCGAGCCGGTTGGAGCGTCCCACCACGAAGTTGTCGAAGGAGTACTTGAAGACGTCCGACATTCGCGGCGCAGACTGCGCGGGCACCGCGATGGGCGTCGCCTTCTTCACCGGCTGCACGACCGGAGCGGCGGAGCGGTCGACCTCGAACGCGACCCTCGGCGCGCCGGCTCCCCGCCATGCCGTCGCGACCACTTCCCGGATCAGCGCGCCGAACCGACGCTCGAGCAGGTCCGCGAGCATCCCGGACGCGGCGTTCACGCGCAGCACCCCGTCCTGGAGCGAGAGCGTGGCCTGGCCCCTCACGTAGCGGTCGTACTGCGAATCCCCCATGGCGCGGCGGAGGCGCTCCAGCAGCGCGTCGGCGGAGAGTTCCGCGGGCGGGACGCTCCTGGGAATCTCCCGCACGGGCTCGCGCGAGACGCGCTCTCCCGCGCTCCGACCCGCCGGTGCTGCCAGATTGATCGCCCGTACACGGTTCCCGCCGTCGCTGTTGGCCACAGGATTCCACCCTGGGTACGGATGCCACGCCGCTGCAGGCCGGGCCCGCCCCCACGAGGGCGCGCCACCACGTGCCGGCGCGGTCCCAGCGCGCCGCCATCGCCAATGCCTGGCAGAGACCCTATTGTCCCGAATCCTTCTACGACGGCTGAGTGCCCCCAGCGGGGCGCCCGCACGCAAGGACGCCACGCACCGCCACGACGCATGTTTCACGCAAGCCGGGCTTGCGAAGGCTTCACACCGGTGGTCGATCCGTGACCCGTCAATCCGAAATCCGCCCGGGAACGCTCGCACACTCCCGTCGATCGACTCGTCCGCCCGATCTCTTCTCAGACGAGTTGTGGGGGTCAAAATAGTGAACCAGTCGGCGCCTAGCAAGCCCCTCAGATCATGCAGCACGACCATCGTCCCACTGAATCCGACCGTGGCGAGACTTACGTTGCGCAAAAAACTTGGCGAGTTCCGCGACCCGCCCCGATCGCAAACGTTGTGCAAAACTCGTGTGAAGCGCCAACCCCTCAGGCCACGCCGAACTGCGCGCGGCGCCTGTCGGTTACGCCTCAGCGTCGGAGATCGCGCACGAGCGCGCGACGCCTCCCGTAGGGTTCAAACCCTAGCGATTCATACAGCCTGATCGCCGCGGCATTCCGCTCGTCCACCGCACACGTCACGGACCACGACGGGTTCCCCTGCCGCGCGCGGGCGATTCCCATGCTCAGCAACGGCTTTGAGATGCCCTTTCCGCGGAGTTCCGGCCCAAGCCCGAGGTAGACAAGCTCCACCGTGCGGTGCTCAGGGCAGCGATTGAGGAGCACACAGCCCGCGGGGCTTCCCCTGTGCTTCACCAGCCACCACAGCGAGGGGTCGTACTGCCCCGTGCGTCTGTGGGAGTCGAGGATGTCCGAAGTGTCGCGCAGCCCGCACAACTCCGGGCAGTCTCGCGTCTCCACGTACGTCCTGTCCAACGCCCGCAGCAGCAGCCGGTCCGGGTCCTCGTCCGCCTCAGAGAGCTGGTCAAGCCGCTCGACCGAAACACCCTCGGGCCACGGACCGGCCTCCGTCGGGGCTGACAGCCGGCCGGCACGCTCACGCCTCATGTACCGGAGCGTCCCGACGTCGATGAACCCGGCGGCGTGCAGCACGCCGACCGCCCAAGCCTCTTCCGGCTCCGGGAGGGCCTGGGCAAGCGTCACCTCGTGCGCGTGCTCGGCCCGAAGCATGCGGCAGACCGCCTCCACGCAGGCCCGGGCCTCTTCCGCCTGCGCCCGCTCGGACCCCAGCGACGCCAACGGCTCGCTCAAAAAGAGCATCGCCGTCCGTCCGCTCCCCCTCACCGCCAGGCAGGCGTGGCCCGCGACCGGCGCGTCCGGTGGATTGCCGGCCACCAGCGTCACGTACGCCAGTCCGAGGTCGATCTCGTGCCTGCCGGCCCCGTCAACGAGCCTTCGGGCCGCCGACTCCACGTCCGCGTTGGACTGGCTGACCAACCGCCGGGCCGCCGCGAGAAAGAGCCCGGGAGAGACCCTCACGGGCTCTACATTGCGGCCGGGTGTGCTCTGGGACGCAGGCTTCACGCACGCCAACCGTAGCCCACGGCGCCCCCGGTTTGACGCCGGGGCTAGACTCTGTAGACTGCGTGTTCTTCGGAGCCTTTCTCATGCCCCACCGCTCGTCCAGTCCCGGAGTTCGGTCCGCTTTCACCGCCGCAGGCCGCTTGGCCCTGTTCGCTTCCGCCTCGTTCGGCCGGTGCCTGCCGCTCGCCGCGGGCGTGTGCGTGCTCGCGTCGTCGGTGGCGATGGCCCCCGAGCCCGATCCGGTTCCCCGCCGCTGGCAGCTCAGCGTCGAGGTCGGCCCGCTGCGGACCGCGAGCGTCGAGACCAAGGACGGCACCCGCGCATACTTCTACCTCACCTACAAGGTGACCAACGCCTCGGGTCAGGACCTGCTCTTCACGCCCTCGTTCGATCTCGTGGGCGATAGCGGGGAAATTCACCGAGCGGGTCGTCATGTCCCCGCCGAAGTCACCAAGGACATCCTCGCACGCCTCGACAACCCCTTCCTCCAGGATCAGGTCAGCATCGTGGGCGTGCTCCTCCAGGGCGAATCCAACGCCAAGGAAGGCCTGGTGATCTGGCCGGTGACCACCACGCGCATGACCGAACTCAGCATCTTCGCCACCGGATTCAGCGGCGAGACGCGCCCCGTGGAACTGAAGAACGAGGACGGAACGGCTACGAAGGTGCTCCTCCGCAAGACGCTCATGCTGTCGTATCAGCCCCCGGGCGAGCTTCGCGACATGGGCTCAACCCCGCTCCCGCTCCTCGAAAAGCAGTGGGTGATGCGCTAGGTTGAAGTGGCCGGACAGCGGGGCTACAGTCTCAACCTGCCCCGCATCGGAGGCGGTAGGATTTTGTTTAGGTGATCGATCGGAGCCGGCATCATGGCACACAAAAAGGGCCAGGGTTCAACCAAGAACGGACGCGACAGCAACCCCCAGTACCTGGGCGTGAAGCTGTACGGCGGCGAGGTCGCCTCGCCGGGCTGCATCATCGTCCGCCAGCGCGGAACTCCTATTCAGCCGGGCTTTAACGTCCGCAAGGGCACCGACGACACCCTGTTCTCGGTCGCCGAGGGAACCGTCGTCTTCCGTGGTCGGAAGGTCCACGTGCTCCCGACGGACGCCAAGGCGGAGTGCCCCACCTGGCTCCGGACTGCCTCCAACTGACCTGACCGTCTTCCCGCACTCACCACCGGACCTTTTGGGTCCGGTTTTTTGTTTCCGATCCTCGTTCTGCGGCTTCCCGCAAGAAATTCCCCAGAATACTTCGGAACGGGCTTGCGGGATCGCCGTTCGCGCGCGAGAATACGGCTTCGTAGGGCTCGAGGGGCTCGCGTAGGGCCGCGAGGAGAGAGACGAGACACCTCCTTGTTTCGAGCTGATGGCTTGTGTCGTTGCGCCGCGTGCGGCGTGGCGGCATCGTGGGTTTCTGCCCGCTCCGGCGTGGCAATTCGAAGAAGGAGAGCGTAGATGAAGAAGATTCTGGTTCTGGCCATGCTGGCCTCCGCGAGCGCTGCTCAGGCGCAGCTCTGGGTTGAGATTCCCGACGCCCCCGCCGCCCTGCCCTTCACGGCGCAGATGACCGTCGGCGTCGGCCCGCTGCTCACCATCTCCGGCGGCCCCGACTTCCCCGGCGACACCGTGGATGCCTACTGCATCCACATCTACGACGTCGGCGCGTTCTCCGCGTCCACCGTCGGCGGCACGGGGATGGACAGCCAGCTCTGGCTGTTCCGTCCGGATGGCACCGGCGTGACCTTCAACGATGACGCCGGCCCGCTCCAGTCCACGATCACCGGCGCGTTCGTCCCCGGCCCCGGCCTCTACATCCTCGCCGTCTCCGCCTACGACACCGACCCCGTCAACGCCGCGGGCGCTGCCCTGTGGCTTGACACTCCCTTCGCGGTTGAGCGCGCTCCCGACGGCCCCGGCGCGGCCACCCCGGTTGCCGGCTGGACGGCTGGCCCCGATCTGGCCCCCTACCGCATCTCCCTCACCGGCGCCACCTACTGCGAAGTCCCCGCCCCCGGCGCCCTCGCGCTCCTGGGTCTCGGTGGCCTCGTCGCCGCCCGTCGTCGCCGCTGATCCGCGACGACACGTCTGATGCAACTCGAAAGCCCCGGGAGACATCCCGGGGCTTTTTTTCGCGCATCGAGCTGCGGCCGCGGTCCCCAGGCATCCCACCCTCCCCGTCTATTCGCCACGGCGAGCGGCGTATCGGACTCCCGTATCCCAAGATCCTCTGGTGATTCCCACAGTTCTTGGTCTTGGACGGGTGTAACAGGACACTTTGCACTCAATAGGTGTTGAACTTGGGCAAACTCCGGGTAGGTTGTGTTCAGCGCTCGTCTAGGATCGGACTTCGCGACCGAACGCACTCAGCGACTCACACCTGACTGCGTTCCGTCTAAATCCTTTCGAAATCGGCGCTTACGAACGGTCGCCGCTCGGGTGAGCGGCGATTTTGTGGGACCGACGTGGAGTCCCGTGTTGACCCGGGCGGCTCGAAAGGGCCCCCCAGAGAGAACGAGGAGTTAGGACATGAAGATTGCGTACGGCATTGTGGCGCTCTTGGCCTTGGCGGGTGCGGCGAACGCCCAGTTCGTCGCGACCAACGCCGGCCCCATCAACAGCGACGGCCCCATCGGCACCGGCACCAACGGGTCCTTCGGCGCGACCTACGGCGGCGCGGGGACCATCTTCGGGAACGTCGCCTTCACGGGCGATCTGACCTCCAACGACGTCGGGAGCTACCTGTCCGAGGCCCGCTGGAACGTCAAGAACCTCAGCACCGGCGCCGCCGCCGCCTTCCAGTTCGCCTCCGGCAACACCTGGAGCGGCACGGTCAATGTCGCCGCGACCCGCGGGATGTTCCTGTGGGCGTCCTCGGGCGACAACTTCTCCTTCGAGGCCTACGAGAGCTACAACGACAGCGGCATCGACGCGTCGTGGTCGAACGTCTCCTTCACGTTCAACAGCGCCACGATCGGCACCCTCGGCAACGTGAACGCCGGGGACATCGACTTCGACACCTTCACCTCCACCTTCGACACCGAGATCGCCATCTACACCAGCGCCGGTGTGCTCCTGGGCACGAACGATGACGCCCCCAGCAGCCTCCAGAGCCAGATTCTCCTGAACCTCGCCGAGGGCGACTACTACGTCATCATCGGGGGGTACAACAGCCTCTTCGGCAACGGCGGCGCGTCCGGCGGCAATGCCGCTGGTGACTTCGTACTCAACATCAACGGCGCCAACGCCGGCTCCGGTAGCCTCGCGGCCGGCGGGCTCGCGGCGTACTCGCTCACCGTGGTTCCCACCCCCGGCGCACTCGCGCTGCTGGGCCTCGGCGGCCTCGTGGCCGCCAGCCGTCGCCGCTAATCCGCGTCGACACGTCTGATGCAACTCGAAAGCCCCGGGAGAGATCCCGGGGCTTTTTTTGGCGGCCATCGTCTTTGTGGAAAACAGGTCATCTTGCGCACGTGCCTATTGCACAAAGCGTTATGGAATCTGGTGCGATTCGCACCCTACCAAGACTTGACGCAGTCGTTTGGTGTCTGGTATTGTCCTGCCAGTCAGGCTCGCGTCCGTCGCCGCCCCTGATACTGACCCGTGCGTTGGGTATGGATGCCCGCCGGTCAGCCTTGTGACGGAGAGCCCGGTGACTGTCTCCGTTACGGCGGGGGCAGCCCGGCGGAAAGGATGGCCATGGCAGAGGTCGAAACCAAGGATCGTGCGCGCACCCGCGGGGAAAAGTCGGACGGCAAGGCGGAAGGCAAGGCCGAAAGCCGGGACACGCGGGCCGCGGTGCAGATCGAAGCGAAGGCTGGGCAGGCCGCCAAGGCCGCTCCCCTTCCCCCGATGGACAAGGAAAAGCGCCGGGCGCTCGACCTGACCGTCCAGCAGATCGAAAAGACGTTCGGCAAGGGCTCCATCATGCGGATGGACGAGGACGCGTACCTCTCCCATCCGGGCATCTCCACGGGCGCGCTCTCGCTGGACCTGGCCCTGGGCGGCAAGGGCATCCCCCGCGGACGCATCGTCGAGATCTTCGGGCCTGAGTCCAGCGGCAAGACCACGCTCGCGCTGACGGTCGCGGCCCATGCCCAGAAAGAGGGCGGGGTCGCCGCGGTCATCGATGCCGAGCACGCCCTGGACCCCTCCTGGGCCCGCAAGATCGGCGTGAACATCGACGACCTCCTGGTGAGCCAGCCCGACACGGGCGAACAGGCTCTGGAGATCTGCGAACTGCTGGTGCGCAGCAACGCGGTGGACATCATCATCGTGGACTCGGTGGCGGCCCTGGTCCCCCGCTCGGAGATCGAGGGAGAGATGGGCGAGTCCTCGGTCGGCGTGCAGGCTCGCCTCATGAGCCAGGCCATGCGCAAGCTCACCGGCATCATCGCACGGAGCAACTGTACCGTCGTCTTCATCAACCAGATCCGCGAGAAGATCGGCGTGATGTTCGGCAGCCCGGAGACCACTCCCGGCGGACGGGCGCTGAAGTTCTACTCGAGCGTGCGCATCGACGTCCGCCGCACCGGCGCCCTGAAGGAAGGCGATGTCACCATCGGCAGCCGCACGCGGGCCCGCGTGGTGAAGAACAAGATTGCCCCGCCCTTCCGCGATGCGGAGTTCGACATCATGTACACCGAGGGCATCTCGATGGCGGGCGATCTCGTCGACCTCGCCACCGGGTGCGATGTCATCCAGAAATCCGGGGCGTGGTTCAGCTACGGCGAGATGCGGCTTGGCCAGGGCCGCGAGGCCGCCAAGCAGGTCATCCGCGAGAACCCCGAGCTGGCCAAGGAGATCCGCGAGAAGGTGCTGAAGATCAAGCTCGCGCAGCCCCTCGCACCGGGCAAGCCCGCTCCGGACGACGACACCGACCCCGGCGAGGAGTGAACCCCCGTGCCCCGCACGCCCCAAGCCCGCGCCCGGCGCGGGCTTTTTCGTGCGCCAAGGGGCACGGGACCTACAGCGCACGCTCCGCGGCGAGTTCCTCACGCACCGCCCGGGCGAGGTATTCGTACTGCTCCATCGAGTTGTAGAGCTGGGCCGAGATCCTCAGGAACCGATCCGGCCTGTCCGCCAGTCCCCAGACCGGCACCTGGATACCCCACTTCGCCAGCAGCGCGTCCTGGAGTGCGTCGTGGTAGCGCGTGGGCCGCCGCATCAGCCGCTCCCGTCGCTGAGGGTCGTGGGGCGGCAGGATGATCGTCGCGATGGAGCCCAGCATGCTCGCCGGCGCCGGCGGCGTCACGCCCCAGGCCTCGCAGAGCATCGTGCGGGCCCGCACGCACAGGTCGTGGTTGGCCCGCATCACCCCGGGCCAGCCCTCGGGGACGATCGAGCCCATGGTCTGCACGGCGCGGGGGATGCTGTAGAACCCCGTGTAGTCGGCCGTGCCCTGGTAGTCAAACTCCGTGAGGAACTGCGACCGCCCCGGCTTGGGTCGCTCCGCGTTGTTCGAGAGCACCAGGGGCCGCAGCCCCGCCTGCAGATCGGGCCTGACGTACAGAAACGCGGTGCCCTTGGGCGAGCAGATCCACTTGTGGCAGTTCGCGGTGTAGTACGCGGGACGCAGCGCGCCCACATCCAGGTCGGCGACCATGCCGGGGGCGTGGGCACCGTCCACCAGCACGTCCACGCCCCGGGCCTGCATCGCCGCGACCACCCTCGCCACCGGGAATACCAGCCCCGTCGGGCTCGTGACGTGGCTGATGAGCGCGAGCCGGGTGCGAGGCGTGACGCCCGCCTCGTACGCACGCACCACGTCGTCCGGACCGCTGATCGGGAAGGGCAGGCTGACCCGCACCACCTTCGCACCCGCGCGGCCCGCGTAGTACCTCAGCGTGTTCTGGCACGCCGGGTACTCGTGGTCGTTCATCAGCAGCTCATCGCCCGCGTTCAGCCTCAGCCCCGCCAGCACCGTGTTCACGGCGGTGCTGGCGTTGGGCAGGAGCGCCAGGTCCGACCATTCACAGCGGAGAAACGCGGCGAGCGACCGCCTCGCCTCGTCCATCTGATCCGCGTGGCGCTCGACGAAGAACGCGACGGGCTCCGCCTCCAGCCTTTCGCGCCAGGCGGCCTGCTCCTGCTGCACGACGCGTGGAGTGGCCCCGAAGCTGCCGTGGTTCAGGAAGACCCGTGCGGGGTCCAGCGACCAGTGGTGGCTCATGGCGGACGGTCTGGGGAGTGTGGGCATGTGGGGCTCGCGCGTGCCCGCGGGCGCGGTGCTCCGGGGCCAGATAGAGTAGCGGCCCATGGGCGAAGCCCCCCCCAAGCCTGCGGCACCACCCTGGAAGACCGCGATCTTTCTCGCGTGCGCCCTCGCTGCGGCCGGCCCGTGGTGCCGCACCGACGTCGCGCTCCTGTCCGGCATGCTGCTGGCCCTCCTCGGATGGACCGCGTTCCCCGCGCATTCCAAGGCGCTGTCGAAGTGGCTCATCCAGGCGTGCGTGGTGCTTCTGGGCCTGCGGATCGACCTCTCGCAACTGCTCCATGCGGCGGGGGATGGACTGGGACTGGCCATCGGCACCATCGTGGGCACGCTGGCCATGGGCCTCCTCCTCGGCGCCCTGCTCCGGAGCGGACGGGATGTGTCGTTGCTGGTTTCATCCGGCACAGCCATCTGCGGCGGGTCCGCGATCGCCGCGGTCGGCTCCGCCATCGGCGCCGCCCCCACCGCCATGGCGGTCTCCACCGGCGCCGTGTTCGTGCTCAACGCGATCGGCCTGTGGACGCTGCCCCAGATCGGCCACGCGCTCGGCCTCACCGACGCGCAGTTCGGCGCCTGGGCGGGCGTCGCGCTCCACGACATCGCCAGCGTGGGCGGTGCGGCGAAGGCGTATCACCCCGGTGACGGCACCGCGCTGGAGATCGCCACGGTGGTAAAGCTCGTCCGCGTGGTCTGGATCTTCCCCATTGCGCTCGCCGCGGGGTGGTGGTGGGCCCGGACGGCGAAGGCCGACCCCGCTGCGCCCGGGCGCGGGTCAAGGCAGCCGTTCCCCTGGTTCATCCTCGGGTTTGTGGGCGCGAGCGGCCTGCGCACCATGATCCCGGCGCTGGGTGACTGGGCGGGGTCCATCGCGCAGATCTCCGGCGTGGGCTTCCAGCTCGCGCTGTTCCTGATCGGCGCCGGCCTTTCCGTCCGCGCCCTGCGCGAGGTCGGCTGGAGGGCGCTGGCGCAGGCGGCGGTGCTGTGGGTCATAGTTGCGGCGACCTCGCTCCTGGCCATACGCTGGACGACCTAGGAGACAGCCATGGTCCGGACCATCGCCGCCATCGTCGTCGGGTACATCGTGATCGCCGTCACGGTCTTCGGACTCGGCCTTGGCGCGTACGCGGGCATCGGCCCGGAAAATGCCTATCAGGAGCGGAGCTGGCACGCCACCACGATCATCGGCCTGCTCATGCTCATCTCGGGGGTTCTGGCGGCGGTCGTCGGAGGCTGGGTCGCTGGGAAGATCGACGGCACGCCGCGGGGCTACCGGGGACTTGCCGGCGTGCTGCTCGTGCTGGGCCTGGGCATGGCCGCGCTGCAGATGGCGCAGCCCGCACCGCCGCCGCGCACCGAGCCGGTGACGATGAAACTGGCGATGGAGCACCGCCGCGACCATCGCGACCCGGCGTGGGTGACGTGGCTGCTGCCGGTGATCGGGAGCGTGGGCGTGATGGTGGGCGGCGCCGGGACGCGGGGCAAGCCCGAGCCTCTTGCCTCATGACGGGGCTGCGAACGCGCCCAGCAGCACCGCCGAGGTCACCCGCGACTCCACGCGGGTAATGAATGCCTGGAAGTCGGCGGGCGCCGAATCGTCCGCCGCGTCGGAGATCACGCGGCAAGCGGCGAAGGGCAGTCCCCGCGCGTGGCAGACCTGCGCGACCGCTGCACCCTCCATCTCCACGCAGTCCGCCTCGGGAACACGAGCCCTCACGGCGTCACGCGCGGCACCGGAGGTGACGAAGACATCGCCCGTGGCGACGTTGCCGGGGCTGACGCGGGGCTCACCGGCGCCGAGGGCTGCGAGCGCCGCCCGCGCGTCGGCATCGAGGCTCGCGACCGCCCGGACCGCCGCCTCGAACATCCGCTCACTCCAAGCCGGATCGGCCTCGAACCACGCGAGACCCGTGAGCGGGACCTCGAACCGCGGGAAGAGGGGTGAGGCGTCAAGATCGTGCTGGATGAATCGGCGCGCGATGACCACGTCCCCCACGCGCAGCCGCGGCGAGAGCGAGCCCGCCAGCCCCGTGAAGAGCACGGCGCGGGGCCGGTGGCGCTCGATGAGCGTGGCGGCGGTCAATGCGGCGGCGACCTTGCCGATGCCCGTGAGAGCGACCACCACGGGCTGCGCCGCGAGCGAGCCGCGCGTCGCGCGGGGCGACTCATCACAGGGGGCTGCGTCGCGGAGGTGCGTGAGCAGCAGGCTCAGCTCGGCCTCCAGAGCCGCCAGCACCAGGATCAACGGAGCACTCGCCAGAGGGCGTGGATGAGGCCGGGGATCCAGAAGAGGAAGGTGAGCACGATGTTGATGATGAGGTGGAGGCCAAGGCCATCCCTCACCGCAACGGCGACGGGGGGCAGGAGGATCGCGATGATGACCATCAGCAGCTTGTTGGACGAGATTCCCTGGTCTGACATGGAGTGGGACTCCTGGGGCCGTGGCCCGTGGGTTGCGGGGTAGTCTATCGGCAAAGTCACCCGCCGCACGCGATGACCGAGGCGAGCGCGTGGGAGTCCGTGTGGCTCAGGCTGAGGTGCCACACGGTGATGCCGCGGCCCGCGGCCACCTCCGCCGCCCGCCCGTGCAGACGCAGGGTCGGTGCGCCGGTCGGCCCGCTCTCGACCTCGATGTCGGACCAGGTGATGCCGGAAGAGAGCCCGGTGCCGAGGGCCTTCATGACCGCTTCCTTCGCCGCGAAGCGGGCGGCGAGGTGCTCGACGCGTCGGCGGGAGTCGGCGCGGTACGCCTGCTCACCGGGCGTAAAGACGCGCTCGAGAAACCGCTCCTCGTGCCGCCCCAGGATCTCCGCGATGCGGGCGATCTCCAACAGGTCGATGCCGTGGCCGACGATGCGCATGGGTGAGCTCAGGCCTTTGCGCGCGACTTGCGGGGCTTTGTCGTGGCGCCATCCGCACCGGGGCTCGCGGCGGGCTTCGGCGCGTCCGCCGGTGGCTTGCCGGACTGAGCCGCCGCTGGTGCGGTGTCGGGCTTGGAGTCGGGCTTCGCTTGGGGCTTGGCTTCGGCGAGGGGTTTGTCGGCCTCTGCGGCCTTCTTGTAGCTCTCGTTTCGGTAGTCCGTCTGGTAGAAGCCCGATCCCTTGAAGATGATGGCGGCCCCGGTGCCGATCAGCCTCTCGAGCCTGGCCTTCGCGCACTTCGGGCACTTCCGCAGGGGCGCGTCCTTCATGGACTGGAAGTGCTCGAACTGATGGCCGCAGGCGCCGCACTTGTAGTCGTAGGTGGGCATGGAGGGTCCCTCAGGTACCGGTGTTCAACCACCGGTGGGCGCAACGACGACCTTGGCCGGCCGAAGGATGCGCTCGGGTCCGAGCTGGTAGCCGGCCTGGAATGTCTGGACGATGCGGCCCGGCTCCACGCCTTCGCTGGGGCGCTGCATGACGGCCTCGTGCTTGCCGGGCTCGAAGTCATCGTTGGCGCGCGGGCTGATGAGCGTGACGCCAAGCTGCCCCAGGGCCTTGAGCATCTCCTCGCGGATCACACGCACGCCCTGCATCACCTGTTCGGCGCTCCCGGCGGACGAGTCCATGCACAGGGCGTTGTCGAAGTGATCGAGCACCGGGACGACGGCGGCGACCGCGGCCGCCACGCCCTCGCGGCGGGCCTGCGCCTCGTTCTGGTGCGCCCGGCGCTGATAGTTCTGGAAGTCCGCCATGAGCCGCAGGGCACGGCTGCGGGCCTCGTCGAGTTCAGCCTGTATCGAGACGATGTCGGCGTTCACCGGGGCCTCGGGATGCGACTGCGGATCGGGGGTGTCGAACGTGTTCTCGGGCATGGTTGTGCTCGCGTCGTGCCGGGCTCAGCCCAGCGCGTCCTTGATCTTCTTCCAGAACCCGGTGCTCTCGGGCATCACATGCTTGTCCTCCGTGACCGCAAAGTCACGCAGCAGCTTCTCCTGAGCCGCGGACAGCCTTCTCGGAATCTCCACGCGGACGCCGACGATCATGTCTCCTCGGCGTCCGCCCCGCAGGTTGGGCAGGCCCCGCCCGGCGATCTTGAAGACGTCCCCGAACTGGGTGCCCTTGGGGATGGAGAGCCTTGTCGGGCCGTCGAGCGTCGGCAGCTCGACCTCAGCGCCCAGGGCCGCCTGCGTGAAGCTGATCGGGGCCTCCATCAGCAGGTCGTCATCCCGCCGCTGGAACAGGCCGTGCTTCTTGACTCGCACGACCACGTGCAGGTCGCCACGCTGCCCTTCGCCCGAGGGTGATGCGTCCGGGGGCGGGGGTTCACCCTCGCCCGCGACGCGGATGGCCTGCCCCTCGTGAATGCCGGGGGGGATGGTGACGGTGATGGCCCGCTTGCGCGAGACGCGGCCCTTCCCGCGGCAGGACTCGCAGAAATCCCGGACGACCTGGCCTCGACCGCCGCAGGTCGGGCAGTTTGTGACCATGCGGAACATGCCGCCAAGGCCGGACTGCTGCACGCGGCCCTGCCCGCCGCAGGTCGCGCACTTGATGGGCTTTGACCCCGGCTTGGCGCCGGAGCCTGAACAGCCCTCGCAGACATCGAGGCGGGTGAACTCCACGTCGCGCTCGCAGCCCTTGAAGACGTCATCGAGCGTGAGGGTGACCTCGGTTTCGAGGTCGTAGCCCCGGGCCGGACCGCGCCGCCCGCGACCCCCACCGCCGCCCATGCTCGCGCCGAAGATGTCGTTGAACATCGAGAAGATGTCCTGGACGTCCATCCGGGAGAAGTCGTGGGTGGCGGGCCCGCCCTGGGAGCCCTTGAGGCCCTCGCGCCCGTACTGGTCGTAGATGCGGCGCTTCTGGTCGTCGGAGAGAACCTCGTAGGCCTCCGCGGCTTCCTTGAAGGCCTTTTCAGCCGCGGCATCGCCCGGGTTGCGGTCCGGGTGGTGCTTCATCGCGAGGCGGCGATAGGCGCGCTTGATCTCCTCCGAGTCGGCTGACTTCTCGACGCCAAGGATCTCGTAGTAATCGCGTGTGGAGGTCATGGGGACGCGGGGCTCCGAGCGGCGAAGAACAGCCCGAATTCGAGAAGAAGCCCATGCCCGTCGCCGAGCATGGGCTTGTGGTTCCGGCTCACGATCCGCGGCCTCAGGCCACGGCGCCCTCGGCGGGCTTGGTTTCTTCCTTCAGGTCGGTGATCAGCACGTCGGTGGTGAGCATGAGGCCCGAGACGCTGGCGGCGTTGATGAGCGCCGTCTTCGCGACCAGCGCCGCGTCGAGAATGCCGGCCTTCACGAGGTCGGTGTACTCGCCGGTGGCGGCGTTGAATCCGAAGTTCCCGCCCTTGCCTTCCTTCACCTTCTCGACGACCAGGTCGCCGTCGAACCCGGCGTTCTGGGCGATCTGCTTGCAGGGGTACTCGACGGCCTTGGCGACGATCTCGAAGCCGTGCTTCTCGTCGTCGGTCTTGGCCTTCTTGGCGGCGGTGCGGATGGCGTCCTGCGTGCGGAGCAGGGCGACGCCGCCCCCGGGGACGTAGCCCTCCTTGGCCGCGGCGCGGGTGGACTTGAGCGCGTCGTCGACCATGTCCTTGTTGGCCTTCATGGCGACCTCGGTCGCGCCGCCGACGGAGATCATGGCCACGCCGCTGGTGAGCTTGGCGTGGCGCTCCATGAGCTTCTCGCGGTCGTAGTCGCTGGTGGACTTGTCGTGCTGGGCCTTGATCTGGCCGGCGCGGGCGTTGATGTCGGCCTTCTTGCCGGCGCCCTCGATGATGGTCGTGTCGTCCTTGGTGATGACGATCTTCTTCGCACGCCCGAGCTCGGAGAGCTCCACGCTCTCGATCTGGCGGCCCAGGTCCTCGGCGATGAAGGTGCCCGCGGTCAGCACCGCGATGTCGCCCAGCATGGCCTTGCGGCGGTCGCCGAAGCCCGGCGCCTTGACGGCGCAGATCTTCAGCATGCCGCGGAGGCGGTTCACGACCAGCGTCGCGAGCGCCTCGTTCTCGACCTCTTCGGCGATGATGAGCAGGGGCCGCCCGGTGGCGACGACCTTGTTGAGCAGGGGGAGCAGGTCCGGCAGGTTGCTGATCTTCTTCTCGTAGATCAGGATGTACGCGTCCTCGAGCACGCACTCGCCGGTCTTGGGGTTGGTCATGAAGTAGGGGGAGAGGTAGCCCTTGTCGAACTGCATGCCCTCGACGTAATCGAGCGTGGTGTGCGCCGTCTTGCCGTCCTCGATCTCGACGACGCCCTCGGCGCCGACCTTGGAGATGGCCTCGGCGATGGTCTCGGCGATCTCCTCGCTGTAGTTGGAGGAGACCATGGCGACCTTCTTCAGATCGTCCTTGCCCTTGCACTTCGTGGCCAGGGCGTCGATGGCGTCCGCGGCGGCGTTGGCGGCGGCGTTGATGCCGCGCTGCAGCAGCACGGGGTTGGCGCCGGCGGCGACGAGGCGGAGGCCCTCGGTGAAGATGGCCTGCGCGAGGACGGTGGCGGCGGTGGTGCCGTCACCGGCCTTGTCGGCGGTCTTCTTGGCGACCTCGTTGACCATCTTGGCGCCCATGGCCTGGAAGGGCTCGGGGAGCGAAACTTCCTTGGCGACGGTCACGCCGTCCTTGGTGACCTGCGGGCCGCCGTAGGACTTTTCGATGACCACGTGGCGCCCGGCGGGGCCCATGGTGCACTTGACGGCTTCCGCGAGGCGGTCGACGCCGCGCTTCATCTCGGTCAGGGCCGAGTCCTTGAACATGAGTTGCTTGCTGGACATGGTGTTCCCTTGTGTGCAGGTGGGTTTGGCGACTCAGCCCTCGATGACGCCGAGCAGCTCGCTCTCGCGGAGGATGAGGTGCTTGGCGCCCTTGATCTCGACCTCGGTGCCGGCGTACTTGCCGTACACCACGGTGTCGCCCTTGCGGACGGACATCTCGGCGCGCTTCCCGTTCTCCAGGCGCTTGCCCGGGCCGATGGCGACCACTTCGCCCCGCACGGGCTTCTCCTTGGAGGTCTCCGGGAGGTAGAGGCCGGAGGCGGTCTTGGTCTCGGGCTCGGAGGGCTTGACGAGAACACGGTCTTCGAGGGGCTTGACGGACATTGCTCAGTTCTCCAGTTCAGATTCCGCGCGCCGCGCGGGTTGGGCCGGGCCGACGGGGGCCGCCCCCGCCGCTCGGCGCTTCAGACGTTCCAACAGAAACTCCACGACGAGCGGGATGAGGCTGACGACGATGATGGCGATGACCACCGCCTCGAAGTTCCGCTTCACCCACTCGATGTTGCCGAAGAAGAAACCCGCCCCGACGCAGACGCCGACCCAGAGGCAAGCGCCGACGATGTTGTAGAGCACGAAGCGGGAGTAGTTCATCGCCCCGGCGCCCGCGACAAAGGGCACAAAGGTCCTGGCGATGGGTACGAACCGTCCCAGGATGACGGCCTTGCCGCCGTATTTCTCGTAGAACTGGTGCGCCCGGTCCAGATGCCGGCGGTTCAACGCCCGCTCGAACCAGGACGCGTCCGGCCCCGGCACCCGCTTGAAGATCCGCGGGCCGATCCACTTTCCGATGTGGTAGTTCACCGCGTCGCCCAGGACGCCGGCCACGATCAGCAGCCCGGAGACGAGCCAGACGTCCATCGAACCGCGGGCCGCGATCGCTCCCACCGTGAACAGCAGCGAGTCCCCCGGCAGGAAGGGCGCGATGACCAGCCCCGTCTCCGCGAAGATGATCGCGAACAGCAGCGCGTAGACCCACACCCCGTGCTCCTGGATGAACTGATCCAGGAACCCCGGGAGATCTCGGAAGATGTCCAGCAGTTGCTGCATTCATGGCTTTCGAGCCGCGAGGGGTGCGGTTCGAGCGAGGACGAAACTCAGACCTTCGGGCGCACGGACGCCTGGCCCGCGCCGCCCTGGGCTCTGCCGCTGCCCTGCTTGGTCGGCCCGGCCTGAGGCTTGGGCGCGGTGTTCTTGTGATCGTCCACGATCTTGTGCGCGGGCTTGTTCAGTGAGATCATGTTCGCAGCGGATTGGGGCGTCGGGGCCCCCAGGCGGCTGCGGATGTCGCTCGGCTTTGCCATTTCAATGCTCCTTAGAAGCCCATGCCGCCCATGCCACCCATGCCACCCATCCCGCCCATGCCGCCCATGCCGCCCATGCCGCCCATGCCGCCGCCGGCCCCTGCACCGGCGGGCTCCTTGGGCTCGGGCTTGGCGGTGATGACGCAATCGGCGGCGAGGAGCACCGCGGCAACGCTCGCGGCGTTCTGCAAGGCCAGGCGGTCGACCTTTGCGGGGGTGATCACGCCCATCGAGACCAGATCGCCGTACTCCTCGGTCAGGGCGTTGTAGCCGAAGTTGCCCTTGCCTTCCGCGACCTTGTTCACGACGACGGAGCCGCGCACGCCCGCGTTCTCAGCAATGGTGTGCAGCGGCACGGAAAGGGCCGCGATGACAGCCTTGATGCCCGCGGCGACGTCGTACTTGAATCGGCCGACGTCGTCGCTGGTCGCGTCGGAGTTCCTGCCGAAGGCGGCGCGATACTCCTTGAGACCCTCAAGGGTCTTGACGGCCCGGATGAACGAAACCCCGCCCCCGGGGACGATGCCCTCGGCGACCGCGGCGCGTGTGGCGTGCAGCGCGTCCTCGATGCGGGCCTTCTTCTCCTTGAGCTCGGCCTCGGAGGCCGCGCCGACCTTGACGACCGCCACGCCGCCCGCGAGCTTGGCCAGGCGTTCCTGGAGCTTCTCACGGTCGTAGTCGCTGGTGGCCTTCTCGATCTCGGCGCGGATCTGGCTGATCCTGGCCTGGATGTCCTTGGTGTTGCCGGCGCCCTCGATGACGGTGGTGTTGTCCGCGTCGATCTCGATGCGCTTGGCCATGCCGAGCTGCTTGAGCTCGATCTTGTCGAGTTCGAGACCCAGGTCCTTCATCACGGCGGTGGCGCCGGTGAGGATGGCGAGGTCTTCGAGCATGGCCTTGCGGCGGTCGCCGTAGCCCGGCGCCTTGACCGCCGCGACCTGCAGGGTGCCCCGCAGCTTGTTGATGACGAGCGTGGAGAGGGCCTCGCCCGTCACATCCTCAGCGATGATGACCAGAGGGCGCTTGGCCTGCATGACCTTCTCGAGGAGGGGCACGAGCTTGGTCACGCTCTCGATCTTGTCCTCGTGGACGAGGATCATGGCCTTGTCGAAGACCACCTTCATCTCGTCCACGTCGGTCACGAAGTTGGGCGACAGGAAGCCCCGGTCAAACTGCATGCCCTCGACGACATCGACGATGGTGTCGATGTTCTTGCCTTCCTCGACGGTGATCACGCCGTCCTTGCCGACCTTCTCGAAGGCGTCGGCCATGATCTTGCCCACCGCCGCGTCGTTGTTCGCGGAGATGGTCGCGACGTTCTGGATGTCGGCCTTGCCCTTCACCGGAGTGGCGAGCGCGTCGATTTCCTTGGCCGCGGCTTCCACGGCGAGCTTCATGCCCCGCACCAGCGCGTTCGCGTCCACGCCCGCGGCGATGTGGCGCAGCCCCTCGCGGAAGAGCGCTTCGGCGAGCACCGTGGCGGTCGTGGTGCCGTCGCCCGCCTCGTCGCTGGTCTTGCTGGCGGCCTCCTTCACCAGGCGGGCACCCATGTCCTCTGCCTTGTTCTGGAGTTCAATCTCCTCCGCCACCGACACCCCGTCCTTCGTGACCGTGGGGCCGCCCCAGGACTTGTCCAGCACCGCGTTGCGGCCCCGCGGGCCGAGCGTGGACTTCACGGCCCGGGCGAGCTTCTCCACACCGGCGAGCAGCGACTGGCGAGCGTTCACGTCAAACACGAGTTCCTTGGCAGCCATGGCGAATGCGTCTCCTGCTGTGTATTTGGACTTTGCTAGGCAGATCGGAGGGACCCCCCTGGGGGCAGCTACCGCGCGGTCTGCCGGTTCCATGGGCAAGAGTGGTGCCAAGCGCCCACGGCCCACAGGGCGGGGTTCTGGACCCACGCCGCGGGGGCTGATCTGTCACAGCCCTTCCCCGGGGGGCGGGGGCTGCCAATCCGGCAGGGACGGGGCGGGTCCTCGGGGGGCCCACCACCCCAAAACGGGCAGAGCCGGGTCAGTGGACCCGGCTCGCCAGGAGGCTTGGGAATGGAGGTCGATCAGGCGCGGCGGCGGCGGAGCATGCACAGGCCACCGAGGCCGGCCAGGGCAATGGCGCCGGGGGCGGGGACGACCTCGGCGTTACCCGTGAACGAGGCGTTGGCGTCGAAGGACTTGAACGTGCCATCGCCGTTCAGGAAGCTCCCGCCGCCCGTGGGGGCGATGCTGGTGAGCGTAAAGACGGCCTCGGTGGGGTCGGCGAAGAGCACGGGACCGCCGTTGAGGGCCTCGAGCACGGGGCCTGCCTGGTACTCGAAATCAGGGTCGGAGAAGAGGAGGGCGTTGGTGTTCCCGACGCGGACGAAGGCGCCGTCGCCCGCGAGACCGCGGATCACGTCCCGGCGGACCTCATCCTCGCCGATGATGTAGATCGTGAAGAACCCGGCGACGGGGGCGACGGTGGCCGACCCGGTGACCGCGGCGGCGCCGATCGCCATGTCCATCTCCATGTGCGCGCCGGTGATGGTGACCGGGCCAAAGCCCAGATCAGTGCCGTCGATGAAGAAATCGAACGTCGCGGACTGGTCGTAGGTCATGCGGCCCACGCCGGCCTCGACCGCGTTCGCGGTGTTGCGGAGCTGACGCCCGGGGATGGGGTCCGCGAAGCTCATGTACACACCCGCATTGGCCGCCCCCGCGCAAGCGAGGGTAGCGATAGCGGCGATAAGGCTCATCTTCTTCATGATCGGTCTCTCCCTCTTCCTTGGTCTGTCGTGCCCGGCTGTCGATCGCCGGTACGGCCTCCGGTCTCACGCCCCGGGACGCCGCCTGCGTGCGGGGAATATGCCACGCCCGGGGGGGCGTGTCACCGTCCACACGTGGATATCGAGAGAAATGGCCGGGAATCCGGGCTTATCGGCGGTTCGACGCGGTCGATAACGCGCGCCGCCTCAGCGGTCGAGCGTCGCGTGCAGCGAGAGCGCCGTGGCGCTGGTGATGCGCACGGGCACAAGCCGGCCAACCCACGCGTCGGGAGACTCACCAGCGGGCAGGTCGAAGAGCACGATCATGTCGCTGTCGGTGCGAGCGGACATTTGTGGCGTGCTCTCGCGCGATTCAACGGCGTCTTCCTCTGCGTGCGAAACCCCGCCGCCGCACGCGGAGGGCACGCGCCCGCCAACGGTGAGCGTGACGCCGCCCTGTGTGTCGCAGGACGGGCCGCGTCGCCGCTTCTGCTCACGCACGCTCAGCCCCTCGACCATCACCTCGAAGCGGCGTCCGACCTGCTCGGCCCCGATGGCGGACGAGATCGCCGCCTGTGCCGCGAGAAGCTCGTTGTTCCGCCGACGCTTGACCGCCTCGGGTACGTCGTCCTCGAACTTGCCGATGGCGACGGTGCCGGGTCTCGGTGAGTACTTGAAGATGAACGAGTTCTTGTACCTCGCCTTTTCCAGCAGAGAGACCGTCGCGGCGAAGTCCTCGTCGGACTCCGTGGGGAACCCCACGATGAAGTCGCCGGAGATCATGAGGGGGCGGCCTTCCTCCGGCCTGTCCAGGTGCGCACGGGCCCGGTCCAGGAACTCCAGGTACTCGCCCACGCTGTAGCCCCTGTTCATCAGTCCCAGGAGGCGGTCTGACCCGGACTGCGCCGGCACGTGCAGGTAGCGGCAGATGCGCGGATGATCGCGGATGACCTCCAGCACGTCGTCGCCAAAGTCGCGCGGATAGCTGGTGACAAACCGCAGCCTCGCCAGGTGCGGCACTTCCTCGTGGATCCGGGCCAGCAGGCCGGCGAACGTCGTCACCGACTCTCCGGCGAACGGGTCACGCCGGTGCCCGCCCTGGTAGCTCCGCCCCTTCTGGGGCTGCACCACGCCCCCCACCGTCACCGCGGCGCCGTGCTCGAAGCGGTAGTGGTTCACCGTCTGCCCGAGCAGCGTGATCTCCACGACACCGGCGTCCGCCAGACGCTTGCACTCGTCGATGATGTGCTGGGGGGGGCGGTGCACCTCGGCCCCGCGCGTGAACGGCACGACGCAGTAGGTGCAGAACTTGTTGCACCCGCGCGTGATCCGCACATACGCGGACTTCCTCACCGGCCCGTCGTCGCCGGTTGCGGCCGTGGACCGTGAGAGGTCCAGCAGTTCCAACGAGTCCCCCGCCGCGGCGAGCGTCGCGCTCCGCCTCGACGTGTTCCCCTGGAGCGCGAGTTGTCTCGCGGAACGCAGCCGGTCGTCGTCCGGCTCGTCGGCCATCAGGCTCTCGCGCGTCCGGACGGCGTTGTCGAGGAGCGCGGGCAGTTTGTCCAGTTCGCCGGGGCCGCAGAGGACGTCCACCACGGGCATGCGGCGGATCAGGTCCTCGCCCTCTCGCTCCGCGAGGCACCCGAGCACGCCCACGACCAATCCGGGGCGCCGACGCTTCTCCTCCTTGAGCTCGCCCAGCCTCGACCACACCTTCTGCTCGGCGTGCTCGCGGACGGAGCATGTGTTATAGAGCACCACGTCCGCGTCCCCGGCCTCCGGGGTGAAGGAGTATCCGAGCGTGCGGAGCTGCCCGGCGACGAGCTCGCTGTCCAGCTCGTTCATCTGGCAGCCGAAGGTCTCGAGATAGACGCGTCGCCGGCTCATGGGCGGGGATTCTAGGGAGTTCGCCGGCCCCGGCGTCACACTACACTGCCCCATGCTGCGTGGGATGCCCCTGGCGCGAAAGTGCCTGCTGGTCTTTGGCGGCGCGATCATGCTGATCGTGCTGGCGGCGCTGTGGGCGCCCTGGCTTCGCATGACAGACCTTGTGGACGCCGGCCAGGCCGAACTGTCCCGCCAGATGGTCGACACCTGGGAGAGGATGGGCGAGCAGGCCGGGCCCCCGCCCGAGCCCGTGGTCACCACCGCCGCGCCGATCGAGGAGCGAGCGGGCATCGGCGCGCGGCGTCTTTCGGTCGAGCAGGCCCTCGCCATGGCGGACGAGGACGCCTTCGTCGGGAGGGCGCTGGACCGGTTCCGCGAGGATCCGGACCTGGACGAGGTGCAGGAGGCCCGCTTTTCAGGGACGACCCGGCAGTATCGGTACGCGAAGTGCCACCGGCGGCGTGCGCAGGGGGGCAGCGTCATCACCGAGATCATCGTGCTCGAGCGCCGTTCCATCGAGGCGTGGCGCCTGCTCGCCACGAACACCGCGTTCCTGGCGATCTCCGGCCTCGGGGTGATGCTCATGGCGCTGCTGGTGTTCTACGTCATCACCCAGCGTCTCATCATCGGGCCGGTCGGGGCGCTGCGCGAGGCGGCGGAGCGCGTGCGCGAGGGCAACCTCGCCGTCCGCTCCGGTGTTCGCACCGGCGATGAGTTCGAGCAGCTCTCCGACACGCTCAACTCCATGCTGACGGACATGCAGGCCCAGCAGGACCGGCTGCGCGCGATCAATACGGCCATGGACCTCAAGCTCCACGAGCTCGCCGAGGCCAACATGAGCCTCCACCAGGCGGCGAAGGTGAAGGGGGAGTTCCTCGCGAACGTCAGCCACGAGCTGCGCACCCCCCTCAACTCCATCAACGGGTTCGCGGAGCTGCTGCTCGAAGCCGCGAAGAACGAGGCGGCCAGCCCCGGCGCCCCCACCAACCTCGCCAAGCGCACCAAGTACCTGGAGAACATCCTGACCGCAGGCAGGGGCCTGCTGGCGCTCATCAACTCGCTGCTGGAAATGGCGCGCGTCGAGGCTCGCAAGGTCGAGCTGCGCCTCGAACGGGTCAACCTACGCGACGCGTGCGAGGGGCTGCTGGGGCTCATCGCACCCCTTGCGGACCACAAGGGCGTGCAGCTCAAGCTCGAGGTGCCGGAGGACCTGCCCCTCATCACCACGGACGGCAAGCGGCTCCAGCAGATCGTCTTCAACTTCCTCTCCAACGCCGTGAAGTTCGTCGAACCCGCGGAGAAGACCGGGCGCACCCCCATCGTCACGCTCCGCGCGGAGCGGCTGGTCGCCACCGACGCCGGCGCCGACGAGCGGGTGCGCATCAGCGTCATCGACAACGGGCCGGGGATTCCCAGCGAGGACCACCAGCGCGTCTTCGAGAAGTTCTATCAGCGGGATGCCACGCACACCCGCGAGCAGGGCGGCACCGGCCTGGGCCTGGCCATCAGCAAGGAACTCGCGACGATGCTGGGCGGTGAAATTCAGGTCGAGTCTGAAGTCGGCCGCGGGGCCATGTTCAGTGTCATCCTGCCCATGGTCTGCCCGGAGCCCAATCAACCTGCACCGTCATCGGCCGCCGACTAGCGACCGAGCGCGCCGATGCCGGGCGTGTGCCGCACCACCGGGGGCCCGTCGGACGGCACTTCCACGCCCACCGAGTCGATGCGGACCCCGGTCCAGCCGTTGGCCTTCGCCAGGTGTCTCGCGATGGCTCTGAGCTTCCGAGATTTGCGCGCGGTGATGGCGGCCTCCGGCGCGATCGCGTCGCTGCGCGGGCTCCTCCCGCGTACGCGGGTCTTGACCTCCACGACCACCATCACGCCCTCCGGGCTTTCGCAGACCAGATCCGCCTCGCCCATGGGGACGAAGACGTTTCGCTCCACCACCCGATAACCGAGGGACACCAGGTACTCCGCCGCGGCCTGTTCACCCAGCCGCCCGAGCCGGCGCGTGTCGGGTTCGCGAGTGCGGAATCTCATCCACCAGCGTGCCAGCCGGGCTGCGAGCCTCGACAACAGCCCGTGCCGGCGGCTCATCGGGCCGTCGCCGGCAGGTATCGCTCGATGGCGATCTTCAGCAGCTGCTCGCGCATCTGGGGGATGCTGGTGACGCTGGCCCGGCCGGCAAGCCGCTCGAGGTATCGAGCCTCCGCGATGCGCCGGCGCTCCCGCAGCAGTTCATCCTCGATGGGCAACTGGGCCGCGTACTCGTCGGGCGGACCGACGATCCCCGACAGGTGCAGCCAGGCCCACGACGTACCGACGTCCAGGCGCGGGGAGGTGCCGCCCGGGGTGAGTTCGCCCGCGGCCCTGTTGAGCACGGGCGACGCGAAGACCTCGCCCATCGAGGCGGGGTCGGCGATCTCGCGGACCTCGAGCCCTGCCTTGGCGGGGTCGTCGTCTCGCTTGTAGCGGTTGGCCCGGAGCGTGGCCACGTCCTCGAAGGGCGTGCCCGCGGCGAGGGCCTGTTCGATGCGCGCGACGTCCTCGGTGGCGTCTTTGGGCGTCATGATGAGCCGGAACTGGTAGCGGGGCGGATGGTGGAAGCGGTCAAAGAAGCGCCCGTTGTACGCCTGGGAGATATCGCGCGCGGTCACGTTCAGCCGCCGCTCGACCTTCTGCTGAAGTTCGAGGTAGATGAGGGCGCTCTCCTGCCTCATGCGGAGCATCTGCTCGGGAGTCAGGTCGTCCTCGGCGAGCTTTCGCTTGAAGGCCTCCTGGCTGCCCCCGGACTGGCGACGTGCCTCTTCCTGCAGGTTCTGAACCCACGCGAACAGGCCCTGCTGCTTCTCCTGAGGCAGATTGGAGAGCGCCTCCGCCCTGAGCAACTCGGGGCGGATGATCTCGTCGAGCCGGCTCACGATCTCCTTCGCCGCAAACTCCAGCCAGGCCTGGCGTCCGGCCTCCTTCGCACGGGCTGCGAGGCGCCGGCCCAGGGGCTCCTGCGTCGGCGATCCGACATCGAAGAAGGTCGATGCGAAAATCGGCTTGCCGTTGACCTCACCGATCTTGGCATCGACCAGAACTGGGCCGCCCACAGGCGTGCCCGCCGGGCCGGTCTCCGGCGCACCCACACGGCCGCGAACGTCCGCCAGCCCGCGGGACTCTCCCACCGGCCCTGTGATCTCCACCGGCCTCTGGCTGGGAGTCTCACGCCGCTCGGCGAGGTTCACATCCAGCACGCCTCCGGGCGCGGGTTGAGCGGGCGTGGGTGTCACGGCGACCGGCGCGCCGCCTGTCCCCCCAGACGCCACGAAGTCAGCGGGAGAGAGCATGCGGCTGCCCCGGGCCTGGGGCCCGGAGTCACCGGCGCACCCGCCGATCAGGCACGCCAGCCCGGCCGCCACCACCAACGCCGCGCTCCCACCCTGTCGCATAGTCGCTCCTGTGTTCGTCGATCCGTGCCGAAAGGGCACCCCCGACGACCTACACTGTCATTCACCTCGCCCGGCCCCTGGCTGGGACACGGAGTGGCCCATGCCCGACGCCGACGCTCCCAAGATTATCGTCGATTCCGACTGGAAGTCGCAAGCCCAGCAGGAGAAGGAGAAACTGTCGCAGCAGGCCGCCCAGAAGCAGGCCGAGGCAGCAGAGGCGCAGGGGCCCGTCGGCTTCGAGGACCTGGTGGGCTGGCTGGGCACGCAGGCGCTCATGTACCTTGGCTACTTCCCCGACCCGCAGACCGGGCAGGCGGTGGTCTCCCTCGAGTACGCCAAGCTGTACATCGACATGCTGGGCGTCGTCGAGTCGAAGACGACCGGCAACCTTTCCCAGAAGGAAAAGGAGGGCCTGACGAAGACTCTGAGCCAACTCCGGTCGGAGTTCGTCGAGGTTTCCAAGGCTGTTGCGAAGGCCGTGCAGGAAGGTCGCATCAAGCCCATGGCCAGGGGCGGGGCGCCCGGTGGCGTCGCAACCGCGAGCCCGATGCCAGGCCAGTCGCCCGGCCCGATGCCGGGCGGGCTCACCATGCCCTGAGCCCCGCCGCTCGCTCCCCCCGCTCGCAACCAACTCTCCAGGAACCTGTCTCGTGACGACCGCCCAAACTCAGATCCAGCAGGGCCCTCTCGACCGAAACCATTTTCTCCTACGACGCCTGCACTCGCTGACCGGCGTGATCCCCATCGGCGTCTTCCTGCTGTTTCACCTCACCACCAACGCATCCGTGGTGTGGGGCATGCTCGACAGCCGCGAGGGCGAGGCGCTCCGCGAGAGGGGCGTCCGGACGTTCCAGAACGAAGTCGACTTCATCCACAGCACGCCCTTCCTGTTCCTGGTCGAGATCTTCGGCCTCTGGCTCCCCATCGCGTTCCACTCGATCCTGGGCCTCTATTACGCGAAGACCGGCAAGGGCAACACGGGCTCCTACGGCTGGGCTGCCAATCGCCGCTATTCCCTCCAGCGTCTCAGCGGCTATGTCGGCGTCCTCTTCCTCTTCTACCACGTCGCCACCCTCCGCTGGCACTGGACGTTCCTCATGCCCGGCGGGGTCGCGTGGGACGGCGAGCGCGCCGCCTCCACGCTCGCCCTTGTGCTCCGCGGTGCCTCCGACGCCGCGCTCGAGACGGGGGCGTCGTACACGATCGGCGGGGTGGTCGTCTCGCTCTTCTACATGCTGGGCGTGAGCCTGCTGGTCTTTCACTTCGCGAACGGGCTCTGGACCGCCGCCATCACCTGGGGCCTCACCATCTCCCAGAAGGCTCAGCAGCGCTGGGGCGTCATCTGCGCCGGCCTGGGCGTGGCCCTCATGGCCCTGGCATGGTCCTCGCTCATCGGGTTCATGACGCTCGACCCGAAGGCCGCTGCCGCCGTCGAACGTGCTCACTCCGGTCACAAGGCCCCGGCGATGCAACTCGGCGAATCCAAGCACTGAACTTCCCCCGCGTCCCGTCCAGCGGACGACGCCCTTTCAGAGGCTGCAACCATGTCGGAACTCAGAGTCATCGTCGTCGGCGGGGGCCTCGCGGGCCTCGCGGCGGCCGTCCGGATCGCGGAGGCCGGCCTCCCGGTCGACCTCTTCTCCGTCGTCCCCGTCAAGCGCTCGCACAGCGTCTGCGCCCAGGGCGGCATCAACGCGTGCAACGAGGTCGCCCGGCAGCAGGGCTACAGCGAGTACGAGCACTTCGACGAGACGATCTACGGCGGGGACTTCCTCGCCGACCAGCACCCTGTCCTCGAAATGGCCAACTGGGCCCCGCGGATCATCGACCTCCTCGACCGCATGGGCGTCCCCTTCAACCGTACGTCGGAAGGCTACCGCGACCTGCGCCTCTTCGGCGGATCGCTCTTCAAGCGCACCCACTTCGCCGGCGCCACCACCGGGCAGCAGCTCATCTACGCGCTGGACGAGCAGGTCCGGCGCTACGAGTCCGAAGGCAAGGTCACCAAGTACGAGTTCTGGGAGTTTCTGTCCCCCGTCCTCCACGACGGGCGGTGCGTGGGCATCGTCGCTCAGGACATGCGCACCATGCAGACCCGCGCCTTCCGGGCGGACGCGGTGGTCATGGCCACCGGCGGGTGCGGGCTGGTCTTCGGCAAGTCCACCAACTCGATCATCTGCAACGGCGCCGCCGCCGCCCGGTGCTTCCGCGCCGGCGCGCACTACGGCAATCCGGAGATGATCCAGGTTCACCCCACCGCCATCCCCGGCGCCGACAAGCTTCGCCTGATGTCCGAGTCCGCGCGTGGAGAAGGCGGGCGGGTCTGGGTCCCGCGCCGCCGGGGCGACACGCGCCCGCCGCGAGACATCCCCGAGGCCGACCGCTTCTACTTCCTCGAAGAGAAGTACCCGGCCTACGGCAACATCGTGCCCCGCGACATCGCCACGCGGGAGATCTTCGATATCTGCGTCAACCAGGGGATGGGAGTCTCCGGCGAGAACCAGGTCTATCTCGACCTGACCCACAAGGACCCTGACTACCTCACGCGGAAGCTCGGTGGCATTCTCGAGATCTATGAGAAGTTCGTCGGCGAGGACCCCCGCTACACGCCCATGAAGATCTTCCCCGCGGTCCACTACAGCATGGGCGGGCTGTGGACCTCCTACACCCCCGGCTCGTACGCGCCTGGCACGCCCCGCACCAAGCACAAGTCCGGCTCCGCCGCGCCCATCGACTCGGCCATCGGACAGGGAATGCAGCCGGGCGCCCTCAACAACGCCATGACCAACATCCCGGGCCTGTACGCCTTCGGTGAGGTCAACTTCGCCTACCACGGCGCCAACCGTCTGGGCGCGAACGCCCTGCTCTCCTGCATCTTCGACGGGCTGTTCTGCGGGGTCTCGGTGGTGAACTATGTCCGCTCCGAGGGCGTCTCCTCCAAGCCCGCCTCCGGCATGCAACCCGGGGCCTTCGACGCCGCCGCCGAGGCCCAGGTGAAGTCCGGCGCCGCGCTCCTCGCCACCGCCACCGATGCGCCGGGCGACAAGGCGACCAATCCCTACGTCATCGGGAAGGAACTCGGCGACGAGATGACGGCGGCGTGCACCGTGGTGCGCACCGAGGCCCGGCTGAAACAGTGCCTGACGAAGCTCGCCGAACTGAAGGACCGCTACGCCAAGGTGCAACTCAGCGACGGCGCGGGCTGGTCCAACCAGTCGTTCGGCTATGCACGGGCGGTCGGCGATATGCTCGCCATCGCGGAGGCCATCGCGAAGGGCGCGGACGTCCGCAGGGAAAGCCGCGGCGCGCACTACCGCACCGACTTCCCCGACCGCAACGACGCGGAGTTCATGAAGACGACGCTCGCCTCGTACGACCCCGCCACGGGGTCCAGCTCCATCTCACTGGTCCCGATCGACGCCTCGCTCATCGTGCCCACCGCCCGGACCTACGGCAAGAAGGACGCGGCGGCCGGGAAGGCCGACGCCAAGCCCCAGCCCGCCGGCGCCATCTGAACCCAACACCCGCCCCGCCCGAAGGACTCGCCCCATGACCACGACCGACCACGCCGCCAGAGCCGCCGCCCGGCGCAGCGCCAAGCCAGGACGCAAGGTCCTCATCCGCGTGAAGCGCTGCGAAGGGCCCGGGAAGCCCAGCCGCTTCGAGACCTTTGCCGTCACCATCGAGCGCGGCGCGAACATCATCTCTTGCCTTCAGCAGATCGCGGCCAACCCGGTCACGGTCGAGGGCACACGCACCACGCCCGTGGTCTGGGACAGCGGCTGCCTCGAAGAGGTCTGCGGGGCCTGCACCATGGTCATCAACGGCAAGGCGCGCCAGTCCTGCTCCTGCCTCATCGACGAGTACGCCCCCGCCGAGGGCGATGTCATCACCCTCGAGCCCATGAGCAAGTTCCCCGTCGTCCGCGACCTGTGGGTCGACCGCTCCCGCATGTTCCACAACCTCAAGCGCCTCCGCGCGTGGGTGCCCATCGACGGCACGTACTCCCTCGGCGCCGGACCCCGCGAGTCTTCCGACGCGCAGGAGTCCCGCTACAAGCTCTCCACCTGCATGACCTGCGGCTGCTGCCTGGAGGCGTGCCCTCAGTTCCTCCTCGCCGAAACCCCGGCATCCTGGGACACCTCTTTCGTGGGGGCCCAGGCCATCGGACAGGCCCTCCTCTTCAACTCTCATCCCACCGGCGCCCAGCTCAAGAACGAGCGGCTCGAGGTGCTCATGGGGCCGGGCGGGGTCAGCGACTGCGGCAACGCCCAGAACTGCGTCAAGGTCTGCCCCAAGGAGATCCCGCTCACCGAGGCCATCGCCGCCATCGGCAGGGCCGCGACCATCCGGGGGTTCACCCGCTTCTTCACCTCCTGACGGCGCCGGTTGTCGGACCCGGCGCCACCCACACGCCCCGCACCATCGGCGCGGGCGTCCGGTCACCCGCCCGCACCCGTTCAGCCCCGCTCCCCCGGGGCCGATGCTCGGACCCATGACGACCCCGCGTGGCGACCGCAGCGTTCCCGGACCACTCAACGCCCTCTCCAGCCGCGAGCCCTGGCCCGAGGCTCTGCCCCGGCAGGCCACGCTCCGCACAAGCGCCGCGGCTCTCGAAGCCCTCGCCGGCGCCGCCGAGCTCACGGGCCGCCTCTGCCGCCTCGCCGGTCTTGAGGTCGATCCCAGCCTCGCGGCGGATTCCATCGCCCGCTGGCACGACTCGCAGGAGTGGCCCGAGCGACCCATCCGGATCGGGCTGGTGGACCCCGCCGCGTGGTCGCGAAGCGTGGCGAGTGCCAACGGCGTCGTGCCCACCCAGTGCTACGAAGTGCCCGCGGCCCAGGCGGAGCACGCGTTGCACACACTCCGCATGGACGTCCTGATCACCCCCGACGGTCAGGGCGGGTTCGTCTTCCGCACTCCCGAACTCCCGGATCACGAGGCCGCGTGGTATGACTGGGGCCTCCCCAGGCCCATCTCATACCCCTCGCTGTTCCCCACGCGGCTGGATGCGGCCAACATCACCCTGTCCCCTTCGCCCGCGGGTGAGGACCCGACGCTGATGCGCCTGCTTGCCGAGACCCTGGGCACGCTCTCCCGTCACCAGGCCCGGCTGGACCTCACCGACCGGCTGCTGGGCCGCCGCCCCATGGAGCTCAACCCCGCCGGCTGCAACTCGCTGCGTCAGTACTCCCCCACCAGCGACATCATGGGCCGCCTCGCGGCTCATCTGACGGCCCACCTCGCGGACTTCCGCACCGGCGCCACGCCGACGTCCGGCGAGCGTGCCGCGGCCCGCGTCGTGGGCGCCTGGGCCGCCGCGTGGCCCGGGAGCATCGACGACGCGACCCGTCGGGCCTCGATGGAAGCCGCCGCCCGCGTCTGCGCCGACGAGGCCGAGACGATGATGCGACTCGCCGCTGTCCGGTTTGGCTGCCTCGACGATGACCTGGGTCTGGAAGCCCTTCAGCGTGCGCTCCGGCTCATGCAGCCGGATCGCGTGGTGCTTCAGAGTGACCCCGCGGCGTTCCTCGCCGCCGAGCTCGCGGCCGGCGAGCCCGGCCCCTGGACGATCGGTCGACTCGCCGTCGGCGTCGCGCTCATGTGCGCCACGACGCCGGCCGAGCAGTGCTCGTACTTCCGCGACGACCTCGCGGATGACCTCGCGCACAGCCCGATCCTGGTCGGGCGCGATCAGGACCAGTTGCTCCTGCGCCGCGTGCTGGCGATGGCCACCAGCGCCGCGCTGGCGTCAAACCTCGCCGCCGCCTCGGACTCCACGGCCTCCGGACCACGGACCCGCCGCAGGCGCGCCGCGAGCGCACAAGCAGAGCAGCCCGTCCCCGCGCCCCGCAAGGCCCGCCAACCGAAGGTGAAGGCGACCGAGGCCGCCCAGCCGCGTGCGAAGCCCCGCAAGGCCAAGCCCGCCGCAGAATCAGCCCGAGTCGACGACGCCACCGGCACCGCGAGTGGCAACGCCGCCACTCTCCCCACGGGAGCTCATCCCGCGACGGGAACGCGGAGACCCCGCCGCAAGGCCGCCTGAAAAGCGTCAGCCCGCGATGTCGATGTGCGGAGCGGGAGCGCCGTGCTCGGCCCGCCCGTGGGCGTCATAGCCGCGCTGGCGGTCGTCGTGCGACTCCTCTTGTTCGTTGCTGGCCAGGCGCCGCACGGCCTCCGACGGCTCGACGCCCTCGGCCCCGACGATCAGTTCGTCGGCCTCCGGCGCCCGGGCTTTGCCCCGTGCCGGCGCGGGCTTCTCGCTCTTGCGGACGATCTGCGCGCGCTCCGCGGAAGACGCCCCCGCGACCGACGCGCCGAGATTCGTTCCCACGATCGGCATGCCGGAGCATCGGCCCGAGGGTCTTCGGGGCTTGAAGTTGCGGGCGGGTCACCTCTCCGACCGGGGTTACCGGCCCCGGAAGGCCGCGCCGACCGCCCCCCCTAGGCCCCGAGAATGTTGGCCCCGCAGTCGACGTAGATCGTTTCGCCCGTGACCCCCGACGCGAGGTTGCTCAGGAGGTAGACCGCGGTCTTGCCCACGTCCGCGCCCTCCACGTTTCGACGCAGCGGCGCCCGCTCCGCCACGCCGGCCTCGAGCTTGTCTGTGCCGGCCACCGCG
This sequence comes from Leptolyngbya sp. PLA1, assembly GCA_021405315.1. Lineage (GTDB taxonomy): Bacteria > Planctomycetota > Phycisphaerae > Phycisphaerales > UBA1924 > RI-211. The sequence continues at coordinate 35,602 of QWIH01000031.1, forward strand.
GACGACGCCAGCGTGCGCAGATAGCCGCCGCTGATCTGGTTCACACGGATTCCGTCCGCGCCGAGTTCGCTCGCCAGATAGCGGCTGGTGCACTCGAGCGCCGCCTTCGCCACCCCCATCACGTTGTACCCCAGCACCACCTTCTCGGCGCCGTAGTACGACATCCCGATGATCGACCCGCCCCCCGACCGCTTCATGAGCGGCTGGGCGCGCCTGGCCATGCCGAGCAGCGTGAACGCCGAGATGTCAATCGCGGACAGATACTGCTGCCTCGTCGTCGTGATGAACTTCCCCGGCTGCAGGATGTCGCGGTCGGCGAACGCGATCGAGTGCACCAGGAAGTCCATCCGATCGAAGGACTCCGCGTACTTCTGGAACGCGGCGTCAAGCTGCTCGTCGCTCGCTGCGTCCAGCGGCGTCAGCCACGGATCCGTGACGCCCAGCTCACCCAGTGAGCGCTTCACGCGGTGCGCATTGCGGTCGCCCGGCAGGTGCGTGAAGGCGCACCGCCCCCCGTGCTCCATAATCGCCTTGGCGATGTGCCACGCGTAGGAGCGTTCGTTCGCGACGCCGACGATCAGACCCGTCTTGCCTTCGAGCAGTCCCATGCAGGGCTCCTTCCGCCGCATGGTACGCGACAGACCGCCGCCGGCGCTCAGCCGGGCGCATCCGGTCCCTTGGCGTCCAGCGGCGCCAGGTCGTAGGTATCCCCGGGCGCACGACGCACGGGCGGCGACGGGGCTCGCTCGCTCGGGGCATCCGCTTCGGAACTTCCCGGCTTCGGCTTCGACAGCCCGTCCTCGATCCGCTTGGCGATGGCGACTCCCAGCCTCGCATCCCGGTCGCTCGCCGCGTCGGAGTTCTTCACCGCCCAGGTGCAGAGCTCCGCGAACTGGTAGAGCGCCAGCGCGAAGTACCCGAACAACGCCAGGAACCCGAGGCCGAAGAGCACGATGAGGGGCATGATGAACACGATCCGCGCCCGCCCCAGCGAGTACATGACCAGCACGACCTCGATCAGACCCAGGGGCAGACTGCCCGCGAGGGCAAACGGGGCCATCCGCAGACGTCGCCCCAGCCCAAGGTCGTTCGCCCAGTCCGCCAGGCACGACATGAAGATCGAGAGCGGGACCAGCCCCGCAAACGCGACCACCGCCGCCACCGCCCCCGCGACGAGGTACGCGCTCGAGACCGGACCCGGCCCCGCGCCCGGCCCGAACCGCTTCGCGAATCCCATCGCGAGCACCGTCCCGATCACGATCAGCCCATACGCGACAGGCCAGCCCGCCTGGGAACAGCGCGAGAGCACCCGGAGCCACTTCCACTCCTGTTCGAGGTTCACCGTCGTGGGCTGGGTCGTCTGGCGGGGCTTGCACAGGCCCATGACCCCCCACCACCACAGCCCCGCGGAGCCCGCCGCCATCACGGCAACCGCCATGGAGACCGTCGAGCTCCCCCGCAGCAGGAACACGAGCAGCACGCTGAGGCCGACCCCCGCGGCACACCCGACGACGAGCTTCCACGCCGCGGCTGCCAGGGAGGTCAGATAGGCCTTCGGCGCCTCGGTCATGGACTCGCCGACGCGCCCGGGGTTGAAGCGGATCGGCACGCCGCACTCAGGGCAACGGTCGCCGGACTTGAGGCCGATCAGGTCATACCCGCAGCGATGGCACTGGCGGTGCTCGTGAATGGGATCGCTGGGCCGGTGCCGTCTGAAGATGGAGTCGCGAGGGTCGATCATGGGGCCGGGCCCGCGCGCAGCGGGCCGCACCGTCTTACCGGCTGGCACCGGCGCGGTTGCCGAGTTCGGCCGCCTCGCGCACCGCATTGCGGAACATCTCCAGCCCGGGGGTCGGAGTCTTTCTCGCCTCCGGGTCCAGTCGGGTCCAGTGCGGGTGCCGGGTCCACTCAAGGAACCGCTCCGGGTGAGGCATGAGGCCCAGGACGCGCCCGGACGGGTCGCAGATTCCGGCGATGGCTCCCGCCGAGCCATTGAAGTTGTCCGTGTACCGCACCGCGACCTGCCCCGCCCTCTCCAGCTCCGCGATCTCCCCGGGCACCGAGGGCCAGAGCCTTCCCTCCCCATGCGCGACGGGCAGCATGTTCGTATCCGCCGCTCGGGGCTTCTTCACCGGCGTTGGTCCCAGCGCGTTCGCGGGACGGGGCGCCTCGTCCTCCGCCTGCAGACCGCGGGTCCAGACACAGACAGACCGCGGCTCGTACTTCACCCCCACCCAGTGGGCGTGGAACCGGGCGTCCTGGTTGTCCGTGAGCGCCACCCGCTGGACGGGAGGCGTCTGCGGCCAGGGCTCCCCCGCCCGCGGGCCGGGGAGCAGCCCCACCTGCACCAGCACCTGGAACCCGTTGCACACGCCGATCATCAGCGCCCCACGCTCGAGCGCCGCTCGCAGCGCCGGATACAGCGCCTCCCGAACCTTCATCGCGAAAATCCGGCCTGACGCGATGTCGTCCCCGAAACTGAAGCCGCCCGGGAACCCGACCAGCGAGTACCCGTCCAGCAGCGACGGCTCCGCCACCACGCGGTCCAGGTGCACGAGGTCGGCAGCCGCGCCCGCGAGGGAGAACGCGCGGCAGAGCTCAGAGTCGCAGTTCGTCCCCGCGGCACGCAGAACTAGGGCTCTGGGTCGCTCCATGCCTGAGCGTAGGCTCCGTCCGGTTTCGCGCCTCGTCGCGGTATGATCAACCGATGCCCGCCGCCGAGAGACCAGCCCGCACGACCCCTCAGAGCCTCTCGCGTTCGCTCTCGGACGCCGCCGCCGCCCTTGATGCGCTCCGAAAGGACCGCGCGCTGATCGATGCCGCCGGGGCCGCCGCCGAACGACTGGCCGCCGCCCTTGTGGCCGGGGGCAAGGTGCTGATCTGCGGCAACGGCGGTTCGCTCTGCGACGCCGCTCACTTCGCCGAGGAACTGACCGGGCGCTTTCGAGCCGATCGCCGACCCCTCGCCGCCCTCGCCTGCGCCGACGCGGCCCACATCACATGCACCGCCAACGACTACGGCTTTGATCACGTTTTTTCTCGCTGGGTTCAGGCCCTGGGAAGGCCCGGCGACTGCGTCATCCTCCTCAGCACCAGCGGCAACTCCGCAAACATCCTGCTCGCGGCCCACGCGGCCCGCGCCGCTGGCGCCACGACCATCGCGCTGCTCGGCAGGGGTGGCGGCTCGCTCCGGGGCGTCTGCGACGTGGAGCTCATCGTGCCCGGCGACACCAGCGACCGCATCCAGGAACTCCACATGCTCCTGCTCCACTGGTTCGTCGAGGCTATCGAGCAGGAGCTCGGGCTCTCACCCGCGCCCCGCAAATAGGACCATTACGTCCACAAGACCGGCTCGCGGGTATCATTCGTTCGACTGGAGGTTTTCGAATGCCCTTCTACTACCGCCTCGGCCAGCTCCCCCAGAAGCGCCACGTGCAGTTCCGTCGTCCCGACGGCGTGCTGTATTCCGAAGAACTCTTCGGCACCGAGGGCTTCGTCGGGCCGTCGAGCACGATGTACCACATCAACCCGCCGACGCAGGTCTACGGCTGGAAGACCCTCTACTCGACCAAGACCGAGTACGTCGAAGTCGACACGATGCGCATGCGGCACGTGAAATCCGCGCCCCTCCGCCCCTTCGGCGAGGCGGTCACGGGCCGCGTGGTGCTCTTCGGCAACTCCGACGTCGAGATGGCCGTCTGCAACCCCTCGGAGCAGATGCCCTACTACTACAAGAACGGCCAGGGTGACGAGTGCATCTTCATCCACTACGGCTCGGGAGTGTGCTACACCATGCTCGGTGCGCTCCGCTTCAAGCCCCGCGACTACGTCGTGATCCCAAAGGGGATCATCTACAAGCTCGTCTGGGACGAGGCCGGCGCCCGCGCCGAGGAACTCGAGATGGGAGGCCCGAAGCGCAAGCCCTCCAGGCGCGCCAAGGCCGACCCGGGTTGGAAGCCCGCGGGCGCGCCGGACAGCCTCTCCGCCGCCGACATGCCCCTGGGCAAGTTCCTCCTCATCGAGACGATGAACGGCAGCCACATCGGACCGCCCCCGCGCTACGTGAGCAAGGCCCACGGCCAGTTCCTCGAGCACGCGCCGTACTGCGAGCGTGACCTCCGCCTCCCCGTCCACGAGCCCGACAGCCGCATGCCCATGTTCGTCGAGGCCTACGGCGACTACGAGGTCCGCGTGAAGGCCCGCGACTGCATGCACAGCTACGTCTTCCACTACCACCCGCTCGACATCGTGGGCTGGGACGGCTGCTACTACCCCCACATCTTCAACATCGACGACTTCAGCCCCATCACGGGCAAACTGCACATGCCGCCGCCCATCCACCAGACCTTCGAGGCGCACAACTTCGTCATCTGCTCCTTCTGCCCGCGGCTTCTCGACTACCACCCGCAGGCCATCAAGGTCCCCTACAACCACTCCAACATCGATTCCGACGAGGTGCTCTACTACGTCGAGGGCAACTTCGGCAGCCGAAAGGGCATCGAGGTCGGCAGTCTCACGCTGCACCCGCAGGGCATTCCTCACGGCCCGCACCCCGGCACCACCGAGGCCAGCATGGCCCACGACCGAACCCATGAACTCGCCGTCATGTGCGACACCTTCCGCCCCCTCTTCGCCACCAAGGCGGCCCTGGGGCTCGAAGACCTCAACTACCCGGCGAGCTGGCAGGGCGAACACTTCCCGAGACTCGCCAAGGGCGAGGCCATGCTCGGAGGCGTGCCCCTCAAGCAGAAGGGCAAGCGCATCACCGCCCGGTTCGGCACGCTCCTGGATGCGTTCGACAACGCCCTGCCCCCCGCTTCCAGCGTCAGCCAAACTCCCGCAAACGTCTGGGCGCCCAACGCGCCGCTCCCCGAGGTCAAGACGAACGGCACCCACGCGTCCAACGGCAAGGCGCGCAAGACACGCGCCGCCAAGCCTGCCAGGAGCCGCAGGTCCTAATCACCCGCGCACCCGACACCCCCCGGCTTGTGCAGGGGGATCAGTGCCCGTAGCATCCGCCCCATGAGGCTCCCGCTCCGGCGCTCCACGCTGCTGCTCACGCTGCTGGCCGGTCTGGCCGCGGCGCCGGCACGGGCCCAGCCGTCCGCGCCCGACTACGCGGGGCTCTTCCAGAACTCCCCGCCCGTCGAGGGGCGAGTCTCTTTCCGTGCGGAATCCGCGAGACGCTGGCAGTCCGCCGGCGTGCAGCGACTCCTCCTCGCCGGCCGCGTTCGGCTCTCCCTGGGCGACCATGAGTTCCAGGCTGCCCGCGCCACGGTCTGGCTCTGGACCAGCCCGCTCGGCTCCCAGCCCCGCACCAGCGTCTTTGCACACCTCGAAGACGTCGGCGACCCCGCGGAGCCCGTGGGCCTGGGCGTTTCATCCTCGCGCACGCTCGCGGTCCGTGGCGTCTTCATCTCCGACCAGGGGCCGTCGCTCACCGCGGGCCTGGTCCGCGACGGTGCGCCGACCTCCGACCTGTCCGATGCCGAGCGCGCATGCCTCGCCGCCGGCGACGAGGCCATCGTCACCAGCGTCAAGCGTGCCCGCGGCGAGCCCGTGGCGGGCGATCTGCCCCCCCTGCCGACCTTTCGGGTCGCAACCGGTGCCGCACCAGCGCCGAACAAGCCCCGCCCACTGATCCCGTGGCCGGGCGTCGCTCTCAACCCGCCCCCGGTTGACTCGCCCCCCGCGAGATCGACCGGACCCTCGCAGTCTCAACCCCTGCTGCCTCTCGCGCGGCCCCCCGCCACGACTCCAACGACGCCGAGGCCGCCCGCAGCTCCCCCGGCGCCGAGCCCCCAGAAGCCGAGCCCCGCCCCGGCTCCCGCCGCCGGCCCGGCCGCGGGCCCGGTCCCCGGCCCCACGCCGCCAACCAAGCCCGCGCCGGC
>QWIH01000072.1 GCA_021405315.1 Leptolyngbya sp. PLA1
CGGCACCCTCGGCGCGGGCGGCGCTCTTGGACATCTTCGGGGTGCGGGGAGTGCGGGGCTTGGCGGGCTTCTTCGTCTTCGTGCTCATGGTCATCTCCGAACTGAGGGTTGGAACCCCCGTCGCACATCGCGGCGGGGAAGCGTGGCGGTCGCGGTTCCCCGCGACGCCGCGTGGGGCGGGTCAGCAGCCCGCGACGCGCTCGATCTCATTCATCACGTCGTGGATCATCGAGTTGGTGGCGGCGGGCCGTCCGTGGCGGTCGGTCCCGTAAACGTGGGTGGCGACGATGCAGGCCTTGGCGTACCTCGCCTCGCGACTCTCGTCGCGGCGAAACTCGGCGATGACCTTGTCGAAGCGGCCTTGCGCTCGGCTCATGCGGACCACGCTCGCGGTCGCGCCGTCGGCCGTGGCTCGCACCGTGATGTCTTCCTCGCTGCCCTCGATGACGATGTGCTTGATCTTCATGGCGTGTCTCCGTGGTGGGGGTTACTCGGCGTCGTTCAGAAATGCCTCGACGTGCTCGGGATCCATGTTGCTGAGGAATCCGACCAGGTCGACCAGGTCGCTGCGGACCTTCCCGAGGCTTCCCGCAAAGCCCCAGTTGCGCGGGTCGGCCTTCGCCCCCTCGGCGTGCTTGTCGAGTTCCATCTGCAGCACATCCATCAGGCGGGCGATGTCGTTCTGCCTCGCGGCGTAGGTCTGGGCGGCGGTAGGTTCGGGCTTCTTGGCGTTGGTCGTGCGCTTGTTCATGCTTCTGCTCCTATGCGAATGGGTGGTCGGTTAAACAGCGAAGCCCGCATTTCGCGGGCTTCAGGTCGTCGGCAGTTCAGGATTTCGTGGGCTTGTCGGGGCCTCTTCTCGTGCCGCCTCGCGGCACGCGTCCGTTCGCCCTTGGCGGTAGCCCGTGTGCAGGCCCTCGTGGTACCCGGCCTCAAAGGCGTGGCGGACCAGGTCGCGGATCGACCAGACCGGGATCTCGTGGAAGTCGAGGCCGTCGCTCTTGCGGGTTTCCAGGGTTTCGAGCAGCAGCTCGACCTTGGCCCATTCCATCTCGGCGTCGAGCGCCTTCTGCTTGCTGATCCCGTCGAGGCTGGTCGCGTTGGTCTTCTTGGCGTTCATCGTCGTGGTCTCCGTCGCGTGCGGCCATCCCGCTCGCGTGTGACACACATTCGTCGGCATCTGGCCAACAGGCAAGGCGTTGGGGCTGCATTTCTCGATGATTCTGCGACATGTGGGCAACTCTTCCGCCCATGTGGGCAAGTTCGCGCGGGAGGTCCGCGATGACTCCCGAACACGCGCCTAGTTCCCAGCCTGCGGGGAGCGGACAGGGAATGTCCCGGCTCAACCCGGCGGCGATGCCCGTGGCGGACGCCGCCCGCGTGCTCACCCGGCTTGGCGGCAAGCCCGTGACCGAAGCGATGCTCCGCGCCGACATCGATGCGGGCGCGCCGACCAACGCCGACGGCAGCGTCAACCTTGTGCACTACGCCGCGTGGCTCGTGAAGGAGATGTCCGCAGGTGGCGATTGACCCGCGCAAACTCAAGCCCGGCGAACTCGCGCGGCTGCTCAACAGCACGACGCTGGGCGAGGTGATCAGCGAGCGGCAGCTCCACCGACATCGCACGCGCGCCGGGTTCCGCGTCGCGGCAGACGGCGACGCGGGCAAGGTTGATCTGTTCCGATACGTGGCGTGGCTGGCGACCACGCGGCACGAGGCGATCGCCGATGCTGCCAATGCGCCCGAAGGTCTGACGGGTTACGACGCGATGAAGGAGCGTGCTCGGCTCCGCAACGCGATGCTGTCGCTGTCGGGACGAGACATTGGTGATCTGCCGTCGGTTGCGGACCCCGCCAGGCGAGATCGAGCCGCGCGGGACTTCCGGTACTTCTGCGAGGCGTACTTCCCGCAGACGTTTCACCTGAAGTGGTCGGATGACCATCTCAAGGTCATCGCCAAGATCGAACAGGCGGTGCTCGAGGGCGGGCTGTTTGCGATGGCGATGCCGCGCGGCTCAGGCAAGACCTCGCTCTGCGAGATCGCGTGTCTGTGGGCGTTGGTGTACGGGCACCGGGAGTTCGTGGCGCTCGTGGGGTCGGACGAAGAGCACGCGGCGGGGATGCTGGACTCGATCAAGGCGGAGCTGGACAACAGCGAGATCCTCGGCGGGGACTTCCCAGAGGTCTGCCACCCGATCCGCTCGCTCGAGGGCATTCACCAGCGGGCGTCAGGGCAGCTCTACCAGGGCAAGCAGACCCACATCGGCTGGACCGCCCGGGAGATCGTGCTGCCCACGATTCCGGGCTCCGCGGCATCGGGCGCGATCATTCGTGTCGCGGGGATCACGGGCCGCATCCGTGGCATGAAGCACAAGCGTGTCGACGGTGTGAGCGTCCGCCCGTCGCTCGTACTGATCGACGACCCGCAGACCGACGAGAGCGCCCGCTCTCCTTCGCAGTGCGCCAACCGAGAACGCATTCTCGCGGGCGCGATCCTGGGCATGGCCGGGCCCGGACGGAAGATCGCCGGCCTGATGACGCTAACGGTGGTCCGCCCCGATGATCTGGCGGACCGCATTCTCGACCGCGACAAGCACCCGCAGTGGCAGGGCGAGCGGACCAAGATGGTCTATTCGTTCCCCAAGAACGAGAAGCTCTGGGCCGAATACGCCCGCGTGCGGGCCGAGGCGCTTCGCGCCGATCGCGGGAGCATTGATGCCACGGCGTTCTACGGCAAGCACCGGACGGCGATGGATGAGGGAGCGGTCATCGCCTGGCCGGAGCGGTTCAACCACGACGAGTTGTCGGCGGTGCAGCACGCCATGAACCTGCGGCTGCAGAACGAGGCCGCATTCTTCGCCGAGTACCAGAATGAGCCGCTGCCAGAGGTCGAGGTCGCCGACGACCTTTTGAGCGCCGACCAGATCGCAGCGAAGGTGAACGGGCACGCCCGCGGGCTTGTCCCACTCGGGTGCTCGCACCTGACGATGTTCGTGGACGTGCAGGGCAAGGCACTGTTCTACCTCGTAGCCGCCTGGGAGGACGACTTCACGGGTCACATCATCGACTATGGCACCGAGCCGGACCAGAAGCAGGCGTACTTCACGCTTCGGGATGTGCGCCGGACGCTCGGAGCCGCTTCGCCACGCGCTGGCGTTGAAGGCGCGATCTACGGCGGCCTGGAGCGGCTCATCGAGGCGACTGTTGCTCGCGAATGGCGGCGCGACGACGGCGCGATGGTGCGGATCGACCGATGCCTGATCGACGCCAACTGGGGTTCGTCGACGGACGTGGTCTATCAGTTCTGTCGCCAGAGCCCGCACGCGAGCGTGCTCACCCCCAGCCACGGCAGGTATGTCGGCGCGAGCAGCCTCCCCTTCAGCGACTACAAGCGCAAACGCGGCGAGCGGGTCGGGCTGAACTGGCGCGTGCCGATCGTGACCGGAAAGCGAGCGGTGCGGCACGTCCTATTCGACACGAACTACTGGAAGTCCTTTGTGCACGCGCGGCTGGCGGTGCCGATGGGCGATCCTGGAGGCCTCTCGTTGTTCGGCCAGAAGCCCGAGCCACACCGCTTGCTGTCGGAGCACCTCACCAGCGAGTACCGCGTGCGAACGGAGGGCCGGGGCCGCACTGTGGACGAGTGGAAGCTCCGTGTCGAAGGGCTCGACAACCACTGGCTCGACGGGTTAGTCGGCGCTGCGGTCGCCGCGTCCATGCAGGGCGCGGTGCTCTTTGGCACGGACCACAAGGTCGCCGTCCGACCTCGGATCAAGCTCTCGCAGCTTCGTGGAGGCCGTCGATGAGCACCCCGCGCGAGGCCCCGCGACCTCCGAAGCAAGAAGCCCGCGGGCTGATATGTCCAAAGTGCGGGTGTCGCCACTTTGAAGTGCTCTACACCCGCGCCGCACCTGGCGGTGCAGTGCGACGCCGCCGTGCCTGCCGTCACTGCGGTCGCCGCGTAACGACCCATGAACGCATCGGCGGCTGACTCTGCATCGTGGTTCTACCGGTGGCATTGGTTGCATCAAAACAGGTTGCGACGCGCGCAGAGCGATCCGCTTTTGCATAGGTAGCACGTGACGAGGAGCTTCCGCTCGCTCCTCGCACGACACCCGATGCCTGACCCATCTCCCAACCCGGATCTCGAGCAGGCCATACGCGACAACGCGTCGCAGCCCGCGAAGGCCGCTGTCGACGGCCAGTCCGTCGAGCAGCACCCGCTGAAGGACCAGATCGAGGCCGACCGCTACCTCGCGTCCAAGGCTGCCGCGAGGAAGCCCGGCCTCGGCATCAAGTTCGCCAAGATCGTCCCGCCCGGTTCTGTCTGACCCGCCCATGCTGAAAGCCATCGCCAACATCATGAGCCGGGTGCCCCCCCTTCGCGGGACGCAGGCCGTCTCTCCCTCCCCGGCGGCGTCGCGTGCTCCGCACGGGGGCGGATCGCGCGGCGGCCGTCGATTGGTCGTCGCCAAGTTCGACTCGGCCAAGACCACGCCGGAGAACCGAAAGCATTGGGCCAACGCCGACGGTCTCTCACCCAATGCGGCGATCAACCCCGAGGTCCGTCGCGTCCTCCGCAACCGCGCCCGATACGAGGTCGCCAACAACTCCTACGCCAAGGGCATCGTCCTTACGCTCGCCAACGACACCATCGGCACCGGTCCCCGGCTGCAGATGCTGACCGACGACGCCGACGCGAATGCTCGGATCGAGGATGCGTTCGAGCAGTGGTCGCGGGCGGTCGACCTCCCCGGAAAGCTCCGCACCATGCGGCTGGCCCGCGCCGAGAGCGGCGAGGCGTTTGCGCTGCTTGTCAGCAACCCCGGCATCGGCTCACCCGTGTCGCTGGACCTCAAGCTCATCGAAGCGGACCAGGTCTGCACGCCCTTGCTTCGCCGCGGGCGCAACGACGAGATCGACGGCATCGCTCTGGATCAGTGGGGCAACCCCTCCGCCTACTGCGTACTCAAGCGCCACCCCGGTGATAGCGGCGTGTTCCGCACGCCCATCGACGACCTCACGGCCTACGACACGTTCCCCGCCTCGTCGGTCGTGCACTACTTCCGCCCGGATCGGCCCGGCCAACTCCGCGGCATCCCCGACATCACGCCGGCGCTCCCGCTGTTTGCGCAGCTCCGCCGGTACACACTGGCGACCATCGCGGCCGCCGAGACCGCCGCCAACTTCGCCGCCGTCATCTACACCGACAGCCCCGCCAACGGCGAGGCCGATCCTCTCGAGCCGATGGACGAGGTCGAACTCGAGCAGCGTCTGGCGACCGTCCTTCCGGGCGGCTGGAAGCTCGGCCAGGTCCATGCCGAGCAGCCGACGACCACGTTCGGAGAGTTCAAGCGCGAAATCCTCAACGAGATCGCACGGTGCTTGAACATGCCGTTCAACGTCGCTGCGGGCAACTCCTCGGGTTACAACTACGCCAGCGGTCGCCTCGACCACCAGGTGTACTACAAGAGCATTCGCGTCGAGCAGCACCACCTGCAGCTCGCCGTGCTCGATCGCATCCTGAAGGCGTGGTTGAACGAGGCAGTGCTCGTCGAGGGGCTGCTCCCGCAGTCCCTGCGGACCATCGCCGCCACCCTGCCCGAGCACGCGTGGTTCTGGGATGGCGTCGAGCACGTTGATCCCGCCAAAGAGGCCAACGCCCAGGCCACGCGACTGGCCAACCACACGACCACGCTCGCCGCGGAGTTCGCCCGGCAAGGCCGCGACTGGGAGCAGGAACTCCGCCAGCGTGCAAAAGAGCTCACGCTCATGAACAAGCTCGGCCTCGCGCTGGCAACCGCACCGGCTGCCGCTCCGGCCGCGAACGCGCCCGCCGAGGACACCGATCCCGCAGACCAAGTTGATGAGGAGACCGCCAGTGCCAGTCACCGCTGACCCCAAGAAGACCATTCCCGCTCTCACGCTCACCGCAACCGCCGACATCACCGTCGTTGCTGCGGCCGATGGGCAGGCTGCGCCTCTCCCCCGCTTCAAGATGGTCGCGTACACCGGCGGCGCGATGCGTGTCGCGGGCTGGCGTCACCCGGTCGTGATCGACCTCGCCGGCCTTGCTGTCCCCTCGCAGGCCCGCCCCATCCGCTTCGGGCACGACCCGCTGTCGGGTGTTGGTCACACCGATGCAATCCGCGTCGAGGCTGGGCAGTTGGTCGCCACCGGTGTGATCTCTCGCGATACCCAGGCCGCCAAGGAGGTCGTCGCGTCCTCGCGGAACGGCTTCCCCTGGCAGGCGTCGGTCGGCGCGAGCGTCGAGGAGTTCGAGTTCATCAAGGACAACCAGAAAGCGACGGTCAACGGCCAGGAACTCACCGGCCCGGTCAACGTCGTCCGCAAGGCCACGCTCGGCGAGATCAGTTTCGTGGATCTCGGCGCAGACGGCCGCACTAGCGCGAGCATCGCCGCGCATCAGAACAAGGAGCCCAGCGTCATGGCCGACGACACCACGCCTTCCAATCCCACCCCTTCCTCCATCATCGCCACCGAGCAGACGCCCGAGCAGGTCCGGGCGGCGGCGCTCGCTGAGACCGCCCGCATCGCCGCCGTCCGCAAGGTCTGCGGCGGAAAGCACAGCGAGATCGAGGCCCAGGCCATCCGCGACAACTGGGATGCCACGCGGACCGAGCTCGAGGTCCTCCGCGCCAGCCGCCCCAAGGCCCCAGCCATCCACGCTCCGGATAACAGCGTCACCAGCGAGGTGCTCGAAGCCGCGTGCTTCCAGAGCGCCAAGCTCGAGGGCATCGAGAAGGTCTGCTCCACGCAGGCAATCGAGATCGCCGCCAAGCGGTTCCAGGGCGGGCTGGGCCTGCAGGAACTCCTGTTCGAAGCTGCGATCGCCAACGGCTACACGGGCCGCACCTTCCGTGACAGCCGCCGCGTGCTCGAGGCAGCGTTCGGTCGCGGCATCGAGGCGGGCATGGCCACCATCGACGTGGGCGGCATCCTCTCCAACGTCGCCAACAAGTTCCTGCTCGAGGGCTTCTTCAGCGTCGAGCGCGTCTGGCGGAGCATCTGCGCCGTCCGCAACGTCAGCGACTTCAAGACCGTCACCAGCTATCGCCTGGTCGGCAAGGACCAGTACGAGCAGGTCGCCCCCGGCGGCGAGCTCAAGCAGGGCACGCTCGGCGAGGAGACCTACACCAACAAGGCCGACACC
>QWIH01000032.1 GCA_021405315.1 Leptolyngbya sp. PLA1
CCGTCGGGGGGCGCCGTTCCGCAGGGCGGCAACGGGAGAACCAACGGCACGGCGCACCATCTCGCTGCCGGACCGGCGGCGGTCATCGACATCGGGAGCAACAGCATCCGCCTCCTGGTTGTGGACCGAGCGGGCGGTGAGGGCTGGCGAGTGCTGGGCGAGGAGCGTGCCATGACGCGGCTGGCGCAGGGGCTGGCCGCGACCAACCAGATCAGCGCCGAGGCGATGGCCCGGTCGGTCGAAGCCGTGGGTCGCTTCAAGGCGGCGGCGGAGAAGCTGGGCGCGGCGACGATCGGCGCGTTCGCGACGGCGGCGGTCCGCGACGCGGACAATGGGCGGGACTTTCTCTCGCTGGTGCATGACCGCACGGGCATCTCGCCGGAGATCGTCTCGGCCCGCGACGAGGGCTCGCTCACGTTCCGCAGCGTGGCGCGCGTCATGGACCTCTCGCACGGGGACGCCGTGGTGGTGGACCTCGGGGGTGGCAGCCTGGAGGTGGTGCGCAGCCGCGACGGCGTCATCATCGGAAACACCTCGATGAAGCTCGGTGCCGTGCGATTGACGGAGATGTTCGGCGGAACGGATGGGTGCGCCGGCCCTCGCTACGCCGACCTCAAGGCGCACATCCGGCGAGTCCTGGACAAGAGGCTCGGGCGGGTGGACGCTCCCCCGGGCGTGGTCGTGGGTTGTGGCGGGGCGTTCACGACGCTGCTCACGCTCGCGGCGGCGGCGCGTGGGGTGCTGATCGATCGCAACAGCCCGGCGCTCACGTCGCTCGGGCCCGTGACCAAGGCCCAGGTGCGCGACATCCTGCGGAGCCTGCGCGAGATGCCGCTGGAAGCGCGCCTGCGCGTGCCGGGGCTCCCCTCGGACCGCGCGGACATCATCATCGCGGGCCTGGCGGTCATCCAACAGGTCATGAACTGCCTGGGTGTGACCGAGATCCGCGTGCACCCCGGCGGGGTGCGTGAGGGGCTTCTCCTGCGCATGGTGGAGCGGTCGACCGCCCACCAGCAGGCCCGCTCGCCGCAGGTCATGTCCGAGGCGGCGCGAGCGCTTCTGACGCGCTGCGGGTGCGACGTCGCCCACGCGGAACACGTCGCGACATTGTCCCTCTCGCTCTACGACCAGTTCAGGAAGGAGAGCACGCTCATCCCGGGCCTGGCCTCCCGAAGAGGCGAACGGGCGCTCCTCGAGGCGGGCTCGCTGCTCCACGACATCGGCACGTTCGTGGAGTATCGAGCCCACCACAAGCACGGCATGGCCATCATCCGGCACGCGGACCTCCCCGGGGTCTCGGACGCCGACCGCGAGGTCCTCGCGCTCCTCGCCCGGTTCCATCGGAAGAAGGCCCCGAAGGCGTCTCACCCGGCGATGTCGGCGCTCCCGGCATCCGAGCGGGAGGTCGTGCTGAGGCTGAGTGCGATCCTCCGCATCGCCGACGGTCTGGATCGGCGGCATGCGCAGACGACCGGCGGGGTGCACGTACGCTTCGGCGCGGGCGAGGTACAGGTGGAGGCGGAGGTGCCCGCGGGCGCGGACGAGGACTTGCGGGGGGCCGCCGCCAAGCGCGACCTGCTGGAGAAGCTGAGCGGGCAGCACGTGCGCATCGTGGGCGTGGCCGGGCCGGTGCCCGGCGCGGGCCCGCCGGGCACCGGGGTCCGACCTGCTTGACATGACTATTCATGGTGTGAATAGTCATGCATGGAGTCGAGGCAACGCCGCCACTCGCTCATCAGGAAGCTGGTCGCCTCCGGGCCGGTGCGCAGCCAGGCGGCGCTCTCCTCCATGCTCCGGCGTCAGGGCGTGACGTGCACCCAGGCAACGCTCTCGCGCGACCTCCGGGAGCTGGGCATGGTCAAGGGCGCGAACGGCTATGCGGAGCCCGGCGTGGCACCCGCAAAGCCCGGAACCCTGGCCCGGGTGGTGCAGGCCCTGCTTCTGAAGGCCGACGCGGCGGGCACGCTCGTGGTGATTCGGACCCCGCCCGGCGCGGCCCCATCCCTCGCCCTGGAGCTTGACAGAACCCCGCCCGAGGGCGTTGTCGGCACCATCGCGGGCGATGATACCGTCTTCGCCGCGACGGGCAGCACGGCGAGGGCGGGCCGGGTCGCCCGGCTGCTCGGAGACATGGCCCGAGCGGCACGGCCGAACGACACACGCGACCCTTCCGGGGTCTGGAGGCAGCGTTGGCGATTCGAACGGTGATCATCGGGGCGAGCGGCTACAGCGGCGCCGAGCTCGTGTCCATACTCCTCGCTCATCCGGATGCGCGCGTCGAGGGTCTCTTCGGCTCCGCGAAGCGTGAGGGCGACGAGCCCTACTCGGCCTCCTTCGGACGGTTTCGGGGGAGGCTCGACCTCCCCGTGAGGCCGGCGAGCACCGAGGCCGTGCTCGCCTGCAAGCCCGACGCGGTCTTTCTCGCCACGCCCCACGAGGCGAGCCTCGAGTTCGCGCGGTCGCTCGACGGCAGGGTCGCATGCGTGCTGGACCTCTCCGCCGCGTTCAGGCTCAAGGATGCCACCCGCTACCCCGCGTTCTATGGCTTTGAGCACACGCACCCGGCGCTGCTCTCCCGCGCCGCGTACGGCCTGCCCGAGATCAATCGGGCGGCGATCCGCGGCGCCTCCCTCGTCGCGGTGCCCGGGTGCTATCCCACCTCCGCCATTCTCCCCCTGCTCCCGCTGGCACGGGCCGGGGCCATCGCCACCAGGCCGGACGGCCGACCCGCCAGGCCCGTCATCGACTCCACCAGCGGGGTGAGCGGCGCGGGACGCGGGCTCGCGCTGCGCAGCCTGTTCTGCGAGGTGCATCAGCAGGCCTACGGCGTGCTCAAGCACCGCCACCAGCCCGAGATCGACGCGTATGCCGGCGTGCCGACGGTCTTCACGCCTCACCTCGGGCCCTTCGAGCGGGGGATCCTGTCCACCATCCATGTGGAGCTGGCCCCGAACTGGGACGAGGCCCGCGTGCGTGCGTGCCTCACGGACGCGTACCGCGAGGAGCCTTTCGTCCGGATCTGCCCCGCGGGCGTGTGGCCCAGCGTGGCGGACGTGAGGCAGACGAACTTCTGCGACATCTCGCTCGCTGTGGACCCAGCCTGGGGCCACCTGATCATCACGAGCGCGATCGACAACCTGGTGAAGGGCGCCGCCGGCCAGGCGGTGCAGTGCATGAACGCCCGGTTCGGCCTCCCGGAGACTCGGGGCTTGCTCTCCACCCACGGGGGAACGGGCGCATGAGCGGGATCAGCGTCATCAAGATCGGCGGGAGCACGCTGGAGGACATCGACGCCCTCGCCCCGCTCTGGGCGTGCATCGCGGCCCGTGCGGCGGCGGGCGAGCGCCTGGTGCTCGTTCACGGGGGGGGCAAGGCGGTCGATGCGCTGCTCGCCAGGCTCGGAATGCCCACGACACGGATCGAGGGTCTTCGCGTCACACCACCGGACCAGATGGAGATCATCGCGGGAGTGCTCGCCGGCAGTGTGAACAAGCGGCTGGTCGGGGCGATCAACGCGCAGGGCGGGCGGGCCGTGGGCCTCTGCCTCGGCGACGGCGCGATGCTGCGCTGCGACGCCATGACGCGAACACCCTCCGGGACGTCGGCGGACCTGGGCCGCGTCGGGATCGTTCGTGGGGGTGACGCGGCGATCATCCGAACGCTCGTCGCTGACGGGTTCACACCCGTGGTCAGTTCCATCGGCCTCGACGCCCGGGGCGGGCTCCTGAACATCAACGCGGACGACGGCGCCTCGGCCCTCGCGGCGTCGCTCGGGGCCGATCGGCTGGTCCTGCTCACGGACGTTCCGGGCGTGAGGGATGGCGCCGGGCGAACCTGCCCCTCGCTCACTCCCCGGGCGATTCAGGGCATGATCGAGCGTGGCGAGATTTCCGGGGGCATGATCCCGAAGGTGCGGGCGGCCCTGGACGCCGCGGGGCAGAGCGGGCGACCGGTGCTGATCACCTCGACCACCGCGTTTGCCGGGGGGAGCGAGGAACGCGGCACGGTGATCCTGCCAAAGGACTGAACCGGACTCGCCGCAGATGCGAAGACGGTGTGGAGGCTCGGATGTTCTGGACAGTGATGTGGACGATCGCGGGGTGTGCCGCCTTGTGGTGGCTGTGGGCCCACCTGTGGGTGGGGACGTTGCCCCGCGCGCGATGGTGGCGCGCGACGCTCGCGGTGTTCAGCCTCACCCAGATCGCTGCGCTCGCCTGGGTGCTCGCGCCCGCCCGCGTGCCATTCGAGATGCCCACCGCGGTGCGCGCCTGGGTCTATATCTGGAACATGCTCGCCCTGCCCACAGGCGTAATGCTGGGACTGGCGTGCGCCGCGGGGTGGTGCGGGTGGGCGCTGATTCGCCGGGTCAGGCGGAAGCACCGGGCGTCGCACGCCGTCGCGTCCGCCGGCACCGGCCCGGTGCTGACCAGGCGGCAGGTGCTGGCGGCGTCGGCGGTCGCGGCGCCGCCCGTGCTTGGGGGTGTGGGGCTGGCCAAGGGACTGTGGGAGCTTGACTCCTTCCGCGTGCGTGAAATCACCGTGCCCCTCGCGGATCTCCCGCGGGACCTGGACGGCGCGACCTTCGCTCACGTGACGGACGTGCACGCGGGGAAGTACACGCGCGGCGCCGTGCTGCGGGAGATCGCTCGGCGCGTCAATGAACTCCGCTGCGACGCGGTGCTCATGACGGGCGACCTCATCGACCGCGAACTCTCCGACCTCCCCGAGGCCCTGGCCATGGTTGCCAGGTTCGACAGGCCTGTGTACCTCTGCGAGGGGAATCACGACCTCTTCGAGAGCCGCGAGGGCTTCGCGGCGGGGGTCCGCACCGCGGGCTTTCCGCTGCTGCGGAACGAGGCCGCAACGCTGAGGCTGCGGGGGGTGCCCGTGCAGGTGCTGGGCATCCGCTGGGGCGGGCTGGGGCGGGGGCGTGACGCTTCGGTCGAGGAGCACCTGGGTGCGATCGAGCACCTCCGCGACCCGGATGCCTTTCAGGTGCTCCTCGCACACCACCCGCACGCGTTCGACGGCGCGGCCCGGATGGGCATCCCGCTCACGCTGGGCGGGCACACGCACGGCGGGCAACTCATGCTGAGCGAGGACGCCGGCGCCGGGCCCCTGCTCTACCGCTACTGGAGCGGGCTCTACCAGGCCCGCGGACCCGACGGCCGCTCCAGTGCCTGCGTCGTCAGCAACGGGGTGGGCAACTGGTTCCCCCTCCGCCTGAACGCCCCCGCGGAAATCGTCCGCGTCACGCTCAGGCGGGCCTGACCCCCCACCGCCCGAGCGCGATATCCTCCCCGCTCACTCCGGCACAGCGCCCGGCGCACGAAGGAACCTCAGCGATGGCGAGCAACTCAACGGGTGGGAACACTGGCGGGCCGCTGGCGGGCGGTGACCTGCTCACCCTCGCCTCGCTCAGCGGCGACACCATCGACCGCCTGCTGGAGACGGCGCTGGCGATGAAGCGGGACTACGGCCCCTACGCCCGCGTGCTCGCCGGGCACTCGGCCATCCTGCTGTTCGAGAAGCCCAGCCTCCGCACGCGCATCTCCTTCGAGGTGGGCATCGCCAAGCTCGGGGGCCACGCGATCTACATGGATCACTCGGCGCAGCGCCTGGGCGAGCGAGAGAGCGTCACGGATTACGGACGGAATCTGGAGCGGTGGGTCGGGCTCATCGTCGCGAGGGTGTTCCGGCACTCGGTGGTGGCGGAGCTCGCCGCGGCGTCGCGGGTCCCCGTCATCAACGCCCTCTGCGATCTCTACCACCCATGCCAGGCGCTGGCGGACTACCTGACGCTCCGCGAGAAGTTCGGAAGCGTGAAGGGCCTTCGCATCGCGTATGTGGGAGACGGGAACAACGTCTGCCACTCGCTGATGCACGGGGCCGCCATCCTGGGGGCTCACCTCGTGGCCATCACGCCCAAGGGACGGGAGCCTTCCGCCGAGGTCGCGCGGGAATGCGAGTCGCTCGCGCACGCGTCTGGGCGCGGCGGCGGGTTCACCATCACCAACGACCCGGAGCACGTGCAGGGGGCGGACGCGGTGTACACCGACGTGTGGGTGAGCATGGGCGAGGCCGCCCACTCCGCCACCGAACGCAAGAAGTTCCTGAAGTATCAGGTCAACGAGGCGCTCATGGCCAAGGCCGGCCCGCGGGCGGTCTTCATGCACTGCCTGCCCGCCAAGCGCGGACAGGAAGTGGTAGACGGCGTGATCGACTCCGCCGCCAGCGTGGTGTACGACCAGGCAGAGAACCGCATGCACGCACAGAATGCGCTGCTCGCGATGATGTTCCCGGGGGGACGCTAGGTGCGTGTGTTTCTGCTCGGCGCCGGGTTCTCCAAGCCATGCGGGCTTCCGCTGAGTCATGAACTCCTCAGCCTAGCAATTGAAGCGGTTGGTTCCGAGGGACGGCAGCAGCGGCTCCGTCAGATTCGGGAAGAGTGCGCACAATGTTCCGGCCTGAATGTCGGTGACGTGGGAATCGAGTTGTTTCTGGATCACTGCGACCGGTTGGCTGAACTGTGGCGAATGGCCCAGCATTTCGAAACGCTGGGCCGCTATTGCGGCGCTGTTTCCTGGGACACGGCAATCGAGATTCAAAGTGTGAGCGGCGAAGTCGACAAGAAGGCGAAGGGCATCGTGGCCGATCGCTCCCTCACTGCAGACCTCACCCCCGCCAAGAAGTTGCTCGGGCAATTGACCCCGACCGACATTGTCCTTACCACGAACTTCGATACCGTCCTCGAACGTGCGGCGGCCAACGCTCACCGGAGCCTAAGTATCGGCCTGCCACCAGTAAGAGAGGGCCGCGTGCTGAGGTGTCAGCACGGCCCAGACGCAATCCGACTCCTCAAGCTCCACGGATCCGTGGACTGGTATCTGGCAACCCGTAGGGCCTGCGTGGGTGAGTTGCCTCAGGGCGTTGATGTGCTCTACATGAAGGTTGATGACAATCGTGAAGGTCATGCCTCAGACACGCGATCGGGCGAACTTGAGCATGACTTCTGCCTAACGAGATGCGCCACAGCGGACGCAGCAAGGGAATTGGTGGGCGATTTTTTTCCCGACCATCGTGCAGCGATGCCTCGATTCGGAGGAACCAAACAGCCGCACAATCTGTCCGGGCTTGGTCTACTATGGGCAGCCGCGGCACGTGACCTCCGCGACGCGACCCAACTGATCTGCATCGGATTCTCTTTTTCCGATCAAGATCAGCTCATTCGTCTGCTGCTCGCGAACTCACTCAGGGCGAGGACCTCTCCACCCTCGGTCATGCTCGTGGATCCGTCGAGCTGCGATATCGCAAGACGTATTGGGCACCTGCTCCCCAATCCCAAGCTCGTGAAGTCACCCCATCAGGATGTGAACTGGACTAGTGTTCTCGAAGATTCTCCCGTTTAGGCTGAGCAATCAAACATGACCAAGCGCATCGCACTCGCGTACTCCGGCGGCCTCGACACCTCCTGCATCGTCCCGTGGCTGAAGGAGAACATCCCCGGGGCGGAGGTCATCTGCGTCGTGGGCGACGTCGGGCAGGGCGCCGACGAGCTCGCGGGCGTCGAGAAGAAGGCCAAGGACTCCGGAGCCGCGGAGTGCCACGTCGTGGACCTTCGGGCGGAGTTCGTCGACGAGTTCGTGATCCCCACGATCCTCGCGGGCGCGGTCTACGAGGGCCGCTACCTGCTAGGCACCGCCATCGCGAGGCCGGTGCTGGCCCGCGGGCAGGTAAACGTCGCGAAGAAGACAGGCTGCACGGCGCTGGCGCACGGCTGCACGGGCAAGGGCAACGACCAGGTGCGCTTCGAGTCCGCATACGCCGCGCTGGCTCCCGAGATGGAGATCATCGCTCCGTGGCGGATGGATGCGTGGAAGCTCTCCGGGCGTCTGGCGATGCTGGACTACCTGAAGCAGCGGAACATCCCGACGACGGCGAGCGCGACCAAGATCTACAGCCGCGACCGCAACCTGTGGCACATCAGCCACGAGGGCGGCACGATCGAGGACCCGTGGAACGCCCCTCCCGAGGACGCGTGGATGCTCACCACCGAGCCCGCGAAGGGCCCCGCCACCCCCGAGGATGTCTCCATCTCGTTCGGCAAGGGCCGGCCCGTGTCGCTCAACGGCAAGGCCATGCCGGCGTGGAAGATCATCGAGTCGCTCAACGGCATCGGCGGGGCGCACGGCGTGGGGCGTGTCGATCTCGTCGAGAACCGGCGCGTGGGCATGAAGTCCCGCGGGCTCTATGAAACCCCGGGCGGGACGATCCTGGTCGAGGCCCTGCGGGCGCTCGAGGAGCTCGTGCTTGACCGCGAGACGCGCCACTATCGCGAGCACGTCGGGCTCACCTTCGCCGAGCTCGTGTACGACGGGCGCTGGTTCACGCCCCTGCGCGATGCCCTGTGGGCCTGCGCCGAGCGCATCGCCCAGCCCCTGGATGGCGAGGTCGTCGTCAGGCTGTTCAAGGGCACAGCGACGGCGGTGAAGCGCCGCAGCCCGAACTCGCTCTACGCCGAGAAGATGGTCAGTTTCGAGGGCGAGGACGTGTACAGCCAGAAGGACGCGGGAGGGTTCATCCGCCTGCTGAGCCTGCCCGAGCGCATCCGCGCCCTCAAGCAGAGGGGCGAGGCGCACTGACGCCGCTCACGGGTAGTC
Organism: Leptolyngbya sp. PLA1; assembly: GCA_021405315.1. Lineage (GTDB taxonomy): Bacteria > Planctomycetota > Phycisphaerae > Phycisphaerales > UBA1924 > RI-211. The sequence continues at coordinate 8,661 of QWIH01000032.1, forward strand.
CTGTCTCGTCGGTCGGATCAGGATGTCGCTTACGTGCACGCCCGGGGGCTGCTGCGCGATGAAGGTGACCGTCCGCGCCACGTCCGGGGGCTGCAGCACCGGCCCGATGCGCTCCTTCACGCCCTCGAACCACGCGCGGTCATACCCCGCGACGCCCTGGAACTCGCTCTCGACAAAGCCGGGCTCGATGAGCGAGATGCGGATGCCCTTCGGGCCAAGCTCCCGCCTGGCGCCCTCCACCAGCCCGTGCACCGCGAACTTGGTGGAGCCGTACATCGACGAGAACGGCGAGACGTGGCGCCCGACGGTGCTGCCCAGCACGATGATGTCCCGGGGCGAGGCGACGCACGCGGGACCGGTGACTCCCCCGATCGCCGCGAGCATGCGGTGCCCGGCCTCCCGGAGCAGGTACGCGCATCCCAGGTAGTTCGTGCGGACCATCTCCTCCCACTGCGTGGTGTCCGAGGTCATGACCGACCCGTTGAGCCCGCGGCCGGCGTTGATGACGATGAGGTCCGCCTCCGCCTTGAAGGCGCCGCGGGCGCGGTCCAGCATCCGCCGGATGACGCCAAGGTCCGATGCGTCGCCCGCCTCGACCGCGACGGCATCGGCCGGCAACCCGCTCGCGACCTCGACGAGCTTCTCCTTCCGGCGGGCGTTGAGCACCACCCGGGCGCCGTGGGCGACCAGATCCCGCGCCACCTCCAACCCGATCCCCGCCGAGGCCCCGGTGACGATCGCGATGCGCCCTTTCAGTGTGCTCATGCCCGAGCGTAGGGCCTCAGCCGCTCAGCCCGAGAGCTTCGCGAGCAGTTCGTCGTCCACGCCGAGGTATTCCCGCATGTGCCGGTCGTAGGTCGCGGCGTCCTCGTCGCGCGAAAGGTCCAGCCGCAGCTCGTTGATGACCTTGGTCCCCTGACGGATCCACTGGTCCCAGGTCTCCGCCGATATGTGCTCGTAGATCCACTGCCCGAGTGGCCCCTTGAACGGGGGCTTCGGCAGTTTGCTTCCCGGTCGGCCCGTCCTGGTGCAGACAAACGAGCCGTCACCCTTGCTTTCGACGGGCGACGCGACCGAGCCCGGGGTCTCCGGGATCGGCTCACCCAGGGCGAGCAGCATCTCGCCCATGGCCTTCGCGGGAAGGCGGTCGCCGCGGCCTGAGGCGGAAAGGAAGCCCTCTTTGAGGATGACCTTGGCCCGTGACGAGTCGCCCGAATCGATGAGGGCCCGACCCGCGAGTTGGAACGCCTTGGACATCGCGGGGTTGAGGGTGTAGCAGCGCTCGAACGCGCCCGCGGCGTCCGCGTGGCGCCCAGCCTGCGCGTACGCCTGCCCGAGGCTGAACCAGGCCATGTCGTTGGTGGGGTCCGCGCCGGGACGCACCATCGTCTCGAACTGCGCGATGCGCTGGTTGATGTCCATGGGGGAAGGTAGGAGGGCAGGCACTTCTGCGCCCCGGGCTCCGCCCACCGGCCCGAGGCTGTATCCTTGCCGACGGACGCCTTTCCCATGACCGCACCCGCCATCGCCACCACCCTCGCCGGCCTACCGCTGCGTACGCCAGTGCTGCTCGCCGCGGGCACCGCCGGCACACTGACCGAAATGGCCGATGCGCTGGACCTGTCTCGTGTGGGGGCGGTCGTCACCAAGTCCATCACGCGCCTGCCCCGCGAGGGCAACCCGACGTGGCGCATCCTGCCTGTGGACGCCGGGATGCTCAATGCGATCGGCCTCGCCAACGTCGGGATGGACGCGTTCATCCGCGACTACGCCCCAAGGGCCGCGAGCGTGCCCACCACCGTCGTCGGCAGCATCTCGGGGTTCAGCATCGAGGACTTCGTCGCGGTCGCGGCGGCCATGAACGCCGTGGACGCCATCCCCGCGGTGGAGCTGAACGTGTCGTGCCCGAACGTGAAGCACAACACGGAGTTCGGGAGCGATCCGCCGCTGCTCGCCGAGCTGGTGAGGGAGGTGCGTGCGGTGCTGACCCGAACGCGCCTCTTCGTGAAGCTTTCCCCCATCGCCAACGGTCCGCTGAAGCTCGCCGAGGTGGCGCGGGCGGCGATCGAGCCCTCGAACTCAGCACCGAGCGGGCCAAACCAGCGTCCGGGGTGCGATGCCCTCTGCGTCGCGAACACCATGCCCGCGATGGCCATCGACGTCGAGACGCGCCGGCCACGGCTCGCAAACGTGACCGGCGGGCTGTCAGGCCCCGCGATCCACCCCATCGCGGTCAAGCTCGTGCATGATGTCTATCGCACGGTGGCGCGGGACTCGCAAACGCCCATCGTCGGCATCGGTGGGGTGCTCAAGTGGCACCACGCCGCGGAGTTCATCCTCGCCGGGGCGAGCGCCGTGCAGGTGGGCACGGGGCTCTTCGCCGACCCCTCGTGCCCCGTCGGCATCGCGAAGGGCCTTGAGTCCTGGGTCCGCCGTCAGGGTGCCGGGAACATCCGCGACCTCGTCGGTCAGTTGGCACTGCCCGCCTGAAGGAGCCTCCCATGAACAGCCGCTGGGTACTGGGGGTGGTCTGCGGTTGCCTGTCCCCGGTGTGCCTCGCGATCGGGTCGCAGCCCGGAACCTCAGCGCCCGCGGCACCGACAGCCGTGACGCCCGAGCAGCCCGGCCCGGTGGACGTCTCCGGCACACTCGCGCCGATCCTGGAACAGTTCGACATCCCCGCGGCGTCGGTGCTGGTGGTGCGTGCCGGGGTGCCGGTGGCGCAGGGTGTGGCGGGCGTGAGGGCCCGCGGGCATGAAGCGCCGGCGACCACGGCCGACCGATGGCACCTGGGCTCGTGCACGAAGTCCATGACCGCGACGCTCTGCGCCGGGCTGGTCGAACAGGGGTTGCTCGCGTGGGACACCGCGGTGCTCGACCTCTTCCCCGAGCTTCGGGAGTCAGCGGACGACTCGTGGCGGGGTGTCACGCTCGAGCGTTTGCTCACACAGACCGCCGGCGCCCCGAAGGATCTCCACAGAAACGGGCTCTGGGCCAGGCTCTGGCGACGCGAGGGCACTCCGACCGAGCAGCGACTGCAACTGCTCCGCGAGGTGCTGACCTGGAAGACCGATCATGAGCCCGGGGCGGCGTTCCTGTACTCCAACACCAACTTTGCCATCGCGGGCGCCATGGCGGAACGTGCCACGGGCAGGTCCTGGGAAGACCTGATGCAGGAGCGGGTCTTCGCGCCGCTGGGCATCACCACCGCGGGGTTCGGCGCGCCCGGCACCGGCGACACGCCGGACCAGCCCTGGGGCCACACGGACAACGGCACCGCGGTGCCCCCGGGGCCCAACGCCGACAACCCACCGGCCATCGGCCCCGGCGGCACGGCGCACATGTCGCTCGCGGATTGGGGCCGCTACATCTCGGCGCACCTCGCCGGCGAAGCCGAGGGCCGAGCGCTCCTGATCAAGCCCGAGTCCTATCGGCGCCTGCACACGCCCGTGCTGGGGAACTACGCCTCGGGCTGGTCTGTAGCGAAGCGTCCGTGGGCGGGGCCGACGGGGCGCGTGCTCACCCACTCCGGCAGCAACACGATGTGGTTCTGCGTTGCATGGGCGGCCCCGGAGAAGGACATGGCGGTGCTGGTGGCCTGCAACCGGGGCGGTGACAAGGCCGTGAAGGCGTGTGATGCGATCGCCTCTGCGATGGTCGGGACGTTCGTCGCACCCGCCCGATCCAAGGACGAGGAATAGGCCAAGGTCAGCTTCGCGCCGCTCTTCGCCCGTGCCGGGCCACCAGTTCGTCGAGGACGGAGGCGGGCGCCGTCTCCACCACCGCCTGAGCCGGCTCCGCCGGGGCGGCCTGCTCCGCCCGTGACTCAACGCCCGCGGGAGCGTGCGAGATCTCCCCGTGCTTGCCCACCTGGTCGAATCGCACCGAGACGCGCGTCGAGACTCCCCGCTCCTGCATCGTGATGCCGTAGAGCCGGTCCGCGCTCTGCATCGTCCGCTTGTTGTGCGTGATGACGATGAAGTGCGACAGGTCGGTGAAGTCCCTGACGGCCTGGTTGAACCTGGAGACGTTGCCCTCGTCGAGGGCCGCGTCGACCTCGTCCAGCACGCAGAAGCAGCTCGGCTTGGACCGGAAGATGCTCATGAGCAGCGCGACCGCGGTCAGTGTCTTCTCGCCGCCCGAGAGCTGGCTGATGCTGCGGGGCTCCTTGCCCGGGGGCTTGGCGATGACCTCGATCCCGCTCTCGAGGAGGTCGGTCTGGTCGGTCTCGACCTTGCTGATCGTGCCGTCCGGGTTCTCGACTTCCTTGATGAGGGGCATGAGCCGCACCTCGGCCTTGCCCCCGCCGAAGAGCTTGCGGAACATTCCCCGCTCTCCGCCGAAGTTCTCGCGGATGCGTTCGAAGACCTCGCCGAACCTCTCGCGGCTCACCAGGTTCAACTGCTCGATCAGCTCCACGAGCTGGCCTCGCGCCGCGTCGATGTCCGCCACCTGCTTGACCAGGTCGTCGTTCTGCGCCTGCAGCGTCGTCTCCTCGGTGAGCGCATCCATGTTGACGCTGCCCAGCTTTCGCACGGCGTCCCTCAGGGTCTCGATGTTTCTGGCGGCCTCGTTGGTGTCGATGCGCTCGACGTCGCCGCCCTCCATCATCCCCCGGTAGTCCGCGTACTCCGCCGCCAGGTCGATCGCGAGTTCCTCCAGCGTGCGTTCCTCCAGATTCTCACGCTTCACCTCCGTCTCGCGGCGGGAGACCTCGATGCTGTGCCAGTCGCGTTCGAGGATGCCGTGCTGCCTGCGGGCGGCGCCCACGCGCTCGCCCAGGTCCGCTGCCCGGGCCTCCACACCCGCCAGTTCGTCCTTCAGGACCGCGGCCTGACCGGACGCGTGCGTCGCCTCTGCTTCCGCGGCCTGGGCCTGCGCGAGCGCGTCGTTGATCCCCACGCGGTGCTCCCCGAGGCGGGCCTCGACTCGCTCGATCTGGCCGGCCGCGTCGCGCAGCGTTCGGGCGATCTCGTCTCGCTCGAGTTCGAGCCTTGCAAGCTCACGCCGGGCGGTCGTTGCCTGCTCGCTCAGCCGCCCCACGTCGATCTTCGCCGCGGACACCTGCTCGAGCGCCGCATCGGCGCGTGCCTGCACGGTCCTCACGACCTGCTCGACCGCCGTCGCGGCGGCGGATTCCTCCTCCAGCAGTCTTCCGAGGCTCTCCGCCCGCTCCTGCAGACCCGCGCGGTCTGCTTCGAGCCTTGCCAGCCTGTCCCGAACCTGCGAGAGCTCCTGTTCCACGCCGCGGCGCTCGCGCCCGAGCCTCGCGAGATCGGCGCCCAGCCGATCCGCCCGGGCCTGCTCGCTCACGGCGTGACGCTGCTTCTGCGACAGCGACTGACGAACCCCTGCGACACGACCCGTGAGCACCGAGGCCTCCGTGTCCACGCCCGAGAGGACGTGCCGCTCCGCGTCCAGCACCGCCCCGATCCTGGCTACGGATTCGGTGAGTGACTCCAACTCCGCACGGCGTCCGAGCAGCCCCGTGGACTCCCCGGATGCGGACGAGCTGCCCCCGGCGGTCACACGCCCGTCGGAGTCCAGCGTCTGGCCGGCCCGCGTCACGAACCGGACCTGGTGACCCGAGAGCGGGCCCGAGGCCAGCAACTGGGCCGCGTCGAGGTCGGTCACGAGGAACGTGCGCGCGAGCAGCCGGTCGAGAAGGTCCTGCAGACGCGGGTCGGCGCTGTCGCCGCCCCGCACGCGGACGAGCGATCTGAGGCTCACGACCCGTGCTCGCTGGTCGTCGACCTGCAACCCGGAGAGCTTGCCCACCAGGACACCCAGTTCGTCCGTGGGCACGGGGCGGCCCGTGTGCACGCCGGTCATGGGGAGGAAGGTCACCCGCCCCGGGAGCGTCTCCAGTTCCGCCTGCGTGGGCAGGGTCTGCACGGACTCGACGACCAGGCCCTGCAGGTCCGCGCCGAGCGCCGCCTCGATGGCCGCCGCCGCGCCTGGGTCCAGGTCCTCGCGAGTCTCGATCAGGTCCGCGAGCGCCGCGATGACGCCCGAGAACCCCGCGCCGGCCTCGCGTGCTTCGAGCAGACGCCGCACCGACTCCATGTAGCCCGCGCGGGACTCGACCATCTCCCGCAGCGTCTGCCGCCGGCTGTCCAGCCTTGCCAGGTCTTGCTCGATCTGGCCGATGCGCACCGCACGCTCCCGCCGATCATTCGAGAGTCGCCCGACCTCCGCCTCCAGTTGCGAGAGTTCCTCTTCCGCGACCGCGACCTCCTCCGCGGCGGCCTGCGCGGCTCGTCCCGCGCCCTCCGCCTGCGTCTGGAGGCCGGCCTCGTCCTCCGCGATCCTGGCCTGGCGCTGCGACAGGCGCTCCGCCTGCTCGCGCATGACCTCCGTGCGCTTCACCTCGCTGGAGATCGACGCCAGCAGCCCGATGCGTTCCCGCTCGATGCGCTGCGCCGCGGCTTGCTTCTGCTGGGCGAGCGAGCGCTGCACCGTCAGTTCCTCGAGCACCCCAGCCCGCGCCGCCGTGGATGCCTCCAGCGCCCGCTCGGCCTCAGCGAGCTTCTCGGCCACCATCGCGAGTTCCTCACCCTGCACCGTGGTCGAAAGCTCCACCTGCTCGCGGCGGGCCTCCAGTTCCACCAGACGCTGCTTGTCACGCTCGCACTGGCGCTGCGACTCCTCGACGGCTCGCTCCAGCATGGCGCGCTTCTGCTCGGCCTGCTGCCGGGCGTGGGCCGCCTGCAACGCCGCCTGCTCGCACGCCTGCAGCCGCTGCGACAGCTCGTGCCGGCTCAGATCCGCGTCCTGCTTCCCGGCCTCGGCCTCGAGCAGCACCCGACCCGCTTCATCGCGCTGGGCCTGCAACTGCGTCTGGCGGCTCGTGAGCCCGGAGAGCCGCTGCTCCAGATCGTCGTACTGGTCGAAGGCCAGCGCGACGCGCCAGGCCTTCAGTTCCGTGTCGAGTTCGACGAACTTGCGGGCCTTGGCCGCCTGCCCGCGGACCAGACGGAGCCTGCGCTCGGTGCTGTCCAGTTGCTCCCGCGTCGACCGGAGGTTTGTTTCCGTCCGCTCCAGCTTGCGCTGCGCTTCGATCCGCCTCTGCTTGTACTTCGCGATTCCCGCGGCTTCCTCGAAGATCACGCGGCGTTCCTGCGGGCTCGCGAGCAGCATCGCGTCGACCTTGCCCTGCTCGATGATCGAGTACGCGTCCGCGCCGACGCCCGTGTCCAGGAACATGTCGCGGATGTCCTTCAGCCTCGCGACGCGCCCGTTGATCAGGTACTCGCTCTCGCCATCCCGGTACAGCCGGCGCTCGATCTCCACCACATCCGCATCGACGGGCAGTCGCCGCCGCGGGCCGGCGGGCGCGGCGTGAGCCTGTGCGGGCTCCGTCGCCTCGGCGTCAGGAGCGTGCGAGGCACCCGGATCTGACGCGTGCCCGGCCGCCTCCACGATCGCCGCGGGTGCCGTCGCCATCACGGGGTTGTCGAAGGTCAGCTTGACGCCCGCCATGCCGAGCGGCTTGCGCGAGGCGGAGCCGGCGAAGATGACGTCGATCATCTCCTGGCCCCGCAGGCTCTTGCTGGACCGCTCGCCCAGAACCCACTTGATGGCATCGACGATGTTGCTCTTCCCGCAGCCGTTGGGGCCCACGATCCCGGTGACGGCATCGTCGAAGGTGAACTCGGTCGAGTCCGCGAAGCTCTTGAAGCCGGAGAGCGTGAGTTTCACCAACCGCATGCCGCAACCTCCATGTCGCTCACGTCGCGAGGGAACACCCAGCCTCGCCGCTCCCCCGCCCCGCCCGTGCGGCAGGTTCAGATGCGGGAGCCCGCGCCCATCCGGGCGCGCTGTTCAGAACCGGAAGATATCGGGCCGCGGGCACTTCCGCCCGCAGAACAGGGCCGGAATCCGGGCCTCCTGTCACTTCCTGGTCGGGCCCTCGATGGGCACGATCTTCGGCGCGGTGGGTGTGTCCTTCTTCGGGTCGATGACCGTCGGCTGGCGGAAGATCACGATCGGTTCGTCGCCCGGCTTCTCGGGGCGCTCCACCCGTTCACGCCCCGCGGTCGCGGCGAGCACCGCCGCCCGGAGGCGGTTCTGCTCCGTCGCAAACGCCGCCTGGGTGCCCCGCGATTCGCTGATCGCCGAGAGCGCCCCCACCACTTCCGAGTAGCTCATGTTGAACCCGGTGATCTGCTCCCCACCGGCGGGCTTGCGGGCAAAGAACTCGATCAGGTCAACCAGCCCGCCGTTGATCGACCCCGTCACCGCGCCGATCGTGCCCGCGGGGGAGTACCGGACCTGCACGGGACCGCCCTCATCCGCCTGCACCATGAGCCGGTTCGACCACGCGGTTGCGATCATCGGCCTCACGAGGTCGTTCTGCTCCCCCAGAAGCACGATCCGGGGCTGGCCCTGCTGCGTGACATAGATCAGAGGCTCGCCGAAGGGCATGATGTCCAGGATGAACTTCCCTTCCTGAACCCGGCGCTCCAGCCCCTGCATGTTCCGCCTCGGAATCGCGGCCTGGGCCAGCAGTTCCACCGCCGTGGGAGAGATCTTCACGCTGTCCGGGCTCTCTTCCTGCCTCGCGCGGATGCGGCCCGCGGCGGCCCGCTCCGCCCGCTTCACCAGCGACTCATACGCCGTCACCCGAACCGCCAACTCCGGCTGGGCGACCAGCTCCCGCAGGGCCACGTCAACGCGAGCGCTCCCGTCCAGCTCGCCCAGCAGCTCGATCGCCCGCAGCCTCACGGTGCCGCCCCCGGTCACCGCGAGTTCCGTCAGACCTTCCGCCGCCCGAGGGTCCCCAAGCCTCGCACCCGCCTGCAACGCCGCCATCCGGGGCACCATCTCCGGGTAGTCGTACAGGTCCGCGAGGAACGGCGTGGCCTTGGTCCCGATGCCCTCAAGACACCAGGCCAGATCGTCCGCCAGGCCCGGCTCCGCCTTCAGCCCATCCGCCCAGCGCTTCGCCATCTGCTCCGGGAACTGCTGGTCGATCGCCAAGTGCTGCACGATGGACACGAAGTCCCGCGGGTTCGTCCGGTATCGGCGGGGCACCCGCACCTCCACAACCGACTGAGACCGGCCCCGGGCTGCCGGCCCCGGGTCGCCGGGGCCCTCCGGGAAGCGGCTGTTGATCGCGGAGACGATGCCCCGGGCTCGCGACCAACTCGCGTTGTCCAGCGTGAGCACGATCGGTTGGGGCTCGGTCACCCAGCCCCCGTCGAGCACCCGCCCGACGTCGCGCGTCAGTCCCTGCTGCTCCCTGCCCTCCTCCGCGAACGGATTGATGAAGATCGCCCCGCGGGCCTTCGCGACCGATCGCTGCTGCGCCGCGCCGAAGACAGCCGGGTCACCGAATCGCAGATTGGTCGTCCAGAGCGTGCCCCCCTCCAGGCTCGTGGCATTCAGGGCCTTCACGTAGACGTCGAAACGGGCGTTCGCCGGGGCACCGGGCGGGATCGCCGCCTGCACGATCACGACCGCGACATTCGGGTCGCGGAGGACCTGGCGGGGCGTTTTGCCCTCCAGCGAGCCGCCTGCGTTGGCGGACTTGCCGATGCCCATGAGGCCCATCTCGCGCTCCATCGTGGACGCGACGTTGTCCGGGAGTTGCCCTCCGCCGGTTCCATTGAGCCCGACCACGAGCCCAAACCCGGACACCAGCACAGGTTCCACGTTGCGGAAGGTCACCTCGGAGAGCACTGTGCCTTTCAGCAGCGGCGGCACGTCCCGCGTGATCGTGGGAGCCGCTTCCACCGGCGCGGGCGGCGGCGAGCCGCCGCACCCCCCGAACGACCACGCGCCCAGCAGCGACACACAAGTGACAGCGATTCCGGCGCTTCTGAAGCCGGCGTAAGCCTTCATGGGCAATCTCCAGTGGCCCAGCGCCGTGGCCGGACCCGCTTCGCACACTGTACGCGAAGCCCCCAACGACGTGCCAATCGGGCCTCGCGGCACGGGTGGCTGGGTGAGCCACCCCGGGAGCGGGTCACCCTAACGAGTCCCGGCGACGAACCCCAAGCGACGCCTACCGACGGCCTGCCGGGAGTTGGTGGGTTTCCGAAGCGCCTCACCGGGAACGGACTTGCGCGCTGATGACAGACTATCCACGAAAAACCACATTCTTTTGGGGCTCCACCCGGTTGCAAGTACGATCTGTAGTGGTATGCTGACGACCCATCGCTCGGCGTGTCTTTCGTTTTCGCCGGCGCGAATCTCGGGAAAGCTCGGTGTTTTGCGTCGTCCGGGCTGGTGGGCCTTGCTGGCGTAGGCTCCGACTTAGGCTGCATGTTAGAGTTTTGATAGAACTTTGGTAGGTTTGTGTCGTAGGGTGCAAGAGGGTGTCGTGGGGTCCGGGCCAAGCCCGGGGGTGGACCGGTGGGCGTGTTCTCTGACAGGCAGATCCGTGAGCGCGTCGTGATCCGGCCTTTTGAGGCCGCCGTCAAGCGCCCGGGGAAGATCAGCTACGGCGTCTCCAGCTACGGCTACGACGTGCGGGTCGGAACGCACTTCAAGATCTTCACGCCCACGACGCGCTCGGGCGATGTCGCGGTCGTGGACCCCAAGTCCTTCTCCGACGACATGATGGTCGAGGTCGACGTCGCGAAGAACCCGGCCGACCGCCAGTACGTCATCATCCCGCCAAACTCCTTCGCGCTCTGCGAGACCGTGGAGTACCTCGAAATCCCGCGCGACGTGCTCGCGATCTGCGTCGGCAAGAGCACCTACGCCCGATGCGGTCTCATCGTGAACGTCACGCCCCTCGAGCCCGAGTGGCGCGGCAAGGTGACGCTCGAAATCTCCAACACCACGCCCCTGCCCGCGCGCGTCTACGCCAACGAGGGCGTCGCCCAGCTCATCTTCCTCAAGGCCGATCAGGTCTGCGAGACCTCCTACGCCGACAAGGGCGGCAAGTACCAGGATCAGGGCGGGCTCACCCTGCCCAAGGTTGACTAGCCCGCGGCCGAGGACATGACGCCTCGTCGCGGCATCGGTGCGGTCCTCTCGAATCGACACGTTTCCCCAAGGACGGCAGCAGCATGAAGATCACCCGCAAGTTCACCAAGGCCGGCTCCGACCCCTTCGCCTCCGTCACCTGGGCCAAGCGGTCTTCGAAGATCACCAACCCCGATGGCTCGGTCGTCTTCGAGATGAAGGACGCCGAGATGCCGGAGCAGTGGTCGCAGCTCGCCGTCGACATCATGGTGAGCAAGTACTTCCGCAAGGCGGGCATCCCCGTCCGTGACGCCGCGGGCAAGCCCGTGATCGGCGCCGACGGCAAGCCCGTCACCCGGGGCGAGAAGTCCGCGCGTGAGGTCATCCACCGCCTCGCCGGCTGCTGGCGTTTCTGGGGCGAGACCAACGGCTATTTCGACTCCAAGGAAGACGCCCAGGCCTTCTACGACGAACTGGCCTACATGATGGTCCACCAGATGTGCGCGCCCAACAGCCCCCAGTGGTTCAACACGGGGCTGAACTTCGCGTATGGCATCTCCGGTCCTGCCCAGGGCCACTGGATCGTGGACCCCAAGACGGGCGAGCCACGCCTCGCGGACGACGCCTATACCCATCCGCAGCCCCACGCCTGCTTCATCCAGAGCGTCAGCGACGATCTGGTGAACGAGGGCGGCATCATGGACCTGTGGGTCCGCGAGGCCCGCCTGTTCAAGTACGGCTCCGGCACCGGCACCAACTTCAGCAACCTTCGCGGTGAGGGCGAGAAGCTCTCGGGCGGCGGGCGTTCCAGCGGGCTCATGTCCTGGCTCCGCATCGGCGACCGGGCCGCGAGCGCCATCAAGAGCGGCGGCACCACCCGCCGCGCCGCCAAGATGGTCTGCCTCGACATGGACCACCCCGACATCGCCGAGTTCGTTGATTGGAAGGTCCGCGAGGAGATCAAGGTCCAGGCGATGGTCGAGGGTCTGAAGGCGCTCAAGAAGCACGACCCCGCGCTCGCCGCCCAGTGCGACGAGCTGAAGCTGACGCTCGACTATGACTTCAACGGGGAGGCGTACCAGACCGTCAGCGGACAGAACAGCAACAACTCGGTGCGCATCCCCGACCGCTTCTTCGACGCCCTGGATCAGGACGCGACGTGGGACACCACCTCACGCACGACGGGCAAGGTGGCCAGGACGTTCACGGCGGCCGCGCTGTGGGACAAGATCGGCTACGCCGCGTGGCGGTGCGCCGACCCGGGCGTGCAGTTTGATACGACGATCAACGCGTGGCACACGTGCCCGAGCGCGGGGCGCATCAACGCCAGCAACCCGTGCAGCGAGTACATGTTCCTGGACAACACGGCGTGCAACCTGGCCTCGCTGAACGTGCTGAAGTTCTACGACGCCGGCACGCGGACGTTCGACGTGGCGTCGTTCGAGCACGGGGTGGACCTGTGGACGATGGTGCTGGAGATCAGCGTGCTCATGGCCGCGTTCCCCAGCCGCGAGATCGCGGAGCTCTCTTATCGCTTCCGCACGCTGGGGCTGGGGTACGCGAACCTCGGCGCGATGCTCATGCAGGCGGGAATCCCCTACGACAGCGAGGCGGCGCTCGCGGCGTGCGCGTGCCTGACGGCGATTCTCACGGGGCGCGCGTACCGCATGTCGGCGCTCATGGCGCAGCAGCTCGGGGCGTTCCCGGGCTATGAGGCGGACGCGTCCAACATGCTGCGCGTCATCCGCAACCACCGCCGGGCCGCGCTGGGCGTGGCACGCGACAGCGGCGCCTACGAGAACCTCCGGATCGCGCCGGTGCCGATCGACCACGCGTTGATCCGCGCGGGCGGGCTCCGCCTCGCGAACGCCGAGGCCCTGCTCGCGCACGCCGTCACCGCGTGGGACGAGGCGCTCGCCCTGGGCGAGAAGCACGGCTACCGCAATGCGCAGACCACGGTCATCGCGCCCACCGGCACCATCGGCCTGCTGATGGACTGCGATACCACCGGCGTCGAGCCCGACTTCGCCCTGGTGAAGTTCAAGAAACTCGCCGGAGGCGGCTACTTCAAGATCGCCAACGAGTCCGTCCGCCCCGCCCTCAAGGCCCTGGGATACTCCGACGCCCAGACCCGCGACATCATGGCCTACCTGCTCGGCGAACTCTCCCTCGAGGTGCCGATCCCCGGCCAGCCCGGCGTCACCCTCGGGACCTTCCTCCGCAGCAAGGGCCTCCCCGAGGCCGACCTCCGGGCCATCTCCGAGCAGCTCCCGGGCACCTTCGAGCTCTCCTTCGCCTTCGCGGGCTTTGCGCTCTCGGAGGCGGCACTCCGGGGCTGCGGCGTGGACCCCGCCAAGGCCAAGGCCGACCCCACCTTCAACCTCCTCGCACACCTCGGACTTTCCGCCTCGCAGATCGACGCGCTCAACACCAAGGTCTGCGGCACGAGCACCGTCGAGGGAGCGCCGCACCTGAAGTCCGAGCACCTGCCCGTGTTCGACTGCGCGAACAAGTGCGGCAAGCTGGGCAAGCGCTTCATCGCCGCCGAGGGCCATATCCGCATGATGGCCGCGTGCCAGCCCTTCATCAGCGGCGCCATCTCGAAGACCATCAACCTGCCCAACGAGGCGACGGTCGCGGACATCAAGTCCTGCTACCGCCTCTCGTGGGAGCTTGGCCTCAAGGCCAACGCGCTCTATCGCGACGGGTGCAAGCTCAGCCAACCCCTCTCCGCCACAACCGATGAGGCGAAGAAGGAATCCGGCAGGGAGGACGCCTCGGGAAAAGCCCCGCCCGCCCCGGCGGCGATCCAGGTTGCCGAGGCCAAGCCTGTGGTGGTTGAGGCCCCGCGCCCGAAGCGCCGCCGCCTGCCCGACACGCGCCGCTCCATCACCCACCGCTTCAACATCGCCGGGCACGAGGGCTACCTCACCGTCGGACTCTACGAGGACGGCCAGCCCGGCGAGCTGTTCATCACGATGAGCAAGGAGGGCTCGACGATCGGTGGACTCATGGACAGCCTGGGCACCGCGACCAGCGTGGCCCTGCAGTACGGCGTGCCGGTCAAGAGCCTGGTCGACAAGTTCAGCCACCAGCGCTTCGAGCCCGCGGGCATGACGGAGAACCGGGATATCCCCTTCGCCAAGAGCCTGGTGGACTACATCTTCCGCTGGATGGGCATGCAGTTCATCCAGGGCTACCGCGAGCAGCACTCGCCCCAGCAGCCCGCGCCGGAGCCCGTTTCGAGGGCTGTCGCGGAGCCCCGGACCTCCGTGACGCAGGCGGAGGCCGTGGTCCACATCGTGGAGCGGACCACGGAGATCGACGTCGTCGCCCGCCAGCGCACCAGCCCGCTGGGCGATGCACTGGCGGAGGCGCAGAGCGACGCACCCGCGTGCGACGTCTGCGGGAACGTGACCGTCCGCAGCGGCACCTGCTACAAGTGCCTGAACTGCGGGAACAGCCTGGGGTGCAGTTGAACACGTCCGGGTGCGTTGTGAGAGGTTGTGAGCCGGGCGGCGCTCGTGGCGCCGGCCCGAGGAGGAAACAAGGCCGGCGGGACGGATGCCCGCCGGGGAGCGGCTGATCGAGGATCGACACCGCTCCGACCCTCGGTCCCTTTCGACCGTTGAGGCGCAGCGAACGCGCAGGATCAGGACGAACCGCCGCACAGGCGGCCCGCCACGGAGGTCAGAGAAGACCGCTCAGCCAGGGGCCCGGCGTCAGACAGCCGCTCGGCCCAACCTCTCCCAACGCACCCTGTCACCCGGGCTCGGGTCGCCCACCATGCCGTCCACCCCGGCATCTGCTCGATCACGAGCGGCGACCTGGCCCACCCAGACCCCCGGGTCCACCCCCCGGGGGTTTCTTCTTCTCAGCCGCGGCCCATCCGCTGCTCGAATCGTTCGCGCGTCGTGCAGTACGTGAGACCGCCCATGCGGCCCACGGTGTCGAGCACCGCCGGGTCGATGTGCAATCGATCGTTGATCACCCCGTCGTGCGCATGCACCCGCACCACCCGCCCGATCACGATGTTCCCGCCTCCTCTCGCCCCGGGGTTTGTCCGGATGACCTGCTCCGTAACGCACTCGTATGCGAGCGGAGACTCCGCGACCCGCGGCGGGGCGACCGCCACGCTCGGCGCGGGTGTCAGCCCCGTGAGATCAAACTCGCTTTCCTCCGGGGGCAGGGGCTCCGCGGCGAGCGCGGCCTGGGCAACGAGCGCACGGGGCACCACGCACACCACGAACTCGCCGGTCCCTCCCTCGTGGCGCGGCTTGCAGTTCCGGAGCGTGTCTTTCTCCTCGCCCTTGTCGTTGTTCGCCGGACAGAAGAGCAGCGTCATCGGGTTGCTGCCCACGCCCGCAAAGAACGAGAACGGCGCGAGGTTCCGCACGCCGCTGGGCGCGACCGTCGAGACCAGAGCGATCGGGCGGGGAGTGATGCCCCCGATCAGCAGCTTGTAGCGTTCCGGCTGGGTGAGCTCCGCGGGGTCGAGTTCCATGCGCCAGCGTATTCATCTCGTCCAGAGCCCCCACGCTCAGGGCGATTGCTCGCCGGGTGCCGCCCAGGCGCGCGTATCCAGCGCGCCGCGAGCCGGCGCATCCTGCCAGGGGAGCATCGCCCGGGGCCAACTGCTCCGACGTCCCAGCGCATCGATCCGCACCACGCCGACCCGCACGATGCCGTCCTTCTCCACCGCGCCGGGGGGGAGTGGGAGCCGGAAGGTCCACCGGTCCGCGGTCCGCTGCACCTGGGCGCCGGTCGCGGGCGGGAGCAACTCCGGAACGCCCTCCTCGCCCGCGGTCACAGGCAGAAACGCGGATTCACCGAGCTCCGAGATGCGCACGACCGCGACGGGACGCTCCACGGGCCCGAAGTACACCCGGACCTCCTCCGCGAGCCCCTGCGCTCCGCGCCCCAGCACCCGGCACTCGCCGTAAAGCTCCCACGAACGCGAGCGAGAGGCAGGCTGCTCGCTCCCCGGTGGCATCGCCGGCTTGTGCAGCAGGCACGCGGCGGGCCACGCCGCCTCCAACGCCTCGCCACGCTGCCACGCCTCGAGCGTCAGGTCCGCCGCGAAGGGCCTCAGATGAGTGCCTGGCGGCTCCACCGGCAGGGGCCGTGACATGGCTGTGAGCGTGCCCTGCCAGCGGCCGGCGTGCACTTCCACGGGTGCGAAGAGCACCGCCGGATCGACCCGCGGGGGCACCAGCAGGCGGAGCGTTCGGTAGGAAGGCAACTCCCGGAGCTCCGGTGTCTGCCCCTCGACACCCGCCCACGCGAGCGTGGGCCGATCAAACACGGACGCCACCGCCGCGGTTGCCAGCACGCGGGTCCGCGCCGCGTCGAGGATCGCGCCGTCGTCCTCGATCCAAGCGAAGGCCGGGGGCTGGGCGGCGAGCCACGCCTCTGCGACCGCCGCCACCGTCGCATCTCGCGCCGCCGGGTCCAGCAGCCTCGCGACGAGTGCGTCCAGGTCGGCCAGATCCAGGGGCCAGGCCGGGGCGAACTGCGCCTCGCCAAACTCCACGATCGCCGCGATCCGCCGCTTCAGCCGCCATGCGAGATCGGCATCGATGCCCCAGACTCGTACCATCGCCGCCCGCCAGCGGCTTTCGTGCTGCCTCGCAAACGCCTCGACGTCGTCGCTCTCGAACCGCGCGGAGGGCACGCGGCCCGGGTCGTCCTCCGGACACAGACCGTCCGCGATCAGATGCCATCTCCAGCGCGTCCGCGGGTCCTCCTGCTCCCCGATGAACCGGGGTGAGAGCACCACCGAAGGAGGGATCGCCGGGTCGCGGGCGGGACGCCACGGCGTGTCATCCTCGCTGTAGGGCTCCCGAGGAAGTTCCGACCCGTCGCCGATCCATCGGACCGCCACGCGCCGCCCCCCCAGGTCGAGCCAGGCACCGCCCGCGTCGGCGGGCATCTCGATCACCGCGGCCCACTCCGCGGCCCCGCGCACCTGCGATACCGCCGCCCCGCTGGTCCACTCGCCCGGCTCCGGCAGCCACCCCGCGCGGTCCTCGGCGAGGGGCATCGCCCGCGCGATCACCACCACCCGAGCCGCGATGGCACGTCCGTCCTCGAGCACGCATCGCAAGCCGTCATCGGGTTGCACGCTCCCGAGAGGCACCACGGCGGTGCGCCCGGGCACAAGGTCGAGCCTGGGTACAACGAGGTCCAGCCCGGGCGCACGCCCCGTCGGCGCGGGACCGGCACTCCCGCCGCCGGAACACCCGCCGAGCCCGACGGCAAGCACGGAGGCGCACACCACTCGGAGGGCGTTCACGATCAAGGGGCCTCCAGGGGCAACGTGGCCAGCACGTTTTCGATCACCTGCTCCGGCCCGACTCCTTCCGCGTGAGACTCGAAGTTCATGATCAGCCGGTGGCGCACCGCGGGGAGCGCCGCCGCCCGCACGTCCTCGATCGACACGTTCCAGCGGCCATCCACGAGGGCGCGGCATTTTCCGGCCAGCAGCAAGGCCTGAGCCGCCCTGGGCGAGGCGCCGAGCCTCACGTACTTGCTGACCATGGGCGTCGCGAACGCCTCGCCGGGGTGCGTCGCGAGCGTCAGCCGCACCGCGTAGTCCGCCACGTGCGATGCCACTGGCACCATGCGCACGAGCTTCGCGTGTTCCAGAATCCTTCGGGCATCGAGCACGGGCGACACCTCGGGCGCATCCGCGGCGGTCGTCCGCCTCAGGATCTCCGCGAGATCCGCACGCCCCGGGGTTTGCACCAGCACCTTGAAGAAGAACCTGTCGAGCTGCGCCTCGGGCAGCGGGTACGTGCCCTCCTGCTCGATGGGGTTCTGCGTCGCCATCACCAGGAATGGCGCGGGCAGCGGGTGCGTCGTGCCTCCGACCGTGACGCTCCGCTCCTGCATGGCCTCCAGCAGCGCGCTCTGTGTCTTGGGAGTGGCCCGGTTGATCTCGTCCGCCAGCACGATCTGGGCAAAGATGGGCCCCGGCTGGAAGACAAAGCGCCGTTCGCGCCCTCCGGGCCCATCTCGCTCGCTCACGACCGTGGTGCCCGTCACGTCCGCGGGCATGAGGTCCGGCGTGAACTGCACGCGCGAGAACGACAGCGACAGCGACCCGGCGAGCGTCCGCACGAGCAAGGTCTTGCCGATGCCGGGCACGCCCTCCAGCAGCACGTGCCCCCCCACCATGAGGCACGTCAGCACGTGCGAAACGACCTGCTCCTGCCCCACCACGACGCGTCCCACCTGGTCGCGTACCAGCGCGAAGTCCGCCCGGAACTGTTCCGCGCGAGCCGCGAGTGCTTCTGGCGTGTGTGCGTCGGCCATGCGGAGGGCATCGTACTCCCCGATGCGGGCTCCCCGCGTAGGCTTGCCGGACGCGTCACACGCTCCCGGAGCTCCCCATGATGAACGTGCTTTCACTCGTCCTCGTGCTTCTCACCGCCGGGCCCGCGCAGCCGCAAGGCACCACCCCCGCCCCCGCGGCACAGCCCACGCCGCCGGGACCCGGCGCGTTCTTCGAGGAAGCACAGGCGAAGGTGATCGGCAAGGGGTACGCCTTCACCGAAGGCCCCTGCTGGGTGCCCGCGCGGGACCCCGCTTCCAAGGGCTTCTTCCTCTTCTGCGATGTCCCCGCCAGCACCGTCCTCCGCTGGAATGGCGGCGCAGACACGCCCGTGCCCTTCCGCACGCCATCGGGCAAGGCCCTCGGCACCGCCGTGGACGCGTCGGGCAACCTCTACTTCGCGGAGTGCGAGGGTCGCCAGATCACCCGCGTCGCGATCGCCGACGGGACGCCCCAGCCGCCCGTCGTCCTCGCGTCAAAGCTCGACGGCAAGCGTCTCAACGCCACCAACGACCTCGTGGTCGCCTCCGACGGAAGCGTCTACTTCACCGACCCATCCTTCTTCACCGCCAAGAAGGACCTGGAACTCGAGAAGCTTGCCTCACACCGCATCGCCCCGGACGGGTCCATCACGCTCATCACCGACGCCCTCCGCGCGCCCAACGGCATCGCGCTCTCCCTGGATGAAAAGGCCGTCTTCATCAACGACTTCGGCGGCGGCAAGATCGTCCGCGTGGACATCCAGCCCGACGGCTCCTTCGCCTCCCCAACCACCTTTGCCGACCTCCGTGCGCTCGCCAAGGCGCACGGCCTGCCGGAGAGGGGCAACGCCGACGGCCTGCGGCTGGACGCGAACGGGAACATCTACACCACCGGGCCCGGAGGCATCCTCGTCCTCTCACCTCAGGCCGAACTGCTCGCAACCCTTCCAGTCCCCGGGGCCTCCAACCTGGCCTTCGGCGGGGAGGACGGCAAGACCCTCATCATCACCGCGGGCGGGTCTGTCCTCAGCATCCGGGCCACGCACGCCGGCGCCCCGTGGAAGAAGGCCGCGGACGCGCCCAAAGCCCCCGCGATGCCCTGACCTCGCCGCGCAAGCCCCACCGCTACCATGCGTCGGGAGAACACCATGAGCAACCCGCGATCGCCTCACATGGCCGCGCCGCTGACCCTCTACGAGGGTGAGGGCGAGAAGCTCCTCCGTTCGGAGCAGTTTCCGGATCGCGTCACGCTGCTGCCCGGGGAGCACGGCAGCGTCCGCGGGCGAGAGCGGATCCGCATCCTCTGGGGGCAGGACCTTCTCCGCGATCTCCTCGACGGACGATATCGCACCGTGATCTGCGGCGTGAACGACCGCGACAACAGCCACGGACTCATCGCCCAGCTCGTCGAGCTCGTCCAGACCAGCCAGTGGTCCGCGCAGACCGTCACCAACTACGCGCGCATGTTCCAGGAGTCCGTCGCTCTCCACGCGGCACGCGACCGAGAGCCCTACGTCCTCAAGTTCGACCTCGACTCGCTGCTCATCCTCGCCATCCTCCGCCCCCGGGGCAAGGAGCACTTCACCCTCGAGGACCTCGGACGCGGCTTCCAGACCGTGTCCAAGATGCTCCACGATCGGCGCGAGCGCTGGCCCGCCGCCACCGTCTCGTTCCTCAACGCGAAGGCCAACCGTCTGGTCGGGGCGGACGGGCAGGAGCCAAGCTTCGAGGCCGTGCTCCGCACCATGTTCAACGCGGGCTACCGCGGAGACGTGTACACCGCGCCCGCCATGTGGCGCTTCGCGGATGTGGGCGTCTTCCCGACCTACCCGTTCCCGGAGGGGCTGGAACGCATGCGCACGGGCAGCTCGTGAACACGCCCCGCGCCACGCTGGATGTGCGCCCGGTCACGCTCGCGGGGTTCGGCGTGACGCTGCGGCCCTACGCGCCGACCGACGCGGCGGCTCTCCACGCCGTTTCACCGCCCGAGACCTTCCGCTACTACCCCTTTCAGCCCGCGGACGGCTCGCTCGGTGCATTCGAGCGGTTCATGCAGGACGCTCTGAACGACCCGACGAGGCTGACGTTCGTCGTCGAGCGGGATGGCGGAATCGTCGGATCCACGTCCTACCTCGACATCCGGCCCAGGCACCTGGGAGTCGAGATCGGCTGCACGTGGTACGAACGGGCCAGCCGCGGCACGAGCGTGAACCCGGCCTGCAAGCTGCTGCTCCTGGCGCACGCGTTCGACGTGCTGGGGTGCGAGCGCGTCCAGCTCAAGTGCGACGCCCGCAACACGCCCTCCGTCCGCGGCATCACGAAGCTCGGTGCCGCCTTCGAGGGAGCACTCCGAAAGCACATCGTCATGTCCGACGGCTACATCCGCGACACGGCGATGTTCAGCATCGTGCGGAGCGAATGGCCCCGCGTGCGAGACGGGTTGCTCGCACGACTCGGCGCCTGAGCCGCTCTCCGCGGAGGCTCCTCAACCCGCCCACGCCCCGGCAGCATCCTCACGGCAGATCGTCGGAGCGCCGGGGCGGCGCCGCCACGGACCACACGAACGAACGTACCGCGCCGCCCGACGTGACGCCGTAGCCCGCGATATTCCCGGCGGCATCGACATCGGTCGCGCGACTGGTCCGCATGTCCGGCGGCAGGAGTGCGTGGAGATCGACGAAGGCATGGTCGGGGCCGACCCAGGCCACCGCGCGGCTCTCTTGCGGAGTGCCGATCGCGTCGCTGGTGTTGCCGTAGCCCACGATGATTCCCGCGCAGATGGCCGTCGCGAACGAGTGGCGGTACGGGGAGGGAAGGTAGGTGAAGCTCTCCGGCGTGCCGTCCCAGACGCCCGCCGCATAGAAGCGGATGTCGCGCGGGCGGCCCTCGTGACGCACACGAACGTCGACGCCAACGTACCCGACCTGGATGGTGCCGTCCGTGTCCGAGGCGACCGAGACGTCCTGTCCCTGCGGGTGGAGATCAACGAAGGAGCCCTGCGTGCCTCGCCACAGCGCCGCGGTCGGCCCCCGGGAGCCGTTCTGCCAACCGACCTGCGCACCGCCACCCACGCCTGAGACAGTTGCGTCGGTGCCGAGGTCGGTCACAACACCTGACGGAAGGTCCCAGAGGAGGGCATGAGAGGCGCCGACGCCTCGTTCGGGGTCGGTCTCGGATGCCGAACCGACGATCTGCACACCGTCGGTGGCGGTGGCTCGCCCGTACACATAGTCGAACGGGACCGGAAGAGCCTGAGCCCGGTCGTCAACCCAGGCGATGGGGGTCTGAGAGAGCGTGGACGTGCCGGCGAATCCCACGCTCAGCGCGCCCGTGCGGCCGTTGATCGCGGAGAAGGAGAAGCCGGCGGGGTGCACATCGAGTGTACGGTCTTTGATCCAGAGCGTCGCGTGGTTGTTCAGCGTGCCGGCGGCGATTCCGGCAGAGACGGTGTTGGCGTACCCGCCGGTGGCGAGTCTGCGCACCGTGACGTCTGGTGCGAACGCGAGAGACGCCGCGACCGAGGCGGCGATGAGCGTGGAGAGGGGGATGGGCATGATGGACTCCGAACGGCGCACACGTGGCCACCCCATGCCTGCCTCGACCAGGAGACGTCGCACAGGGGACCCGGTTCATGCGCCGGGAGTCTGATGTGCATGTCACGTTTCCGTGAGCTGGGCGGCTGGCGCCCGCAAGATGCCGAGCCGAGCCCGGAGGCGGAGGGCCGCGTGGTCGGAACGTCGGACAGCTTGCTCCAGACCACCCGGCCCCACGAGAAAGCAGGCCGCCCCGGGTGAGGGTCGGCCTGCGATACGCAGATCACAAGGGTGTGGGTGGCGTCTCAGGGGCAGCCACCGCCGCCGACGGTGTTGATGAGCGAGGCGACGTCGTCCTGATCGACGTTGCCGTCCTGGTTGAAGTCGGGGTCGATGCCGGTGGGGTTCTCGCCGCCTCCCACCACATTGATGAGGTAGGCGATGTCGTCCTGATCGACATTGCCGTCCTGGTTGAGGTCGGGGTCGCAGGAGGGCCCGCCGGCGCTCACGGTGATGACGACGGTGTCGTCATCGGTGGCTCCCTGAGAATCGGTGACACGGAGCGTGAGCGTGTGAGTGCCGACGGCGAAGGGTGCCGAGAGGAGCGAGGGACCATCCTGGAGGAGGTTGGCGCCCTCGTACCACTTGTAGTTGGCGATGAAATCGCCCGGGTCGTTGTCGAAGCTCGCATTGCCGTTGACGACCACAACTTCATCGCCGCTGTTGTCGGTGTCGGTGACGTTCTGGTCAGCGCCGGCGTCGGCGGTCGGGGGGTTGTTGGCGGGAGCGACACAACCGGGGAACTGCCCGTTGGTGAGCGTGCCGCAGGTGGTGCCGGGGCCCTTGTAGGTGCCGCCCGCGGTGCCGCA
Organism: Leptolyngbya sp. PLA1; assembly: GCA_021405315.1. Classification (GTDB taxonomy): domain Bacteria; phylum Planctomycetota; class Phycisphaerae; order Phycisphaerales; family UBA1924; genus RI-211. The sequence goes on from QWIH01000032.1 coordinate 31,297, forward strand.
GGTGGTGGCGTCGGCGATGAAGCAGCCCGCGGTGCCAAAGCAGCAGGCGCCCGTGGGGGGTGGGCAGTTCGCCGGGTCCCAGGTGACGCGCATGACCCAGTCGCCGCGCGGGCGGCAGCCCGTGATGCAGATACCGAAGATGGAGGTGTCCGTCTGGAGCGAAGAGAAGCGGGTCCACCCGCCGTTGGGAGGGCAGCCGTTGGCGCCGCAGTTGACGGCGTAGAGCCAGTTGTCGGAGGGGTAGTTGAGGGCGGAGTAGCCCGAGCCGCAGCCGATGACTGTGTTATCGGTGCAGGGGAAGGCGTTGGCGCTGCTGGGGGGCGCTGTGAAACAGGGGTTGGCGGTCTGGGCGTTGTGATGGTCGATGCGGAGGCCCACGGAGAAGGTGTGGGTGGGATCGTTGTTGGGGTTGTAGATCCAGATCTGCTCGGGGTCGTTGGGGTCGACCTGCGCCTGGATGTTCGTGCCGCGCGTGCCGGGGCCCATGATGACGTGCGGAAGGATCTGCCCGTCGGAGTTGAACTCGAAGACGAGCTGGTTCTGATCGGGGGTGCCGTCGTAGACGAGGATGGAGAACTGCGTCTCGGTCTGCACGGTGGCGTTGAGCTGGGCGAGGATGGCCTCGATGAGCGTGACGCGGAGCGGGAAGAGGTTGCCGGGCAGGGTATAGGAAACCGCGGCGATCTCACCCTCCGCGAAGCCGCCCTGCGCGGTGTACGTGCCGCCCTCGAAACTGGCGGTGGTCTTGGACGAGACCTGGGGGCAGTTGTCGCGGTCGGAGTACGGGTTCCGCGTGCCGCTGGGGCTCAGCAGAACCGGGAAGGGCGCGACGTCCGGCGCCATCACCGGGAGGGGCACGTGCTGCGGGTTCGGAGACTCGACCTGGGCGTGAGCGAGGCCGGAGCAGAGCGCAAGAGCGAACGCGGCATAGGCGCGCATGGTGAACCCTCCTGGTTGCCGCTTCGCGCGGCGGGGCCAAGCGGTTCCCTTCCGCCGGCACCTCCGAACAAGATACCCCACGGCGCCCATGATGCAACCATTTTGGGAAGGCAAATGGTCGGGTGCGCCTGCCCACACAGTGATTCTCGGAGCGTCAGCCGGGCCCGGAGGCAGGCGGGCCCTGGTGTCGAGAGGTCGACCGGGGCAGCGCGAGTCCGAGCAGCCCCGCACCCATGGCCGCGAGAAGGACCCCCGCGCCGAACGCTTTGAAAGCGTTCTCGCCCTGCTTCTGGTCCTCGACGGCATACGCGATCAGCGCGCGCATGAGCTCATGGCCGATCAGGAAGACGCCGACCCCCGCGACGAGGAGCGAGCATCCGAGGCCGATCGCGAATCTTCGGAGGACGGACTTCATGGGCCTTCTCCGTGACGGTCGCTCCCCCGCGACCTGGGAGGCTGTTCCCGGAACGCCGCTCCGATGGACGAACACGCGAGGGCGGCACCGGGCAGCACGAGGAGAATACCAGCCGCGCCAAGCTCGATGCCGGCCATGACCTCGGTCCGCGAAAGCAGAACACCAGCCCAAACCGACGCCGAGGCGACCGCCCCGAGTGCGACGAGCCGGGCTGGATTCCACCGATTCTGGCGCACAGAGGGCCTCCGGGGCGGCTACCGGCCGGAGGATACCTGTTCGCGTTCCGGCAGGAAGTGCTGGGTGAGCGAGGAGCATCGTGGCCAAAGTTAGTGCCTGCTGAAGTAATTGCAGTTGTGGAGTTTGTCCGGGGCGTGGAGGGGCGGTATCGTCCGATCCTTGTGAAGTCGTTCGCGAACATTCGTGGGCTCGGCGCGTGCGTGGTGCTGGCATTGTCGGCGGGGCTGGCCTTGGGCCAGGGCCCCGTGGCGCCCCCTGCCGAAGGGCGAGCCTCTCCCGAGGTGCAGGCCTTGGCCGGGAGGCTGGTGTCGCGGGTGACGCTGGCCCGGGGGCCGCAGGCGGCCGGAGAGGCGGCAGAGCCGCTGGAGCCGGCGATTGAAACGCTGGCCCGGAACAGCATCCGCATGGCGCCGGGGACGGCGCTTGAGCCCGCGCTGATCAGCGAGGATCTGTCGAGGTTGACGAGGCTGGGCCGCTTCCGCTCGGCGGAGGGCGGGCACAGCTCCTGTCGGACGGATCGGTCGAGGTGATGTACCTGCTGACGCTGCAACCGATCATCGAATCCGTGCAGACGGTCGGCAACCGCGAGTTCTCTGATGAGGACCTCGGGGTGTCGCTGAGTGCGCTGGAGGGGACACCGATCGATCCGACGCAGCTCGAGCGGGCGTGCCGGCGGATCGAGGCGATGTACCGCGAGAAGGGTTTCTACAGCACATTGGTGACTGTGGACGAGGGCGAGCTTGAGAAGAACCAGATCGCGGTGTTCCGGGTGCGTGAGGGCCCCAAGAGCAAGGTCGCGAGCATCAGGTTCGACGGGCTGAAGAGCTATCTGCCCGAGCAGATCAAGGGTAACCTCAAGACCAAGGAAGCCTGGCTGCTGGAGCGGGGGCCGATCGACCCGGACCTGCTGGACGAGGACATCGCGTCGATCATCAAGTTCTTCAAGGACCGGGGGCACCTGGACATCCGGGTGGACCGCGTGATCACGCCTTCCCCGGACGGGCGCGAGGCGATCGTGACCTTCGTGCTGGACGAGGGGCCCATCTACACGCTTCGGGACCTGCACCTGGAGTTCGCCGACGACGCGGCCCCGGCGATGACCGCCGAGCAGCTCCGCGGGCTGTTCGACGTGCGTGCGGGCGACGCGTACAGCCTCGACCGCGTGCAGCGGGCGATCAAGGCGATCGAGAACGCGTACGGCGCGATCGGCTATGCCGACGCGAAGGTGCAGAAGCGCGAGCTGCGCGAGCCCGGGGCGCCGCTGGTGGACGTGCTCCTCACCGTGCGTCAGGGGAACGCGTACAAGACCGGCCTCATCACCATCACGGGCAACACCCGGACGAGGGATGACGTGATCCGCGAGCGGCTGACGATCAGCCCGGATCGCCCGCTGGACTCCGGGGAACTCGAGGAAAGCCGCAAGAGGCTCGCGGACACCCGGTTCTTCGTGACCGACAGCGTGAAGCTCACGGTGCAGCCCGAGCGAGAGGACGAACCGGGCTATCGCGACGTGCTGGTCGAGGTGGACGAGACCAACACGGGATCGATCAACTTCGGCGCGGCCCTCTCGGCGGACAACGGCGTCATCGGCACGATCTCGCTCACCGAGCGGAACTTCGACGTCCGCGACTGGCCAGACTCCTGGGGAGAACTCTTCTCCGGCGAGGCGTTCCACGGCGGGGGCCAGACATTCACCCTCGCGGTGCAGCCCGGCGACCGCTACCGCAACCTCTCCATCGGCCTCTCGGACCCGTACGCGTTCGGTACGGACTATTCGATGGGCGGGAGCGTCTACTACCGCGACCGGATCTACCGGGCGTACGACGAGCAGCGGATCGGCGCCGAGGTGCGGGTCGGGAGGCGGTACGGCTCGCGCTGGAACCTCACGGTGCCGTTCCGCGTGGAGACCATCGAGCTCTCGAACATCGACGAGGATGCCCCGACCGAGTACTTCTCGCAGGAGGAAGGCTCGATGCTGGCGAGCGCGGGCGTTTCGCTCAGCCGCAGCAGCCTGGACAACATCACCTTCCCCAGCAAGGGCAACAAGCTGGAGATGGGGCTGGAGGTCTTCACGGGCGACTACTCGTTCGCGGTCCTGCGGGGCGAGGCGTCGCGGTACTTCCGTCTGCGCGAGAACGTGCTGGGCGAGAAGACGGTGCTGCAGCTCACGACCAGGGCCGCGTACATCCCCGGCGATGAGGACGTGGCGCCCTTCTACCAGCGCCTCTACATGGGCGGCCAGACATTCCGCGGGTTCGACTACCGCGCGGTCGCGCCCGCGGGCATTCGAAACGACACGGGCGGGGTGAGCGAGGACACCGTGGGCGGGAACTTCATGTTCTTCGCCGGCGCCGAGGTCCGGCACCCCCTCTTCACGGACATCCTCAGCGGGGTGGCGTTCATCGACACGGGCACCGTCGACGAGGAAGTCTCGTTCGACAAGTACAGGGTGTCGGTGGGCGTCGGGCTTCGCATCTTCGTCGAACAACTCTCGCCCGTCCCCCTCGCGTTTGACTTCGGGTTCCCGATCCTGAAGGAGGACACGGACGAGACCCGCCTCTTCACCTTCAGCATCGACGTGCCGTTCAGGTAGGGACGGCCGTCCAGTCGCGTTCGCAGAATCCCGCTCCGCGGAACTGTCCGGTCGCTCGTGCGTCCCAGTCGGAGCAAGCAGCAGGAGCCAGCCATGTCCAGCCTCTTCAGGTCCCCCGTGCTCGCCTCGGCGTGCGTCCTCGGCCTCGCCATCATCGCGGGTTCGGCGCTCCGGTCCAGCGCGTCCCCGGCGGGCGTACCGGCGCAGATCCAGCCCCGCGTGGCGCTGGTCAACCTCGAGCTCATCAACAAGCTGACCGAGTTGCAGGACCGCAACCGTGCGATCGCGGCCCACGCCGACCAGCTCAAGAAGACGCTGGACGACATGGGCGAGCAGATCAAGGCGGTGGACAACGAGCTGGCCACGGTCATCCCCCCCACCGACCACAAGCGACGCAACGAGAAGCAGGCCGAGAAGATCGAGCTGCAGGGGCTGCGTGAGGCCCGCTCCCGCATGTACCAGCAGATCATCAACCTCGAGCAGGGTGATGTCGTCCGCGAGCTGTACCTGAAGCTCAACGCCGTCGTGGCGCAGATCGCGGCCAAGGACGGCTTTGACCTTGTCGTCCTCGACGACAGCTCGCTGAAGATCCCCGAGCGTGCGACGGCGGAGGAGTACGGTTCGCTGCTCAAGCAGCGCACGGTGCTCTTCCGAACCGACGCGATGGACATCACCGACCGCGTGCTGACGGTGCTGAACAACGAGTACGCCGCCAAGGGCGGGAAGCCCTGAGCCATGCCCGGCCTGCGCTGCGATGAGATCGCGAGGCTTGTCCGGGGCTCTCTGCTTGGCCCGGGCGAGGTCGTAGTCGACCGCGTCGAGACGCTCGACCTGGCAGAGCCGGGGTCGCTCACCTTCGTGCGATCCGTCAAGTTCGGGCGGCGCTGGCCCGCCAGCCGCGCCTCCGCGGCGGTGGTCACGCGTGACGTGCCGCTCGCGGATCTGATCCCGGGCTTTGACCCCGCCTCCCCCGCGTCACCGCGGCCGCTGATCATCGTGCCGGACGCAGACCTGGCGCTGATCACGCTGCTCCACCGGTTCGCGCCGCCCGAACCTCCCGTGCAGCCCGGCATCCATCCCTCCGCGGTGGTGGATGCCTCGGCGAAGGTGCACCCGACCGCGAGCGTCGGCCCTCAGTGCGTGATCGGCGCGGGAGCGGTCCTCCACGAGGGGGTGAGGCTGGAAGCCCAGGTCTTCATCGGCGCGGGCGCGACCGTCGGCGCACGGACACTGGTGCGTCCCAACGTCAGCATCATGCACGCCTGCGTCATCGGGCGGGAGTGCATCCTGCACAGCGGCGTGGTCATCGGCGGGGACGGATTCGGCTTCCACCCCTCCCCGGACGGGCGCGGGCTCCTGAAGATCCCTCACATCGGGAATGTCGTGATCGGGGACCAGGTGGAGATCGGCGCCTGCTCGTGCATCGACAGGGCGAAGTTCGGCTCCACGACCGTGGGTGACGGGACCAAGATCGACAACCTGGTGCAGATCGGGCACGGCTGCCGCATCGGCCGGTGCTGCGTCCTCTGCGGGCAGGTCGGGCTGGCGGGCTCCGCGGTGCTTGGGGACGGAGTGATGA
>QWIH01000033.1 GCA_021405315.1 Leptolyngbya sp. PLA1
ACATCCTCCGTGAAGGGGGACATGCATCCGTGCGGGCGTGCGCTTGGCGCTCGGCTTCGCACCTGATGCTGGAATGGGGCCCGCGTCCGGTGCGGGCCGCCTGCCTCTGAATACGCGAAACGGTCGGGGAGCGGAGCAGGGTCCGAATCTCACCCCTCGTTCACCCCGACGGCGCGTTAACCAGACCCGCCCGGGCGTTTGAGAGCGCGGAGAGACTATCGGTCCCCAACCCCGGCGTGGCGACCGAAACGGCGATGCGATGCCTCGGATTCGAGAGCGCCCGGCAAATCGTGGACCTTCAGGAAGTGCCACGATTCCCGAGAGTTACGCGCGGTGGGCGAAAGGCCCAGACCGTTAACGAGAAAAGGCCTCTTTACGAGGCCTTTCTCAGAACTCCCACTCCCTATCCACAACGCGAGCAATCCTGGCGAACGGCGGTTTTCGCTCTCTGCATGAAAATGGCAGTTGACGCGCAACAGAAGCCGGATTCTGACGAAGCCCAATCCCGAATCGCGAGCTTGCGGTGGCTCATCGGCGGTTGATCGCTTGGTTTAGGCCGAACGAGCGACCCAGATAGTTGATGTTCACGGACCGGGGCCGGATCACAACGCTACAGGCTGAACAGACCGTTCGGTCCCAGAGAAAACGCAAAGCACGGACTTGGTCCTCCGACCCTCACAGGCAGACGACTCGAACGACCTCGGTGGACTCGTCCTGCCCCGGACGCACCTTGACCCATGCCGCAAAACAACGGTCCCCGAGCTCGGAGCCGTCTTCCAGCCGGCGCCTGAGCAGCGCCGACTCCCACTTGTTGGCGAGCAGCCACGCCGCTCCGGACGTGCCCCACTCGTTCACTCCGGCACAGGAGAACCATGCACGCGCCGGAAACTGCGTCGGATGGAGCTTCAGAATCAGACCGTAGTCGAAGCCAGATTCTCGCTGAAAGGCGGGCAGCTTTGTTGCACGATCCTCGAACCGCGAGCTAAAGTCGGTATCGATCGCTGTGTTCGCTGAGTTCGTGAGGGCATCTCGAGTCTTGAGGTTTGACCCGAATCCCAACGAGACGAAGTTGAGATTCAAGTCGGCTCGCACGTCAAGGTCGCTCAGCACACGAGGTGAAGACGGAAGCCAACGGCGGAACTCGGCTGCTAGGTAGTTCACGGCGCGGATTTCCGCCAAAGACACCGGGCGCTGCGTCGTTACCGCATACCCGGCCAAACCTGGCTTTAGGAAGGGGAAGTCTGCACTCGGCTGAATGTTCTGGCTCCGTGCGGCGGCGAGAACGTCCTCACGGAGTTGAAGCTCCGCGCACACGATTGTCAGGCCCGACTCGACGATGCTCGCACCAAAGAACCGCTCGAATCGCCGCAGGCGGATCCACCGCCATATGCGTCTGAAGACCCAAACGAGGAATGCAAAGGCAACAGCGGACAATATTCCGCCGACCACGTTCTGGAGCAATGGACCTACCCAAGAGGAAATGGTGGTCAACCGCCCTTCGTCATTATTCCGGATGGCGGTGGGTTCGATGGCGGTGGCGCTTGCGGCCGGTTGGGACCCGGGTCGCTGCGCGTCTGAGTTCCCGACGGGGGAGGCAAAGACGGGGGCGGAGCCGGAGGCTTCCCGCTCGAACCGCTCTGTTCCTGATTGTTGGTCATTGCTCAATCTCCCCTGAACGCGGGCCGCGCTCACTACGGCACTGGACAGCATGATCATAAGGCCGGCAACGGCCACGAAGGTGAGCATCGACGACCGACCAAGCAGGCGATGTCGCATCTCGTTCAACTCCGCATTCAGCCGCGTCTTTTCAGCCAGCACCTTTGAAAGCTCCTCGAAGGTGGTTTCTGATTCGACGGCTCGTCGGTGCTCCGCTGGATAACCCGCTCGCTCCAGATCACCGCGATACATCTCGCGGAACGCGATGATCTCGTGGGGAAGTGAAAACCTCCCGTACCTCCGCGGAAAAAGCGCCAGTCCCATCAACACGAATGCCCCGAGCAGCGACGCGCCAGTCAGGACGCCAATCACCGCCGCTGTCGGTTCGGCGATGTCAACACCGAACCGCCGCCCCGGTGATCCCGTTGCCAGTGCCGCGAGTATGGTTCCAACAAGCCCATTGGCGGATAACCAAAGCGCAGCACGACGGTAGAGGTAATCCGCTTCGGACACCTGCTCCTTGTACTGGTCATAGAAGTGGTCAAACGCCTGGTTGCGATCCATATCGATTGAATGGTACCCACAAGCGGAACCGTTCCGATCGAATTGGGCCTCCCGTCGTGGGCGACGAGGAACGCTGTCTCGAGCGACTGGGAGGAGGAGACCACAAGTCGCCAACAATCTCCGGCAAATGCCAACCGTTGTCGCAGAATCTCAGGCTTCGGCGGCATGCGCCCTCCAAGCCGGCCGCACCCGGCTCGGGTCTAGAAACCGGAGTCATTGTCGGCCCGCCGTCTCAGGCCCAGAGGAATCCGCCTCTGCGCAGCGTGCAGCGCCTGAATATCGCGGGCCATTTCAGACGTTGAGGTCGGCTCCCCTGTGGCCACAGCACGGGGACAGCCATGACCACAGAGCCCGACCGCCGACTGGATGTACTTTGCCGGCAACTCACCGAGAACATCATGGGCGCCGCGTTGTGTGCCCAGGAAATCGCCTCGATTGTGCGTGAGGCCTGCTCCGGCGATGGCTGTTCATGCGGCAGAGAACATGCGCACCCACGCCGCGACAGATCCGTCCCTGGTCGGCCGCTGCTCGATGAAGCGACTCTGTCGGTGGTCTGGAATGGCCGGCTGCTCCATCTCGGTCACACCCAAGGATTCTGGCTCCTTGCACGCCTGGCGCGCAGCGCCAACCAGTACGTGACCCATCTGGACCTCCTGCAGGAGATCTGGGACGACGAGTTCACGGATACCGCGGTCCTGCGGGCCGGCGTGCGACGGCTGCGCACCAAGCTCCGCCACGGCGGCATGGGTGATCTCGCCGACGCCATCGTCGGGCACCACGGCCGGTACATGCTGAGCCTGAATTCCGCACCGAGTCACACGGAAGTCACAGCGTCGGCGCACTGAACGTCACAGGGCCCGCGCATACTGCTCAACGACCATCGACACCTGCATCGTCGCCGGGGCGTACCCGCGGTGAGGCCGGCGACGGGCGAGGTTGGCGAGGACGCGATGAGCAACTCGAGTCAGGCCCCGTGGTGGGTCAGAGCGGAGACTGCCGCGGCGCCGTTGGCGCCGCGATTTCGCGGCGTGGCGTACTACCGGCACTCCGCGCGGGATCGGCAGGAGAACTCCGTGGCGATCCAGCAGGAGCTGGTCCAGAAATGGGCTACCGACAACGGTGTCGACATCATCCACGAGTTCGCCGACCGTGGAAAGTCTGGCCTCACCGCCGAAGGGCGCGATGGCTTCCACGACATGATGGAGAACTGGGTCAAGCAGCGCAAGGACTTCGACTTCGTGCTCTGCCTCGACGTGAGCCGCTGGGGTCGGTTCCAGGACATCGATCTTTCCGCGACGTACAGCGCCGAGTGCAAGAAGCACGGCAAGCAGGTCATCTACACGACGCTTGGGATGCCCCGCCCCGACGACCCCCTCTACCCGGTCTACGTGCAGTTCGAGCGGTTCCGGGCCGCCCAGTACAGCAAGGAACTCAGCACAAAGGTGTTCCACGGGTGCGTGAAGATCGCCCAGCAGGGTTACTGGGCGGGCGGGAAGGCGCCCTACGGCTTCGACCGTCTGCTTCTGGACGAGTCCCGTCACCGCCTGCACGTGCTGACCCACGGCCAGAAAAAGGGAATCCAGAACCAGCGAGTCACGCTCACGCTGGGGCCGGAGGAGCAGGTCATCACCGTCCGCCGCATCTTCGATGAGTACATCGGCGCTGGGCATTCGATGGACCAGATCGCGTCGCGGCTCAACGCCGACGGCTCGCGCTCGGCCATGGGTGGCCTCTGGAACGCCGGGAAGATCCGTCGCATCCTCACGAACGTCATGTACGCCGGCACTCTGGTCTACAACAAGACCACCAGCAAGCTCAAGACCCCGACACGGAGAAACCCGGTCGACCAGTGGATCAGGACCGCCGGTGCGATCGATCCGCTGGTGGACCAGGCCGTCTTTGACCGCGCCCGGGCGATCATGGCCCAGGCGGCGCTGCGCTTCTCGCCCGAGACCATGCTCCGGCACCTCGAGCGGCTTCACCGCGAGCACGGCTTTCTTCGGCCTTCGCTGGTGAGCGCCGATGAGTGGGCCCCCTCGGTCCCCACCTACGCAACGCACTTCCGGTCGCTGGACGCGGCTTACCAGCAGCTCTTCAAAGCGGCCGCCGGCGAGGTCCGCGCCCAGGTTGAGGCCCTGCTCCGCCAGACGGTGGAGCGGGTCGAGAGCTACGACGATTTCCTGGTCGTCAACGGCAAGTTTACCGTCCTGATCCAGCCGTCGGTGCCGGTGCCGCACGGCTTCAACGAGTACTGGTACTTCTACCCAGATGTCCGCGGCGTGGTGGACATCACGCTCGGCGTGCCGGTGTCCGCCAGCGAGGGACCGCAGATTCTCGGCTTCGTGGCGCTCCCGCGCTTGCTCGTGCGGGAACGCGGCTTCCGCGTGTTCGGCTCGTCAGAGGCACGGCTGGTGATGTACGGGCACAGCGGGCTGGAGTTCATCCGTCAACTTGCGAGGTCATGAATGGAGACTGCACCCATCCGTCTGATGAAGGACCGTCGGCGGGAGATGATCCCGGTCGACAAGATCCGGGTCATCAACACCCGCACCCGCGATGAGGCGCAGTTCGCCCTCAACGTCCAGAGCATCGACACCGTCGGCCAGATCAAGGACATCCGGGTCAACGACAAGTTCCTCGCCAAGGACGGCTTCTACGAGTTGATCTGCGGCGAGGGTCGCCTGATCGCCCACCAACGCCTGGGCAAGACCCACATCCGTGCCGAAGTGGTCACCTGCACCCGCAAGCAGGCGTACCTCGAATCGTTGGTCGAGAATCTGGCCCGTGCTCGCCCCGGCACGATGCACTTCGCCCGCGAGCTCAAGTCGCTGCACGACGAGGGATGGGAGTTCGCACGGATCGCCAAGATCGCCTGCCGGAGCATCGAGTACATCCGCCAGTACATCAAGCTGGTGGAGAACGGTGAGGATCGCCTCATCCAGGGAGTCGAGCAGGACATCATCCCCATCTCGTTCGCGGTCCTGGTCGCCCAGTCCGACGACGCGACGATCCAGAATGTGCTCATGGACGCGTTCGACCAGGGGGTCGTGAACAGCAACAACTTCGCCAGGGCTCGCGCCATCATCAACGCACGCATGGATCGCCGCAAGAAGAAGGGATCCGGACCGGAGGAATACACCGTTGCGGCGCTCACCGAGGACATCGCGACGGCTACGCAGGCGAAGGACTCGTTTGCCCGGGAGGCCCAGGGCAAGGAGAGCCGTCTTTACACACTGCTCGATGGTCTCGCCTTGCTGTGGGACGATCGGGAGTTCGTGCAGCTCCTGCAGGGCGAGGGTCTGGAGAAGAAGCCGGCGCTCACCGGCAAGTACAACGTGACCGCTCGACCGCCGCAGAAGGAAAGGTCCAGCACATGAACGAGTCCGTCGCCGTCGATGTTCCCGTGATCCAGCTGCGGCCGCTCCGCGAGCGCAAGGTCAGCAAGCGCGAATACGACCGGATCCTCGCCAGCATCAAGTCCGTCGGGCTCATCGAGCCGCTCATCGTGTTCCCCGAGAACGGCGACTACCTGATACTCGACGGTGTCCAACGTTACCGCGCGCTGGTCGAGCTCGGTGTCGTGACCGCGCCGTGCATCATGGGCGCGCAGCGAGAGGCGTTCACGAGTAACCGGATGGTGAACCGGGTCTCACCGGTGCAGGAGCACCGGATGATCGAGAGGGCCTTGGGCGAGGTCGACGAAGACGCTATCGCCGCGGCGCTGGGCGTTTCCGGCCTGGACCACCGGCTGAAGAAGACCCTGCTCAAGCAGCTCCACGCGGACGTGACCGCGGCCTACGACGCCGGCAAGATCACCCGGGCGTGCGCACGCGAGTTCACGCACGTCAAGCCCCAGCGTCAGAAGGAAATCCTCCGGACGATGGAGAGCTACAAGGACTACAGCACGTCCTTCGCACGAACGATGGTCGTCAAGACGCCGATGGCTCAGCGCGAGAGCCGCGGGCGCAAGCACAACCCGTGGGACAAGCGTGCGCAGCGGAAGAACGACCTGCTCAAGAAGCTCGCCGACGCCGAGCAGAAGCACGACTTCTACTCCCAGCTCTACAAGCAATACACCATCGACCTGCTCCGCCTGGCGATCTATGCGCGGTCGCTGCTGACGAACACGCGGCTGCGCGAGTACCTCCAGAAGCACCATGCAGACATCGTGGCGCGGTTCGAAGCAATCATCGCCGACGCTCGGGAGTAACCATGCGCAACTTCTGGACCCGAGAACGAATTCTCCGGCACATCCTCGACCGTGAAGCCGAGGGGCTCTCGCTCTCCGCGGGCGGAAAGGGTGCCGACCAGCAGCTGTACTGCGCGGCACGCCGCATCTTCGGCTCGTGGCGGAACGCCATCGTTGCCGCCGGCATTCCGCCCGAGCGTGTCCTGACCCAGGATCGGTGGTCGCCAGCCAAGGTGCTGGCCCGGATCCGCTCGCTCTCCCGTCGTCGCAGGCCCCTCACCACGGACCAGATAGAGCGGCGTTACCGCCACATGGTGTCCGCCGCCCGCCGCCACTTCGGCTCCTGGCCCAAGGCCGTGATGGCGGCCGGGGTCGACCCCACCAAGTTGCAGCGGATCGTGCCGTGGAACCGGGAGCGAGTAATTGAGGCGATCCTGACGCGAGCCCTACGCAGCGAGCCGCTCGTCGGGCGCTTGGTGGAACCTCGATCGCTCGTCGATGCGAGCTACCGCCTTTTTGGGGGCTGGCAGGCGGCCGTCGCGGCGGCGGGCCTCGACCCACGGGTCACGCACATGCCGCCCCGGAAGCGCAAACGACCGCAACTCGCGCGGGTTCGAAGCGTGAGTGCGGCATTGCCGAAGCAGCCCTCTCACAAATGGAGCAAGGAACGGATCGCCGAGGGCATCCGCGCCCGCGCTCGAGAGAACAAGCCGATCAACGCCTGGGCAGTATCGCGAGACTATCCCAGTCTGTACGGTGCCGGGCGCCGGTACTTGGGCAGCTGGGACGAGGCGCTCCGGGCGGCGGGCTTTGATCCCGAGCTGCACCGCCGGAAAAGGCCCTCCTCCTCTCGGAACCAGGCATCAGCGCACCCCGCCCCGCGCAAGTCGCATGACGACGACGCGGTGCGGCCGGATCGACCCGTCTAGGGCCGCCCAATCGGCGATATTCGGCCCAAGTCGCAGAATCTCACGAATTCCCGTCCTACGCCCCCCCCTCCTCTCCGCCCGTTCCCCGCCCCCCCCGGGGCAGCCCCCCATGCCAGAGCGATCGCACCATGCCTCGGTTCCCCGCGAGGTCATCCGCCTGACCGCGTATGCCCACCTCGCGCTGTACCTCTCGAAGTTCGCGCGGGGGGAGCTCGGCCTCGTGCTGCTGCTGGGGCGCCACGGCACGGGCAAGAGTGAGAACGTCCGGCGCACACTCTCAGCGGCCGGGGGCCCAGGGAACTCCGAGGCATCCGTCTTGTACGTCGAGGGGCATATGCAGCCATTCGGCCTGTACCGGCAGCTCTGGGAGTACCGAGACCGGCCGGTAGTGCTGGACGATCTGGATCGGTTGTACGCGGATCCCGAATGCGTGCGCCTCCTCAAGCCCCTGTGCAACACGGTGCGGGAGAAACGCCTGCACTGGCTGACCAACGTGACGATGAACGATGGCGAGCTGCCCTCCTCGTTTTCAACGTCGAGCAACGTCATCCTCATCGCCAACGAGTGGAAGAGCCTCAACCCCAACGTGCGGGCACTCGAGGACCGCGCCATCATTCTCCACTTCTGTCCTTCCAACGAAGAGGTGCACCAGAACGTTGGCGGGTGGTTCAACGACGGCGAGGTGTACGAGTTCCTGGGGAAGCTCATCCCGATGATCCCGGCCGTCTCCATGCGGCACTACTGCAAGGGGTCGCAGCTTCGCAAGGCCGGCCTGACGGATTGGCACACCAGCCTGCTGCAGATGGTCGTGCCCGATCGCCGAGCGGCCTGCGTCCTGGCGGTGCAGCACGATTCCTCGTTGCGCTCGGAAGAAGAGCGGGTGCTGAGGTTCATCGCGATCACCGGTGCATCGCGGGCGACCTACTTTCGCATCAAGGCGAAGCTCGCGCACGCGCTGTAGTCACCCGGAGGGAATACCCATCGTGGGCCGACGATTGCGGGCGGCCGGTGCAGGCCCTCCCCGCCGCTCACAGCTCGGCGGAAAGGACCGCTGCGCTACCGAGCTGGGTCGTGCACTGCCCGCTAGAACGTGTACGTCCCCGTCCCACCGCCGCTCGAACTTGATCCGCTCGCGCTCCCCGAACCGGTGCCGGAGGAACTGGAGAAGGATGACCCGCTCGATTTGCTCCCCGGTCCACTGCTGGACGGCCCGCTTGAAGACGCGGAAGGCGAAGTCGACCCAGGCCCTGACGCCGTGGTGATTCCGGTGCCGGACGCGGAGCCTGGCCCGGAAGACTGCGCCGTGGCTTCCGCCACGCCGCTGGACTGGTTATCCGCTGGCAGATCGTTGTGGACCCACACGCCCTCCGCCGAGAACGTGTTCGTGCCGGGGATGTGGACGGCCACGGTGCGTGTCGGCGCGTCGATGCGGTCGGCGGTCTCCACGAGTTCCTCGGCCAGGCGCTCGCCGATCAGGCAGTCGCCCTTCTTGATGAACTCGGCCGACGAGAATCCCCACTCGTCGCCGCGTCGGACGAGGAACGGGTGCTCGGGCGTCGCTTTGATCCGGCGGTTGATGACCACGAACCCGGTGTGCTCGCCGAGTTTCACGCTGGCGACGCGGCCGACGGTCGGGATCGTGCCGCGCATGCCGTGGTGCGAGAGCCACTGGTACTGGGCGCGGAATGGAACATCGACCTCGAGGCCGGGGACCTTGATGGTCGCCACACGGTCACCGGGCTTGAGGTTCTCGATCGGCGTGACGCGGCCGTCGGCCAGGCGGACCAGCGTACCGAAGAGCAGGCAGTTGGACCCGCCCGAGCCCCCGGAACCCCCGCCGCCCGAGCCACCACCACCCCCCCCTCCGCCACCACCGCCACCACCACCTCCTCCCCCGCCTCCGGAGGATCCTCCTCCTCCGCCACCGCCCGATGACCCACCGCCGCCCCCAGACGAACCACCTCCGCCCGACGAACCTCCGCCACCGGACGAGCCGCCACCTCCGGACGAGCCGCTGCCGCCCGACGATCCGCCGCCGCTGCTCGCGCCGG
Organism: Leptolyngbya sp. PLA1; assembly: GCA_021405315.1. Classification (GTDB taxonomy): domain Bacteria; phylum Planctomycetota; class Phycisphaerae; order Phycisphaerales; family UBA1924; genus RI-211. Next base: position 9,390 of record QWIH01000033.1, read on the forward strand.
ATGACGCGCCCGAAGACGCCCCACTCGACATGCCGCTGGACCCACCGCCGCCCGATGAACTCGCGCCGCTGCTGCCGGACCCCGAGGACGATCCCGAGCCGCTGGACGACCCGGACCCGCTGCTGGAGGAGCCGCTCGACGATGAACCCGACGAGGATGAACCGCTGGAGCTCGACGACGAGGACGAACTACTGCTCGAGGATGACGAGCTCGACGAACTGCTGCTCGACGACGACCCCTCGGACGAGGAGCTGCCCGACCCACCGCCACCGCCGCCGGTGGTCGAAGCCCAGACCGGGATGTAGAGGAAGTACCGGCGGGGTTCGTCGCTCACTTGTTGGCTCCTTCCTTGGGCTGATACCAGCCCGCCGTGTCCACGGGCTTGCCGCACTCGGCGCCGGCCATCGCGATCGCGTCGGCGAACTCCATCCGCTCGAACACGCCCAGCTCGCTGCCCGGTGAGCAGTTGATGACCTTGAACCCGTGCAGGTCGAAGTGAGGCTTCAGAGCCTCGAATCGCTTCTGGAGCGACTCGTACAGGATGTTGTTGTGCCGGATCGATTCCCGCGTGCGTTCCTCGCTGAAGGCGTACTTGCGGTCGCCGGCCATCTTGAAGTCGCACCCGAGCAGGTACACCGTGCGGAAGCCCAGGTAGTGCAAGAGGTGCAGGGCCGCCAGCATGACGCTGCGTTTGCCCTTGATCCCGAGCGAATCGGCGTGCTCCCCGTCCTGGCCCCAGTTGATCGTGTCTGACTTCAGGAACCGGCTGTGGTCGAAGTGGTCACTGCGGCGGTAGAACAGAACGCCGGGCATCTGCCGGACCTTGAACGCGCTGGCCCGGAACGACCCGTCGGGGTTCTGGACACGCAGGCGCTTGTCGAAATGCGATACCGGCACCATCTTCAGGATCCCCGGGTCCTTCCAGCCGGTGTCGATGAAACGGCCGGGGTCGTCCACGCACGTCCACAGCGTGGGGCGGTGCAGCGACCACGCGTTGTTCACCGCCATCGTGACGATGCCGCGGCGGTTGAGCTGCGTGAGGTCGATCTGATTGAGCGACGGCCCCGAGAGCATCAGGAACGCCGACCGTCCCTTGTAGAAGTCGCACAGGGAAACGGAGTCGAAATCGGCGGTGTAGAGCCGCACGCCGCTCCGCGCCGGCCGGCGCTGCTTCAGCCCCGCCTGCAACGCCGCGATGTCGCCGCTGTTCTCACGCATCGTTGAACGCCCCCACGATGTAGTTGCCCTTTGTCGAAGAAGTCGCAACCGTGCCCACGCGGCCGATCCGCTCCAGCCACCACCCGCGGGGCTTCACCGTGGGGTGGAGCCCCTCGCCGTTGACCTTCGTCTTGCTCTCCCGCGTGCAGATCGAAAAGACAAACCTCCCGCCACCCCCACGCACCGCGATCCGCCGCATCTCGTCGAGCACCTCGTCCACCTCCTCCGGGAGCAGATGCTCGAGGGCGTCGAACGCGGTCACGAGGTCGGCGATGCCCGCCGAGAGCGGAACGCGGTGCATGGGCGCCACGATGTCCGCCTCTGGGAACGCGAAATCCACCCCCAGCCCGTCGATCCCCAGCCGCCGCAGGTGCCGGATGAAGAGGTTGCGGCCGCAGCCGAAGTCCACGACGAACCGCGGCCTGAAGCCCTGGACGATCGCGTAGGCGTGCTGGCCGTGGTTGCTCGAGCCGTAGCGCGTGCCGACGAGCGCGGCGTACTTGCCACGCTCGTGCTCGCGGCGAGCTTCCAGGTCGACGGGGATGGACTCATGGGGGTCAGACATAGAGCCACACCGGGACGTCGAACTCCACCAGCTCCACGCCGTTGAGGGCCTGGAAGCACCACACCGTGCCGCCGCGGGTGTCGCGCTCGGCGGTCATCTGCACGGCCACGCCCTTCAGGATCGGCCGCAGGATCGGGATCGCGGCCTTGCGCGGGCAGAACCCGGCCGGGTCGAAGGGCTCGAGCTGCCCCGGCACGAAGTACGACCGCACGCCGCCGAAGCCGTCGGTGCCCTCGGGTTCCTGGTCCGGCACGTCGCTGTGGTGGGATTCGAAGCGGTTGATCGCGTACTTGTCGGGATCGCCATTGGAGGACAGGCCGTTCTCGACCTTGATGTACCGCCCGAACGTCTCGCTCGCGGGGTCGCCGTCGATGGCGGCCTCGTCCCACGGGTAGCGCCAGCGGAACCGCTCGTTGGCGATCTCGACGGCCTCCCCGAGGAGGGCCACGATCGTGTCCGAACGCGGGCGGCCGATGTCCACCACGGCCCACTTCTCACCGACACCGTCCTCTTTCCAGAGGATGGCGGTTCCGCCGGAGCCGCTCGACACGAGCACACGCTCGCCCGGCTTGATGTCGGCGAAGGCGTGCTCTTCCTCCTCGACGTACAGGCGGACGGGCGTGACGCCGTGGACGACGCACGGCCCCACCTCGCCGGCGATGATCGGCTCGCGGGCGACGACGAATCGGCCCGGCGGCGTCTCCTCGTCGGGCTCGATGCCCTTGAGCGCCATGCGGTTCTGGAAGGTCTTCTCCGGCCCTTCGTCGCCGGGCGGGAAGAGCGGCCCGTCGATGGCCATGACGTGGTAGCGGTCGAGGTCGGACCCGGAGTCATTGCGGACGGGCACAACCCCGTGCTGCCGCCCGCTATCGTGGAGTTCGCCGGATACGCGGTCCTGCTGGCGACGCTTGAGGTCGAGCGCCGCATCGACGAAGGCGTTGTACGCCCGCGAGGGGATGCGGAGCGGGTCGCCGGGCCGGACTTTGCGGAGGTCGTCTCCCATAGTGAGCGTCAGTCAAGTCCCAGGGCCGCGAAGCCGCCGTCCTCGTACACGCGTTCGACATACGCGGCGATCGGCCGCTTCACGATCGCCTTGGCCGCGGTGTCCTCCTGGTCGGCGTACCGCACCCACAGGTACTCCCAGCCCTTCTTGCTGATGCCGTTGATGGGGCCGATGGTCAACCCCGAGACGTTTGGGCTGGCCGCGAAGCGGTACGTGATCTCCCAGTCCGCATCCTCGCCCAGCTGCGTGCGCTTCGAGCCCGAGGCGCCCAGGAACAGCACCTCGCCCGGTTGGAACCCCTTGAACGTGTCGCTGTTCACCTTGCCGGTGAGGTTGAAGAGGACGCCCTTGTACGCCCCGGTGATCTCCTCGTCGGGCTTGTAGTGCGTCTCGGTGAAGTTGAATACGGGCACGGTGATGTCCACGCCCTCGACGCCGTCGGCGCTGACGCCCACCGCGCCCTTGAAGTCGGGCGCGGCGCCCACACCGGGCGCGGGGTACCGGTGCACCGTCGCCAGCGACTGCGTGATGTGCTGGGTGCCCCCGCCAGTATCGAACGAGTACACCGCCTCGCCGCCGGGGGTGATGCTGCCCGAGGACTGGCCGTAGCGGGCCGTGCCCTCCCAGAGCTCGGGGCCGAGCGGTTCGATCGACACGGTCTGGCGGGCCAGTCCGGCGTAGGTGTCGGGGGCTTCATCCTCGAGGGCGTCGCGGGCCGCGATGTCGTCGTCGGTGCCGAGGACGATGTACGCCAGCTCCGCCGAGGGGTTCTGCCCCTTGGTGAGCCGCCGCGAATCGAACTTCTCACGCACCTCGATCGGCACTCGTCACTCCGTTCAGGTGAACGCCAGCCCGCCCGTACCCATCGCGTCCACGAGACGCTTGGTGTTCTTGGCCGTCTGCTCGCTCGCGCGAGCCGTCCGTTCCGCCGCATCGCCACCACCCAGGCCGGCCGCGCCGGTGGCGTTGAAGGTGCCCGTCACGCTGATCCCCTTGGCCATCACATCGCCGAGCCCCGACAGGCGGTCCTCGAACTCGGTCATGAGATCCTGCGGGCTCTTCCGTCCCCCCAGGCCGCGCTCCGCGTCCGCCGCCTCGCGCTTCTGGCGGGCCTGCTCGATGGCGTCGGCGAGTTTCTGCTTCGCGGCGTCCAAGGCGGCCTGCGATTCCGCGAGCCCGGCTTCGGTCTTGTCCTTGAGGGCCTTCTGGGCGTCCTCGAAGTCCTGGCCGATGGCGGCGAGCGTCGCCTCGTGGATGGCCGCGGAATGCTGGCGCTCGGCCGCCCGCGCCTTCTCGCGGGCAGCCACGGTCTCTTGGGCCGCGTTCTCCAGCTCCACCAGCCGCGACTCCAGCTGCTGGTCCACGGCCTTCTTGGCGGCGTCCACGTCGAGCCCGGAGTCGAACAGCCCCTGGATCTCCAGCATCCGCTTGGCGACCCACGACGACGCCTCCTCCCAGATCATCTGGAAGCCGGTGGCGAAGTTGGTCCAGGTCTTGGAAAGAAAGGCGACCGTCTCGATCCAGCCGACCTCGAGGGCGTGGAACAGGATCTCGGCGGCCGCCAGCGCGCCGTACCACATGGAGTACGCGGTGGAGACGAAGAACTCCTTGGCCCCCAGCCACGCCTTGTTGAGCGCTGCCACGCCCTGCTGCCAGACGACCTTGAGCGACAGCCACAGGATCTCGGCCGCGAGGGCGATGTCGCCAGCGGCCAGGGCGTCGGCGATCCCGCCCACGACCTTGGACACCCATTCCCGCAGCGCCGTGAACTGCTTGCCCAGCCACGCGAGCGCATCGCCGCCAACGCCCGTGGCGACCACCAGCACGCCGCCTAGCGCGATGATCGCGGCGATGACAAGGCCGACCGGCGAGAGGACCGCGCCGATCGCAGCCCCGATCAGGCCGAACGCCGTCCCGATCCCGCCGATGATTCCCGCCACCAGGCCCAGGGCCGCGCCGATCCCCGAGACGATGTACCCCAGGGCGATGATGGCCACGCCCGCCACGGCGACGGCCGCCGCGACCTTGAGCGCCCACACGACCAGGTCCTTGTTCTCCTTGATCCAGGCCGTGGCGCTGACGATCACGCGCGTGATCCGCTCGGTGAGCTCCTGGATGGTGGGCGCGAGCGCCCCGCCGATCGTGAATACGCCCTGCTTGAGGACTTTCCAGAGCGTGCCGAGGGCATCGTTGAGTTCCGCGGCATCGCGGGCGGTCTGCGTGCTCACGGTCAGCCCGAGCTTGCGGGCTTGCTCCTGCATCTCGTTGATGCCGGCGGCCCCGTCGGCCATGAGCGGCAGCAGCTTCGTCCCCGCCTTGCCGAAGAGCTCCATCGCCAGCGACGCCCGCAGGGCCGGGTCCTGCACCTTCGAGATGCGGTCGGCGAGCAGCTTGAACTGCTCATCCGGCGACAACGTCGCCAGGTCGGACACGGTCAGTCCCAGCATCCCGAGGGCCTCGCTTGCGCCCTGCGAACCCTTGGCGGCCTCGACGAGGGACTTCTGCATGACGCGGAGACCGTTCTCCAGCGTCTCCATGTCCGTGCCGGAAAGATCGGCGGCGTAGCCGAGCTCCGACAGTGCTTCGACGCTCACGCCCGTTCGCTGGCTCATCTTGTCGAGCACGTCCCCGGTGTCGGAGAACGCCTTGGCGGTGCCGAGCAGCGCTGTGACGGCGGCGACGCCGATGCCGGCGAGCTTCGTGCCGATCGATCGCAGCCCCGCGCCGAAGGCCTCGAGCTTCTTCTGGGCCGCTTTCAGGCCGGCAGACAGCTTGTCGCTGACGCCCAGCTCAACGAAGGCCCGTCCGGCTCGGATGCCACGCGTGTCGGCCACGGTCAGTCACCCTTTCGAATCGAGTTCCGCCACAGCAGCGGCAGCCTGGGCCGCTCCTTCTCCAGCGCCGGGGCCATGTACGGCCGCGGCGCGATCTTGACCTTCCGCGCGGTCAGCCGGCCCCGGCGGCGCTTTAGCACGACCGTCTCGCCGCCGTACTCCAGGACGTTCGGTGCGGTGCTCTTCTTGAAGCCCACCGGCCCGACGACCACGGAGTCGGCGGCCTGGTCGTACCCGAAGAGGATGAGCCGACGCAGGCTCCCTTCGTGCGAGTGCGGCGGCGAGCCCGGGGGCGCGGACTTCTTGCGCTTGCGGATGCTGGTCTTCGCCGCCGTGCGAATGAACGCCCCGGCTTTGCTGAGCACCTTCCGCTTGGCGTTGTCGACCGCCGCCATCACGACGTGGCGGTCGAAGAACATGTCCTTGATGCGCATGGTGATCACGCACCACTCCCGCCCCCCGACCCGGCCCCGCCGTTCCCGCCGACGGTGCCGGCGAGACCGCTGCCCTTCTCCAGGCCCTTGTTGAAGGACGCCTCCTTCTCCTTGCGGAGCCGGCCGCTGCCGATGAACAGGCCCGCGATGCCCGTGAGCGCCGGCAGCGCCGGCCCGAGCACGGGGAGCCCGGCGACGGTCGGGCCGACGGTGTCGAGGGCCGAGAGCGTCAGCTGCCCAAGCAGGCCGCGGATCTCGCCGGCCTTCTCGATGTTGCTCTTCCACTGGGCGCCGGTGGTCTGCGTCTGGTTGAACCAGTTCTGGTACTCGGTCTCGGCCTCGTTAAGGCTGAGCGTCGAGGGCAGGCCGGTGGTCTGCTGGATGGTGTTGGGCGTCTTGACCTTCACCAGGTCGCCCAGGTCGAAGCCGGCGCAGGACGCGAGCACCAGGGCCAGGAGAAGGAGGCCGGCGAGGTAGACATAGTGGCGAGTTGTGAGGTTCTTCATCCGCGGGCCTCCTCGGGAAGTGGCGGGAACTTGCCGTCGATGAACACGTCCTTGAGCACCGACACGTCGACCTTGACGGGCCGGGCGCGGCGGGCGAAGGGGTCAAAGTCGGATGGCTTGAGCGGGCGGGTTCGTTTGGGGTCGCGGTGGGTGTTGGCGATCACGGCCATGACGGCGGAAGCGATGGACCAGTCGTGGCGCTGCCGCCCGTCGAGCATGGCCACCAACTCGCGGAGCGTCAGGGGCCCGGAATCGAGTCCGAGGATGCCGGCGCACTGGTGGACGAGCCGCCAGCAGTCTCCAGCAGCCGGTCCGCGAGCCGGTCCAACTCGCCGCTGCTCAGCTTCTGCTCCACCAGGTCGCGGGCCCGCTCCATCACCCTGGTCGTGGCCTGGAGCACCCGCCCGAGGTTGGCCCGGTCCCTCGGGCTCGGGCAGAAACCCACCAGCTCCTCCAGCACCGCGCTCGTCGCCGCCTCGATGGCGTCCCCCGCCATCGCCCTGCCGAACTCCTCGTCGGAGACCGGGGGCGTGCGGGTGTCGGCTTCGGTCTTGCAGATCGCGTAGACCACGTCGCACAGGAGCACGGGGTCGCGGATGAGCTTCTCGATGAGCGTCCCCTCGATGACCTGCATGAGATCGATGCCCGTGAGCCCGCGCACGCGCTTGAGCGCGGCGACGTTGATCTCGACCGTCCAGGTCCGGCCCGCGTTGTCCTTGAACTGCCGCATCCGCGCCTCCTCTTGATTAGCCGCCGATCCACGAGGGCGCCGTCGCCGAGTACGTCACCTTGGCCGTGACGGACACGGTGATCGCCTCCTCGAGCGCTTCGTTGCGCGAGAAGTTGGTGATGGAATAGTCCGCCTGTAGCCCCTGCCCGGCGGTGGCGTCGAGGACCTGCAGGCCGATGGGGTCGTTGCCGAAGAAGGCGTTCTTGATGGCGGTGAAGCCCGCGTCGGCGGTGTCCCACACCATCTCGAACTCGACGCTGGCCTCCTTGAGCGTGGCGACGGTGGCCCGCCAGCCGCTGTTGGCCCGCGTGGTCACGTCCGCCTCGCCGGCCTCGAGGTTGAGCGTCACGTCGCGGGTGTTGCCCAGCGCCGTCCATGATCCGCCGCCGCCCTGGCCGCCGACCTTGTAGAGCAGCTTGGCTTCCATGCCGAGCTTGATAGCCATCGCCCAACTCCTTTCACTCGGCGCTGTGGCCGACCACGAACATCACCTCGCCCGCCTTGCTGCGAACCAGCAGGTCCGCCAGGTTCACCCGCTCGAACCAGTGCTGCACGCCGGGCGGGATGAGCACCTCGTTGCCCTTGCCGTCCGAGAGCGTCGCGGCCTGGGTGTTGGTGCTCGCCGCGGTGAGCGTGAACGTCGCCACGACCTTGGCCGTCGAGAGCGGCTTGTCGGAGGTGTCCAGATCGATCTTGAGCAGGACGATGTTCCGCACGGCCTACCTCCGCACCCGGTACGTGACGCTCAGGACGCTGGTGAACGCCCGGTGCTGCTCGAGCGACTCGCTCGACACCACCGGGTCGTGGGCGATGCCGGCCCACGCCGCGTCGGGCGCCGCGGGCAACCGCTTGAGCCGCACGTGGTCGGCGATCTCCTCGACCAGGTCGAGCAGGCCGTCGATCTCGGCGTCGTCGGCCAACTTCTTCTGCACCCCGACGTCGATGACACACTCGAACGCGCTGCTCTCGCGGCTGGCCGCCGAGATTCCCGTGGTCCGGGGGACCACGGACACGCGCAGGTCCTTGAGGTCCTCCAGCGTGAACGCGGGCTGGAACACCCGCTGGGCGTTGACCGCCTGGCTGAAGGTACCCGCGTTGATGTGCGCGGCCAGTGCGTCGGCGATGGCGACGATGGTGCTCAGGGGGCACCCCCGCCGGTCGATACCAGCCCGGAGACCTTGCCCTCCAGGTACGAGACGCGGCGCTCCATCGCCTGGTACTCGCCGCGGATGGACCGGGCCTCGCCGATGAACTCGTCCATCCGCTTCTCCAGCTGCTGGAGCTTGGTGGTCACCACGCCCCACTGGATGGTCATGGCGCCGGCGGCGAGGATGACGGTGACGAGCACGCCCGCCCAGCGCGCCTTGGTCCCGTTCTGTTCGTTCTCATCTGCCATCACGTCTCCGTGCCGATGTGCTTCGTGTGGATCCGCAGGGCCTTGCGGTAGGGGTCGCTGTACCGGAACGGCGGCTCTCCCCCCGCCCCCCCGGGCGCGTTGACCTCGTACACGAACACCGTGGTCCCCACCGTCTCACGGACCTGGTCGCCCGCCCGCGGGAGGATCGGGCCGGATCCCAGGTCCAGGTCCGCCGTCCGGATCAGGAAGTCCCGCGACTGCGTCCGGTGAATGAGCCCCGCGTCGTCGGCCTGCTCGAACTCGGTTTTGCCGATGGTGGCCTGGACCTCCTTGGTCTCGGCGCCCCGCCGGTAAACCACGGCCCGGCTCATGTGCCGGAGCCGCTGGTCCTCGAGGAACGCCGCGCCCTGTTCGAGCAGATCGCCCACGCGGGCCTCCGGTGGTGGTTACTGCAGCATCCGGACGCGAACGACCGTGTCGGCGTCGACGGTGGCCTTCACCGCCTTGCCGATCAGCTTGTTCGCGCCCGCGGCCGCGTTCTTGGTCGCGTTCTGGGCCGCCGCGTCCCAGTAGGTGTTCGTGCCCGCGGGGATGGCGCTGCTGGCGCCCGTCGCCTTGGGGAAGTCGAACACGCCGGAGACCGCCAGCGAGCCGAGCTGGCCGCTCTTGATGGGCGCCGTCGCGATGCCGATGAGCTCGGCCTGCACCACCACCGCGCCCACGAGCACGTCCGCGCCCGGCGTGTAGTCGATCGAGGCGCCTTCCTGAACAAACTTCGCTGGTCCTGAAGCCATGCCGCCTTCTCCTTCGCCGGGCAGAATCCCGGACTGTTCTTCGCCGCCGATGCCCCCACCGATGGGTGTCTCGCCCATGCCGCTTACACCTCGCCCTTGCTCTTGACGCCGCCGCGCGGGTCCTGCAGGGCGACGCCGAAGTCGTGGTACCCGCGCATCCGCACGCCCAGCTGGCTGAAGTCCGCGTCGGAGGTCTCGATGGTCGGGGCCTCCTGCCCGTTGAGGAACGCCATCTCGATGACCGGCAGGTCGCTAGGGTCGGCGAGGAGGTACCACGCCTTGGCGGAATAGCCGGTGTAGAGGGCGTTGGACAGGTAGCGGCTGACCTCGATGCGGAACTTGCCCTGGTGCGGGTTGGCGACGGGGAACTTGGTGTTCGCCGTGGTGTCCCGCATCTCCACGCTCTTGTAGAGCTGCGTGCCTACCGCCGAGAGCGCCGTCGGCACCAGCAGGATCGACGGCATCACCCCCGTGGGCTTGCCGTCGGTGTCCACCAGGTCCATGAACGCGACCTCGCCCTTGGTCAGGCCGTCGATCCCCAGCGCGGTGTCCGCGCCCGAGACGTAGTTCTTGTTGCCCACGCTGAAGAACGCGGCGTTGTTCATGAACGCCGCCCAGAAGATGTCGTTGATCTTGAGGCCCGAGCCGCGGCCGAGCTTGCGGGGCACGGTGGTGATGGCGCCCAGGTCGTCGTTGATGATGTCCCGGCGGTCGATCGACAGCATCAGGCCGTAGGTGTCGGCCTTGTTGGTGTAGGTCTCCTCGCCCAGCGTCCCGTGCTTGAGCTCCCCGCCCGGAGCGACCTGCTCGTACTGGTCCTTGCCGACCAGGCGGTAGCTGGTGACGGTCTTGAAGTCCGAGACGTTGCGGACAGCGCAGATGCTCCGCCACACGCGCTCGACGGAGAAGAAGCCCTCGAGCAGGAACTTGTTGGCGACGTTGGAGAGGATGCCGCCCACGTCGATCGTGGTCATCCCGGCTTCGATGCCACGGCCGAAGGCGGCTTCCAGCACGCGGCGGCTGTCCCGGAACGTGCGGCCCGTGTAGCCGTTGGCGATCGCGGCCTCGAAGAGCAGTTCCTGCAGGCCCAGCCCGCTCTGGAACCGCTTGGCGGCGATCTCCATCGCCTGGGCCGAGCAGACCTTCTCGATGCCTTCGAGCTTGGCGCTCTGGAAGCACGCGGCCTCGAGCACCTCGCTGGTGACGCTCGTGTCGGGGGCGTGGATGGCCGGGGCCTTGGGGCGGCTGGCGCGGAGCACCTCGAGCTCCGTGCGAGTCGCATCCCACCCCTCGCGGATGGCCTGGGCCTCGATCTCGGCGTGCTTGCCGCCCCCCACGGCGCAGACCTTGCGGATCGCGGCGATGCGGCCGGTCTCGGCGAGCGCCTCGGCCCGGACCTGCTCGGCGCTCGGCTCATTCGCAGGTGCCGGGGAGGCGGTGACGGCGGTCGGGTCTTCGGCCATGAGACGGGGCTCCTTGTTCTTGTGCGCTGCAATGCTCGCGCTGGTGCGGCAGTCGGCCCCGAGATCGACAAAGCTGATCTCGCCGAGCGTGGCCTTGCGGACGACGTTGACCGGGCCGCTGAGCTCCTGGCCGTTGACCGTCGCCTTCTGGTTGTCCTTGATGAACTCGAACTCCTCGACGCTGGCGCCGACGGAGGCCTGCCAGGGGAATCCGTTCCTCGACGAGGCGACGACCTCCTTGGCGGCCTGGGTGTCGCGGGAGATCACGCCGGTGGCCACGAGCTGACCGGCCTCGACGCGGATCGCGTCGGTGTGCCCGACGCCCGAGAGCGGGTCGTGCCCGAAGCGGATCGGGCGGGCCTGCGAGGGCACGGCGAGGCCGGCCAGGTCGATGACGACCGGGTGCCGCCAGCCCGCGACGCGCATGGCCCCGCCGGTGTACGCGACCATCTTGAAGCGCGGCAGCGGCGCGGAGGCGCCCTCGGCGCCGGCCGCGATGGTGATGTCCGCGGTCGCGGTGAGCGTGAGGGCCGGGATGGTCTTTGGATCATCGATGACTGGCACTGGCGGTCTCCTCGTCAACCTGGTCTGCGGAGTCGGAGGGGTCGGCGGGCGCACTCGCGGCCGGCGCAGCGGTCTGCGTCGTCGCCAGCGCGAGGCCGAGCTCGTTCATGAGCGTGATCTCTTTGGCCCGCTGGCGGAGCTCCTGCTCCCAGTCGCGGCCGGCCCGCGCGAACTCGGCGGCGAGCGTGGTCGTGTGGTTGGCCAGGCGGGTCGCCTGCGCGCTGGCTTCCTTGGCGGGGTCGACGTGCTCGACCCCATCCCAGAACCACGCGTGCTCGGGGAGCGTGGCGGCGCCCCCCGTCAGCGTCCGCATGGACTGCGGGAGCAGGCCTTCAACGAGCACGGCTTCGTTGAGCCACGCCCTCAGCAGTCGGTCGAGCACCGCGAGTTGCAGGTGGTGCTGCTCGACGCGGATGCTCTTGAAGTAGGTCTGGTGGTCGAGGCGGCCGCTGGCGTAGTTGTACCCCGAGGAGTTCCCCGCCGCGACGTTGAAGGGCATGTTCAGGCAGCGGGCGATCTCGTTGAGCACCTCGCGTTTGAACTCGCCGAACGTCGTGGTCGGCTGCTCGGCGTGGACCTGACCGAGTTTCCAGCCGCCGGGGAGGACGGTCGCGAGTCGCTGCTCGAGCTCGACCTCATCCATCGGCTCCAGCGGGTCGGCCTCGCCGTTGGCCGGGCTGTCGGTGTAGATGACGGCGGCGAAGTTGGCGGCGGTCTCGGCGGCCGCGATGGTCGCCAGCGTGTAGCGGCGGAGCTGCGCGAACAGCGGGAGGGCCGGCGTGATGTCGGGGATGCCGCGGAGCTGGCCGGGCCGGTCGGTGCGGAAGTAGTGCACCACCGACGAGGCCGGGAAGGTGTCGAACACCGTGGCGTCGTCCACGGGGGAGCGGAACGCCGAGCCGTCCCCGGGGTGCCGCTTGAGCACGCGGTACGCCGCTGGGTTGCCCCAGTCGTCGAGGATGATGCCGTCGACCTCGTCGCTCCTGCCGCGGCGCAGGAGTGGGGTGGCGACCTGGTCGGCCTCGATGAGCTTGAGGTCCAGCGACACCGGCGAACCAATGCCGGGGTTGCTCACCAGGAGCGCGAAGGCCTCGCCGCTCTCGGCGCGGGCCAGCCGCATGGTGCGGAGCTTGCCCGGCAGATCGACGGCGCGGGACCACTGGTCAAAGGCGTCCTCGATGCGGGCGTTGGCCTCCGCGTCGTCGGTCAGCATCTGCAGCCGAGGGCCGGTGCCGACGGTGTCGTTGGCCAGCGTGAGGACGATGCCCTTGGCGTAGGAGTTGTTGGCGACCTCGTACCGCGCGCGGTTGCGGAGGATCCGCCGCACCTCGGGGTTGACCGCGGCGTTGGGCGACAGCCCGTCCGCGTTGGCCCAGTGCTTGCGGTTCTCCGCCGTGGTCTGGGCCGAGTCGAACTTGGCGACGACCAGCCGGCGGGGCCCGCGCCCGGCCCGGAGCCCGCTTCCGTGCGGGCCCCGAGCGAGCGACGGAGAGGGGAGAGAGAGATCGCGGCGCGACGATTCACGCGTGGCCCGGGCGAAGATGGTGGCGATGGCTTTCAGCATGAACGTTCAAACGGACCCGGGGGGGACGATTTTGGCGAACTTGATGCCCAGGCCGGGCTTCCCCGCGGCGTCCTTGGACGCGAGGTAGCGCTCGACCTCGAGCCGGTCCTTCAGGGGCTGCTGCTCGACGGACTGCCCGTCCACGGAGACCTTTGCGGGCTGCGCGGCCGCCTCACGGAGCGCCTCGTCGTCGCTGGAAAGGGCCTGGGGCACGCCACTACCCCTCTGCCCGCGGGGCGGTTTTGTTGCGCGCTTCGACGAAGTTCGCTCGATAGATCGATCGCTCGCCTCTCCCACGTGGTGCTCTCGTATCCCGTGAGCACCGAAGCACCGTGTGCCTCACCGCCCTTGGACGGCGCTAATACACTGATGCTCAATGGACGGCATGGCATGGGATACCGATCCGGCCGTATTGGGACCTGACGCCGTCAGGCTTCTTGAGCGTTCGGGCAACGCATTGCTCGACAGCCTTTTCGGACCGGTCGCGCGGCCGTTGGGTCCGAACGACCTTGCGCTCTGGCATGTCATGTGTGGAGCCGCTCCTCCCCAGTCCGCGGAACAGACCGCGCTGTTGGCCTTCGCCCGCGCATTGCAGGTTGTTCTTGAAGGGCAGGCGCGTTCGGCCAAGGAAGTTCTTGCCCCTCACCTATCCGAGATCGAAGCGCTTCATCGCCGGACGAGCGACCAGGCACGCGAAGCGGAGGCGGTGTTGCGCCAGCGCCGGCAACAACTGGCCAGTCAGCACGCCGCCATGACGTCCGTCCTTCAGGGTGCGGAGGATTCTCAACTGTTTCCCGCTCATGTGTTGAACTGCGAGTTGGCAGTTCGCGAGTTGCACGCGGCGCGTGCCTTACCCCAGCGCCCACCGGACGAGTGGCCATCGTCTCTCAAGGATCTTCTTGCCGTGCAGATGGCAAAGCTCGGCATCGGCCCCCACGACGGCGAACGCTTCAGAAGGCTGGCGGCCGCCCTCACTTCTGGTTTCACACGGGGCTGGGTGAACAGACTCAATGACGCTCGCCAGGCTTTTGCAACAGCGCGCCAGGATCACGTCAACACCGTCATTGCGGGCTCGCGTAATGAGGTCGAAGCAGCAGAACAACAATTGGTACGCCTACGGCAGGCGATTATCCGTATTGACGAAGACTTGCGCGCATGTCGTGACACGCTCCTGGCTCTGGAAAGCGCAAGCGAGTCGATTCGCCCTGTGTTGCGACCAGCCGCCTTCACGACATGGTCGGCTTCGCTGGACGCACTCGCGCTGCTTGCTCTCAAGGCGGGGCGCCTCCCTCAGTTTCACATGCGTCTGGCTTGCGCACAGCGGTCGATCGGTCGCTTGGTGCATTTCACCCACATCGAGAATCTCGACACCATTCGCCGCCATGGCATCTTGCCAGTGCCAGAGCTTGAACAACGCGGGATCAAGCCCCGCGTGAACGACCCGGAGCGATTCGACTTCCGTCTGGATGCGGTGTCGATGTCGATCGAGTTTCCCAACTACCAGTTGTTCTTCAGATTCCGCAATCAGCAGGGAACTTCCGAACGCGACTGGTGCATCATCGATGTGTGCCCAAGTGTACTCTGGACAAGCGAGTGCGTGTTCAGCGCAGAGAACGCCGCCACTGCATCCGAGGCGCGGCGGGAGGACGATCTGAGGCGCGGCGTCGATGGTTTCTCGCGGCTGTTTGACGACTCGGGGGGTACTCGGCACAACGTGTCGCGGGACCAACTAGGCTTGCCGCCGTCGTTTCCCACCAACCCCCAAGCCGAGGTGCAAGTGCTTCGTGGCATCAGGCCAGACAAGATCCGTGCCATCTACACGGTCGATACCTTGCGAGATCTATTCCGTCCACGGCTCGATTGGTCGGTGTGGAAGGCCGCCAGGGAACGGCGACTCGCCACGCCCGTCGAGCCGCCCACACTTGCTCGTCCCTTGTCGACCGGCATCGAGGATGACATTCCGTTCTAGGTTCTGGAGAAACTGATGGCAACACGACCAGTATTCGTACCTCGGGTGGACAGACATCGAGTCGACGAATGCGCCGTCGACTTCGTTTGGGTGCCTGGCATGGCCAGGTCCCAGGCGCAAAAGTGCATCCGCTCGCTTCATGCCGCTGCTCAACAGCAGCTGAAGGTCGGCTCTGTGCTAGAGGTGTCGAGCCGATCAGAGGATCCAGACGGTGTTGCCCTGAGTGCGTTCAATCTCACCCTTAACACTGATGTGGGCCCCACGCCCCTGGAGTGCGTGTATCAGGGCAGCAAGGTATTCGAACGGGGAGGGCCGTTTACGGAACTCTGGAACAGGAAGCCGGCGGAAGCCAGAGCCGACGAGCGTCTCAAGACGTCCGGACGATTGGTCGGCTTCAAACATGGATCGGAGTGGTGGGAACTTGAGCCCAAAACCTGCTTCTACGACTGGCTGTACCTGAGCGCTCTCAAGAACAACCCCGTCCTCGCGAAACGGGTGACATCGGTGGACGCTTTCACAGACATCGCGTTCAACCCAGAGAAATCTCTCAGCTGTCAGGCACGCTCCGCAGCGTTGTTTTCCGTCTTGGCCCGCACAGAGTCGCTTGGGAAAGCCATGATGTCCCAGAGCGCCTTTGTGTCTGCACATGGACACGCGCTACGTCTGCGCCCCATTGCTCCTGAACGAAGCCTCTTTTCGGCCGACTAGACGACGATTAAAGGTGCGACCGCGTTCCGCGCCAGAACTCTACGCAATCGTCTCTCGAGTGCGGAGTCGCTTGCCGCAGTGTCGGCATTCGCGACATCTGATCACCACTCCAATCAGTCGTCTGAGATAGATCACTCGGAAGTGCTGACAGCCACAACGGCGGCAAACCAGCCCCAACTTGCGGTCGCCTGCCATCGGTGATTTCGTGCTGACCCTGGGCATTAGCGCCGTCCCTCTTTGAGTGACGACAAACGTACACGGGGTCTTGCGGTAGCTCGGGCATCTGTCCCGAAGAGCACCGCGCCCTGCATGGACGCCGCCACCGCCGCCCCGACCAGGCCGTCAAGCCAGTGGTTGTCGAGCCCCTCGACCCGCAGCTTCCACTCGTCGACCGTCCGCCCGCGCCCCTCGGTGCGCACGCGGTACTCGCTGGTCAGGTGCTCGGCCAGCAACCGATGGGCCTCGGGCTTGTGGCCGAAGAGGGACAGGCCGCCGGGATCGCCCATCGGGACCGCCAGGCGCGCGTGCACGAAGCTCTTCCAGTAGTTGGTGTCGAACACCACGTGCCGCACCGCCCGCTTGCCGGTGACGACCGGCACGCGCCAGTTGAGCCCGACCCGCTCGCCGCGCTTGCGCTTGTGGTCGCTGAAGGGGATGCTGCTCGCGCCCACGTACCGCCCGTGGCTGGGGGTGAGCACGCTCGCGTGCGGGCTCTGGCGGCAGAACTGGTAGACCACGTCCGTCGACGAACCCCAGTTGGCGTCGATCAGGCAGCGGTCGATCCGCACCATCGCCCCGTCGTCCCGCCGCCACTCGCGGGCCACCGTCGCCTCGACGAGCCGCTCCAGCCCCGCGTATATCGCCCCCTCGGCGCCGGCCCGGGGCGACGCCGCCCCGAGCGTCCGCCGCAGGTCCCGCAGCGTGAAGTACCCCTGCTTCTGGTCGGGCTCGGTGCCGTAGTCGATGACGTGCCCCGTGAAGTCGTCCTCCCAGGCGGCGACCATGTAGAACAGGGCCTTGCCCTGCACGTCTACGAACATCGTCAGGTGCGAGCACCCCAGCGGCACCAGTGCCCGGGGGTGGCCGTTCACCTTGGCGGTGATCTGGTCGGCGCTGAGCAGGTCGTCGACGACCTCGACCTCGGGCAGCGGCTCGTTCTGGTACTCGGCGAAGAACGCCGCCTCGTTCTGCAGCCGCAGGTTCATCGCGTGCTGGATGGCCGACAGCTCGTCGTGGTTGAACCGCTCCGGCCAGGCGATGACCGCGCCCTCGTCCATCGCGGCGCGGTGCGCGCCGTAAAACGCCGTGGCGTCGACGATCCCGCGGTCGGCCCGGAGCCCCTCGGCCCGAACGCGGGCGTACTCGGCCCAGAGCTTCTCGCTTGAGGGGAAGGAGTAGACCATCTTGGTCCGCTCGCCCTGCCACTGCGGGTGCTTGTCGCGGTCCAGGATGCGGTCGGCCAGGTCGTCGGGGCGGACCACGGTGAGCGTCATCAGCCCGGCGATCTTCCGGCCCGGGCCCGCCAGGCCCAGGATCGCGCCGGCGAGGATGCGCTCGCGGTTGGCGCACTGCGACGGCGAGCGGGCGCTCTCGTCGGTCTGCGGGTCGTCGATGAGCACCAGCGACGGACGCACGCTCACGCCGTCCACCCGCTTGTGCTTCATCCCGCGGATGCGCCCGGTGATCCCCGCCACCCGGATGATCGCGCCCGAGGCTACGGAGCCGGCGATCGTCGGCAGCACGATCTCGCGGGCCGTCCAGCCGATGTGCGTCTGCTTGCCCTGGTAGAGCTGGCCCGAGGCCCGCTGGTGGATCCCTTCCAGCGATCGGATGGGGTGGCAGACCTCGGGGAAGTCGCCGCCCAGGATCTCGCTGTTCTCCAGCTCCGCCTTGATCGAGTCGAGCATGCTCGCGGCGTGTTCCTCGTCGGACCCGACCAGCGCCACGAACTCGCGGTGCCCGTACACCAGCGCCCACAGGCACGCGGTCTCGCAGAGCGAGGTCTTGCCGCTGCCGCGCGGCATCGCCATTGCAAAAAGCCCGCCCTCGAGCACGGCCTGCTCGATCTTGGCGATGACCTTGAGGTGGTCGTCCGACCAATCGAGGTGGAAGGTCTGCGGGAAGTACGCCTCGCAGAAGTACCGGAAGTCCCGAGCGGCCTTCTCCTTGCGGGCCGGGTCCGCGACCGGCGGCAGGTCGCCGATGTCGCGCCCCGAAAGCGAGAGCATCGCGTTGCGGAGCCGGGCCCGCTCCTTCATCGCCTCGTAGCCGGTCAGGCCCTCGGGCTCGCGGGCCGCATCGGCGATCGCCTCGTGCCGCGTGGTCACGAGCCACGCGACGTAGCGGAACAGATCGACCCTGCCCGCGTCGCCATCGGCCGCGACGCGGAACCCAGCGCGCGTGCGGTGCCGGTGGAGCTGGCGCTCGCTGACCACCTCGCCCAGCGGCGTGCTGTTGAGCAGCCGCGCCACTTCGCCGGGCTTGAGTTTGCGCGGGTCAATCGCCACCTGCACCCCCCACGGACATCTCCTTCACCAGCCACGCGGCGTAGTGCACGAGGTTCAGCGAGCCGTCCGCGTTCGTCGGCGCGCCGGCGTCGATGTCGGCGCGGAGCATGGCCTCCGTGACGGGCTTGCCGCCCACCCCCCCGATCCGCGTGAGCACGCGGGCGGCGTCCGCCACGGACAACGCCGCGGGGTTGAGCCGGGACATCCCCTGTGCCGGTCCGCCGTGGGGGTCGGAACTAGGCGCGTGTTCGGGAGTCATCGCGGACCTCCCGCCCGAACTTGCCCACATGCCCGGCCGAGTTGCCCACATGTCGCGGAATCATCGAGAAATGCAGGCCGAACGCCTTGCCTGTTCGCCATCAGCCGGCCAATGTGTGTCACACGCGAGCGGGAACAAACGCCCCGCCGAAAACGGAGACCACGACGATGAACGCCCCCCGGAAGAACACGAAGAACAGCCTGGACGGGATCGCCAAGGGCCAGGTGATGCAGAAGGCCCTCGAGATCGCCCGCGAAGAGATGATGCGGGAGACGCTCGACGAGGCCCGCAACGGGACCGACTTCTTCGAGACGAACGTGAACGCCGTCCGCGACCTGGTCCGCCGGGTCTTCGAGGCCGCGTACGCGGAAGGCCTGCACGCCGGCTACCGCCAAGGACGGAGCGACGCGTGCCGCGAGGCACGCGGGGACGACGCCCCGACGAGCCCGCGAAATCCTGAACTGCCGACGACCTGAAGCCCGCGAAATGCGGGCTTCTTCGTTTACCGGCCCGCCCCCACGACCCCAACCACGAGAGGTACCAGCATGAAGAAGCGCACGAACAAGACCACGACGCCCGAACCGACCGCCGCCCAGATGTACGCCGCGAGGCGCAGCGACATCGCCCGCCTGCTGGACGTGCTCCAGATGGAACTCGACAGGCACGCCGAGGGGGCCAAGGCCGACCCGCGGAACTGGGGCTTCGCGGGAAGCCTCGGAAAGGTCCGCAGCGACCTGATCGACCTGGTCGGATTCCTCAGCAACATGGACCGCGAGCACGTCGAGGCCTTCCTCGACGATGCCGAGTGACCCCACGCCCCGTACGCACCACCAAGGAGCACGCCCATGAACATCAAGACGATCGTGATCGAGGGAGTTGAAGCGGACATCAAGATCGCCCGCACCGACGCCGGGGCCACCGTGAGCGTCGAGCGGTTCTCCCGGAGCGCCGGCAGGCACGACCAGGTGCTCGCGGAGTTCGGCCGCGACGAGAGCCGGGAGGCCCGGTACGCCAAGGCTTGCGTGGTCGCCATGCACGTCTACGGGACCGACCGCCGGGGACGCCCCGCCGCCACCAACTCGATGGTCCACGACGTGATGAACGAGATCGAGCGCATCGCGGGCTGCTAGCCGCCACGCGTCGTCGCGGGGCACCGCGCCGCACGCGATTCCCCGCCGCAGCGTGCGGCGGGATCCCGCACCCCGAGTTTGGAGACCAGCATGAGCAGTAAGAGCAAGAAGCCCCGCACCGTCAAGATGTCCAAGAGCGCCGCCCGCGCCGAGGGCGCCGCCCGCAGCGACCGCCTGCGCAAGTCCGCGATCGCGGAGATCAGCGACCGCCTCGCCGGCGGGAAGCAGGACCACGAGGTCCCGACCGCCAAGGAGGTCGCCAATCACGCCAACGTCGAACCGTCCGCAAAGGGCAAGAAGGCCAAGGCCCCCAAGACGCCCAAGGCCCCGAAGCCCAAGCGCGTCAGCGCCCTCGACGCCGCCGCCGAGGTCCTCGCCGGGTCCAAGGTCCCCATGCGGGCCAAGGAGATGATCGCGGAGATGGAGACCAAGGGCCTGTGGAAGAGCCCCGGCGGCAAGACGCCCGAGGCCACGCTCTACGCCGCCATCATCCGCGAGATCGCCGCCAAGGGTGAGAAGGCCCGCTTCAAGAAGCACGAACGCGGCGTCTTCGTCGCCCCCCCACACGGGAAGGGGGCCTGAGCCATGACCGCCACGCACGCCCGACTCGAAGTCGTCCTTGCTGCTGCTAAGCGCCTGCTCGGCGCACGCCAGGACCAGATGGTCACCGTCGAGGAGTGGGCGGGCCTCGCGCGGGCCGTCGCCGCCTGTACCGGGGGCAGGACCGCCGACCTGCTCACCGAGCGGGACCTCGAACAGATCGCCGAGGAGCCGCCGCTTCCCTGGGACGAGGCGGTCGACGGCCCGCTGCCCGAAATCGACGAGGACTGACGCGGCCATCAGGCCTCGCCTCCAGCCGCGACGCTCGTCGCGGCTTTCTCTTCGGCCACAGCGTTCTACACCGACCGGAAGGCCGATACGCTGATCGTCATGATCGAGGCCGACGCTGCCGTGCTTGCCGAGTCCATCCGCCGGGATTTCCCGGTAGCGAGAACGCCGAGGGCACCAGCGCGGCCCCTGACCACAGCGGCGAAGATCATCGACTGCGTGCTGTCGCTCCGAAAGCCCTACACCACGGTCGTGGTGCCGCGCGTCTCCAGATTCATGGATGCGCATCCCCACGTGCGGGCCTGCGCTGACCTTCGTGCGCTCGTCGGCGCATACGCCACACCCGCTGCGTTCGTCGCGGCCGAGCTTCAGATGAACAGCGCGCGGAAGGCCGCCATGGTCCTGGGCGTCGTGGAGTACCTGTTGGATGCTCAGAGACAGTTCAATGCCCCGACCGAGGAAGAGCGGCTGACGATGTGGGCTCGATGGGCGAGGCCCACGGACTACCTGCTGCTGGACGTGCCCAACTTCAAACTCGCAGGGTTCCAGTACTTGCGCATGCACTTCGGTGCAGATACCGTCAAGCCCGATGTGTACATCCTTCGGTATGTGCAGAACGCCCTGGGCCGAATGATTGCCGGGCGGCCCGAGCGCGAAGTGCAAGCCGTATACGCGATGGAGCGGGCGAGCGTGCTTCTCGGACGAGCAGCCAGGAGCGTCGATGCCAACATATGGGAGAAGGCGACGGATCAAGCCTTGCCCTCCTGACGGACCGCCTTCTTGCCCGTGAACTTCTCCCAGCGCTGTACGATCACATCGCAGTAGAGCGCGTCTAGCTCCATGAGGAACGCCCGCCGTCCGGTCGTCTCCGCGCCGATGAGCGTGGAGCCGCTCCCCCCGAAGAGGTCGAGCACGTTCTCGCCGGGGCGGGATGAGTACTCGATGGCCCGCCGCGCCAAGTCCACGGGCTTCTCGGTCAGGTGCACCATGCTCTGCGGGTTGACCTTCTTGATGCTCCAGACGTCGGGCACGTTGTTGGGCCCGTAGAACTTGTGCCCTGCGCCCTCGCGCCAGCCGTAGAAGCACCACTCGTGGTCGCCCATGAAGTCCTTGCGGCTGAGCACCGGGTGCATTTTGTGCCAGATGACCGCCTGGCTGAAGTACAGCCCGTGCCGCTTGAGGACCGGCGGGTAGTTGGCGCAGTTGGCATACCCGCCCCAGATGTAGAACCCGCCGCCGGGGATGAGCACCCGCGCGATGCTGCCGAACCACGCGTCGAGCAGCGCGTCGAACGCGTCGTCGGTGACGAAGTCGTTGGCCAGCGGGCGGTCCTTGGCCCGCATCTTCTTGTGCGTGGGCTTGGCCTTCTCGGGGTGCCGCGCCAGGTCGCCCTCCTGGTGGTGCATCTTCCCGCGGCGCTCGGCCGACACCGGCGAGAACCCGCCGTAGTGGCCCTTGGCGATAGCGTTGTTGGAGCGCGGCTCCACGGCCACGTTGTACGGCGGGTCCGTGTTCACGAGATTGATCGGCTGGCCAGCGAGCAGGCGGTCCAGGTCCGCCGGCTTCGACGAGTCCCCGCACATGAGCCGGTGGTTGCCCAGCACCCAGATGTCGCCGGGGACGGTCGTCGCCGCGTCGGGCGGCGCCGGCACGTCGTCGAGGTCGGTCAGACCCTCGGTGCCGGCGGAGGCCATGATGGCGCTCAAGTCCTCGGCGCTGAAACCCAGCAGCGCCAGGTCGAAGTCCATGCCCTTGAGGTCGGCCAGCTCCAGCGGCAGCAGTTCCATGTCCCAGGACGTGAGCGACGCGACCTTGTTGTCGGCGATGCGGAGGGCCTTGACCTGCTCGGGCGTGAGGTCGCCGGCGCGGATAACGGGCACCTCCGTGAGCCCGAGCTTCCGCGCGGCGCGGAGCCGCGTGTGGCCGGCGATGATCACGCCGCCAGAGTCGACCAGGATCGGCACCTTGAAGCCGAAGGCCTGGATGCTCTTCGCGACCGCGTCGATGGCGGCGTCGTTGATGGTGCGGGGGTTGCGGTCGTACTCGTGGACCGCGTCGATGGGGAGCGTCTCGATGTTCACAGCGATCTCCGTTCGAACGCGCGGCGACAAGCGCCGGCGCGTGGGGCGTCGTGGTGGCCCGCCGCCGTGCGGCGGGTCCGGGGATCGCTGGAGCGCTGCTTGGTTGGCTGGATCGCTCGGGCAGACGGGCCCGTCCGGCGTGGGGGTGGGGCGCTCAGCGCCCCGATTCCCCCGACTACGGGCCCCGCCCGTTGGCCACGTGCCCGCCCACGTTGGCCCACGCCGCGTTCCGGGCGGGCGGGCCTACCAACCCCGCCAGCCGCCCGCCCCGCGTGCGGACGGCGCAAACAAACTCTTTTGCGTCTTGCGGCTGTTCCCGCGGGCGTTTTGAAGACCGGTCCCCCCTGGGGAGGAACCGCTCACCCCCCGTAAGGCTTCCGGCTGGAAGGCTCCCGCTAGGCGCGGCCTGGCACACGACCTGCATGAGCGCGGTTGTCAGGGGGCTTCTTTCCCTTCTTTCACCTTTCACCCCCCGGGGTCGCGCAGACACACACATACGCGCACGCGGGGGTGGGGGTAAGAAGGTGAAAGAGAGAAAGAAGTGTGTGTGTATATCTACAGCCCGCATTCTGCCCCCTCTTCTTTCACCCTTCCTTCACCTTCCTTCTCGGCCAGGCGGTAGATCAGCGCCGATCTGCCGGCCGTCGCCGCCGATTCCGCCAGCACGTCGCCGCGCTGCACGAGCGTGTCGATGAGATCGTGGAACGAGCGGGAGTCCATCTTCATCCGCTTGAGCAGCACGCTGTGCGAGAGCGATCGATCCGGCGCTTCGCGCAGCTTCCGCATCGCGCGCAGCGCGAGCTCGTCGAAGGGCGTCTCGGCCGCGTGGTTGGCGGCCATGAACAGCATCCGCCTGGTCTGGTGCATCACCAGCCGCGACGCCCACCGCACCGCCTCGACGCCGATCGCGGGCTCGGCGTGGTTCTCGCTGACGGCGTAGATGAGGGCCAGCTTGCGCGTCTGCTCGCTGGCCCGCCCCCACACGGTCGTCGCGACCGCGTCGCGCCGGGCCTCGGCCTCGCCGTACGCCTGCTCGGCGGCCTGGCGGAGCTCGACGAGCAATGCGCGGGCCTCGTCGGTGTGCGGGACGACGCGCGGCGTGGGGTGGGCGCTAGCGAGGTTGCCCGGCCCGGGGCGCAGGTCCGACCACCACTTGGCCGCCGCGAGCACGCGCTCGGGCAGGTCGCTGACCGTCGGCTCCTGACCCGCTCCGCGCGGGCCGGACTCCAGGATCAGCATGCGGGCGAAGAGCCCGTTGGTGAGCATGCGCTCCGAGAGGGCCGAGTAGTAGTGGTTCGGGATCGCCGTGCCGAAGAGCACGAGGCACGGCTGGTCGATGACGCCCGGCTCGTTCTGCCCGGCCTTGCGGCGCATCGGGAAGATCGAGTTGGACGCCGAGTACATCGTCAGTAGCGTCCCCATGATCGACTCGAACCGCGCGTCGCGGGCCCGATTGATCGACTGCAGCAGGCCGTCGATCTCGTCGGTCTGGAAGAGCATCGACGGAGTGCCGAAGAGCGCGTCCTGCACGCCCTCGCCCGAGGCGAGCCTGTCTCCCAGCCCGTTGCCGAGCCCGACCGCCTGAAGCACTCGGGCGTTGATCTTGCGGGGCCAGTCCTTGCCCGAAGACGAGTGCGCCAGCCCGAGCAGGTACATGTTGGTGCGGTTGTCGCCGGGGTCGCGGACCTTGCGGCCCGCGAGGAACGCCTGCAGCGCCAGCGCCCCGCAGAACGCCAGCGTCTGGCTGGGGTAGGGCGCGGTGGCCAGGCAGTAGTCCATCACCTCGCCGACGAAGCCCGGGACGCGGAGCGCCTCCGGCGGCAGCAGGCCCGGGTCCTCCGGCGCGGGCGGCGAAGGCGCGTCCGCGGCAACGACAGGAGTGCGTACCACGAAGCCTGACAGGTCGATGTCGTTCGATTCAGTCGGACCCGTATCCCGCAGCCACCCGTACGGCTTGTCGTGCGGCTTGCTCGCCGCGTCGCTGACCTTGTGCCGCAGTTCCTTCTCCGACCACGGCGGCTCGCAGCGCGGGTTGTACCGATCCCACAGCAGCGAGAAGGCAGCCTCGGGGTCGAGCGCAAAGCCGTGCACCATCGCGGTCGCGGCCGCGTACGTCTGGCTGTGCCCGCCCGAGCCGGAGATCGCCGGCGGAATCCGGTCGAGGTAGGCCGCGGCGCGGCGGAGAATGCCGCTGTCCGCTAGGAAGCGATCGTTTCCTAGCGGGCGAGGCTGGGAAGCGATCGTTTCTTTGCGCCCGTGCCGGCGCTCCGTCACGGCCCGGGCCAGCGCCGTGACCGCCGCAGCCAACTCCGCGTGATCGATGACGGCGGGCTCGCCGTCGACCGGGTCGTACGGCTCGCCGCTGGGGTGGATGCTCGGGCCGACGACCGTCTGCGCCCCGGTGCTCCGCAGTTCGACGATCATCTTCTTGGAGACCGGGTCCTGGTGCTTGCGGGTCTTGGCTCCCTGACAGATGTACCACCAGTGCGAGGCGGGCTTGCCGGGGCGGCCCGACCTCGCGCCCGTGGGCGGCAGGTGCTGGGGCGCGAGGGCCACCGCCTCGTCGCAGTCCAGATCGACATCGACCAGCCACCCGCTGGGCTCGCCCAGGAGCAGGCCGAGGTTGCCGGTCCCGTTGAAGTGCCTGGGCAGATCCTCCTCGCTCAGACGCAGGTCCTGCCAGCCCGCCAGCACGGGGATCTTCGTGCGCGCCGGGACCGGGATCGGCGCGTAGCCGCGCGACCGGTACCACCGGGCCGCGTCGAGCAGGTTGTGGGTGGGCGCGGCGGTCATCAGAAGGGGATCTCGTCGTCGGGGATGCCGTAGGTGGTGCCCGCGGGCTCGAGCGCGGCGTCGGGGACGGCGTCGGGGTCGTCACGGCGCGGCGGTTTCTGGCCCAGGCGGTGCGAGATGACCCGTTCGAACTGATCACCGGCCTTCTTCTCCACGGTGATGTGGAGCGTCGGCGCCAGCGCGCCCGCCTTGGCCATCTCGACCGCTTCCTCCGTGCTGCCGGGCAGCGGTTCGACGGACCTTGTCCGCCACCACGCCTCGGCCTTCGTACGCGCGTACCCGGTGTGGTCGAAGCAGACCCACTCGCGGAAGTAGTGGTTGAAGCCGACGCGGTACTCAACCCGCATCGTCAGCGGTGCGGATGGGTCGCTCCGCTTCATGTGCACGTGGTACGTCGTCTCGCTGACGTGGTGCTCCTCGCGCGTGGTCTGGCCCGAGAGGATGCCCTCGGTGCTCGCCTGCGCCTCGTGCTTCTGCTTGTTGGGCTCGGGGAACTGGTGGCCGCACTGCGGGCAGGTCTGGTAGCCCGCCGCGATCAGCGCGTGGCACTGCGGGCACTCCTTGGCCGGGGCCTCCCCCTCGCCGCGGTCGTCGGTGGCGATACGGATGGCGTCGACCGGCCCGTGCCGCAGCACGTTGCCGCCGAAGTCGAGCACCAGGCAGTCGGCCTTGCCGGGGTGAAGCCGGAAGCCCCGGCCCACCATCTGGTAGTACAGGCCGGGGGACATGGTCGGCCGCACCAGCGCCACGCAGTCGATGTGCGGGGCGTCGAACCCGGTGGTGAGTACGTTCACGTTGCAGAGGTACTTCAGGCCGCCCGCGCGGAAGCGGTTCAGGATCGCGCTCCGCACGCCGTCGGGCGTGTCCCCGGTCACGAACCCGCACTCGATCCCGTGCTTGGCCTTGAGCACGTCCACGATGTGCTGCCCGTGCCGGATGCCCGAGGAGAAGATCAGCGTGGCGCAGCGGTCCTTCGTGTGCTCCACGATCTCGGCGCACGCGCCCTCGACCAGCCCCTCCTTGTCCATGAGGTCCTCGACCTCGCTGGCCACGAACTCGCCGGCGCGGACGTGCAGGTTGTCGGTCGCGACCTTCTGCAGCCCGGCCTTGGTCCGCAGCGGCGACAGGAATCCCTGCACGATCAGCTCGCGGACGCCGACCTCGTAGCAGACGTGGTTGAGGATGTTCTCCGGCGCGCAGATCGAGCCGGACTTCAGGCGGTACGGCGTCGCGGTGAGCCCGATGATGCGGACGTTGGGGTTCACCACCTTGGCGTCGGCGATGAACTGGCGGTACATCCCGTCGTCCTCGGCGGGCACCATGTGCGCTTCGTCGACGATGATCAGATCGACCGGCCCCAGGTCGCACGCCTTCTTCCAGATGCTCTGGATGCCGGCGACCGTGACCGCGTACCCCAGGTCCTTGCGCTTCAGGCCCGCGGAGAAGACGCCCAGCGGCAGGTCGGGCGCGATCGCCCGGATCTTCTCGACGGCCTGCTCCAGCAGCTCCTTCACGTGCGCGAGCACGACCACGCGCCCGCTCCAATGGCCCACCGCGTCGCGGCAGATGGTCGCGATGACCGGCGTCTTGCCCCCGCCCGTGGGGATCACCACGCAGGGGTGGTCGTCGCGGGTCCGCAGGTGCTCGTACACCGCGGCGACGGCTTCGGATTGGTACGGCCTCAACTGCACGCGGCGCACTCCGGGTGGTTACTCGGCCAGGAACGAGGGCAGCCAGGCGTCGGGGTCGTTCTCGACGCTGTTGAGAGCGGCGAACGGGCTGCCGACGCCGATGTGCGGCGGGTCGCAGTCGTTGCACAGCACCTCGCGGTCCAGGCGGTCCGCGTCCATCCGCATGGGCTCGCCGCAGCCGGCGCAGAACGACCGGTAGAACCGGCTGCCGGGGATCGCGTCGCCGTGCCGGGTGCCGTCGGGCGCCCGCGGGCCTTCACGCCGGTCTTCGGGTCGGGTTGTTCGCGGGAGTGATGTCATGGATCTCCACCAGCACCTTGCCGCCGGGCGTGACCGGCCCGCGGGTCACCTCAAGGCGATCGATCTGCGAGTCGTCGCGGTACGCGCCGCCCTTGGCCAGCGCGTCCAGCAGGGCCTTCTGCACGTTGTCCAGGTCGCGCCGGCGCCCGTCGGGCGGGCAGACGGTGACGCGCACGTCGAGCCGGCCGTTCATCCGCACCACCTGCACCGCCGCGAGGGCGGCGCACACGCTCGCGCGGTAGCGCCGGCCCTCGCGGCTTAGCACGGTCCTCCCGCCCACCCGCCGCCAGATGTGGTTCACGCTGGGCGGGTACGGCAGCTCGAGGACGCGTCCGGACGGGCTTGTGCGGCTCAACGCTTCCAGGGGGGCGGACCTCCCGGGCCGGC
>QWIH01000001.1 GCA_021405315.1 Leptolyngbya sp. PLA1
CTGCGGCGCGGGCGCGCGGGTGGGGGCGAGCTTGATGGGCTCCGGGGCTGGGGTGCCGGCGAATGGGGTGGCGCGGGTCTGGGCGGGGGGAGCTTCGGTGGTGGCGCTGGCGACGGGCTCTGGCTTGAGAGGCGGGGGCGGGGGGGGCGGGAGGGTGGCCGGCGCGGGGGCCACGGGTTCGGGTTTCGGCGCGGGCGGGGTCGGGGGGGCGATGAGGACGGGCTCCGGCTCGGAAGTCGGGAGGGCGTCGTGGTCGGCGTGGTCGTCCTCGCCCTTCTTGCCGCCCTTTCGGCGGGCCGGAGCCTTCTTGCGAACCTGATCGATGTCGACCTTCTGGGAGGTTTCGACAGCGGTGGTGGAGCCCCCGCCGCTGAACCAATCGCGGATGGAGGCCTCGAGGCCAGCGGAGACGGTGGACATGTGGCCCTTGACGAGGTCAGGGGAGATGCCTTCGGCGTGGCACTTGGCGACGATCGCCTTTGAGTCCACGCCGAGTTCCTTTGCCAGAGCCGAGATTCGCTTTGCGGCCAAAGTCTTCTCCGAAGGTGCCGCCGGGGCGGCTGAGGGACGAACGCCGGCGAAGAGCCGGGGTGAGAGGGGACGGGATCAGCCCTGGCCGAGGATGTCGGCGGCGCGGGCGTCGCTGGAGGTGTCTGGGGAGTTCGGACTGGAGGAGGGCGCCCCGAGGATGGCGGCGGCGGCGGCCTCGCCGGATTCGCCGGTGGTTCCGGTTTCGAGCGCCCTGCGGGCGAGGAGGGCCTCTTCCTGGGCCTTTCGTTCCTTGGCTTCCTTGTCGCGTTGCTGCTGCTCGGCGACTTCCTTGGCCTTGACGGCGCAGGTTTCGACGACGTTGGCGGCGATGGCGGGGTCGAGTTCGAGCTCGTTGACGAGGCACTCGGCGCCGACCTCTTCGATGTCGAAGACGCTGACCATGCCGAGGGCGGCGAGCTTGTCGGCCATCTGCTCGGTGACGCCCTGAACGCCCTGGACGGTGGCGTACATGGTCTCGACGCCCTTGGTGAACTCCTCCGGGGTGAGGATGTCGACGTCCCAGCCTGTGAGGCGTGCGGCGAGGCGGACGTTCTGGCCGCGCTTGCCGATGGCGAGGGAGAGCTGGTCGTCGCGCACGACGACGGTGGCGCGTCCGAGCTCGAAGCAGAGGGAGACTTCCTGGACCTCGGCGGGCTTGAGGGCGTTCTGGATGAGGATCTGGCTGGACTCGTTCCAGCGGACGATGTCGATCTTCTCGCCGTTGAGCTCGTCGACGATGTTCTTGATGCGGGAGCCGCGGACGCCGACGCAGGCACCGACGGCGTCGACCTTGGAGTCGATGGAGGCGACGGCGATCTTGGTGCGGTAGCCGGCCTCGCGGGCCATGGCCTTGACCTCGATGATCTTCTCGGCGACCTCCGGGACCTCGACCTCGAAGAGCTTCTTGATGAAGTCGGGGTGGGCGCGGGAGAGGACGATCTTGACCTGGCTGCCGGCGTCGCGGACATCGAGGATGAGGCAGCGGACGCGGTCGCCTGCGGCGAACTGCTCGCCGGGGATCTGCTCGGAGCGGGGCATGAAGCCCTCGGCGCGGTCGAGGCTGACGACGAGCGCGCCGCCCTCGTAGCGTTGGGCGACGCCGGTGACGATCTCACCCATGCGCTTGCTGAACTCCTCCAGGATGCTGGAGCGTTCGTCGTCGCGGAACTTCTGGATCATGACCTGCTTGAAGGTCTGGGCGGCGATGCGGCCGAACTGTGCCGGGGGCATCTCGAGAGGCTCGCCGTGGCGGGTGAGGGAGAAGGAGCCGGTGAGGGGATCGAGGCGGCAGGCGAACTCCTCGGTGTCGAGGGTGTTGAAGAACTTGCGTGCGGCGGAGACCATCGCCTGTTCGAGATCGCGGACGAGGACGCCCCGCTCGATGTTGCGGTCGCGGGCGATGGAGTCGAGGATTCGGAGCATTTCCTGTGGGTTCATGGTGGGATCCTGCGGGATGTTTGAATGTCTGGATGTCTGGATGTCTGCCGGGTCCGATCGAGTGAGCTGGGTGCAAAAGCACCGAAGGCCACGCGCGACTCAGGTCGCCCGTGGCCTCACCCACGCTTCCCGAACGGCCCGGGAAGGTCCACGCTTCCGACAGGGTCAGCCCATGGGGTCTCCAAGGGCGGCCCGCGGCTGCGGTGCAAGACAGGTGGCGTCCGGGACGCCAGGGGCTGTCAGTGCATCACAGAGCATGGGTGATGGCCACACACGGCATGATGTCGCTCCTCAGGCACTCATCCGCGGCACGACCGCGCCCGTGAATGCCTGATCACGTTACCGGGAGTGTATGGGCGATGGGTGGGTCCGATCAAACCGCGACCGGCGTGTTCATCGTGGGGAGATGGGCCCGAGGATGCGGAGGGCCTTGTTGCCCCGGTATTGGCCGATCTGCGCGGTGTACTTGCGTTCGCCCTCGACGTAGACCAAGACGGGGCGGGAAACGGGGTGGTCGGTGGTGATGACGTCACCCACGGCGAGCTGGAGCAGTTCCTGGATGGTGATGGTGGTCATCTCGAGCATGCCGGTGATCTCGACGGGCGCGCCGGAGAGCGTGCGGCTGATCTGGCGTTCGACGTCGGGCGCGGCCTGCTGTCTGGCGGCGGCGAACCAGGTCTGGCTCGAGAGCCGCTCCATGAAGGGCTCGATGACGTTGAAGGGGATGCAGAGGTTCATCGTTCCCGCGCGGTTGCCGAGGCGGAGCTCGAAGCCGATGACGACGACGACCTCGTTCGGGGGGACGATCTGGACGAGCTGGGGGTTGCTCTCGCTGGCGTTGATGGCGAACTGGAAGGAGCCGAGGCCGGTCCAGGCCTCGGCGAGGGCGGCGAGTCCGCGCTTGGTGACGTTGGCGATGAGGCGGGTTTCGATGAGGGTGAGGGGTCGCTGGGGGATGAAGAGCTCCTGGGAGTTGCCCCCGAGGAGTCGATCGATGATGGGGTAGATGATGAGCGGGCTGACCTCGAGGCACATCTGGCCTTCGAGGCCCTCGGCGCCGACGAGGTTGAAGGACGTGGGGTTGGGGAGGCCGGCGACGAACTCGGAATAGGTCATCTGGTCGCAGGAAGCGACCTTGACCTCGACAATGGTCCTGAGGAAGCCGGAGAGGGACGCGCCGAAGTTGCGGGCGAAGGCCTCGTGGAGCGTCTGGAGGGCGCGCATCTGGTCCTTGGAGACGCGCTCCGGACGCTTGAAGTCGTAGTTGAGGATCTCGACGGGCTCGTCGCCCCTGCGGGAGTGGCTGAAGACCTTGGGCGCCTCGCCGGTGGCCTCCGCGGCGGGGGAGGTCGCGACGGCGGCGGCGGCGGCGATGAGGGAATCGATATCACTCTGTTCGAGCACGTCAGCCATGGCAGTCTCGACCGGATCGGGGCGCTTCCGGACCATCTATCGGAATGCGGACGTCGCGCGCTTGAACCCGGGGGGGGGGCGTGGAGCAGGGGGCGGCGGGGGCGAACCGGGCGGGTGCGGGGGGTGTACGTATCCCCGTCGCATACTGTGGGAGCGATGAACATGCCGCACGCGATCGGACGATGGGTGGCCCTGCTGCTGGTGCTGGTGTCTGGGGCGGCAGCCCGGGGGCAGGGCTCGAGCGCCGTGGTGACGGGGGCGCGCGGGGACCGGGCGGAGGTTGCGCCGGGGGGGCAAGCGGCGGTCGCGATCACGCTGACGCTGTCGCCGGGCTGGCACGTGAACACGAACTCGCCTCAGGTACCTGCGGCGTGGCAGGGGGAATGGGACGCGATCCCGACGGAGGTCACGATCGAGGGGGCTCCCGGGCTGAAGTTCGGGCCGGTTCAATGGCCTGCGGCGCACGAGATCGAGTGGGACCTGATGGGGGACGGGAAGCCTCAGCCCTTCGGGGTGTATGAGGGGAACGTGGTGCTGTTCGTGCCGGTGCTGGTGGAGCCCGGGGCGAGCGGGGAGCTGGTGGCGAGGGTTTCGGTGTCGTACCAGGCATGCGAGAAGCAGTGCCTTCCGCCGACGACGGACACGCACGAGGTGAGGTTCAAGGTGGCGGAGGGCGCGCCAGCGGCGATGGGTGCGGACCCGCTGTTCGCGGCGTTTGACCCGAAGGGCTTTGCGCTGGTGGGGGCGAAGGTTGAACCCGAGCCGGGCGCGGGGGGAGGCACGGCGAAGGACAAGGCGATCGTGTTTGACGTGTTCGGGTGGTCGTTCACGCTGGACCCTCGCGGGCCGGCGGGGCTTGTGCTGGTGATCCTGATCGCGCTGGCGGGCGGGCTGATCATGAACCTGACGCCGTGCGTGCTGCCGGTGATTCCGCTGAAGGTGATGAGCATCACGAAGGCGGGGGGGGAGCGGTCGCGGGTGCTGCTTCTGGGGATGGTGATGGCGGCGGGGGTGGTGGCGTTCTGGGCTGGGATGGGGGTGATCGTGGCGGCGTCGACGAGCTTCAAGTCGGTGAGCCAGATCATGGGGTACTGGTACGTGACGCTGGGGATCGGGGTGTTCATCGCGCTGATGGGCGCGGGGATGCTGGGCGCGTTCGCGGTGGGGCTGCCGGACTGGGTGTACAGCATCGAGGCTGGGCATGACTCGCTGAAGGGATCGTTTGTGTTCGGGATTCTGACGGCGGTGCTGGCGGCGCCGTGCGTGGCGCCGCTGTGGGGGACGGTGGCGGGGTGGGCGGCGTTCCAGCCGCCGTGGGTGACGCTGCTGGTGTTCGGCGCGGGCGGGGTGGGGATGGCGTTACCGTACTTTGTCCTGGCGTTGAAGCCCGAGTGGCTGAGTCGCGTGCCCCGGACGGGCCCGGCGAGCGACCTGCTGAAGCAGGTGATGGGGCTGCTGATGTTCGCGGTGGCGGCGTTTTTCGTGGGGAGCGCGTTCCTGACGCTGAGCGTGGAGCGGCCGTGGGTGGCGGGTCAGTTGCACTGGTGGGTGGTGGCGGGGCTGGTGGGGGTGGCGGCTGGGTGGACGGCGGTCCGGACGGCGCGTTTGCCGGGGTCGGGCGCGGCGCGGGGCGTGGTGGTGGTGCTGTCGCTGCTGCTGGCGGCGGGGGGGTTCGCGTGGGCGCAGCGGAACACGAGCGAGGCGAAGGAGGAGTGGTCGTCGGCGCGGATCTGGCGGGAGTACGACCCCGTGGAGTACGAGCGTGAGAAGCGCGAGGGGAAGGTGGTGGTGCTGGACTTCACGGCGAACTGGTGCTTCAACTGCCGCACGCTGGAGAACACGGTGCTGAGCCAGTCGAGCGTGAAGGAGGCGTTGCGAGCGCCGGGCGTGGTGGCGTTCAAGGTGGATCTGTCGAGCCAGTCGGCGCCGGGGTGGTCGAAGCTGCACGACCTGGGCGAGGTCGGGATTCCGCTGCTGTCGATCGAGGGCCCGGGGGCGGCGGGGGTGATCAAGAGCAGCGCGTACACGCCGGGGTGGGTGGTGGAGGGCATCGCGAAGGCGGCGAAGTGACCCCTGGAGCCTGCGGGGGGCGGATGAGGTCACATAAGGAACGGGCGGGCGGGCTTGGGGAGGGGGTGCGCGTCGGGCGCGTTGACTCCCGGCGGCAGGCGGACTAACTTCCTGTCCACTCGCGGGCCGATAGAGACCCACGGGTTGACAGTGCGGGCGTAGCTCAGTGGTAGAGCGCTACCTTGCCAAGGTAGAAGTCGAGGGTTCAAGTCCCTTCGCCCGCTTTTCAGGTGAGTCGCGGCAGGTGCGGCGGGCCTGAGGACGCATGACGCGGTACGAAGCCAACTTCGACGGTCGGATGGGCCTTGTGGCTCGCGACGTTGCCGCGCTCAAAGTGAACAAAGTGAAAGCCGAGGCCTCCCCGGCCTGGTGATGCTGACCACTGTCTGAGCGTGTGCTCAGGCTGGATGGATCGGGCTCGCCGGGATCACCGGGCGGGCCCGTTGTGTTTTTGTCCCGAGAGATTCGGGGCAGGAAAGGAACGGACCGTGACAACGCACGTGCAGACGACGGAGTGCCCGGAGTGCGACGCCCGCGTGGAGTTTTCGCGCCCGCCACTGTGCGGGGAGATCGCGCGGTGCGGGGACTGCGGGGTGGAGCTGGAGGTGACGAGCGCGAGCCCGCTCGCGGTGGTGGTGGCGCCGCCGGTGCAGGAGGACTGGGGAGAGTGACGCCGCCTCCGCGGGGGCGCAGTCGGTGTTCACCCCTTTGGAAGTCGTGAGGACAAAAGGAGCAAGCTGATGAGGGTCGCGATATTGCACAGCCGCGTGAGGGTGGAGGAGCGGCTGCTGGTGGAGGCGTGCGAGGCACGGGGGATGCGTGCGGAACTCGTGGATGTGAGGGAGGCGGTGTTCGACCTGCACGACGGGAGTCGGTGGGTCGAGTACGACGCGGTGCTGGAGCGGAGCGTGAGCCAGGCGGCGGGTCTGGCGGCGGTGACGGTGCTGGAGGGGTACGGGGTGCGGGTGGTGAACACGTCGGGTGTGATCCGGACGTGCGGGGACAAGCTGGCGACGAGCGTGGCGCTGGTGAGGGCCGGGGTGCCGACGCCGCGGACGAGGCTGGCGGTTTCGGAAGTGGCGGCGCTGCGGGCGGTGGAGGCGAACGGGTATCCGGCGGTGCTGAAGCCGGCGGTGGGCTCGTGGGGGCGGCTGCTGGCACGGGTGCAGGACCGAGACGCGGCGGAAGCGGTGATCGAGCACAAGGCGACGCTGGGGGGGCCTCAGCATTCGGTGTTCTACGTGCAGGAGCACGTGGAGAAGCCCGGGCGCGACCTGAGGGTGTTCGTGGCGGGGGAGGATGTCTTCGCGGGGATCGTGCGCGGGAGCGAGCACTGGATTACGAACACGGCGCGCGGCGGTCGGGCGGAGCGGCTGGAGGTGACCAAGGAGATTGCGGAGATCTCGAGGCGGGCGGCGCGTGCCGTGGGAGGCGGGGTGCTGGCGATCGACCTGCTGGAGCACCCGTCGCGGGGGCTGCTGGTGAGCGAGGTGAACCACACGATGGAGTTCCGGAACAGCATCGGGCCGACGGGTGTGGACATTCCGGGGCGGATCGTGGAGTGGGCGGTGCATGAGGCGGGGGCGGTGACCGCGGGAGCGGGCGCATGACGATTCGCTGCTCGATCGTGGGAGGGTCCGGGTACACGGGCGGGGAACTGCTGCGGCTGCTGCTGGATCACCCGGCGGCGGAGGTGGGGCAGGTGACGTCGAGGCGCTTGGCCGGGGCGTTCGTGCACTCGACGCACCCGAACCTGCGGGGGCGGACGCGGCTGCAGTTCGAGCCGCCCGAGGTGCTGGGGGAGTGCGATGTGCTCTTTCTGTGCCTGCCACACGGGGAGGCGGCGGGTCAGATGGAGCGGTTCGCGGGGCTGGCGGGACGGGTGGTTGACCTCTCGGCGGACTTTCGGCTTCGCAGCGGGGAGGTGTACCGCGAGTGGTACGGGCGCGAGCATCCGTCGCCGGGGTGGCTCGGGAGGTTCGTGTATGGGCTGCCCGAGCTGGAGCGTGAGGGGCTGCGGGGCGCGCGGTTCGCGAGCGGGGTGGGGTGCAACGCGACGGCGGTGAACCTGGCGCTGCTGCCCCTGGCGCGGGCGGGGCTGATCCGGCACGCCATCGCCGACGTGAAGGTGGGGTCGTCGGAGGCCGGCGCGGAGCCGAGCGCGACGGGGCACCATCCGGAGCGGAGCGGGCGGGTGAGGCCGTTTGCGCCGGCGGGACACCGGCACCAGGCGGAGGTGAGGCAGCAACTGGGGGAGTTTGACCTGCACATGTCGGTGACGAGCGTGGAGCTCGTGCGGGGCGTGCTGTGCACGGCGCACGTGCTGCCGCTGGCGCCGGTGTCGGAGAAGGACCTGTGGTCGCTGTTCAGGGAGGCGTATTCGGGGGAGCCGTTCGTTCGGATCGTGAAGGACCGGAGCGGGATTCACCGGTATCCGGAGCCCCGGCTGCTGGCGGGGACGAACTGGTGCGACGTGGGGTTCGAGGTGGACGCGCGGACGGGGCGGGTGGTGGTGATGAGCGCGCTCGACAACCTGATGAAGGGTGCGGCGGGCTCGGCGGTGCAGTGCATGAACCTGATGTGCGGGCTGGACGAGCGGTCGGGGCTGACATTCACGGGCATTCATCCCGCGTGAGCGGGGGGAGGGAGCGGGGCGATGATCGTGGCGAAGATCGGCGGGAGCGAAGGGGTTGACATGGACGCGGTCGCGGCGGACACGGCGCGGCTGGTCGCGGGCGGGCACCGGCTGGTGCTGGTTCACGGCGGGTCGGACGCGACGAATCGGCTGTCGGTGGCGTTGGGGCACCCGCCCCGGTTCATCGCGTCTCCCTCGGGGCACACGAGCAGGCGCACCGATGCGCGGACGCTGGAGATATTTCAGATGGCGTGCCGCGGGGTGGTGAACCAGGGGCTGGTGTCGAGGCTGGTGAGGCTTGGCGTCGCGGCGGTGGGGTTGTCGGGGGTGGACGCGAGGCTGTGGGAGGGGACTCGAAAGAGCGCGATCCGTGGGGTGGAGGACGGGCGGGTGGTGGTGATCCGCGATGACTTCACGGGGACTGTGGAGCGCGTGAACACGGGGCTGCTGAGGACGCTGCTGGATGCGGGGTTCACGCCGGTGATCTCGCCGCCGGGGATCAGCACGGAGGGTGAGGCGATCAACGTGGACGCGGACCGGGCGGCGGCGGCGACGGCGGCGGCGCTCGGGGCGGAGGCGCTGCTGCTGCTCTCGAACGTGCCGGGGCTGCTGCGAAGGTGGCCGGATGAGGGAACGCTGATGCGGCGCATCGGGCGGGGAGAGATGGCGGGGGCCGAGGAGGCGGCGCAGGGGCGGATGAAGAAGAAGGTGCAGGGGGCGGCGCTGGCGCTGGGTGGCGGGGTGGGGCGTGTGGTGATCGGGGACGCGAGGCGGGGCGAGCCGCTGCGTGCGGCGCTCGCGGGCGAGGGGACGGTGTTTCAATGAGCGGGGGAAATGGTGCGGAACAGGGCGCGGAAGGGCTGGCGCTGTTGCGTGAACTGGTCGAGGTGCCGAGTGTGTCAGGGTCGGAGCGCGGCGCGGCGGCGTTGCTCGTGGAGCGGATGCTTGTGCTCGGTCTGGACGCGTGGATCGACGACGCCGGAAACGCGGTGGGGGTGGTGAGCCACCCTGAGGCGGACGGGACGACGCGCGACATCGTGCTGCTGGGGCACATCGACACGGTGCCGGGCGTCGTGCCGGTGCGGGTGGAGGATGGATGCCTGTGGGGGCGGGGGACGGTGGACGCGAAGGGGCCGCTGGTGGCGGCGGTGCTCGCGGCGGCGCGCGCGAGGCTTCCCCGGGGCGTGCGGGTGGTCGTGATCGGGGCCGTGGAGGAGGAGGCAGCGACGTCTCGCGGCGCGCGGCACGCGGCGCGCGAGTGGGCGCCCGCGGCGTGCATCATCGCGGAGCCCAGCGGGGCGGACGGTTTCGCGATCGGTTACAAGGGGCGGCTGCTGGCGAGGTACGAGCGGGCTCGGGAGGTGGCGCACTCCGCGCGGGCGGAGATGTCGGCGGCGGACAGCGGGTTTGCGTGGTGGGGGCGCGTGCTGGAGGGTGTGCGCGGGATGCGGGGCGGCGGGTCGGCGTTCGAGGCGGTGCAGGCGACGCTTCGCGCTGTGCGGACGGAGAGCGACGGGCTGATGGAGAGGGTGGTGATGGAGGCGGGGTTTCGGCTGCCGCCGGGCGTGACGGCGGAGATGGTGGAGGGGGTGTGCCGCGGTTGTGCGGCGGAGGGCGATGAACTGGGGTTCAGCGGGCGCGAGGAGGCGCACGTCGCGGAACGGGGTTCTGCGGTGGCGCGGGCGCTGTCGGGAGCCATCCGGTCGGAGGGGATGGTGCCGCGGCCGAAGCTGAAGACCGGGACATGCGATTTCAACGTAGTGGGGCCGGCGTGGGGTTGTCCGATCGCGGCGTATGGGCCCGGGGACAGCACGCTGGATCACACGCCGGCGGAGCGGGTATCGACGGAGGAGTTCGGGCGTGGGGTGCGTGTGCTGACGCGGGCGGTGGAGTCGCTGGCGGGGGAACTCGCGGCGGGAGAGTCGGTCACGGGACAACCGACAGGTCGCGGCACGGGGGGGCCGTGCTGAGCGCAAAAACGGCGATGGCGGGGGTGGTGGGGGTTGGGTGCTGGCGGGGTTTCCTCTTGCTCGCGTTGGCGGGGTCTGGTAACGTGGGCCTGTCGGTCCGAGGGGCGTGGGTGGCCGTGGGGGCCTCCGAGCTGTCCCGGGAGGGCTGTATGAGCGATCCCAGTGCGAAGCCGGACTTGGAAGGTGTGGAAGGCGTGGTGAAGTGGTTTGACCCGCGCAAGGGGTTCGGCTTCATCGTGGGGCCGGAGGGTCAGGACATCTTCGCGCACTTCAGCGTGATCCAGGGCGAGGGATTCAAGATGCTGAAGGATGGGAGCACCGTGTCGTACGACGCGGTGAAGACCGACAAGGGCTGGAAGGCCACGCGCGTGACCCGGACCGAATCGGTCGAGGTGACGGAGGCGGGCAAGTCGAAGGGGTACACGCGCAGCCCGAGGCGGTGAGGTGGGCGGCGAGGGCGGAGCGGCACGGCCGACCCCGGCGGCGGCGGGCTGCTGTCAGCGCGTGGCGGGGGCGGGCCTGGGTTCCTGGCGCTGGATTTCGAGTGCGGTGGGGTAAGCGAGCTCGATGCCCTCGCGGCGCATCTCGTCGAGGATGCGCAGGTTGATGGCCTGCTGCGCGTCCATGTGGATGGCGAAGTCGGGGGAGAGGACGAAGTAGACGTACTCGATGTCGAGGGAGTAGGCGCCGATGGACCGGAAGTGGCAGCGGTCGAGCCGGGTGTTGGGCTGGGCGCGGACGGCGTCCTTGATGATCTCGACCATGCGGAGCACCTTGTCGGTCGGGGTTTCGCAGATGATGCCGACGACGGTGAGGACGCGGCGTTCCTTCATGGTGCTGAAGTTGTGGATGCGGCTGGAGAGGAGGTCGGTGTTGCGGTAGACCATGATCTCGCCGGAGAGCGAGCGGACGCGGGTGCTCTTGATGCCGATCTGCTCGACGATGCCGGTCTTGTCGGCGATGGTGATGGCGTGGCCGACGAGGAAGGGCTTGTCGAAGAGGATGGAGAGTGAGGCGAAGAGGTCGCCGAGGACGGACTGGGCGGCGAGGGCGATGGCGATGCCGCCGATGCCCAGACCTGTGATGAGCGGTGTGATCTCGACGTTGAGGTTGGCGAGGGCGAGAAGGACGAGGACGGAGCCGATGAGCAGGGTGGCGATGAAGCGGATGATGGTGGTGGCGCTGGCGATGGAGGGGTCGGGGGTACCGTCGGGCTGCTTGGAGCGGGAGAGCAGGTGGCGGATGGTTTCCTCGATGACGAGGCGGCTGGAGAGGAGGAGCTGGAGGGAGACGGCGACGACGGCGGCGATGCGGATGGCCTTGGCGATGGAGCCCGGGAGGACCAGGGACTGGGAGCCGACGTCGATGGCGAGGAGGGCGATGCACCAGAAGCGGATGTCGGCGAGCACGGCGACGAGCACATCGTCCCAGCGGGTGCTGGTGGAGGCAGCGATGCGTTCGAGCCGGGACTTGAGGACGCGGCGTGCGATCCAGAAGGCGGCGTGGATGACGACCACGGTGGCGAGGGCGACGATCCACGCGCGGAGCGAGTTGCCGGCGAAGTCGCGGGAGAGGGCGTCGGAGAGGGCGGCGGGGAGGTTCTGAACGGCCTGTGGCGCGGGCGGGGTGGTCATTTCGAACGATAGAAGCCGGCGGCGGGATGGCAACTGGGCGAAACCCGGAGGCGTGCGAGCGGGAGCCCGAGGCGGGCGGGGGATACGCTTGGCTCATGCCAATCCGAACCGCGTACGAGGGCAAGGTGGAGTTCCTGCAGATTCTCGATGAGCACGGGGTGCTCGACGAGGGGCTGGCGAAGGGGACGCTGAGCGACGAGGACGTCGTGGAGCTGTACACCTACATGGTGAAGTGCCGCGCGGTGGACGAGACCGCGTTCAAGCTGCAGCGGGCGAAGCGGATGGGGACGTACCCGCAGAACAAGGGGCAGGAGGCGGCGGCGATCGGCTCGGGCTTTGCGGCGACGCGGGGGGTGGACTGGCTGGTCCCGTGCTATCGCGAGAATGCGGCGCTGTGGATGCACGGGCAGCCGATGCACTACGTGTTCATGTACTGGATGGGGGACGAGCGGGGCTCGCAGATTCCGGAGGGGGTGTGCACGCTGCCGCTGTGCGTGCCGATCGGGACGCAGATGCTGCACGCGACGGGGATGGCGTGGGCGTTCAAGATGCGGAAGGAGCCCCGGGTGTGCATCACGTACTTCGGGGACGGCGCGACGAGCGAGGGGGACTTCCACGAGGCGATGAACTTCGCGTCGGCGTTCCAGGTGCCGTGCATCTTCTTCTGCCAGAACAACCAGTGGGCGATCTCGGTTCCCCGCGAGCAGCAGATGAACAGCGCGACGGTGGCGCAGAAGGCGCTGGCGTACGACATGCCGACGACGCAGGTGGACGGGAACGATCTGTTCGCGGTGTACAAGGCGACGCGGGACGCGGTGGAGCGGGCGCGGAGCGGCGGGGGGCCGGCGTTCATCGAGGCGGTGACGTACAGGCTGGCGGACCACACGACGGCGGACGATGCGCGCCGGTATCGGGACGCGCAGGAGGTCGACGCCTGGATGGGGAAGGACCCGCTGATCCGGCTGAAGAAGTACCTGACGGCGAAGGGGCTGTGGGACGACGCGAAGCAGGCGGCGGCGGACGAGCTGGCGAAGCAGACGGCGGCGGACGTGGTGAAGGCCGCGGAGGGCATCGCCCCCCCGGCGGCGACGGACATGTTCGACCACACGTTCGCGACGATCACGCCGGAGCTGGAGACGCAGCGGGCCACGATGCGGACGCACAGCCTGGGGCAGAGGCCCGCGCAGGCGGGGCTGGCGGCGAGGTAGTTTGAACGGCACACACTGAACGACACACCACCGCCGGCGGGGCGGGACGAGAGCTCACGATGCCCAGAACCGAACAGATGATGAAGCAGGGCCTGACGCTGGTGGACGCGATCAACGAGGCGCTCTACCAGGAGATGGAGCGAGACTCGCGCGTGGTCTGCCTTGGAGAGGATGTGGGCCTGAACGGCGGCGTCTTCCGGGTGACGGAGGGGCTGCAGAAGGTCTTTGGTCCGGAGCGGGTGATCGACACGCCGCTGTCGGAGTCTGGGATCATGGGGACGGCGATCGGCCTGGCGATGGCGGGGATGAGGCCGGTGCCGGAGATCCAGTTCGAGGGCTTTCTGGGGCCGGCGTACGACCAGCTCGTGAATCACGCGGCGCGGTACCGCAACCGCTCCCGGGGGAGCGTGACGGTGCCGATGACGGTGCGCGTGCCGTGGGGAGGCGGCATCCACGCGCCGGAGCTGCACAGCGACTCGCCGGAGGCGATCTACGCGCACACGCCGGGGCTGAAGGTGGTGATCCCGAGCACGCCCTACGACGCGAAGGGGCTGCTGCTGTCGGCGATCCGCGACCCGGACCCGGTAGTCTTCTTCGAGCCCAAGCGTGTGTACCGCTCGCACCGCGAGCAGATTCCGGAAGAGGAGTACACGATCCCGCTGGGGCAGGCGAAGGTGGTGGCGGAGGGCACGGACCTGACGGTGGTGACGTGGGGCGCGTGCGTGCACACGTGCAACGAGGCGATGGATCACTTCCCCGAGGACGCGAGCGTGGAGCTGATCGATCTGCGGACGATCGCGCCGCTGGACATCGAGGCGATCGTGCAGAGCGTGGAGAAGACGGGGCGGTGCGTGATCGTGCATGAGGCGCCCAAGACGGCGGGCTTCGGCGCGGAGATCGCGACGATCATCCAGGAGCGGTGCTTCCTGCACCTGAAGGCGCCGGTGCAGCGCGTGACGGGCTTTGACGTGATGATGCCGTATTACAAGCTCGAGCAGCAGTACCTCCCGGACGCGAAGCGCGTGGAGGAAGCGGTGCTGCAGTGCCTGGCGTACTGAGTGCGGCCGGGGCGGGTTATCGGCGCTGCGTCGTCGAGGATGGGGTCAGATCGCGCTTGGAACGTTGGGCGGGCATCGGTAGACTCTCCGCCGGGAGGACGATGTCGATGCGCAGCGGAGTTCAGGGACTTTCGGCGGGCGTCCTGGGCGTGGTCGCGGCGCTGTGCGTCGCGGGTCTGGCCTCGGGCCAGACGGCGATCACCTACCAGGGTGAGTTGGCGAGCGGAGGCTCGCCGGTGACGGGGCTCTACGACCTGCGGTTCACGCTCTTTGACGATGCCATGACGGGAAACCAGGTCGGCGCGACGCTGTGCGCGGACGATGTGTCCGTGCAGGGGGGGAGGTTCACGGTCGCGCTGGACTTCGGGGCGGTGTATTCCGCGCCGCGGTACCTGCAGATCGGGGTGCGTCCGGACTCCGGCGTTGGGTGCGCGGACGCGACGGGCATGACGATGCTCGCGGGCCGTCAGCCGCTGACGCCGGCGCCCTCGGCCCTGCACGCGACGACGGCGGGGGACGCGGCGACGCTGGGCGGCCAGACGGGGGTGTACTACCGCGATGCGGCGAACCTCACGGGGACGGTGTCCGACGCGCTGCTGTCGTCGAACATTCCGCGGCTGAACTTCGCGGGCACGTTCACCGCGATCCCGTCGTTCAACGGCGGAACGTCCGGATCGTCGGCGCCGTTCACGGTGGACTCCACGTTCCGGGTGACCAACCTCAACGCGGACCTGCTCGACGGGCTTGACAGCACGGCGTTCGCGGCGGCCTCGCACACGCACGACGCGTCGGCGATCACCGCGGGCACGCTGGCGGACGCGCGGCTGTCGGCGAACATCGGGCGGCTGTCGGGCAACCAGACGTGGACCGGCTCGAACACGTTCATGGGCAACAACGCCTTTGCGGGTGATGGGTCGGGCCTCACGAACCTGAACGCCGGGCAGATCGTGACTGGCCAGGTGGCGGACAGCCGCCTGCCCTCGACGCTCGCGCGGCTGGCGGTGGCGAACACGTTTACCGCCGACCAGACGGTGTCGGTATCGGGGCAGTTTCCGCTGACGGTCACGAGCTCGTCGACCGGGGGGACGTGGTTCCGCGTGGCGAACACGTCCGCCGGGGGCCGATCGTGGACGGCGCTCGCGACGGGCTCGGGCAACAGCGAGGGGGCGGGCAAACTGCTGGTGCGTGACAACACGGCGGGCGCCGTGCGGCTCAGTCTGGACACCGCGGGCGCGCTGGGGCTGGGGACGTCCACGCCCGCCGGCCGCCTGGACGTGACGGGCGTGGACCCTCGCATCGCGATACGGAACACGAACGACCCCGGCGGCGGGTATGTGCAGCAGACGTTCGGCTCGCTGCAACTGGGCCTCTACAACCCGGGGGCCTCGGCGTGGAACGTGGTTCCTGCCGGGGGATTCCGCGCTCTGTTCGGCGCGGAGAGCACGGGACGCGTGGGGTCGCTGACCAACACCACCATCTCCCCGACGTTCAGGAACCTGCTCGATGACGGCAGCGGGAACGCGTCTGTGCAGGGGAACCTGACGGCGAACAACATGCCGGCGATCAAGGTCGTGACGGGGACGGCGTCGGGCAACCTCACTCGGAACTCGGTGACGCTGATCGAGAGCATCCCGGTGACGATCCCGGCTTCGGGGTATCTTCGGA
This sequence comes from Leptolyngbya sp. PLA1, assembly GCA_021405315.1. Taxonomy (GTDB): domain Bacteria; phylum Planctomycetota; class Phycisphaerae; order Phycisphaerales; family UBA1924; genus RI-211. The sequence goes on from QWIH01000001.1 coordinate 15,622, forward strand.
TCTCTGCACGATGCCGGGTCCATGTGAGCGCGTACGAGTTCTATACCTCCGTGGCCACGCTGGAGCTGAAGGAAACGACGTCGGGGGAGGTCACGGTCAAGCAGTCGGTGCTGGGCATCTCGGACGGGACCGCAACGCCGAGCGGCGCATCGCTTCGGGGTGACGTGGCGATTGAGTACGTCGTTCCCGTGACGGCGGGGACGCGCACGTACAAGTTGAGGCTGCTGCACGACAGCCCGAGCAGCGGGAACAGCGCGTTCAACGGGGCGAGTTACAGCGATCCGGAAGTCACGATGACGTACTTTCCGGCGGGCTTGTGATCGCGTGCCGGCGGCGGGGTGAGCGGTGGCATGAGCAGGGGCGTCACGCTGTCCGCCGGTCCACGTCCCCCCCCGCACTCCTCCTGCGCTCCCGCGCCGGCCCCCACGCTCCCCTCCGCGGCGGCGGGAACGGCAGGAAGAGTGCGTGTCCTCTCTCCTCACACGAGCATCCGGCCCGATCAGGGCTGCTCACTCGAAGAAGCAGGCGACACGGGTCGGTGTCACATGTCTCTCCGCTGCCGGGCGGGTGCTACCTCCGACGGCGTTGCGCCGCGGCGACCCCCGCGAGGGCCAGGAGAGCCACGGCGCCCGGTTGCGGAACGCACTTCGTGCCGACTTCCATGCTGATCATGGCGTTGTGCATGTCGTACCCGTGCATGCCGGGAAACGTGATCGTCTCGTGGCCAGGTTGGGGCCGGATGGTCCATTCCCAGTAGGCCTGCCCGGTGCCGAGGCTGACGTCGTAGTGGTCGAGCGTGACTCCCTGGGCGGGATCGGAGATGAAGAGGTTCGGCAACTGCCCACGGCCCGGCACCTGGTTCTCGTCCCAGCGTGACGTGTCGTAGGTCAGCAGCAGGTAGACCTTTTTGTACCACGGCTCGGGGCGGGCCTCGTTGGGCACGCGCAGGAAGGGCTTGGTGTTGGTGGCATCATCCCAGAGCCATTCCGGGGGGCCCCAGTCGGCGCCGCGGACCACGACCCAGGTTCCTTCGCCGGACTGGGCCCGCGTGGCGTAGTAGTCGGTGTCGGGGGGGATCTGGTAAGGCTGCGCGGTCGCGCTCGCCGCTGCGCCGGCGAGAATGGCCAGGCCCGCGACCAAGTTCAACTTCGTGAATCTCATGGCTGATTCCTTTCTGTGAATCAAGACCTCGTGATCCTCCACGGGGCGGCCCGGGGAAGCGTGCAGCGACGAGCGGCACGAAGACCTACAGCCCTCGGCGCGGTGCGCGACGAGTGCTCTGGGCGGAGGGTTGGGACGGGCGCCCTCGGGCGGAGGCCGGCCTATCGCCGACGACGACCGAGCGCGACGAGTGCGCCGGCGACGATGAGCGCGGCGGGGCCGCTGGAGGGGATGCCGTTGAGCGATTCGATGGTGAAGTCGATGCGGTCGCCGGTGGAAACATCGCGGAAGTAGCCAACGCCGAAGGTGAAGTCGTTGATGGTCAGCGAGGCATCGGGGAGCGTGTCGGAGGAGAAGACGGTGGAACTCATGTCTCGGAACTGGATGTAGAGCTCGGCGGAAGGCTGCGGGACGCCATTGACGACGATCCCGGTGGAGCCGAAGACTTCCATCTCCTGGAAGGTGGGCACGACGGGGTTGAGCGTGACGAAGACATCGAAGAAGGACTCGATGACCACGTCTCCCGAGGCAAGGGTGAAGGTGAAGGACTGGGGTGGGGCCTGCGGATAGCGCCCGAAGTTTGTGCTCGGGGATTGGTCCGGCGTCGTCGAGTCGTAGGAGAAGGTGCCCGAGCAGGCCTGGCCTACGAAGGGGCTCGTGCCGTAGGGCGGCGTGGGTGTGAGGACGCGCACCGTCCCTCCCCAGGAGTAGGTGACAACCTGCGCGCCGGCGCTCGAGGCCACGCAGGCCATAGCGCCGATCGCGGCGATCTGGATGACCCGGGTATTCATGATGTCCTCCTCGCGATTCGCCTGCGGCAATCCGGGAGTGGCCTCCGGGAGAACGGCCGCAAACTCGCACTTCAGCATCCATAATAACATGGCGTGACGGATCGTCCACCAGGTTCGAGGAAGCTCGCTCGCAATGGCGTTGAATTCACGTGGCGTTTGCAGCCGGTTCGCATGGAGAGGGCGCGTGCGCGTCGGGGTGGGCGCCGGGACGGGCCGCGCGTGGGGTGCGGAGGGGCGGGCGCGTCGGGGAGTGCGCCCGCCTCGGGCGGGCATGGGGTGGGGGCGGCCAAGCAAGGTCGGCTAGAGCCTTGCGTCTTGCCAGGCGCGGAAGGTGCGGCGCCAGGCCGAGACGGCGTCGGGGTCGATGTCGACGCTGAGCACGCGTTCGTCGCTGCCGAGTTCGGCGAGGACGTCGCCCTTCGGCCCGATGACGATGGAGCCGCCGGAGTAGTCGAGCGGCTGTCCGAGGGCGCCGGGCTCGCGGCCCACGCGGTTGCAGGCGAGGACGAAGGCCTGATTCTCGATGGCGCGGGCGAGGAGGAGCGCACGCCAGTGCGCGTGCCGCACGCTGGGCCAGCATGCGGCGACGGCGAATGCGGAGGCCCCGCGTTTGAGGCCGAGCCGGAAGAGTTCCGGGAAGCGAAGGTCGTAGCAGATGGCGGGGCAGATGGAGAGGGCTCCCCAGGGCCAGGTGAGTACCTCGTCGCCCGGGTCGAAGTTGGTGCGCTCGGTGGGGAAGGGGTGAACCTTGGCGTACTCGGGGCCTGTGCTCCCATCGGGGAATGCGACGGAGAGGACGTTTCTGCCTCGGCCGTCGGGGGTCTGGAGCGTGCGGCCCCCGGCGACGGTGGCCCGCATTTTCTGCGCGGTGTCACGGAGAAAGCCGAGGATGGCGCTGTGGTGGTCGGCGGTACGGGAAACTTCGAAGGAAAAGCCGGTGGCGAACATCTCAGGGAGGAGGATGAGGTCGCCCGGTTCAACGTGGGTGCCTGCAAGGAGTTGTGCGGCCCGTCGGAGATTGGCGGCGGGATCTTCCCAGGCGATGTTGAGTTGGACCAGATGGGCTCTGGGCATGGGCTCACGGTAGTACCGAGCCTTGGCCGAAAGTGAGTGGGAAGAAAGAGGAACAAGACGGAGACAGGGAGGTCGGAAATGACGGTGGCGCAGGTGATTCCAGGGCGGGCATTCATGGAAGAGATGATGGGGCCGGAAGTGCGGAGCGCGGGGATCGTGCTCGCGAGCCGGTCGCCGCGGCGGCGCGCGCTGCTGGAGGGCGCGGGGATTTCGCACGTGTGCCTTTCGCCGGCATTCGACGATGCGGTGTTGAAGCCCGGCAACGCGACGCCTCGGGGCTGGGTGATGTCGCTGGCGTTTTTGAAGGCCTGGGCGGCGGCCCGCGAGGGGGCGGAGGGGCTGATCCTGGGCGCGGACACGGCGTGCCTGCTGGATGGAGAGCTGATCGGCACGCCCCGTGATCACGCGGAAGCCGCGGGGATGATCCGGAGCTTTTCGGGTCGGGAGCACGAGGTCGTGACGGGCGTGGCGCTGGTGGACCCGGTGACGGGGCGCCGGTGCATGTTCGCGGACAGCGCGACGGTGAAGATGGGGGAGATCGGCGAGGATGAGATCGAGCGGTACGTGTCGACGGGGGCGTGGCGGGGAAAGGCGGGTGCGTACAACCTTTCCGAGAGATTGGACGCCGGTTGGCCGATCACGTATGACGGCGACCCGGAGACGATCATGGGCCTGCCGACCCGGCTGGTTGTCCGGGCGCTCCGAACGAACTTCCCTGAGCATTTGAGCTGAGGACCGGATCACCGCATGAGCACACCAGACCTGACGCTTGCCTTGGGCGGCGCACTCGCCCCGCTGTGGATCGTGGCCCCGCTGGGGGTGGTGACGCTCCTGGTGGTGTCCGGGCACGTGCTGGGGCTGTGGAGGGCTGAGATGCCGGCCAGCCGTCGGCGGATCCGGATCGCGAACGGGCTGCTGATGATGATGTCGATCCCGCTGGGGGTGTACGCGATGTCGGTGGCGGACCCTGCGGTGCAGAAGCGGGAGTTTCTGCTGTCGTGGATGATGATCGTGGGGCTGGTGACGCTGGTGCTGGCCCTGGCGGCGGGGGACATCCTGAACAACTGGCGGTTGTACTTTGCGGAGAAGAGGCGGCTGGCGCGCGAGGTGCACGAATCGGTGGGGCGCGACGCGGCGGATGCGCCGGGCTCGTGCTGAGAGGGGCCGCCAGCAGCCGCATAGCCTGTGCCCGATGCAGGGCGGAGGCGCACAGCAAGGCGAGGGCGAGTCGTGGGCACGAGGCCCGATTCCCGGGTGGATCGCGCGGCCGCTGGTGCCGCTGTATCGCGCGGTGATCACAAGGCGGAACCGGCGGTTCGACGCGCGGCGGGGCGTGGTGGAGCTTGACCGGCCGGTGATCAGCGTGGGGAATCTGTCCGTCGGGGGCACGGGGAAGACGCCGATGGTGGCGTGGCTGGTGGGGCTGCTGCGCGGGGCGGGGCGTGACCCGGCGGTGGCGATGCGGGGGTATCGGGCAGGTCCGGAGGGATCGGACGAGGCGCTGGAGTACGCGGCGGAGTTCACGGACCTGCCGGTCGTGGCTCGGGCGGACCGGCTGAGCGGGCTGCTCGACCTGTTCGCGAGCGAGCGTGGCGAGCGGGTGGACGTGGTGGTGCTGGATGACGGCTTCCAGCATCGTCGGATCGCGCGGCAACTGGACATCGTGCTGGTGGACGCGACGCGGAGCCCGTTTGACGGGGCGTTGCTGCCCGCGGGCTGGCTGCGCGAGCCGGTGGAGAGCCTGGGGCGTGCGGGGGCGGTGGTCATCACGCACGCGGGGCGGGTGTCGGGGGCGGCGTTGACGGAACTTCGAGAGCGGCTGTCGCGGGCGGCGCCGGGGGCGAGGATTGCCTCGTGCGAGCACGTCTGGAGGGGACTGAGGTTGCACGGCGGGGCCGGTCCGGGAGAAGAGGTGCCGGCGTCGTGGCTTCGAGGGGGTCGGCTCGTCGCGTGCTGCGCGATCGGGAATCCCGGGCCGTTTCTGGCGGGGGTCAGGGCGCAGGGGGCGGAGGTGCGGGAGATGGTGCTGCGTGATCACGACCCGTTCGGGGCGGAAGCCGCGGGGCGCCTGGCGGCGTTGGCGCGCGAGCACGGGGCGAGGGGGATCGTGGTGACGGGGAAGGATTGGGCGAAGCTAGCGCGGTACCCGGCGGCTGCCTGGCCCTGCCCGGTGGCGGTGCCCCGGCTTGGGCTGGAGTTCCGTGAGGGGCGAGAAGGGCTGGAGAGGCTGGCGCTGGAGACGGCGGGGCTGGACCTGGGCCGTGGGGAAAGCGTGGCCGGGGAGGCCTAAACTCCCCTCCCCCGTCTCTGTCCGGCCTCGCGGAGGCCGTCCCCGGTGTGATCCGGGCAAGGTCAGACGGGGATCGACCCCCGGCCCGACGGGCCGATGACGAGAAGGAGCGATTGATGGTTCGTATCAGAATGCAGCGTCTTGGCCGGAGGAACCGCCCCTTCTACCGCATCGGCGTGGCGGAGAAGAACACGCGCAGGAACGGCCCGCTGATCGAGTCTCTGGGGTTCTATGACCCGGTCGAGAAGGATCCGGCGAAGCAGCTCAAGGTGAACGCGGAGCGCGTGAAGTACTGGATTTCGAAGGGGGCGCAGCCGAGCGATACCTGCCGCGACTTCTTCGGGAAGCTGGGGCTGATCGACGTGAAGGCGTGGGAGGCGGACCGGAAGGCTGATCGCGAGGCGCTCGCGGAGCGGCTGGCGAAGAAGGCCGCAGAGCCCGTGAAGGAAGAGAAGAAGAAGTAGTTCCCACGTTCAGGACGAGAGCTCAAACCCCCGCGAGATGCGGGGGTTTTTTTGTTGGGAGCGGCGGGGCGCCCTCAGGGGCGGCTCTCGTCCGGCTCGACGTGGATGAGGACGTGGACGACCTCGGGGTGGGCGGCCTTGACGGTGGCCTTGACCTTTCCCGCGAGCGCGTGGGCCGTGCGTACGTCGAGGGTGGGATCGACGTGGAGGTGCATGTCGAGGAGGAAGCCCCGGCCGCTCTTGCGGGCGTGGAGTTTTTCGACGAGGCGGACGCCGTCGACGGCGGCGGCGGTGGCCCGGACCGCGGACACGAGGGGGGCGGAGGTGGCATCGAGGAGTTCGCGGATGGCGGGGCGCATGAGCCTGATGCCGGTGAGGAGGATGACGCCGCTGGCGAGGATGGCGGCGACTTCGTCGGCGAGGACGAGGCGGGGCATGTCGAGGCGGCTGGGGCCCCAGATTGCGACGGAGACACCGAGGAACGCGGCGGCGGAGGTGATGGCGTCGGAACGGTGGTGCCAGGCATCGGCGCGGGCGGCGTCGGAGCGGAGTTCGTCCGCGCCGCGGAGGACGACACGGAAGAGCAGTTCCTTGGTGATGATGACGCCGACCAGCACAAGAAGGGTCCAGGGGTGGGGGGCCGCGTGGGGGGTGAGAATCTCGGCAAAGGCCCGCACGACGATGTAGGCGGCGGCGATCACGAGGAGCGCGCCGACGGTGAGGGCGGACATGGTCTCGGCCCGGCCGTAGCCGTAGGGGTGGTCCTCGTCGGGCTCTCGGCTCGCGACACGGAAGCCCTGCCAGACGACGATGGAGCCGACGGTGTCGGCGAGGGATTCAACGGCGTCGGCGATGAGTGCGCTGGAGTGGCCCAGGACGCCTGCGAGGAACTTTCCGATGGCGAGGAGGAGGCTGACCACGAGGCCGATCAGCGTGTTTCGCTTGAGTTGGCCGGTCGACATGAGGGATCGTAGCGGAGGCTCGCGCGCCCCCCTCGGCAGGACGCTCCGGCTCGCCCCGGGTATGGTTCTGTGGAATGCGGATCGATGTGCTGACGACATTTCCGGAGATGTTCGGCGACCAGCCACCGGCGGCGCTGGGGGTTTCGATCCCCGGACGGGTGCGGCGGGCGGGGCTGGCGGAGGTGCACGCGACGGACATCCGGGGGTTTTCGGAGAACAAGCACGCGAAGACGGATGACCGGCCCTTTGGAGGCGGGCCCGGGATGGTGATGATGTGCCAGCCACTGTGGGACGCGGTGGCCGCGGTGGAGGGTCAGGACGCGCGGCCCGCGAGGCGGATCCTGATGAGCCCGCAGGGGGAGCGATTGGCGCAGGCCAGGGTGGAGGAGTTGGCGGCGTCGCCGCGGCTGCTGATCATCGCGGGGCACTACGAGGGGATTGATGAGCGGGTGATCGAGGAGTTATCGCCTCTGGAGATCAGCGTGGGGGACTATGTGCTGTCGTCGGGGGAACTGGCGGCGATGGTGCTGATCGACGCGGTGCTGAGGCTGCTCCCCGGAGCGTTGGGGGACGAGGAGTCGGCGGGGCAGGACAGCTTCGGGGAGGTGACGGTGCCGCGGGGCGGGTCGGCAAGGCTGCTGGACTGCCCTCATTACACGAAGCCGAGGGAGTGGCGGGGCCGGACGGTGCCGGAGGTGCTGCTGTCGGGCGATCATGGGAAGATCGCGGCGTGGAGGCTGGAGCAGCGGCTGCGGCGGACGCGGGAGAGGCGGCCGGATGTGCTTGGGCCGGATGTTCCTTGAACGGGAGAGCATGTCCGGACGGGCCCCGAACACTGGGTCGTGGGGTTGCGAGGGCGTGGAAAGGTGGATGGTTCCGGCCTATCGTCGGGGCCCCAGATTGAAGGCAACCCGGGGCGACAAGCCCCATTTTGACCGCGAGGACCGCCATGCACGCCATCCTTGAAGAGATCAACAAGTCCGCCCTGAAGACCGACATCCCGAACTTTCGGACGGGCGACACGCTGAACGTTTCGTTCCGAATCGTGGAAGGAGACAAGGAGCGCGTGCAGGTGTTCCAGGGCGTGTGCATCGTTCGGCACGGCCGGGGCATCAACGAGATGGCGGCGGTTCGGAAGGTCGTGGACGACGTGGGTGTCGAGCGTATTTTCCCCTTGAACTCGCCGCTGGTCTCGAAGATCGAGATCGTGCGCCGCGCGGACACCCGTCGCAGCCGGCTGTATTACCTGCGCGATCGAACGGGCAAGTCTCGTCGTCTGCGGGATCAGCGTCGCGGGCTGAAGCACAACTCGGGCGACGGCGTGTCGGGCTTCGCCGACAAGGCGGCGAAGGCCTGAGGCGATGAACAACTGAGCGAGACGCGCCCGCCGAGGTCGGCGGGCGTTTTTCGTTTTGGCAGGGGCGGTACAGTGGCGGGGACAGGAAGGAGGCGTCATGCGGGCAGTCGTGGTTACGCGGCAGGGATCGCCGGTCGCGGGGAACATCGAGTTTCGAGCGGACCACCCGGAGCCTGGTGAGCCGGGACCGGGGCAGGTTCTGCTGCGGACGCTGACGACGGCGCTGAACCACATGGACCTGTGGGTCGGGAAGGGGATTGCGGGGCTGAACCTGACGTATCCGCGGGTGAGCGGGTGCGATGCGTGTGCGGAAGTGGTGCGTGTGGGGCCGGGCGTGGACGGGGCGTGGGTGGGGCGGCGGGTGGTGGTGAACGCGGCGACGGCGATGCCGCCCCGCGTGCACCCTGATGACCCCCCCGGGACGACGCTGGCGCCGGAGTATCAACTGATCGGGGAGCATCATGACGGGATGCTCCGGGAGCGGTTTGTGGCGCCCGCGGCGAACCTGGCGCCGGTGGACGGGTGCGACCCGCGGGCGGCGGCGGCGTTCGGGCTGTGCACGCTGACGGCGTGGTCGATGATGGTGGGGAAGGGAGGGCTGACGCCGGGGCAGTCGGTGCTGATCACGGGGATCGGCGGAGGGGTGGCGCTGGCGGGGCTGTCGATCGCGAGGCACTTCGGATGCAGGATCGCGGTGACAAGCCGGCATGAGTGGAAGCTGAGGAAGGCGGCGGAGCTCGGGGCCGAGTGCCTGGTGCCGGATACGGGGGCGGACTGGTCGCGGCAGGTGCGGGAGTGGACTCGGAAGCGCGGCGTGGACATGGCGGTGGATTCTTCGGGCAAGGCGACGCACCTCTGGTGCATCAAGAGCCTGGCGCGGGGCGGGGCGTACGTGACGCCCGGGTGCACCAGCGGGCCGGACGCGACGACTGATCTGGCGAGGGTGTTCTGGAACCAGTTGAGGTTGCTGGGTTCGACGATGGGAAGCGCGGATGAGTTTGCGCAGATCACGGCGCTGTTTCGCGCGGGCAAGCTGGGGATTCCGGTGGACGGCGTGTATGCGCCGTCGGACGCGGTGAAGGCGTATCAGCGGCTGGAGGCGGCGGAGCAGTTCGGAAAGGTTGTGATCGAGTGGTAAGCCGGATCAGACGGCGCACGTTGGGCGAGCGGGCCCGGGGGACGGCGTGCGTGGGAAATGCCCGGCGTCGTTGATGGCGTGCCACGCGGCGCGGCGGTTGTAGTGGGGGAAGGCGGCGTAGTCGGGCCCCTCCGTGACGGGCGTCACCTTGGCGAGCAGGATGAAGGTGCCGACGCGGGCGTTCAGCTTTGATCGCCAGTACTCGGGCGTGGCGCGGACGGCGTCTCCGTAGAGGCGTGCGAGGAGGCGGACCTTCCGCGGGGTGAGGAACGTGAAGTGCTCGACGTGCTCTGCGAGTGCGGTGGCGAAGAAGGGGCCGCCGCTGGCTTTGAAGTAGATGCGATCACCGACGGCGACGACACCAAAGGGTGCGCTGCGGCGGGAGGAGAGGCGGGATTCGACGTACTTTCGGCCGCTGAGCAACTCGGGCACGAGCGAGCGGTGAACGATCGCGACGTGCAGCATTGAGAGCCCCCCGGGCGGAGCGTGGCTAGCGGGATCGCATACGTTCGATCACGCCGGAGGTGCTCCGACCCTCGACGAGATCGACCAGGGCGACCTGACCGCCGTAGGACTCCACGAAGGAAGCGCCAACGACGGTGGATTTGGAGTAGTCGCCCCCCTTTACGAGGGTGTCCGGTCTGAGTGCGCGGATGAGATCGATGGGGGTGTCCTGGTCGAAGATGACGACGCATCCGACGGATTCGAGGGCACCGAGGACGCGCGCGCGGTCGTTCTGGTCATTGAGGGGGCGAGAGGGGCCCTTGAGCCGTCGGACGGAGTCATCGGAGTTGAGTCCGACGACGAGGAAGTCGCCCATTTCGGCGGCTTTTTCGAGGAGGGTGACGTGGCCGCTGTGGAGGACGTCGAAGCAGCCGTTGGTGAAGACGACGCGGCCTCCGGATTGTCGGACGGCGGCGACTTCAACGACGGCCTGATCGAGGGAGCGAGTCTTGCCGCCGACGCCGCGTGACTGAACCATGAGGGCCTGGTGGACGCGTTCGAGGGGGATGGGCTGGACGCCGAAGACCTCGACCTCAAGGCCTGCGGCGGCGTTGGCGAAGCGGACGGCGTCGAGCCAGGAGAGGTTGTTGGCGCGGGCGGCGGCGAGGCCTGCGAGGAACATGTCGCCCGCGCCGGTGACGTCGTAGACCTGTCTGGCGATGGTGGGGACGGCGAGGGGTTTGCCGCCGCGCTCGAGGAGGAGCGCGCCGTGGCGGTCGAGGGTGAGGACGCAGGCATCGAGGCGGAGAGAGTCGAGGAGGGTGGAGGCGAGCCCTGCGTTGTGGGTGACGTCTCCGGCGTCGTCGCACGAGCGGCCTGTGGCGAGCTCGGCCTCGGTGCGGTTTGGGGTCATGGTGGTGGCGCCGGCGTACTTGGAGAAGTCCGAGCCGCGGGCGGGATCGACCATGACGGGGACGCGGAGGCGCGTGGCGGCGGCGATGATTCTTCGGCAGAGGGCAGGGGAGCAGACGCCCTTGGCGTAGTCCTCGATGCAGAGGACATCGGCGCCCGGGAGGGCGGCCTCGATGGCGGCGGCGAGACTGGCGGTGACCTGATCGGAGAGGGGCTCGCGGGATTCGTGGTCGAGGCGGAACATCTTCTGAGGGTGGCGGGCCTGGGCGAGGCCGATGAGGTTTTGCTTGAGTGTGGTTGGTCGTGCGGGATCGATGAGGAGGCCGGAGGCATCGATGCCGGCGGCGGTGAGGGCGTCGGCGAGGGTGCGGCCGGCCTCGTCATCGCCGCGGACTCCAAAGCCGAGGACCGTTCCCCTGAGGGCGGCGAGATCGAGGCAGACGTTGGCGGCACCTCCGGGGGTGCTGGTGATGGAGCGGACGTGAAGCACGGGGACCGGGGCGTCGGCGCTGAGGCGTTCGGCATCGCCGGCGACCTGGCGGTCGAGCATGAAGTCGCCGACGACGATGGCTCGGAAGGGCTTCCATCGTGCGAGGGTGTCGAGCAGGGGGTCCATGGAGGTGAGTCTACGCGGGGGGTGGAAAGAAAACGCCCCCGGGACTGGCCCGGGGGCGAGGGGAGGCGGGGGGTGTGGCTGATCAGGCGGTGGCGGAGTCGCCGATCCGCATGCCGTAGAAGGAGCGCCAGACGAAGAAGGCGGAGATGAGGAAGAAGACGCCGGCGAGGACGTGGGTGACGACGGTGCCCTGGGTGGCGGCGACGCTGATGGCGAGCTCGACGGCGAGCAGGCCGAAGAGGGTGGCGAACTTGATGACGGGGTTCATGGCGACAGAAGAGGTGTCCTTGAAGGGGTCGCCGACGGTGTCGCCCACAACGGTGGCGGCGTGGAGGTCGGAGCCCTTGCCGCGGCCGGAGTTCTTGTAGATGGGATCGGTCTCGACGATCTTCTTGGCGTTGTCCCAGGCGCCGCCGGCGTTGGCCATGAAGATGGCCTGGAAGAGGCCGAAGAGGGCGGTGGAGATGAGGAAGGCGATGAAGAAGTAGGAGTCGTAGAAGGCGAAGGCGAGGGTGGCGAAGAAGACGCCGAGGAAGATGTTGAACATTCCGGCCTGGGCGTAGCGGGTGCAGATGTCAACGACCTTCTTGGAGTCTTCGACGCTGGCCTTGGTGGTGCCATCGAGGCGGATGTTCTTCTTGATGAACTCGACGGCGCGGTAGGCGCCGGTGGAGACGGCCTGTGTGGAGGAGCCGGTGAACCAGTAGATGACGGCGCCGCCCGCGATGAGGCCGAGCAGGAATGGCGGGTGCATGAGGCCGAGCTTGTCGAGGTTTTCGGTGAGGCCGTGGGTGAGGCCGACGATGAGCGCGAAGATCATGGTGGTGGCACCGACGACGGCGGTGCCGATGAGGACGGGCTTGGCGGTGGCCTTGAAGGTGTTTCCGGCGCCGTCGTTCTCTTCGAGGAACTCCTTGCCCTTCTCGAAGGAGGGCTCGAAGCCGAAGTCCTTCTTGACCTCGGCGGCGATGCCGGGGATGGTCTCGATGGTGGAGAGTTCGAAGACGGACTGTGCGTTGTCGGTCACGGGGCCGTAGGAGTCGACGGCGATGGTGACGGGTCCCATGCCGAGGAAGCCGAAGGCGACGAGGCCGAAGGCGAAGACGGCGGGGGCGACCATGAGGTCGCCGAGGGTCTGGCCGGAGTCGGAGGCGAGGGTGGTGATGTAGTAGGCGGCGCCCATGAGGATCATGATGGCGATGCCGAGCCAGTACGCGGAGAAGTTGCCCGCGACGAATCCGGAGAGGATGTTGAGGGAAGCGCCGCCCTGCTCGGAGCTGGTGACGACTTCCTTGACGTGCTTGCTGTGGGTGCTGGTGAAGATCTTGACCATCTCGGGGATGAGGGCACCGGCGAGGGTGCCGCAGGTGATGATGGTCGAGAGCTTCCACCAGAGGGAGCTGTCGCCGTTGATGTTGGGGATGAGGAGCCTGCTGGCGAGGTAGGTGAGGATGATGGAGACGGCGGAGGTGATGAAGACCAGCGAGGTGAGCGGCGTCTCGAAGTTGAACTTGGCGGCGTTTCCGAACTTGGCCTTGGCCCACAACTGGTTGACGAAGTAGGAGAGGGCGGAGGCGACGACCATGATGATTCGCATCACGAAGATCCAGACGAGGAGCTGGACCTGGACGGTGCCCTTGGCGGCATCTGCGGCGACGACGACGGCCTTGGAGGCCTCGACGACGGCGGGCTTCTGGGCGCCTTCGACCACGGCGACGAGCGCGGCGCGCGTGGGGCCCTGAGCCTTCTCGATCTCGTTGTTGATGCGGGTCAGGGCGTCGGGGGAGGCGGCGACTTCGACGATGCGCTGGTGGGAGCGGAACTCGTCGGCGGTCATGTTGGCGGGGCGGTAGAGGCCGGGGAGGATGGCGAGCATGATGAAGGAGATGAGGGCGACGCCGGTCACGCCGTAGGTCTCGAAGCCGTCGGCGGAGGGGCCGACGGAGTCGCCGGCGTTGTCGCCCACGCAGTCGGCGATGACGCCGGGGTTGCGGGCATCGTCTTCCTTGATCTTGAAGACGATCTTCATGAGGTCGGAGCCGATGTCGGCGATCTTGGTGAAGATGCCGCCGGCGATGCGGAGGGCGGCGGCGCCGAGGGACTCACCGATGGCGAAGCCGATGAAGCACTTGCCGGCGATCTCGCTGGGGAGGAAGAGGAGGATGACGAGCATGATGAGGAGCTCGACGCTGATGAGCGCCATGCCGATGCTCATGCCGGCCTTGAGGGGGATGTCGTAGCAGGGCCAGGGCTTGCCGCGGAGTGCGGCGAAGGCGGCGCGGCTGTTGGCGAAGGTGTTGACGCGGATGCCGAACCAGGCGACGCCGTAGGACCCTGCGATGCCGACGAGGCTGAAGAGCAGGATGATGGCCATGTCGGGGACGGAGACGCCGACGAGGAGGAGGAAGTAGGCGGTCATCGCGGCGGCGACGAATCCCCAGAGCACGAGGAGGAACTTGCCCTGGCGGAGGAGGTAGGCCTTGCAGGTGGTGTAGATGAGCTCGCTGATCTCCAGCATGCTCTTGTGGACGGCCATGTTCTTGAGCTGGGTGTAGATGAGGAGGCCGAATCCGAGGCCCAGGACGCAGACCACCAGCCCGATGAGGAGGAGGTTGTGGCCGCTCTGGCCGAAGAACTCGGCCTTGACGGTGGTGTTGGTGAGGTCGGGGAGGGTGATGTTGACCTCACCGCCGGGCTTGTGCTCGCCGCCGGAGGCCAGCGCGGCAGGGGAGATGGCACCGACCATGAGGACCAGGGCCAGGAGCTTCGCGAACAGCGAACAGTGGTTGAGGCGGCTAATCAAGGGGGAGTCTCCTCACGAGGCACCGCGGCGATCCGCGGCTCGAACAGCTCCGGGCGTGCGCCCGGCGGGCGAGTTGCGTCAGTGTGACGGGTGGAGCCCCACGGCGTCAACCGGCGTGGGCATCCAGAGGCGGGCGAGGGCGCAGGATCAGCGCTCCGGGCGCTCTGGGCGGGACCGAGGCGGGAGGTCGTCCTTGATGCGACGGACCTGGCTCTTGCGCGCGGCGCGGCGACGGCGCTCGGAGGGCTTCTCGTAGAACTCCTTGCGCTTCACGTCCTTCACCAAGCCCTCTTTCTCGCAGAGCTTCTTGAAGCGGCGCATCAGGCCCTCGGTGCTCTCTCCGCTGCGGGCTTTCACTCGGATCGACATGCTTACCTCGTCCTTCGGGCTCTGACACCGTGGGCGACAGCGGGACCATCCCGGGTCGTCGTTGATGCCGGCCTTGGCGATACCCAAACAACCCCCGCCCTGAACCAACTCCGACGGGCCCCAAGTAAAGGCCCCAAGCCGGCCCCGATCAAGCCCCGGGATGGTCGATCCGGCGGGATGGGCGGCATGTCCGACCGGGGGACGGCCCCGGACCTAGACTGACTGTCCACGAAGCAATGGAGACCTCGCTATGGATTGGCGAACCGCCCGCGGACTCGTGCCCGCACTGTGCCTTCTGTTTGTGCCCGCCTGTCAGAAGCCCGTGGTACGGGCGCAGGGGGAGGGCGGGATTACGGCGACGTACTCAAGGCCGACGCTGTCGGCCCGGCTCCCCGCCGGGACGCGGGTTCCCGCGGTGATCGCGGCGGCGGATGACACGGTGCGGGCGCGGGGGTACAGCGTGCAGTCGAGCAGCGCGACGGAGGAGGCCGGGGGCATCGACGCGAGGCCCCCCCGGACCACCGACTGGCCGAAGGTGGAGGTTCGCGCCAGGGCGGTGGGGGACGCGGCGATTGTGGAGATTTCGGTGAGCCCGTGGGGCGACCAGGAACTGTCGCGCTCGCTGCTGGACGGGATCCTGCGTCGGCTCGGGCTCTGAGTCAGCGGCTACTTCGTGGGCGGGGCCGATGCCGGAGTGGAGGCGGGTTGTGCGGCGGCAAGAGCCTGCTTCTCGGCGAGGTAGGGCAGATAGGTCTCGCGGTACCACTTGTGCCACGCGGGCACGTTCCAGCCCAGGGGCTCGGTGGACTGGCCCCAGGAGCGGCTGGTGAGGTCCACGAGTGCGTTGTGGATATCGACGTGGTACGTGATGACGACGGCGTCGAGTACGCGGAGGATGACGCCTTCGGTGACGGTGCTGAGCTGCGGGTCGAAGGCAACGGCGCTGGGGCCGACGACGGGCTGGAGGTCGGAGACATAGGCGGTCTGCTTGCCGACCAGGATCCATGCGAGCGCGCCGGTGCGCTGGCCCAGGCCGACGCTGGCGGTCTGCTGCTGGGGCACGCCCTGCACCTGGCCTGCGATGAGCCAGGGGATGGCCTCGAGGATGTCCATTCCGGCGGCGAACTTGGCGGCGCGTGAGACTTCGCTCTGGTCGTGGCTTCGCAGGCCTTCAAAGACGACGAGCTTGGTCTGAAGGGGGGTTCGGCCCGCCTTCGCGGCGCGAGCGCGGACGCGGGCCTCGGCGAGTGAGCGGGCCTCGGCGCTGGAATCGAAGATGCCCATCCAGGTCATGGCGGCGACACCCTGGTCCGTCTGGTCTTCGTCGAAGAGGTCGAGGAGTGCGTTCTTGACGTCCGGCCCTTCGCGTTCGAAGACCTCGAGCATGGTGGGGAAGAGGGCGGGGGAGTTGAACTCTCGGAGCTTGACCAGCCCCTCCTGGCGCACCTCGGTCTTCTTGATCGGGCCGAAGTGTTGCATGCGGAGGCGGCGGAGCTGGCGCTCGGACTCGAGCCTGGCCCTCTGGTGGGCGGCGTAGGTGCGTGCCTCGGGGCTGTCGGGGTCGATGGCGAGCTTGCGGAGCCATTCGGGAGAGTCGACAGCCTGGGCGGAGGCGGCGGTCGTCCCGCATGCGAGGATCGCCATCACCAGCCCGACGCGCAGAGCACCACGCATGGTCGTCCTTTCGTTCACAGGGACCGGGCCGCGTGCGCGGCTGACTGGCCCGTTGCGGCCCGCGCGGGCTGCCGGGAGTCGGGTGGCGGGCGAGGAACGCCGGAGCGTTCGCTGGTTCCCGCGGGGGCCCCGGTCCGGGGCACATGACCCCAGTATACGAGACTTTGACTCACGGGTTGCTGCCCGGTTCCCGTGGTGTGGCGGTGGTTCTTGGGCGGCTGCGGCTATTCGCGGGTCACGATGGCCCCGCTGCCGATGGAGGCGCGGACCTTGTCGGCCTCGGCCTTGGTCGCATAACTGCCGACCCGTACGGCGTGGAGGGTCTTGCCGTTCTTGGAGATCGGAACGACCCTGGTTGGGCCCTTGGGGCGGAGCTTCTGGGCGAGGGCGTCGGCGGTGGCGCGGCTGGAGAAGGCTCCGGCCTGGACGGTGAACGCGCCGCCGGAGGCGGCTGGGGAGGAGCCCGGGTATGCGCCGGCGAGGCGGTCGCCGATCTGGACGCGGAGTTGCACATCGGACTCGACCTTGGACTGGGCGCTGGTCCAGAGGTCGCGAGCGGTTGCCTTTTCGCCCAGGGCGTGCTTGGCGTCGCCGGCGTACATCAGGGCGCGCGCGGCGTCGTCGCCGGCGAGTTTCGACGCGGCGGTGTTGAAGAGTTCGAAGGCCGGGCGGTTCTCGCCGCGGTCGCGGGCGAGCGAGCCGAGTGTGGCGGCGGCGCGGCCCGCGATGGCGCGGTCGCCGGAGTCGAGGAGGGGCTCGAGCCAGCGTTCGGACTCGGTGGGGCGTCCGAGGCGGTAGGCGGATTGGCCGGCGATGAGGGCGGCGAGCTCGCGGTTCGATCCTCGGAGAGAGCCCGCGGCCTTGCTGGAAGCTTCGTAGGCGTCGGAGTATCGGCCCGAGTTGAAGAGGGCGACATAGTCGTCGTTGGAGGCGGCCTTGGGGGTCTGAGCGCAGCCTGAGGCGACGACGAGGACCAGGGTGAGCAGCGCGCGGGTGAAGGGGTGGAGCATCGTGCCATCCTCGAGAGTGGGGCGCCCGTGCCCCGAGCCGGTTCGATAGCATATCGCCGAAGTCACAGGGGAACCGTGGCGATCGGAGGAGCAGGCGTGAGCATCCACTGGCCGATCATCAGGAGGCTGCTGAGGCACCCGACGAGGGTGGTGGCGGTGGATGACAGCCGCGCGTACCGGGGCGTGGAGATCCTGGTGGGTGCGATGCACGCGGCGGGCGCGATCCGGAGGTGCTGTGAGTCGGGCACGGTGGGGGTGCTGGTGCCGACGAGCGGGGCGTTTCCGATCGCGGCGTTGGGCGCGTGGATGCTGGGGAAGACGGTGGTGCCGCTGAACTATCTCCTGAAGAAGGAGGAGTTGGAGTACGTGATCCGGGACTGCGGGACGGACACGATCGTGTCGGTGCAGCCGATGCTGGATTACCTCGGGTACAGGCCGGGCGTGCGGAACGTGGTGCGGCTGGAGGACCTGCCGATGCGGAGCGTGCCGGAGCCGATCCGGCCGGCGTGCGTGGAGGACGACGGCCTGGCGGTGCTGCTGTACACGTCGGGGACGAGCGGGAAGCCGAAGGGCGTGATGCTGACGCACGCGAACATCGAGACGAACATCGCGCAGTGCCGGCGGTTGGTTCGGATCGGGCCGCGGGACGTGGCGGTGGGGGTGCTTCCGCAGTTTCATTCGTTCGGGATGACGGCGCTGACGCTGCTGCCACTGACGTGCGGGATGAAGATCGTGTGGTCGGCGCGGTTTGTGCCTTCGAGGATCGTGAGGCTGATCCGCGAGCACAGGCCGACGTTCTTCATCGCGATCCCGTCGATGTACAACGCGCTGCTGAGCGTGAAGGACGCGGACGCGTCGGACTTTTCGTCGCTGCGGCTGGCGGTATCGGGCGGGGAGCCCCTTCCGGACGCGACGGCGGCGCGGTTCCGCGAGCGGTTCGGGGTGGTGCTTTCGGAGGGGTACGGGCTGACGGAGACTTCGCCGGTGTCGAACATCTGCGTGCCGGAGGAGTATCGGCCCCACTCGGTGGGGCGGGCGGTGCCGTGGATGCGTCAGCGGATCGCGGACCCGGCGACGGGTCGGGAGTGCGCGATCGGGACGGACGGGGAGGTGCAGATGGCGGGCCCGAACGTGATGGGCGGGTACTACCGCCTGCCGGAGCTGACGGCGCAGGTGTTCACGGCGGACGGGTATCTCAAGACGGGGGACATGGGGCGGATGGACGAGGACGGGCACCTGTACATCACGGGGCGGATCAAGGAGATGCTGATCATCGGCGGGGAGAACGTCTTTCCGCGGGAGATCGAGGAGGTTCTGAACGCGCACCCGTCGGTAGGGGAGAGCGCGGTGATCGGGAGGCAGGACCCGATGCGGGGCGAGCTGCCGGTGGCGTTTGTTGAGGTTCGGGAGGGGCAGGCGTTTGACGAGGTGGCGCTGAGGATGTGGTGCCGCGAGAGGTTGGCGGGGTACAAGGTGCCGGACGAGATCCGGGTTCTCGAGAAGCTGCCGCGGAACCCGACGGGGAAGATCCTGAGGCGGGACCTGAAGCCGCTGCTGGGGTGAGGTGGCGCGAGAGGCGGGTGCGGGGGCGCCCCTACGCTAGCGTCCCATGGCCAATCAACCCACGATCACGAGCACTCGTTGCGGGGTCAGTCACCGCTGGACCCGCACGCTGATCCCGACGACGCGCGAGGCGCCGAACGACGCGGAGGTTCCGAGCCACGTGCTGCTGCACCGGGCGGGGTTCATCCGGCAGGTGGGCGCGGGGATCTATGACTATCTGCCGCTGGCGTGGCGGACGCTGGGGAAGATCTGCGCGATCGTGAGGCAGGAGATGGACGGCGCGGGGGCGTCGGAGATGCTGATGCCGGCGCTGGAGCCGTTCGAGCTGTTCGAGGGGACCAAGCGCGACGAGACGTACGGGGACAACCTGTTCAGGCTGAAGGACCGCAAGGGGCGGATGAACGCGCTGGCGCCGACGCACGAGGAGGTGATCACGCAGCTCCTGATCGGGTGCGTGACGAGCTACAAGCAGTTGCCGATGAACCTGTACCAGATCCAGACGAAGTTCCGGGACGAGGCGAGGCCGCGGGCGGGGCTGCTGAGGTGTCGCGAGTTCATCATGAAGGACGCGTACTCGTTCCACAGCGCGGTAGAGGGGCCGGGCGGGCTGAACGAGGCGTACGACGCGATGTACCGGGCGTACTCGAACATCTTCAGGCGGTGCGGGCTGGACTTTTCGGCGGTGGAGGCTGAGTCGGGGCCGATCGGAGGCTCGGCGAGCCACGAGTTCATGGTGAACTGCGCGAGCGGCGAGGACACGGTGCTGAAGTGCCCGGCATCGGGGTATGCGGCGAACGTGGAGAAGTGCGAGATCGGGCCAAGGCCCGCGCCGTCGCTGGGCTACTTCGCCGGGGACGCGACCGGGGCGCTGGAAGAGGTGCACACCCCCTCGTGCCCGGGGATCGAGGACGTGTGCGCGCTGCTGAAGGTGAAGCCCCAGAACATGCTGAAGACGATCGTCTTCAGGGTGAAGTCCGAGGCGCCGGACGAGGCGATGCGCGGCGTGGAGTGGGTGGTGGCGGTGGTGCGGGGCGACCACGACGTCAACGAGGGGAAGGTGCGCGACATCGCGGGGTGCCCGGTGGAACTGGCCAACCCGGTGGAGGCGCTGCGTGCGGGCTTTGCGATCGGCTTTGTGTCGCCCCGCTCGGTCGTCGGGAAGAAGGGCGTGCTGCTGATCGTGGACAGGGACGCGGCGGTGGGGTTTGACAGTGCGAAGGGCAAGCCCATGTTCTGGGTGACGGGCGCGGACAGGACGGACTATCACGTGAAGCACTTCAACTGGGTGCGTGACCTGGGGAAGGACGTGCTGGATGCCCGGTCGCACCTGAGCGACAAGGGCTATCCGGCGGGCGGGCTCCGAGGCGGTGACGGGCACATTGTGGTTGGGGATGTGCGGAACGCCCTGGCGGGCGACCCGAGCCCGCGGGCAGCGGGCGCGGTGCTGGTGACCGGGCGGGGCATCGAGGTGGGGCACATCTTCAAGCTGGGGGACAAGTACTCGAAGGCGATGGGCCTTCTGATCATGGGGGCGGACCAGCAGAGGCAGCCGGCGATCATGGGGTGCTACGGCATCGGCGTGAGCCGCACGATGGCGGCGTGCGTGGAGATGTCGCACGACGCGGACGGCATCATCTGGCCCGCGGGGATCGCGCCGTATCACGTGGTGATCACGCTGATCAAGCCTGACGACGCGAGGGCGCAGCAGGTCGCTGCGGAGCTGTCGGCGCGTCTGACCGCAGCGGGCGTGGACGTGCTGGTGGATGACCGCGACGAGCGGGCGGGGGTGAAGTTCAAGGACGCGGACCTGATCGGCATCACGGTGAGGCTGACGCTCGGTGACAAGGCCCTGGAGCAGGGGGCGGTGGAGTTCAAGGCGCGGGCGGCGGCGGGCAAGGGCGACCTGGTGCCCGTGGCGGAGGTGCCGGAGCGGTGCCTGAGGGTGCTGAACGGCTGAGCGTGAGGCGTTGACGCCGGAGGTGCGGGGCTGGTAGGCTGCGCCACTCGGGAGGTGCCTCATGTCACAGTGGTTTGCGACGCCGGATGGACACAGCCGCGTGGGCCCGCTCACGGACGAGCAGGTGGCGGAAATGATCTCGAAGCGGCAGCTCGGGCCGTCGTCTCTCGTGTGGAAGGAGGGGATGGCGAGCTGGACGCCGGTGCAGCAGGTGCCGGAGTTGGGCGCGGCGCTGGCGGCGGCCGCGGCGCCGGCACCGCCCCCTTTGACGGCCCCGCCCGCGCTGAGCGCGGTGTCACCGCCTCCGGCGGTGGGGGGAACGGGCCCGGCGGCTCAGGCTCCTCCCGCGGCGGGATCAGCGTTCAGCCAGCCCTATGCGCCGATGCCTGCGACGAGCGGGGACATGGCTCCCGCGCCGACGAAGGGGAAGTCGGTGGTGGGCTGGGTGATAGGGGGCGTCGCGGTGGCGCTGTGCTGCCTGATCGCCGTGCCGCTTGCCATCCTGATGCCGGCGCTCGGGAAGGCGAAACAGTCGGCGGGGCAACTCAAGGACTCGACGCAGGTGCGCGGCGTGGCGCAGGGGATGGTGCTGTGGGCGCAGAACAACCGGGACGAATATCCGCTGCCAAGCCAGATCGACAAGTCGCACGCGACGATTCCCAAGGGACACGGGAAGGATCTTCCGCGGCATATCTACTCGGTGCTGGTGTATAACGGATTCATCTCGCCGGAACTGCTGGTGAGTCCGGCGGAGACGAACCCCAACATCGCGGCGGAGGCGAACTACCAGTATTCGAGGCCCCCGGGCGCGGTCCATCGCGACAACGCCATGTGGGACCCGTCGTTCAAGGCGCTGCAGAAGGAGGAGAACTCCTACGGCGAGAGCCCGACGGCGCCGGGGGGCACGTCGTACGCGCTGATGCCGCCGGTGGGGAAGAGGCGAGCGAAGTGGAGCAACACGTTCAACTCGACGGACGCGATACTCGGGAACCGGGGGCCTGCGTATGTGCTGGACTCCGGCGGGCAGTGGTCGCTGCTGCGCACTCCGGGCGGAACGGGGCCGGGAAACAGCGAGATCGGGACAGGGTCGTACACGCTGGGGATTCACGGCAAGCCGAGCACCTGGGAGGGGAACATCGGGTACAACGACATGCACGTGAACTTCGAGACACGGCCGGACCCGGAGTCGGTGCCGTTCACGTTCACGGGGCTGCCGGCGGGCAGCCGCACGCAGTTTGACAACCTGTTCGTGGATGAGAACGACGCGACGAGGCAGAAGGACGGGACGAACGGGGTTCGGGGCGGGCCGACGTCGAACGCGAACAACCTGCTTCGGAACTGGAGCAGCGGGGAGTTTGACCCGGAGACTGGGGCGCTGATCTCGATCCCGTCTGGGTTGTGGTTCGACTGAGTGGCGTGCGGGAGAGTCGGCTCAGGCAACCCGGTTTGGGGGCTCGGTGCCGGCGATGATGGCGCGGGCGCTGGCGCAGGCCATGGCGGCCATGATGGCGCGGTACTTGGCCTCGCCGCTGCCGACATGGGGCGTCATCACGACGTTGTCGAGCGAGAGCAGGTCGGGGTGAACGGCGGGCTCTTTCTCGAAGACATCGAGCCCCGCGCCGAAGAGCCGGCGTGCGCGGAGCGCGGCGGCGAGGGCGGCCTCGTCGACGACGGGGCCCCGCGCGGTGTTGATGAGGATGGCGCCGGGTTTCATGAGGGCGAGGCGCTGGGCGTTGATGAGGCCCCGCGTCTCGGGAGTGAGGGGGCAGTGCAGGCTGACGATGTCGGCGCGGCGCAGGCCGTCTTCGAGGCCGACGCGCTCGGCGTTGAGCGGGGCGAGCTCGAAGTCCAGGTGCTGAGATCTGGCGGTGTAGAGGGTGCGGAGGCCGAAGCCCAGTCCTCGGAGCGCGGTGGCGTAGCCGATGCGGCCTGCACCGACGATGAGCAGGGTTCGGCCCGTGATGTCGGTGCCGAGGAACTCCGCGGGCGCGAGGGGGCCCTCGGCGGCGAAGCGGCCGCTACGGACGTAGCGGTCGCCCTCCGCGACTCGGCGTGCGACGGCGAGGAGGAGCGCCCAGGCGAGGTTGGCGGTGCCCTCGGTGACAGCGCCGGGCGTGTTGGTGACCATGACGCCCCTCGCGCGGCATTCGGCGAGGTCGACGTTGTCGGTGCCGACGGCGAAGTTGCAGACGCCCCGGAGGGAGGGCCCGGCGGCGTCGAGGAACTCCTTGTCGACGCGCTCGGAGACCCAGGTGATGACGACGGCGGCGCCTCGGACGTGCTCCAGGAGGTCGGGGCGCGAGAGGGCCCTCATCCCCTCGACGAGGCGGACGCGGGCGGGGCCGAGGTCGAGCGGCATGGGGAGCGCCCGGGTCACGGCGACGATGGGAGCCGAGGGAGCGGCGTGTGGCATGGGAGGAGCGTAGCGGACGGCGGGCGGTCCGCGCCGCCGGGATGGGGCGCGGGGCCTGCGATGAGCATTTCGGGCGCGGAACTCAGGTGCCGAAGAACTGGTTGTGTTCGAGGCACCCGGCGAGGGCGCGGTAGGTATGGGGGATGTCCGCGGGCGAGGGGGTGGCGCGGGAAATGCGGCGCGCGAGACAACCGGAGGCGAGGATGCGTTCGGCATCGGTGCGCCAGGCCGGGCGGCTTCCCGCGAGGGCGCGGTCGAGGAGCTCGGCCCAGACGGCGCCCGCGGGCGCCGGGCAGGGTCCTGAGTAGCCCAGGTCGCGGAGGAATGGGGTGAGCGAGAGGGTGGCCTGGTCAGCGTCGCGGATGACGTCGAGGAGGATGGCGTGGAGGGGCTCGACGGCCCAGGCGCGGAGGGCGGGCGGGTTGCCGAGGCGGCCCTCGGCGATGGCGCGGGTCACGGAGGCGACGGAGGAGGCGATGGCGAGGTCGGCGCGGGGGCACTCCTGGGAGTCGAGGACTCGGATCTCGATGGTGCCCCGGCCGAAGCGGGCGATGGCGCCGCGGGCGTTGGCCCACTCGTCGCGGAGGAGGCCGTCGGGATCGTGGGGGGCGTAGCCGGCGTAGACCTCGCCGAGGATGACGCGCTGGTAGTCGGCGTGGGTGTAGACGCGTTCGGGGATGACGAGGCCTGCGGCCTGCGGGACGCGGCGGCTGTTCAGGCGGTAGACCTCCAGCCGGTTGTCCAAGAGGCCGGTGGACTTGCCGTCCATGAAGGGCGTGGAGGCGGAGAGGGCGGGCATGATGGGGAGGAGCGCGCGGATGGCGGCGTGGAGGCGGCCGAACTCGTCGTCATTGGCGAAGGGCAGGTTGAGGTGGCAGGACTGGAGGTTGGCCCAGCCGTGGCCCTTGCAGCCGAAGATTCGGTCGAAGGCGCGGTAGACCTCCGAGTTGGCGTGGGGCCAGAGGACCATCTCGCGGTCGGGGTCCATGGTGGGGTGCATGCCGGAGGGGAGGAGCATGACGCCGAGGCGATCGAGCGCGGGGCGGAGGGAGGCGAGGGCGGCGGCGAAGTGATCCGAGAGGCCGTCGAGCGAGGGCGCGGGCTCGGAGACTTTGAGTTCGAGGACATGGGCGGTGAGCTCGTTGCCGAGGGTGATGGGGCCGAGAGCGATCTCGTCGGGCCATCCGGGGACGCTCTCGGACTCGACGCGGGCGTTTGGGAGGGAGGCGGCGAGCTGGAGGATGCGGTCGACGACCGGGGCGACGCGGAGCGAGGCGCGGTCGACGACGGCGAACTCGATCTCGATGCCGAAGCGTTCGAAGAGGTGGAAAGGCATGGTCTATCGGCCCCGTCCTTCGAGCCTTCGGAGGAAGGATCGCATGACGCGGGCGTAGGCCTCGTCGCCCAGGACCTTGTCCTCATGTCCGGCGTCGATGTTTGGGTTGTCGTTGATCTCGATGACGTGGGCTTTGCCGTCGATTTCCTTGACGTCCACGCCGTAGAGGCCGTCGCCGATGAGGTTGGCGGCCTTGACGGCGGCGCGGACGACGTCCTGCGGGGCGGCGGCGACGGGCCAGGTTTCGGTCTCGCCGAAGGCGGCGTCGCCGGCCTGGTCCTTGTCGCGGATCTGCCAGTGGCCGCCGGCCATGAAGTACTTGCAGGCGAAGAAGGGCTCCTTGTCGAGGACACCGATGCGCCAGTCGAACTCGCTGGGCATGAAGGCCTGCGCGATGAGGAGGTCGGAGACCTTGAAGAGGCGTTCGACCTCTCGCTGGAACTCGTCGCGGGTCTTGACCTTGACGACACCGAGGGAGAAGGCGCTGTCGGGCTGCTTGAGCACGAGTGGGAGGCCGAGGATGTCCGGGGCGCTTTCCCAGTTGTCACGGTGGAGGATGAGGGTGGCGGGCGTGGTGATGCGGTGGCGCTGGAGGAGTTCGGCGAGGTAGACCTTGTTCGAGCACCGGACGATGGACTCCGGGTCGTCGATGACGACGAGGCCCTCGGCGGCGGCGCGGCGTGCGAAGCGGAAGGTGTACGAGTTGACGGAGGTGGTGTCTCGGATGAAGAGCGCGTCGAACTCGGCGATGCGGCCGTAGTCGTCGCGTGTCACGATCTCGGCCTCGATGCCCATGGACTCGGCGGCCTTGACGAAGCGGCGGATGGCCTTGTCGTCGGAGGCCGGGTTGGGCTCGGAGGGGTCGCGGAGAATGGCGAGGTCGTAGCGGGAGGATTCCTGCTTGGCGCGGCGGTGGGGGCGGTTGAAGTACTGCGTCGCGAAGTTGAGCACGTCGAGGAAGTGATCCGGGGGGACGTCGCTCGCGGAGATGGTCTTGACGCTGCCGAGGCGCCACTTCCCGGCGTTTCGCTCGAACTCGGCGCGGAGGAGGGGCGCCGGGAACTGGTTGAAGACGGCGAGCGCGAGGCGGTTGAAGCGCTCCTCGACGTTGCGGCCGAAGTAGATGGAGAGGGTGAACTCGTCGCCGGGTTCGTCGGCGAGGGAAGAGGCGATGACGTCCTCGAGCTCTTCGCTGGCGACTCGGACGAGCTCCGGGAGCTTGAGGTCCTGGATGGTGGTGATGTCAGGGAGGGCCTTGTGGCCTCGTGCGCTGGCGAGGAGCGAGACGTAGTAGCCCAGAGTCTGGTAGCGGTAGCTCTTGCAGAGGTTGAAGATGCGGCGGGGCGTGCGCTCGGAGAATGCCGGGTCCGTGAGGTATCGCCGGGACGAGATGACTTCGAGGCCCTCGATATTGAGGGGCCAGTCCTTGGGGTTGTCGAGGATCAGCAGGATGGACACCGGAGCTTCCGTCGCTTGCACGTACGCCGAGGGTCGGGCGAACGGTACGCCGGGTGGGCGGGGCCGCCGCGGAGGGCATCCGACGGGGTGGTGTCACTTCGGGCGAGGCTTTCGGCGACGTGGGGAGGGCTTGTGTCGGTGTGGGGGCTCCTCGTGGTCATCACGGCGCGGGGTGATGACGAGGAGGTTGGCGTCGTGGGTGATGATTCCGAGCATGACGGCGTTGACGAGGCGGTCAACACCGACGCGGTAGGTGGCGGTGTGGTAGGGGGGGGCCGGGTCGAGCGGGTCGGCGACGAGGACCTCTCTGGTGCGTGGCGTGTAGCCGACGAGCATGACGAAGTGGCCCTGGGGCTCGCCGCAGACGTCGTCGTCGGTCATGGTCTCGTTGCGTTCGCGGGCGGTGCGGAGGAGGTAGGTGGCGCTAAGGCCTGCGAGGATGGGCCGGCCGGCGGCGATGTGTCCGCTGATGAGGGCGGGCGTGAGGTCCTGCATGCGGAGTTCGCCGCCGAGGCGGAGGAACTGCTGCATGGCCTTGGTGGCGAGGCGGTATCTGGGGTCGGGCTTCTTGTGCGCGACCTGCTGGGCGAGCCGAGCGACGACGTCGGCGGGGTCGTGGACGCCGCCGTCCTGGGCGAACCAGGTGGGGTCGAGGAGGTCGATGTGGTAGGAGTAGATGGTGGCGTTGAATCCGCGCTGGAGGGCGTGGCAGGCGAGGACTTCGATGAGTGTTCCGCCGTGGTCGAGCCGCTCGATCTGCTCGATGACCTGCCGGAGGGAGATGTCGGTGTGCCCGTAGTGGCGGTAGAGGGAGTAGAGGCAGGCCGGGCCGCAGGTGAACTCGTCGGGCTGAGCCTGGATGGCGAGCTTGATCTGCATGACCGGGAGAGGGTTAGGCGCCGGGCGTGGCGGGAGCCTGCTTTGGCGACTCCATGTCCTTGAACCCGGTGCGGGCCTTGAGGGACTCGAAGGAGAAGGGGGAGTCTGCGCCGCCGGTTCGGCGCATCTCTTCGACGGCGATCTCGCGGATCAGCTCGTTGCGGAGGACGCGCATGGACTCTTCGGTGAGGGGGGTGGGGTAGGAGAGCTGGCAGACGACGACGGACAGGCTGGCGGGGAGTTCGGCGCCGAGGGTTCGCTGGGCGGCGTTCTCGGGGGTGGGGGCCGTGGTCCAGCCGAACTTGGTGGCAAGGTCCATGACCTTGGCGCGGAAGGCGTCGTCCTGGAAGCGGGGGTCCTGGGTCGTGGCGACGGTGCGGGTGATGCGCACGCTCTTCTGGACCTCGATGGCGGGCTTGCCCGGGGTGGTGCCCTGTGCCGGCGTCTCGAAGAGCTTGCCCACGGCTTCGAGGCCGCCCGTGGCGGCGAGTGCTTCGTACTTGGGCAAGTCGGAGGCGAGCTTGCGGTAGGCCCAGAGGCGTTTGAGGTCGGAGACGACGTCGTCGCGCACTTCTTCGAGTGAGTCGGGGGAGGACTGCTCGCGCCAGTCCAGGACGCAGAAGTAGTAGCGGTCGCCGTCCGGGCCGGCGACGAAGGTGTCGAAGGGAACGCGGGATTGGAGCCCGAGATTGGCGGTGGGCATGAACTCGTGCAGGCCGGAGAGGAGCTCCGGGAAGCTGCCGGCGCGGGTGCCGCTGCTGAACTGGGCGGAACCGATGCCTTCGAGGGAGGCGGCGCGGTCGAGGCGGGTCCACGCGTTGGCGACCACGCGGACCTCGGGCAGCGGGATGTTCACGCCGGTGGCCTCTCTGACGGCCTGCGCGACGTCGGGGGCGAGGCCCTCCATGCGGGGCATGGAGGCGGTCCAGGCGGCGTCGAGCGTGCGGACGTTGCCCTCGACGGTGAGGCGGCGCGTGGCGGCCTTGATGCGGGCCTTGTAGATCGCGTCGAACTGATCGAGGACGACCTTGATGCGGGCGTCGCGGAGCTCGGCCTCGACGGCGGAGCGTTCGGCGGCGAACTCGCCGGCGAACCTCGCGCGGTTCTGCAGGTAGTGCTTCTGGACGGCGACAGGATCGAGCTCGATGGCCTTGGAGACTCCCTCACGGCTGAGCCTCATCCACTCGAGCCTGACACGCCGGGGCTGGACGTACCCGAGACCGTGGGGCGGGGTGCCGGGAGTCACGCTGCGGAGCGCCTCGTACTGGGCGCTGATCTCGGCGTCGGTGGGCGCGGGTGCTTCGTCGACGATGCGGTTGGCCTCGATGACCACGGCGTCGATGGTCGCGGGCTCGACGAGGCGGCGGGCGTGGTGGGTGAGGTAGGCGTCGGAGACGCGCGAGGAGGCGCCGGTGTAGCTGGTCACGAGGCGGAGCACGCCGCGGAGGCGGGCGAGGGCGAGGTTGAGGTCGTCGGGCGTGATGCCCATCCGTCGGCAGACGAGGTCTTTGTTGGCGCGGAGGTCGTCGGCGGCGCGGGTGGTGGTGGCGAAGAGCCACTGGGAGTTGTTGAGCTTCTGGAGGGCGAGGTTGCGGAGGAGCTGCGGGTTATTGCGGAGGAGATCGGCGAGGGAGGCGTAGTCGGACATCACCTCGTTCTCGGCGTAGTAGAGGAGGCGTGCCTGGGCGAGTTCCTCGGTCCAGGCCTCGCCGTCGCCGGCCTCGCCGACGAGGCCGGCCTTGTCGGCCTCGTGGACGAGGAGCATCCAGTGGACGCCGGACTTGAGGTCAGGAACGGCACCGAGGATGTCGGGGACGAGAGACTTGAGGGTCTCGAGTTCGCGTTCGGATTCAAGGAGGCGTTGGCGTTTGATCTTCTTGCCGCCGACCTCGGCGACGGTGACCTTCATGGGGTCGCCGCCCATGAGGGAGTTGCCCGCGCCGGTGAAGAGGAAGGTCACGATGAGCACGACGCCGAAGATGCCCATCGCCCACTTGCGGTACTTGCGGATGACCTTGAACATGGTGGATTCCGTGGGAGCGGCGCGAGGAGGCGCGCGGGGAGGAGCGGAAGTGCAAACGGCCGACCGGTGTGACCGATCGGCCGTGGTGCGGATCGTCGGTCCCGCTCCCCGCTTGTGAGCCGCGGGGCGGGAGGGAGCGTTAGCGGTAGAACTCGATGATGAGGTTGGTGTTGACGTCGAAGGGGATCTGGTCGGTGGTTGGGAGGGCGACGACGCGGACCTTGTGCTCGGCGGGGTTGAGCTCGATCCAGCCCGGAACCTCGAAGCCGGCGAGGGACTCCATGGCGTCCTTGGCGAGCTTCTGGGCCTTGGGCTTGAGGGTGATGACATCGCCGACGCTGAGGCGAGCGCTGGGGCGGTCGGTCTTTCGGCCGTTGATGAAGACGTGGCCGTGGGCGACCATCTGGCGAGCGCCCCAGATGGTGCGGGCGAGGCCTGCGCGGCGGATGACGTTGTCGAGGCGGCGCTCGAGGAGCTGGAGGAGCATGTCGCCGGAGTTGCCCTTCATGCCGTTGGCCTCGGCCATGAAGCGGCGGAACTGCTTTTCGAGCACGCCGTAGTGGTACTTGAGCTTCTGCTTCTCGTTCATGCGGACGCCGTAGTCGCGGAGGCGGCGGCCGCGGTACCCGTGCATGCCGGGGAAGGTGAGCTGGCGCTTGGAGGTGTGCTTGGGGGTGTCGGCGATGGGGACGCCGACGCGGCGGGAGAGCTTGAGCTTGGGGCCGGTGTAACGAGCCATGAGTACCTCCGTCGCCCGCGTGGTGAAACCCGCGGGGTGCCGCTGGTGGCGGCGATCAGGGCCGGGTGCCGAGACTTCGGGCCGGCCGGGGCTGATCCGGTCAATCCGCGCGGGCACATCGCCCGGGCGGCCGGTTCATTGAGCCCCAAGTAAAGCCCGGACAAGTGCCAACGTCAAGTGCGGGGGGCGGCGGTCGCTCCGGGGTCTGCGGGGCGCCGGTACTCTCCCGGTCATGGCATCCGCGCATTCCACCGAGCGTGTTCCAGTCCGAGTGTTCGCGTCCCCCGGGGACGCCAGCCGCTCCGCGGCGAGGCAGATTGCGGAGTTGATCCGAGAGCGGGCGGCGGAGGGGCGGCGGGCGGTGTTGGGGTTGGCGACGGGGTCTACGCCCCAGGGGGTGTACCAGGAACTGGTGAGGCTGCATCGGGTCGAGGGGCTGTCGTTCGCGAACGTGACGAGCTTCAATCTGGACGAGTACTACCCGATGTCCGGCGAGAGCCCGCAGAGCTATCGCCGGTTCATGCACGAGCACCTGTTTGATCACGTGGACATCGATCCGGCGCACGCGCACCTGCCGAACGGGGCGGCGGACGCGGCGAGCGTGCACGCGGAGTGCCAGCGGTACGAGCGGATGATCCGGGAGGCTGGGGGGATTGACCTGCAGATTCTGGGGATCGGGCGGACGGGGCACGTTGGGTTCAACGAGCCCGGGTCGGCGAGGGACAGCCGCACGAGGCTGATCACGCTGGACCGGGTGACACGGATGGACGCGGCGAGCGACTTCTTCGGCGAATGGAACGTGCCGCGGAAGGCGATCACGATGGGGGTGGGGACGATCCTGGATGCGAGGCGGGTGCTGCTGCTGGCGTTCGGGGAGCACAAGGCGGGGATCATCCGGCGTGCGGTGGAGGGAGAGGTGACGGCGTCGGTGGCGGCGTCGTTCCTTCAGCAGCACCCGAACGCGACGGTGCTGCTGGACCACAGCGCGGCGGGAGAGCTGACGCGGTTCAAGACGCCGTGGCTGCTGGGGCCGATCGAGCGGCTGGGGCACACGTGGGACCACGCGATGACGATGAAGGCGGCGATCTGGCTGGCGCGGACGCTGGACAAGCCGATCCTGAAGCTGACGGACGAGGACTACAACGAGCATGGGCTGCAGGACATGCTCTCGGCGCGGGGCGGTGCGTACGAGATCAACATCGAGGTGTTCCGGGCGCTCTCGCGGACCATCACGGGGTGGCCGGGGGGCAAGCCCCGGGGCGAGGGAGGGACCGGTGAGGAGTTTCCGAAGCGGGTGGTGGTGTTCAGCCCGCACCCTGATGACGACGTGATCTCGATGGGCGGGACGCTGATCCGGCTGTGCGACCAGGGGCACGAGGTGCACGTGGCGTACCAGACGAGCGGGGACATCGCGGTGTGGGACGAATCCGCGCTGCGGCACCTGGACTTTGTGCGGGAGCTGGCGCTGGCGTTCCCCGCGCTGGGGAGCGAGTTTGCGGAGTCGATGGAGCAGTCGGTCGCGGGGTTCCTGAGGCGCAAGAGCCCCGGGGAGGCGGACGCGCCGGAACTGCAGCGGGTGAAGGGGCTGATCCGACGGTCGGAGGCGCGGGCGGCGGCGAGATACAGCGGCGTGCACGAGGATCGGATTCACTTCCTGGATCTGCCGTTCTATCAGACGGGGAGGGTGCGGAAGAATCCGATGGGCGAGGCGGATGTCGCGGTGACGATGCAACTCCTGGAGCGGGTGAGGCCCCACCAGGTGTACGCGGCGGGGGACCTGTCGGACCCGCACGGGACGCACAGGGTGTGCCTGGCGATCGTGCAGGAGGCGGTGCGGAGGCTGGCGGATCGGGACTGGATGACGCGGTGCCGCGTGTGGCTGTACCGGGGCGCGTGGCAGGAGTGGGGGCCGGAAGAGATCCAGATGGCGGTGCCGCTCGCGCCGGACGAGGTGGCGCGGAAGCGGATGGCGATCTTCAAGCATGAGAGCCAGAAGGACCGTGCGCTGTTCCCCGGGCCGAACGATCCGCGGGAGTTCTGGCAGCGTGCGGAGGACCGGAACAAAGCGACGGCGAGCCTGTTCGACGCGCTGGGCCTGGCGGAGTACGAGGCGATCGAGGGGTTCGTGATGTGGAACCGAGAGGCGCCGCAGCCGGCCTCGCCCCGGCGGGTACTGGCGAGACTTCCCCGTGCGGTGTGCTCGTGGTCGCTGCGGACGGCCTCGCCGACGGACCTGGCGGCGAGGGTGCGGGCGTGTGGGGTGGGCGGGGTGCAGTTGCACCTGGACCCGATCCGCGCGGGGGCGTGGGATCTGGCGGGGACGCGCCGGGCGCTTTCGGACGCGGGGCTTGCGATCGTCTCCGGCATGATGGCGATGGAGGGGGAGGACTACTCGACGCTCGAGACGATCGCGAGGACCGGCGGGGTGAGGCCGGACGCGACCTGGGAGCGGAATCTGGCGGCGGCGCACGCGAACGCGTCGGTGGCGTCGTCGCTGGACATCGGGCTCGTGACGTTTCACGCGGGGTTCGTTCCTCACGACGCCGGGGACGCCGAGCGGGCCACGATCGTGCGGAGAACGAGGGCGATCGCGGACGCGTTCAATGCCCGTGGCATCCGCGTGGCGCTGGAGACTGGGCAGGAGAGCGCGACGAACCTTCTGTCATTCCTCGCGGAGCTGAACGAGGGGCGGAGCGCGGCGCAGCGGATCGGCGTGAACTTCGACCCGGCGAACATGATCCTGTACGGCACCGGGCGCCCGCTGGACGCGCTCGCGGCGCTGCTGCCGCACGTGGTGCAGGTGCACATCAAGGACGCGAGCCCGCCCGCGGCGCCCGGGGTGTGGGGGACGGAGATGCCGGCGGGCAAGGGGAGCGTGCCCTGGGCGGAGTTCCTGGACCTGCTGGCGGGCGCGCCGGGCGTGGGCGCGATCGTGATCGAGCGCGAGGGAGGCGAGGAGCGCGTGGCGGACGTGCGGGCCGCGGGTGCGCTGCTCGCGTCGCTGCTGGACTGAGCCGGGCTTATCGCTTCGAGGGCCCGGCGGAGTGGGCCCAGCGCTGGATGACCTCCCGGAGGCCTGCGCCGCCGTCGTCCGTGGCTCCGGGCCCGAAGTACTTGAGCTCGAGGGAAGTGATTTCGTGGTCGAGTTCGACGAGGCGATCCGGGGCGAGCGTCGCCGGCGCGGAGGCGCGGAGCCGGCGGAGCGAGGTGACCACGCCGAGCGGGGTGACGCGTGCCGGGGCGAGCCAGGGGGCGTCGCGGGATTCGAGCGAGGGCTTTTTCTTCCAGAGCCACCAGGCGAGCGCGGCAACGAGGAGGGTGAGGAGCGCGGCGAGGGTGGCGCGGGCGGGAGTCCACCACCCGCCGGCGACGGCGACGGTGGTGCCGGACACCGGCACGATGTCGAGGTCGGCGTAGGCGCGTGATTCAAGCTCGGCCTTGTGGTCGGGGCGCAGCGCGGGGAGGGCGAACGTGCGGCCCACGGCGCCCGATCCTCGCGCGTAGGAGAGCAGGAAGGTGCGTTCGACCTTGAGTCGGTACATCCCCTTGTCGTCGGGTTCGGGGTAGCCCTCCTTTGGAGGGTCGTTGTTGCTCCATCCGAAGCGGCCGGTGGCGACGGAGCCCTCCTGGAGCACGAGGGCGGGGCGGGCCTCGATGCCGTCCTTGGGGAGGGTGTAGCCGGCGAGGGGTTCGTCGAGTCCGTCGAGCACGTCGCGCACATCGGGGAGGACACCCTCGCCGACCATGCGAACTTCGAGGGTGACGGCGCCCTCGCCGGTCTCGACGGGGCGAACGTCGACGATCTGAGAGACCTTGAGCCCGTTGACGGGCCGGCGTTCGCGGGCCTCACCCTGCGCGAGGAGCGGGGTGTTGCTCTGGACGGCGAGGGTGACGGGGCCGGTCTGATCGGTGAACTGCATGTCGACGACGAGCTGGGGGAGGCGGTCGACGCTGGCGTCCTTCCGGCGGAGGATGACGTAGGCCATGGGCTTTTCCTTCCAGCCGTCCTGGCCGTCCTCGACGACGCCGCGGGCGGGCATGAAGGGGTCGAAGAAGCCGAGGGACTCGACGGAGAAGCTCTTGGAGAGCGAGGCCTCGATTTCTTTCTGAAGCTGGTCGCGGTAGTTGATCTCGCGGTACTGGCTCCCGACGCGGCCCCAGACGTTGTTCTGGAGGTACTTGGAGAAGCCGCCGGTTTCGCGGTCGACGCTGTTCGTGTAGCGGAGGGAGACAAGGACGCCGAAGGGGCTGTCGACGCCGACGCGGTCGTCGCCGTCGATGGTGAGACGAAGGCGGAGCTCGTTCCTGACGAGGTCCTGGTAGAGCTCATCCATGGAGCGGAGGCTGGCGCCCGCCGGGTGGGTGCCGATGACTCGGAGGGCGTGCTTCACGAGCCGCGGTTTGACCTCGGGCTCGGCCCGCTCAACGGCGGCCTGGATGTCCCTGGCGAAGACGGCGAGATGCCGGTCCGCGGCTTCCTGCGGGAGGGCGGTGATTGCCTTTCGGACGAGGTCGACCTGGTCGTCCTGGAGCGTTCCTTCCTTGGGGAGGTCATCGACGCGGAGGAAGTTGAGCTCTGCGGTGCCCATGGCGGCGCCGAACCAGCGTCTGTAGATGGAGGGGTCGTCGCGTTCGAGCCCTTCGGAGATGGCACGGGCGTAGCGATCTGCGGCTCGGGCGAAGGCCTCGAAGGCCTCCTTCCGGTACTCGTTCTGCTTCGCGGGGTCGGTGACGCGACCCTGCGACTGGAGGTACTGCATGCGGTCGTAGGCGATGGCGGCGCGGGTAGCGGCGTGCTTCCACTCGCCGGGCTCTCCGACCATGGCGGCATCGGCGAGTTCGAGGGCGAGGCCGTAGCCCTTGTCGACCATGGCGGCGATCTCGGTGTCGGTGCGTTTGGCGCCGGTGGCGCGTTGGGCCTGGCGGCTGCGCCAGTCGCCGTTGAGGCTGGCGGCCATGGTGCGGGCGAGTCCCATGGCGGTGGGGGCGGGGAGGGAGGTGAGCGGGCCGAGGACGCGCTCGATGTCGGCCTTCTGGTAGACCTCGGTCTTGGCGTGGCAGGCCTTGAAGGTGAGGACGACACCGGGGAGCTTCGCGGGGTCGACGCCGAGGGACTGCATGTCCTTCATGAGTCCGGCGAGGCGGTCGAGGTTTCGCTGCTGGCGGCCACGCGTGAGGGGCGCCATGGGGAGGAACTCACGGTAGTAGAAGTAGAACATGAACTGCTGCTCGTTCTCGTCGGGGGCGGGGTTGAGGCGCTTCTCCCAGCATTCGAGGAAGTGGTTGGCAGTGCCCGCGGCCTCCGCGGGGAGCGCCTGGTTCGCGGCGCGTGTGAGGGAGAGGGCCTGGTCGATCTCGTCGGCGGTGGTGGCGATGGCGATGGAGGCCCTGCGGGCGCGGATGGCGAGGCTGGGTTCGAGGGCCGAGAGCCACTTCTCGCTCGGGATGGCGCGGAGAAGGAGCTGCGCCTCGCGGGTGACGACACGCTGCTGGCCCCGGGCCTGGGCGGTCTGCTCCATCTCGTTGACGAGGGCGGCGGTGAGCATCCGGAGCGGGACACGGAGCGCGGAGGTGTCGACGTTCTCGCGTTCGAGGAGGACGTCGATGCCTTCCTTGAGGGTGAGGATGGTCTGGGCGCGGTCGGCGACGTCCTGCTTGGCGTCGCCGATGCTGGCGGCGCGGAGGGCCATGAGCTCGAGCGCCACGGGTCCGAGCGAGTCGCTGGCGAAGACCTGCCGTAGCCAGGCGGCGGTGCCGGCGCGGGGCACGGTGCTCAGCCCCTCGATCCCGAGGCGGAGTGCCTCACGGCGCGTCTCGAACTTCGCGCCCTCGACGAGCGCGGTCTGGGCCGCCAGTTCCCAGGCTTCGCGCTTGAGCGACTCGGCGGCGAGGCCTTCGCCGGCGTCGGCGGCGAGGGCGGACTTGTAGCGGGAGTGGACGAGGAGGTCCTCGGCGCGGCCCTGGGCGCGGGCCTCTTCCAGCGGGGGGAGGAACTCGTAGGCCTCCCGGACGAGGCCCGCGGCGGCGAGGAACTCGACGGTGCGGGCGCGGTGCGCCGCGTCGGCGGGGCCGAAGAATGTGGTGCCATCGCGGAGCCGGGCCATCATGGCTCCGGTGCCGCTCTTCGCGGCGGCCTTCTGCAGGATCTTGCCCAGCGTCTCCATCTGCCATGGCTTGAACTCTCCGGGCGAGGCCTCGGCGAAGGCGAGGATTTCTTCTGGGAGGAGGCCCGCGTCGCCCCTTCCCAGCGTCTGCACGATGAAGCCGTAGATCGCCTCCGCCTCGGGGGCGGGGCGGGTGGAGAGGAACCGGCCGAGCACGGCCCACTCGCCCGCGAGCACGTGGGTGTGGATCCACTTGGCGACGTCGGGAGGCGGGGCGACGTCGGCGTTGGGCTGCGCGACCTGTCCGAAGCCGAGCCTGGCTCGGGCGCCGAGCACCGCGGCGGGCGAGCGGGTGAAGTCCATGGGCTGCATGGCCATGGTGATCTGCTGCCCTCGGGTTGCCTGCGCTCCACGTTCCGCGGCGAGCCCGAGCGCCTCGTCGAGGTTGAGGCCCATGTCCGCGTAGTACGCGAGCATGCGCTCCCGATCGTCCGGGTTGAGGGCGTCGTACTCCTTTCTGAGTTGTTCGAGCTGCGCCTTGGTGGGCCCGTCACCGGCGGGCTTGGAGGCGTCGGCCTTGGCGCCCGGCTCGGTGGAGGGGCTGGGCGGTTCGTCGGCGTCGGCGGGGTCGGGCTGCACAGGGGTGGCGGGAGTCGCTGTGGCCGGGCGTGCGACCGCGGGCCGGAGCTGCATGGCCGGCGTCTGCGAGAACGCTGCGCCGGTGCAGGCGAGCAGCACCAGAGCAGAAAAGGGGAGCAGGAGGTTCGTGTTCATGTCGGTGCTTCCTGGGACAACTGACTACCAGCCCTGTCCGATCTCGCCGTCGAGCCCCGCGCCGCCCCCGGGGCGGTCGCCGCGGCGTCTGCCGCGAGAGCCGGGCCTGGGCTCGGTGCCGATGCGGCCGCTCCCGGTGGGGGAGTCCTTTGGACGTGCCTTGGCGAAGAGTTCGTCCAGGGAGCTTTGCTCGAGGTTGAGGACCAGTTCGACGTTCTTCTGCTGGTTGAGGGCTTCGGAGTCCTCGCCTCGTGCTCGGGCGGTCTCGGCGAGGTAGCGGTACTGCTGCGCGGCGCGGCCGGAGATTTCCTTCCACTCGGGTGCGGGCCGGCCTCCGAGGCGCATCAGGCGAGCGCCGTAGTAGTACGCGGTGGCGAGTTCCTCTCGCACCTGGCGTTCGAGAGAGGGGTCCGGGGCGCGGGAGGCGGTGAACTCCTCCAGCAGGCCTTCGAGAACCTCGGCTCCTGACCCGACGCTGCCCGCGCGGACGAGCGCGCGGCCGCGAGAGACCCGGACGCGCTGGCGAAGGGAATGGTCCTGGTCGTCGATCAGTGCTTCCGCGCCGCCCAGGGTGTCCGCGACGCGCTGCCAGGCGGTGGCTGCGGCGGCGTAGGCATCCTGCTCGACGGCGCCGGCGTGCTTGGCCTTGTCGTGAAGCGTGGGGTCGTCCGAGCCGAACGCGGCCGCGCGGGCTTCGAGGGCACGCAGGTGTGACTGGTACGCCGTTTCCTGGAGCGTCATGGCGTCCTGCTGCTCGCGCTCCGCGCGGGCGAGGACGCCGGCGGCGCGATCGGCGAGGTAGTGCTTCTGGCCCGGGCCGAAGTGGTAGGCGGCGGCGACCACGGGGGCGATGGCCCAGAGCGTCCAGAGGGCGCGCCAGAGGAGGGGCTTGCTCATGTGGGACCTCCGGCGGTCACGGCCCGGGCCCTTTTCCAGTCACGACGGACGCCGAACCACGCGAGCATGGGGCCGATGAGGCCGACCATGCCCCCGCCCGCGCCGAGCGCGGCGAGGGCGGCTTCCCTGGCGCTGAGGAGGTTTCCCACGCGCGGGGAGATGGAGGCGAGTTTCTCGACGACCTCCGTGGGGAGGTGCCTGGTGTTGCCCTGGTGGTAGTACCCGCCGAGCGAGGCCGCGACCTGCTTGAGGGTCCATTCATCCTGCTTGGAGGTGTGTCCGGAGATGATGGTGGCCTTGGATGGGTCGCCCACGCCGATGACGATGACATCAGCGATGGAGGGGGGCTTTCGGGGGATGCGAGGCGCGGCCTTGAGGTCGCCGTCGCTGATGACGACGAGGGTGGTGGACCGCCGCGCCCAGCCCTTGGCGAGTTCGAAGGCCTGCTCGAGGCCGGCGCCCATGTCGGTCTCGCCGGCGTCGTAGGCGACGTAGAGGGGCAGGCCCCCGGTGACCATGCTGACGACGTTCTTGTCGGTGGTGTCCTGGAGAACGGGGAGCGCCTTGGTGTAGAAGGCGACGAGGGTGACGCGGGTGTCCTTCATGTCGAGGCGGTCGAGTACGCCCTGAAGCACGCGGCCTCCCCAGACGCCCCGGCTGACCTTCTCGACCTCCGGCCCCGCGTCCCTGAGATTCATGCTCGGGGACACGTCCAGCACGACGAGCAACTGGCGCGCGGCGCGGGGCGAGGGCTTCACATCCGTCTCTACGGGGTCCCAGTGGGCGAGGATGACCGCGCCCCAGACGGCGGCGCTGAGCCCGACGACCCGGATGACAGGGGCGGCGCAGGCCCAGTTCGCCGGGGTAGCCTCCGGCCCGAATGCGAGCCGGGCGACGCGCGAGATTCGGCGTGCATGGCGCCACTCGGCGACCGACGCGAGCAGCGCGGTGGCGAGGGCGGCAAAGTAGGCGAGGGTCACCACGGCGTGTACCTCAGCCAGGCGAGGCCCAGGGCGTGGACGGCGCACAGGGCGAGCGACGTCCAGGCGAAGGGCCCGAAGAAGTCCATGGGCACGGTGCCGACGCTGGCGAACCTCGCCGGCCTCATGCGGTCGATGTGTCCGAAGACCTGCTTGAGGCTCTCGGCATCGGCGGCGCGGAAGGACTCCCCGCCCGTGATGCGGGTCAGTTCGGCCATTTCCGCGGGCGCCTCGGATTCGTCGACGTGGATGTGGTAGACGATGATGCCCGCGGCCTTGAGTTCCTCCGCGACCTCGTACTCCTGGCCTTGTCCGAGATCGAAGCTGAAGCCGTCGGAAACCAGGACGATCAGGCGGTCGCCCTGAGCCGCCTCGATCTCCATGTTGTCGCGGCAGAAACGGAGGGCCGCACCGATGGCCGTGCCGCCCATGTGGGCGGGCTGGTTGTCAGGGTTGGCGAAGGGCATGGCGTTGCGGAGGGCCTGGAGGTCCTTGGTCAGCGGGAGCCACTTGACCTGCGCCGTGCCGAACATGGTGAGGCCCATCGCGTCGCCCTCGCGGGCACGGGTGAACTCCTCGATGGCTTCGCTGGCGATGCGGTAGTTCCTCCCGCTCATGCTGCCGGAGACGTCGATGCAGACCTCGATGTTGGTGAGGAGTCGCTCCCGCTTTGGTTGCTGGAGGGTCTGAGGGCCGGCGAGGACGACGAGCGCGACCGCCATGATGCCGAGCGGGGCGGCATCGAACGCGCCCAGCGCCCAGCGGAGCCAGCGTCGGTCCTTGGCGCCGGGGCCGGCGTGGTCAACCGGCGCAACGATGCCGGCGCCGCGAGCGGCAACTGCCCAGAGGAGGATGACCGGGAGGCACAAGAAGAGGAGGACCCAGGGGTGTGTGAAGGTCATGGGGCCGCCTCCCGGCGGTGATCCGTGCCCGGGGGGGCTGCGGCACCCCTGGCGGCATCCTCGATGCGTTCGGGGGTCGTGCCTTGGGCGGGGCCCGAGTGGAGCCAGCGTTCGACTTCGAGTACGACATCGCGCCACGGCCCTTGGGCGCGGGCCTGGGCCACGGCGCGGGCGAGGTCGCGGGTCGAGGTTCCGGGAGCGGCGTCTGGTCTCACGCAGCGGAGGAGGAGCAGTTCGAGCCGGCCCCGCTCGGCGGTGGATAGGTCGCGGGAGCGGGCCGCGCGGGCGAGTTCGAGGAGGAGTTCGCCGGGGGTAGGTGGGGGAGGCGTGGGGGGCGGTGGTGCGAGGTGCTTTCGACGGAGCCACCGGCGCGAGAGGGCGAAGACCGGGACGGCGGCCCAGCCCGCGGCGAACGCCCACAAGAACTCGCGGTAGTAGGCGCCGAAGGTGACGGCCGGCGCTTGGAGCCCGAAGACGTCTGTCCCGACACCCGGGGGCAACTGGGAGACGATGCGCACGCGGAGGGGGCCGACGTCCGCGGCCCTGCCGTCGGAGCGCTCGAGGAGCGGGGCGAGCTCGTACTCCCCGCTGCGAAGCCCGAGAAACTCCACGCGGTAGGCACCCTGGCCGATGTCGCGGACGCGGACGAGGACGGGCGCGCCGGGCTCCTGGGCGCGGGCCTTCAGGCCGCCTTCGGGGGCACGCACCTCGACCGCCCCGACCACTCCGCGATTGGACTCGACGGTCTGGGCATGGGCGAAGGGGACGGCGCCGGCGGCGAGGAGCAGACTGAGGATGGTGCGGGGACGTGGGCTCACCGTCGCCCCCTCGACGCGGCGCCACGCATGGTGAGGAACCGTCTGAGCACCGGGAGAAAGGGCCTGTCCGTGCGGAGTCGCGCGTAGTCGGCGCCGCACCGGAGCAACTGGGAGCGGAGGGTGCCGTCGTCGGTGTCGCCGCCTCGCCGAGACAGGAACCACAGGCGGCCGGTCTCTGCTTCCTGGGCGCGGACGAACCCGGCCCGTGCACCCTCGATCTCGATGGGGTCCAGGGTGTGGAGGACCATGCAGTCGTGCCGCTGGGCGGCTCGGCGGATGGCGCGGACGGCGCCGGGGTCGTGCAGGTCGCTGATGAGGGCGATGAGGCTTCGCTTGGCGGCACGGCCCGCGACGCGTTCGAGCGTGGTCGAGAGGGAGGTGCCCTCGGCGTAGTCGCGACGGCGGAGGGGCTCGACGCCTGCCCAGAGGTCGCTGCGGGAGAGGCTGGCGGGCATCTCGCCTCCCCGGGCACCGGCGCCGATGACGGCGGTGGGACTCATGCGGCGCTGCGCGACGAGGCCGACGGCGGAGGCGACCCAGACGGCGAGGTCGTGCTTGCTGATGGGGGTGGAGGAGACGGCCATGGACGCGGAGGTGTCCACGACGAGGTAGACGCAGGTGCGCTTGAGCGCCTCGTACTGCCTGACGAAGGCCCTGCCCATGCGCGCGGTGAGCCGCCAGTGGATGGCGCGGACGGAGTCGCCGGGCTCGTAGGCGCGGGAGCCGGCGTACTCGAGGCCGCCGCCCATGAAGAGGGACGAGTCGGTGCCAAGGGCGAGGTCGTCGGCGAGGCGGCGGACGACCATGTCGAAGTTCTCGCGAGCGAGCGAGTCGGGCGCGGGGAGCGTCTGTTCGGCGGAGGCGGATGGCGCGCGCATTGCAGCCCCCCTCAGGCCATGGTGTCCAGGAGTTCGCGGAGAACCTGGGAGCTGGAGCGGCCCTCGGCGAGGGCCGCGTACTTGAGCCTCATCCGGTGGAGGACGACGTCCTCGGCGAGAGCGAAGAGGTCCTCGGGGATGGTGTAGGCCCGGCCATGGATGAACGCGCGGGCTCGGGAGGCGTGCACGAGCGCGAGGGCGGCGCGGGGGCTGCACCCGAGCTCGATGTCCTCGTGCTTTCGTGTGAGGTTGACGAGCTCGACGCAGTCGCGGATGAAGACTTCGCTGACGTGGACGGACTGGACACGCTCCATGGCGGCGGTGAGGTCGGAGAGGCCGAGCTTCCGGCCGTCGTCGATCGCATCGAACGCGGACATGGGCACCGCGCCGTCGCCCTTGCGTTTGAGGCCCAGCGTAAGGCTCCGGCGGACGACCTCGGCCTCGCCCTCCGGCGTGGGGTAGGTGAGACGGTGGCGGAGCATGAACCGGTCGAGCTGAGCCTCGGGGAGCTCGAAGGTGCCGGCCTGCTCGACGGGGTTCTGCGTGGCGATGACGAGGAAGGGCGCGGGCAGGTCGTGGGTGACGGTGCCGATGGAGACGCGTCGCTCCTGCATGGCCTCGAGGAGAGCGGACTGGACCTTCGGAGAAGCGCGGTTGATCTCATCGGCGAGGAAGAGGTTGGTGAAGATGGGGCCCTTGTGCACCCGGAACTCGCCGCTCTTCTGGTCGAGCACCTCGGAGCCGAGGATGTCTCCGGGGAGGAGGTCGATGGTGAACTGCACTCTGGCGAACTGGAGGTGGATGGCCTTTGCCACCGCCTGGACCATGAGAGTCTTGGCGATGCCGGGGACGCCTTCGAGGAGGAGGTGGCCGCCGGTGAGGAGCGCGATGAGGACGCGTTCGACCACGGTCTCCTGCCCGACGACGGTCCTCGCCACGTGCTCGCGGACGCGCTCCGCAAAGTCTGAGCGCGCCGTATCCACACCTTCGACGCCGTTCGCACCGCCCATGCACGCCTCCCGTCACTCCGCGAGCAACGTCTTGAGAACCTCGCCCAGCTTGTCGGACCGCACTCCTGCTGCCCGCACGACGCCCTTTCGATCGATCACCATGGTTGATGGCCAGTGCTGGACACCCCAGGCCTTGGCGTTGGACGCCTCGCCTTCGCCGTCCCTGACCACGGGCATCTTCACCTTGGCGGCTTCCGCGGCGGCCTTCATGCCCTCCCAGCCCGAGCCCTCGCAGACGCCGACCCATGTGACGCCCCGGCCCGCGTACTCCGCCTCGGTCTTGGAGAGTGCGGCGAGTTCCTTGGAGGCGAGGGCGCGGTCCGGGCTGGTGAAGTGGACGACGACGACGCTTCCTTTGAGCAGGTCATCGCCGGGCCTCTGGCCGGCCCACTCATCGCCCTTGATGCCGGGCGAGGGCTTGCCTTCGAGCCGCTGCAGGGACACGGGGCGTTTGGCCCCGCCGTAGTAGCACTCCGGGCCGAAGGAACCCGCGGCTTCCTCGGCGCTGGGGCCTTCCTCAGCGAGGAGCATCTTCACGACGCCCTCGACGTGCTGGGGCATCAGGCCCGCGGCACGGACGACACCCTTGCGGTCCACCACGACGTACGTGGGGAGGAACTGCACCTTGTAGGCGGTGGCGGAGTTCCCGCCCTTGTCCTTGCAGACGGGGTAGTTGATCTTGTGTTCCTTGACGGCGGCGGCGGCGTTCTCCCAGCCGGAGTTCGCGTCGTGCACGCCGACAAAGACCAGGCCCTTGTCGGCGTAGTCCTTCACCATCTTGACGTTCTCGGGGATGGAGGCCATGCAGGGCCCGCACCACGTGGCCCAGAAGTCGATCACGACGACCTTGCCCCGCTGCCGGGCAAGGGAGACCTCATCGCCGATCCATCCTTCGCCCTCGATGGCGGCGGCGGGCTTTCCCTCCAGCCCCTTGAGGCCGGCGGGGCGATTGGCGCCATCGAAGAACCAGGCGTCCGGGATGGTGTCGCCCGCAGCGAGCGCCGTCCCGAGCGGGACCGCGAGCACGAACGTCCACGCCGCCCCCGCCAGTTTGGAGTAGGTCATCACTCCATTATGCCAGATCGGGGCGTGCGGTGCCAAGCCCGTTCGGGCCACCGCTGGAGGGGCTCAGGGCTTGATCCCGAACATCCGGTAGACCTCGTCGACGGCGGCGACGCCTCGCTCCGGTGGACCGATGCGACAGACGGAGAGGGCCGAACGGGCGGTGCGAGCAAGGGCGACCTGCTTCTTCGCCTCTTCCAGAGCCGGACCCGGAGTGCCGACGTCCTGGACCGATTGTGCGGCCCGCTCGAGTTCGAACGAGCGGAGTTCGAGACGGTCTGCGACTTCCGGCAGGCGGTCCATCCAGCCGGGTTCGAGGGTCGCGAGGAGGGCGCGAATCTCGGCGAGGCTGCTGACGAGGTCCGCCTTCATCTCCTCGGCGGTCTTTGCGCGTTGCTCGACGCGGGCTTCCGGCTGGGGTGGCAGGTCATTCCGGCCCTTGTGGTACACAGAGCCGCAGGCGGCGAGGAGTGCGACGACCGTGGAGAGACAAAGGACGAGGGGTGCTCTGTTCGATAGAGTCATGGCGGATTCTATCGGGAAGAATCGATTCTGAGAGCCACCCATGCGAGCCAGACAGGTTGCCGTCGCCGCGGTCCTCACGTTCACGATGTGTACGCCGGCGGTGCGTGCGCATGAGACGGACAACTTCTATCTCCCGCTGGATCGAACGTTTGCGGACGTGGGTGCGTTCTTCGACGCGGCGCACACCCGGGCGATCGAGCGGACAGTGCGGCGGCTGAACGCGCAGATCGACGCGGCGCTGCGGATCAGCGATCCCGAGAGGCGGGCGAGGCGGCTGGCGGAGTTGCACGATCCGGAGAACATCGTCCGTGGCGTGTACGGGGCATTCTCGGATGCGTTTACGGAGATCCTGGACATCGAGGACGCGATCCGGGGCCCGTGGGCGCGCGCGATGTACCCGGACAAGATCACGGCGAACTGGGACGCGAACTGGATGTACACGTACGTCCACTTCCCGCTCGACCCGAGGCGCCTGGTTCTGCTCTTTCAGTCCTCGACAGTGAAGGCGTACGGGGTGTACTTCGGCACCGACAAGCTGTCGCACTTCCACCACATGGGCATGTTCTACTACGACGCCTACAGGGGACACCGGCGGTCGGGCATGGACCACCAGCAAGCGGTGGACGCAGTGCTGCGCACGTACTCGACGGGCGGGCCGATCGGCGAGTCGTCGCTGCTGGGTTTCATCGCGACCGGGGTGTACTCGAACGCGGACCTTGCGGCGAACTACTGCGGGTTCAAGTTCTACATGAACCTCACGGAGCCGGTGCAACTCAAGGGGCGCGAGGTGGAGCCGCTGGTCCTGCGGTGCGGAGCGTACTGGCGGCTGTCGACCCGGGTGAGGCCCGAATCCGGGTGGTTCGGCGACTTCGTGTCCGACCATTGGAACGAGGCCCTGAACCCCAGCCTGTACGATGTGACTGTCCGGGGGAGCGTGAAGAGCATCCTGGAGCGGCGTGCAGGGCGGATCGTGGAGTTCTACACGACGAAGGACAACAGGCCCGCCGACCCGGCGTACTACGACACGCTCATGCACGAACTCGGCACGCTGTACGGCGAGCCCTACGGGCACTCCGGCGAGTGGGAGAAGCTGCTCACGATCGGGGCGACCTGCATCCCGGCGCTGGAGCAGGCCCGCAACGGAGCGAGCGGCACGAAATCGGCCCCGGCGCCGTCGGCGACGCCGTTTACCGGGAAGCGCCGCGGCGGGTTCTACTAGAGCTTGCGACCTCGGATCGCGAGGAACATGGGAATCTCCTGTCTCGCCCTGTTCTCTTC
The DNA here is from genome assembly GCA_021405315.1 of Leptolyngbya sp. PLA1. Lineage (GTDB taxonomy): Bacteria > Planctomycetota > Phycisphaerae > Phycisphaerales > UBA1924 > RI-211. The sequence goes on from QWIH01000001.1 coordinate 60,283, forward strand.
CGCGGCTCGGGGCCCGGGCTGACTGACGCGCCGGCTGGCCCATTCTTCCAGAGCGTCCACCAGCAGCCCGGCCTCAGCGAGGGCGCGGACGTAGGCCTGGATGGGCCTGTGATAGGTGATGGTGACGATGCGCTCGCCACCTCCCGCCGCGGCGCCGGGGTTCATCACGATCTCTTTCTGACCGGGGGAGAGATAGCCGTCTACGCGCCGGTATTGTCTGACTGGGCGGCCTCGCGGCGCACCCTTCGGCGGGCTTGCGCCCGAGGAGCCCTTGGGCGCGTCCCAGGCCCAGCTCGTCTGGCCCGGCGCGCGGAACGCGGGGTGCAGTATGACTCCGACAAAGACGCCACCCGGCTTCAGCAGCGAGGCGACCCCCGCCAGGACCGGAGAGAGAGGCTCGATGTTCATGAGCGCCATGACGCAGGCGGCGGCGTCGAAGGGGCCGCGGGCAACGTCCGCGAGCCTTCGCGCGTCTCCGACGGCGTAATCCACGCGGGCGCCGCGCGCGCGGCGGGCGGCGTCGATGAGGCGCTCGGACGCGTCCACGCCGAAGGCCTGCACGCCCAGGGCACCGAGACGGCGGCAGAGCACGCCCTCGCCGCAGGCCACGTCGAGGACGCGCTGGCCGGGCTTGGTGGCGAGGAGTCGGAGCGTGCCGGGCAGAATGACCTGCTCGTGATGGTCGCTGCCCCGCTCTTCGATGAGCCCCTCGTACCACGCGGCGACGTGGTCCCACGACTGCCTGCGGGCGTCCGCTCGGGGGGCACGGTCCGGGGCGTGGCTGGCCATCGGGGGTTCCTCTGCCGGCGAGTCTTGCGGCGTGGGCGACGCGGGCTTCTCGGTCGATTCGATCGTCTTGCCCAGGAGCCCCGCGAAACTTCCCGGCATCGGGCTTTCAAAGGTGAGTGGGCGACCCGTCGCCGGGTGCGAGAACGAGAGTGATGCGCCGTGCAGGCAGACCCTGTCCAGCGGATCTGAGGTTGCACCATAGCGGCGGTCGCCGACGATCGGGCAGCCCAGTTCCGCCATGTGCACCCGGATCTGGTTCTTGCGGCCGGTTTCGAGCTTCACTTCCACAAGGGTGCGCAGGCCGCCCCGGCGTGCGACGCGGTAGCGCGTGACGGCGAGTTTGCCCTCGTCTTCGTCTGCGGGGTCGCTGCCGCGGGGGGTCTGGCTGCCGTGCATTCGGCCCTTGGGGTCTTCCCAGAGGAAGTTCTGGATGACGCCCTCTGGGCTGGGTGGTGCCCCCTCCACGACGGCGGCGTAGAGGCGCCCGGCGCGCTTGGAGCGGAACTCATCCTTGAGCACGCCGAACGCGGTCTCGGTCTTGGCGAAGACGAGCAGGCCAGAGACTTCCTTGTCGAGCCGGTGGATGATCCAGACGCGCGTGCCGCGGCGCTTGGATTGGTCGCGGACGTAGGTCTTGACGGCGTCGAAGACGCTTGGGACGCGCTGGTGCGAGAGGTTGGCCGTGACGATTCCGGCGGGCTTGTCCACGACGAGGACGTGCTCGTCCTCGTGCACAAGGCGGACTTTGCCCGGGAGATAGACGGCACGGGGGGACATGGGCCCTAGCGTAGGGAGCACGCACCTACGGTTCGCCCATGCCCCACGAGTTCCAGCAGCCCGGGACCGATTTTCTGGCCGAACTCCGCTGGCGGAACCTCATCCACCAGGCGACCGACGAGGCAGGGCTCGCGGCGCACCTCGCGTCAGGCCGGCGCAAGGCGTACATCGGCTTTGATCCGACGGCGGATTCGTTGACGGTCGGAAACCTCGTGCCCATCATGCTGCTCGCGAGGTTCCAGCGGTGCGGGCACACGCCCGTGGTGCTCATGGGCGGAGGCACCGGGCTCATCGGCGACCCGTCGGGGAAGTCCGCGGAGCGGCAACTGATGACCCGGGAGCGAGTCGCGGCGAACGTGGAGGCGCAGAAGAAGATCTTCTCGCGGGTCATCGATTTCTCGAACGGCCGGGCATCGCTCGTGAACAACCTGGACTGGCTTGGGCCGCTGACGTTTCTCGACGCGCTGCGGGACGTGGGCAAGCACTTCTCCGTGAACGCGATGATCCAGCGGGATTCGGTGCGGGACCGCCTGCAGAACCGCGACCAGGGAATCTCGTACACCGAGTTTTCGTACATGATCCTGCAGGCGTACGACTTCCTGCACCTGTTCGAGAAGGACGGCGTGACGCTGCAGATGGGCGCGAGCGATCAGTGGGGGAACATCGTCGCGGGGCTTGATCTGATCTCGAGGCGAAACCCGACGACGCCCTCGGGTGCGTTCGGTCTCACGACGCCGCTCATCACGAAGGCGGACGGCGGGAAGTTCGGGAAGTCGGAGTCGGGCGCCGTGTGGCTGTCGCCGGAGCGCACGAGCCCGTACGCGTTCTACCAGTTCTGGCTGAACGCGGCGGACGCGGACATCCCCAAGTTCATCCTGACCTACACGCTCTGGAGCCGCGAGGAGACGGAGGGCATCATCGCGGCGCACCAGGCCAACCCCGCCGCGAGGGAGGCGCACCGGCGACTGGCGCGGCACATGACGGAACTTCTGCACGGGCCGACGGAGGCCGACGCGGCGGAGGCGGCGGCGAGGGCGCTGTTCAGCGGGGACATCGCGTCGCTGCCGCCCGCGCTGCTGGACGAGGCGCTGGGATCAGCCCCGAGCAGCACGCACGACAAGGCCTCGCTGGGCGCTGGGGTGCCGTTGGTCGACTTGCTGGTGAGCGTGCAGCTCGCGCAGTCGAGGCGGGAGGCCAAGGAGTTTCTGGCGTCGGGGTCGGTCACGGTCAACGGGCGCAAGGTCGGGCCGGAGGATCGCGTCACCCCCGCGGACCTGCTGCACGGGCGGGTGATCGCCCTGCGGCGCGGGAAGAAGCACTGGCACGTCACCCGGTGGGAGTAGCGGACTGCTTCATCAGCGGGTTCTTGGCGGCGATCTCGCGGAGCCGTTCGAGGCGGGCCGCTTTGCGGAGTTCGACCTCGAGCCTCAGGGCCCGCAGCCGGTCGATGTCCCCGATGCTCGTGGAGAAGGCCCGGGCGACGCCCCAGGCTCCGGCCCCGATGATCCCCGCCGTGCCCGCGACCATGAGCCAGACGTCCATGCCACTTGCATCGGGTTCTGAACCCTTCGGCTTGATCCCCTGTAGAATCCAAACCATGCGAAGGGCGTCCGAATACCTGCGTGCGATGATCGGCGTGCTGGCTGTGCTCTTGGCATGGTCCGCGGCGCACGGTCAGGGCAACCTGGCGGGCGACCCGAATCTGCCGGTTCAGGTCGGGCTGGACCAGTTCGGGGCCGGGGACGAGACACGCGCGGGCGAATGGGCGGGGGTGCGGGTGAAGCTGCGAGACTCGGCCAGCACCTCCCGCGAGGTGCTCGTGAGACTCCACGGGCTGGATCCTGACGGCGACGTGCCGGTCACGACCCGCGATCTGACGCTCAATCCCGGCGTCGACCAGTACGTGTGGATGTACGTGAGGCTCCCGTTCAACTTCAAGGCTGGGGAGGAGATCGCGCTCTCGGTGTACGAAGCCCGGGAGGGCGGGCGCAAGCCCACGGGTGAGCCGTGGTTCGCGCCCGGGGACCTGCTCGGGCGAGCGACGTTCTCGCCGGCTCCGGCCCAGGTGAACGATTCCCAGATGGGTCTGATGGGCGTGATCGGGCCGCGAACGCTCGCGCTCTCGGGGTATTCGGAGCGGCCGGCGGCGGGGACACTGAGCGACGCGTATCACGTACGGTTGCACGAGAACGTGAAGCCGGTTCCCGGGTTGCTGCCGGCGTCGCTTCCGGACTCGTGGCTCGGGCTCGCGCAGTTCGAGACGATCGTGTGGGCGGGTGGCGAGCCCCTGGAGCAGCACGAGCCCAACAAGCTGGAACCAAGGCAGGCGGAGGCGGTCCGGGACTATGTCGCGCGGGGCGGGCATCTGGTCATCATTCTGCCGGCGGTGGGGCAGGTCTGGACAAACCGCGAGAGCAACCGGCTCAAGGACATCATGCCGACGGTCGCGGTGCAGCGGAACGAGAACGTGGACCCGGCTCCCTATCGCCCGCTGCTGAACGTCCGTCCCACGCTTCGGTACCCGACGAAGGGAATGACGGTGCACACGTTCCGCGTGCCGCCGGATGCAGAGCCCCAGGACGCCATGGAGATTCTGAATGGCCCGGACGGGCGGTGCGTGGTGGTGCGCCGGCTGTTCGGGGCGGGCGCGGTGACGCTGGTGGGGCTCGACCTGAACGACACGGCGTTTTCGCAGGGAGGGGCGCTGGACGCGGAGGTCTTCTGGCACCGGGTGCTGGGGTGGCGGGGCAAGCTGACGCCGGACGACCAGAACAGCGCCGGCCCGAACGCGGCGAGCATTTTCGGCACCAGCCGCACGCCCTATTACATGGATGGCGACATCTCGACGGAGATCGCGCAGACCGGGAAGACCGCGGTGGGAGTGATCGCGGGGTTCTTCGTGTTCCTGGCGTACTGGCTGGTGGCCGGGCCGGTGGGGTACACGGTGCTCAAGGCGAGGGGGCTTCAGCGGCACGCGTGGGTGGGCTTCGTGGGCGCGACGATCGTGTTCACGGCGCTCGCGTGGGGAGGGGCGGCGGGTCTGAGGCCGCAGCGGCTGGAGGCCAGGCACTTCACCTTGCTCGACCATGTGTATGGGCAGCCGGTGCAGCGGGCGCGGGTCTGGGCGAGCGTGTTCCTGCCCGGCTATGGCGAGCGCCGGCTGTCGCTGGGCGTGTCGCCGGGCCTTGGGCCCAACGCGCTCACCGCGTGGGACACTCCGGGCGATGACGAGTCGTGGGCGAAGTTTCCCGACGCGAGGGAGTATACCATCGACAACGCGGACCCCGGCACGCTGCTGGTTCCGACTCGTGCCACGTCGAAGCATGTGCAGGGGGATTGGGCCGGGGGACCGGCGTGGAAGATGCCGATCCCCGTTCCCGGGCCGGATGGCCGGCCCGGCGCGATCACGCTCAATCCGGACGCGTGGCCGGCGGGCACGGCCTCCGTGCTCAGCGGCGTGCTCTCGCACGACCTGCCCGGCCCTCTGCACGACGTGGTGATCATCGTGTTCCGCAGGCAGGACACTCTGAGGCCTCACGGGGGTGACTCGATCAGCGCCGCCCTCGACCAGCCGATCGTGCGAGCGACGGCGTTTCGGGTGACTTCCGAATGGGGCCCCGGCTCGGCGAACTCGCTGGACCTTGGCATCGTGACCGGCCGGCCGGCGGGGTTGGCCGAGGGCGGGGCGGGGACGGTGGACCTCTCGCAGGTGCTCGGGGACTTCATCCCGCGGCCTCCGGCGGCGTACACGATCGCGGCGCCGATTCCCGCGGACCGTTCGTCGCGCGTGAATCGGATGTCGGGTTTGGCGCTGCTGCACCTGCTCCCTCCCCCGAATCTGCAGGACAACACGGTGAGCCAGTACGCGGCACTGAGGCGGGCGACGCACGGGTGGGACCTGTCGAGGTGGGCGACGCAGCCCAGCGTGATGGTGATCGGGCATCTGGGAGGCGACGGGGCGGATGCGCCTTCGCCGGTGCCGCTGACGGTGGATGGCGAAGCGGTTCCGACGCGTGGGCGGACCGTGGTGCGTTGGGTGTACCCGCTGGGAACGAACCCGCCCTCGTTCCCGGCGGCGGATGTGGGACGCTAGAGAGCAGGAGGCCGACCGCCGTGCCGATGATCGAAACGATCAACCTGACGAAGCGCTACGGGGACCTCGTGGCGCTCAACAACCTCAACCTCACGATCAACGAGGGCGACTGCTTCGGGTTCATCGGACCCAACGGGGCCGGCAAGACCACGACGATCAAGATCCTGGCGACGCTGCTGAAGCCCAGCAGCGGTCAGGCGAACATCGCCGGGCTCACCATCGGCTATCAGAACCGGCAGATCCGTCCCATGGTGGGCTACGTCCCGGACTTCATGGGCGCCTACGAGGACATGGTCGTCACGGAGTACCTGGAGTTCTTCGCGGCGGCGTACGGCATCCACGGGCCGCAGCGCCGGAAGGTCGTAGCGGACGTGCTCGAACTCACCGACCTGACGTACAAGGCGACCGCGGAGGTGAACAGCCTGTCCCGGGGCATGCAGCAGCGACTGAGCGTGGCGCGGGTGCTCCTGCACGACCCCAAGGTGCTGCTGATGGACGAGCCCGCCAGCGGCCTGGACCCTCGCGCCCGGATCGAGATGCGCGAACTCCTCAAGGAGCTGCGCCGGATGGGGAAGACCATCCTCATCTCCTCGCACATCCTGCCCGAGCTCGCGGAGCTCTGCAACGTGGTCGGGATCATCGAGAGGGGACAACTCGTCTTCAACGGCACGGTCGACGAGATCCTGCGCCGGGCGAAGCTGGGGCACATCCTGCACGTGGGCGTGACGGATCGCGTGGAAGAGGCCGGCGCGATCCTCGGGAAGATGCCGGGGGTGAAGGGCGTCAAGGTCGCTGCGGATGATCCGACGGTGGTGAACGGCAAGGGCGGGCGGGTGCTCCACGTCACCATCGAGGACGGCACGGGCATGGCCTTCACCGACATCCCAAACGTGCTCATCAACCACGGATTCCGGATCACCAAGTTCTCCGAGGAACCGGTGAACCTCGAGACCGCGTTCATGAGGCTCACGAAGGGGCTGGTGCAGTAGGCCGCCGCCGGTTCCGCGAGGGGGGGCGGCGCGGCGTCAGCCCACGCGCCTGAGGCGGGTCACGCGTCCGACCTCGACCCATTCAACGACCAGGATGTCGCCGGAGGCGTCGAAGCACGCCCCGTGCGGCGCGATGAACTTGCCGGGGATGAACTGGTCGCGGGGCTTGTCGCGCAGACGGAAGTCGTTGTCGTCGCCCAGGTGTGTGATCAGACGGTTCGACTTGTCGAGCAGCGTGACCCGGGCCTGGAGGTCCGGGACCAGCAGCACCTCGCCCCGGGTGTCGAAGTGGCACGGGGCCTTGAGTTCTTCGGTCACGAAAGAGTGGTGGACGCCTTCGAGCGTGAAGTACTGGAGGCGCTTGTTGGACCGGTCGGCCACCACGAGGAGGGGCGTCTCCGGGTCCCGGGCGTCGATTCGGAGGCCGTGCGGGCACGAGAGCTGGCCACGCTCCTTGCCCGGGCCGCCCCAGGTGCGGAGGAGTTCGCCCTTGGCGGAGAAGTGGTGGATCCAGGACTTGCCGTAGCCGTCCGCGATGTAGAACTCGCCGGCGCGCGCGGCGGCGGGGCCGGGCAGTCCCCACGGGACAACGGCGATGTTGGTGGGGTGATACTCGCCGGGGCTGTCATACACGCCGGATTCGAGCGGACAGCCTCGTGACCAGACGACATCGCCGGTGAGCGTGATCTTCTCAACGATGCCGCGGGCCTGGTCGCAGAGGTAGAGGAACTCGCCCGCGGGCTCTTTGGAGTAGTGCAGGCCGTGGGCCCCGCCCTTGTGCTGGGGGGCGAAGGAGCGGACAAAGGCGCCCCTCGGGTCAAAGACGGCGATCGCGTCCGGGGTGCTGCTTGACGCATGGACCGTGTGCTTGATGTAGATGTGCCCGGCGGCGTCGGTGCACACGCCGTGCGTGTTGCCGAAGACGATGTGCGTGGGCGGGGTGACACAGTCGTGGATGCACTCGTAGCGGTGCTCCCCGGCGCCGAGGATCACGGGCTCCAGCCCGGACTTCGGCGAGGTGCGAACGCGCGGCGCGCCGAGGGCCATGGGGGCTGCGAGCAGCACGGGAGCAGCGGCGATGGCGGAGAGGGCGCCGCGGCGGGAGATCGGAGGGAGGGGCATGGGCGCAGTGTAACGATGGATCGCGAGCGAGTGTGCTGCTCGAACGTCGCAGCCGGGCGTTCGTTCAGCCGCGGGACTGCGAGGTGTCGCGGACCGGAGTTGGCGGGCGTCTGGTGGCTCTTGATGGTGGTTGGCAGCGGCGGGTGCGTCTCCGGCGATGGGATGTCGGAACACCTGGGCGCAGTGTCCAACGTGCGCGTCTCGGCGGGTTCGTGCGTCGAAGGCAGGCCAGGGTGGGAGTTCTACGGACTTGCCCGATACGGGGCCCGGTCGGGCATGGCTCCCGGGGGCGCACGCCTGCTTGAGTGGAACTCTCCGGGGGGAGACGTGCCCCCATCGATGCGATGGCGATCGGGCGGCCATGCTACGGGCGCCCGCCCGTGCGTCCGGTTCTCAAGGGAGGCGCGCCCATGGGGTGTGCTTTCTCAGTTTTGGGAAGCTGGTGGGGTCCGGTACCCAAGATTTGGATCCGGTCGACCAAAAAGGGCCTTTCCAAAAGTGGACAATATGGTATGGTGTTTGCAGGATTGGATGCAGGCCCCCAGTGAGCCGTGGAAGAGCAGGGGTGTTCCCTCCCGGTTCGACGGCACAGAGGGTCTGAAAGAGAATCGCAGGTGACACAATGAAGACCAGAAACCTCGGAATCAGCGCTGCGGCGGTGTGTGCAATGATGAGCCTGACGGCGCTCGGCCAGATCGCCAACTCGCGGCACAACTTCAGCTCCTACGGCTGGTCGGGGGGCGAGATCTGCAAGCCGTGCCACACGCCCCACAATGCCAACACCGACGTGGGCTTCCTGTGGAACCACGCGCTGAGCAACGCGACGTACACGATGCACGAAGGCACGGGCACGGCAGAAGCGAACATCGACAGCCGCAGCCGCATGTGCATGGGCTGCCATGACGGCACGGTGGCTCTGGACAGCTTCGGCGGCACGACGGGTGACAACTTCATCGGGCCCGGCGGTCTGATCGGCACCGACCTGACGGACGATCACCCCATCGGCTCTGATGCGATCTATCCGACCGCCACCAGCACCAGCTACAACCCCCAGGATGCGAACCACCGCGTCGGGACGGGCTCCCGTGTGCTGAGGCTTCGTTCCTGGGTCGACAGCACCGGCACCGAGCAGTGGGTCGTCGGCTGCTCGACCTGCCACACCGTGCACAACAGCGGCAACTACCCGCACATGCTGCGGTTCAGCAACGCGTCGAGCGCGCTCTGCCTCACCTGCCACATCAAGTAATGCGAGCGTGGCCGCCGCAAACCGGCGGCTCGCCCGCTGAAGTTGAAAAGAACGCCCCCGCACCGGGCCCGCGAGGCCTTGGGCGGGGGCGATTCTGCATTGTGGACGGAAGCGGCGACGCCGGCCGAGCCCTGAGCGCCTATTGATTACCGTCGGGTCCGGTTTGGCATTGGGTTTGTTCAGGGTGTGGAGGGCACCGCGGCCCCCGGGAGGTTCCGATCATGAGAACGAAACTGGTTCGCCGGGTGCTCTGCTTGGCGTTGAGCGCGGCGGCAGCAGCGGTGTCCGGGTGTGCCGGCGGAGGAGGCGCCACGAAGGCGGCCGCACGCGGGGAGACCAGCGGCACGTATTCATTCTGGCCCGCGTTCCCGGCGGAGCCACGTGTCCAGTTCCTCCGGACGTTCCGGGGGAGCGTGGATATGGAGGACGCCAAGGGTGGGATGCTCGAAGCGATTGTGTTCGGGGCCGAGACCGAGCGACAGGCGCTGATCAACAAGCCGTACGGCGTCGCGATGCGGAACGGGCGTGTGTACGTCTGCGATATCCGAGGCGACGCGGTGGTGGTGCTGGATGTGGCGAAGAAGCAGACGAGGCTGATCGGGACCGGTGGCTCGCAGAGGCTGTCCCAGCCGGTCGGCGTGGCGGTGGCGGATGACGGGGAGTTGTACGTCGCGGACAACGCCCGCGGAGTGGTCGTGGTCTACGACGAGAAGGAGCGGTACACGCGGGTGGTGGGCGTGCAGGGCATGAAGCCGGCGTCCCTGGCGCTGCACGGAGCCCGGCTGTACGTGGCTGACATGACGGCGCAGGTGATCCGGGTGTTTGACCGGAAGTCCGGCGCCGATCTGGGGCAGATCGGGTCGGTGGGGGACGGGGACGGGCAGTTCCGTCTGCCGCTGGGCGTGGCGACGGACCCGCAGGGCAACGTGTATGTCTCCGACATGATGCGGTGCCGGGTGCAGAAGTTCTCGCCGGAGGGCGTGTTCCTGGCTGGGGTTGGGGCGGTGGGGGACCAGCCCGGGTGCTTCGTCAGACCCAAGCACATCGCGGTGGACCGCGAGGGCGTGGTCTACGTGGTGGATGCGGCGTTCCAGAACGTCCAGATGTTCGACTCCGAGCTCAGGCTCCTGATGTACTTCGGCGCGGCGGGACCCTTCAACGGCGCGCTCGATCTGCCCGCGGGAATCTGCGTCGCGGAGGGTGACCTGAGCGCGTTCGAGGGGCTCGCACACCCGGGGTTCGAGCCTCGGCGGCTGGTGCTTGTGACCAACCAGTTCGGGCCAAACAAGGTCCAGGTGTATGCCTTCGGGGCGGTCCGCAGCGGGTACACGGCGGCGGACCTGGCGAAGTCGGCGGCGACCATCGCCACGGGCATCGGCACCACGGAAGAGACCAAGGAGATGAACAGGACCGGGCAGATCGCCGAGCCCGTGCCGGAGACGGTGGGGGATGAGCCCCGGAGCGGCACCACGGTCAGTCCCAAGTGAGCCGCGCGGGAGACCCGAATGGCACCGTCTCAAGGGCAGGAAGCGCCGGGGGGAGTGGCGGCGAGGAGAGCCGCGGCGGTGCTGCTGACGGCGGTGCTGCTGGCTGTGGCGGTGTGGCCCGGCTGCACCGTGACGCGGGAGAACTACAAGACGCTGACGCTGTTCTTTGACGGCGTGCCGGACCCGGACGCGGTTGCCGTCGGTGCAAGTCCGCTCGGGCCCGGTGCCGGGCCGTCCGCGGGGATGCTCTCTGTGCACAGGCCCTACGCGGAGGACGGGTGCGCCGACTGCCACGATTCGGGGCTGTCGATGACGCGCAACCACTCTCGCGTGTGCGCCAAGTGCCACGAAGGGACGGCGCACCAGTACGCGAACATGCACGGACCGGTGGCGGCGCAGGCGTGCCTGTGGTGTCACTCGCCCCACGAGTCCGCCAGACTGCACCTGCTGAGGGATGAAGATCGCGTGATCTGCGGCAGTTGCCACACGCCGGCGCTGCTCGAAGCGGTGAAGGCCCCGGGGCACGCCGAGGGCGGCGGCGCGTGCCTGGAGTGTCACACCGGGCACGGCGGCGCGGCGCGAAAGATGCTCAGAAGCGGCCCCGATGCGGGCGAGAGAGGGGCCGGCACCCCGTGAAGCGCCGCGCGGCCCAAGTTCTTGCGGCGGCGGGGGCTGTGGCCATCGCGGGCACCTCGCTCGCGCAGCCGGGAGATGAGTCGGCGGACGGGCCCGTGGTCATCGAGCCCAGCAAGCGGGACTGGAGGCTCTTCGAGCTCCGGACGCTGCGGGCGTCGACCGAGCTGCTGGGGCGGTTCAAGCGCGACACGCTGTCGCAGACCGGCCAGCCGGACCGAACGGACGAGGAGAGGACGTTCCGCGGGGTGCTGGAGCTGGATTTCGAGAGCGCTGTGGGCCACGAGAACCTCATCGATCTCACGGGTCTCGTGCGCTTCGGGTGGGAGGACCGGCTGCTGGAGAGCGGCACCATCGGCGGCGAGGACCACGGCTCGGACTTCGTCGACCTGTTCGACGTGAACGCTCGCGTGCTGGGAACCTCGCGCGTGCCGGTGGATGTGTACGCGAGGCGGGAGGAGCAGTTTCTGGATCGGGCGTTCTCGACGAACATCACGAGCACCACGCTCGAGTACGGGGCTGTGGCGAACATCATGTCCGAAAAGGCCCCGACGACGGTGCGGGTGTTCAGGCTGGAGAACCAGCAGAGTGATGGCGTCGGAGGCTTCGACTACTCGTTGACCCAGCATTCGCTCGCGCTGAACTCCAACATCCTCGCGGGTGAGGGGCACCGGCTGCTGCTGTCGTACGCGCTGGATGACGTCTCCGAGACACAGGGCGCGACGTTCTCAGACGACTTCGTGCGTCATGATCTGCTCCTGTCCGATACGCTGGAGATCGGCGAAACCAAGGGGCAGGAGCTCCGCTCGTATCTGAGGTACTACGCCCAGGACGGCCTGTCGGATGTCCGGATCCTGAGGCTGGACGAGCACCTCAGGCTTGTGCACACGCCGAATCTGGAGTCGCGTTACGTGATGGCCGCAGAGCACCAGACCCGGCACGGCGTGGACCAGGACAGCGCCCGCGGGAGCGCGCTCGTGAAGCACCAGCTCTTCAAGAGTCTGACGAGCACGGCGGGCGCGGGGGGCGAGTGGCTCTCCAACTCGGCCGGTTTCTCGTCCAACACATGGTTCCTCAACGGCTCGCTGGACTACACCAAGAAGACGCGAGGCGGGCGGATCACGGCGTCGGCGGGTGCGAACTTCAACTCCACGCAGAACAGCGAGGGCGGCGGGACGGTGAGCTTCGTGGATGAGCCACATGTCTACGTGGACCCTCAGCCCATCATCGTGTCGAGGCCGAACATCGAGCAGGGCTCGGTGGTCGTCACCGCGGTCGGCGGGTTCCCGACATACCAGGAGGGGTTCGACTACACGATCACCTACCTCCGTGATCGGATCGAGGTGCGTGTGGTCGTGGGGCGGGGGATCGTCGACGGGCAGACCGTGCTGCTGGACTACACCACCCGGGCCGGTGGAGGCGAGACGGTGGACTCTCTCGGGACGACCACGACGGTCCGGTACACCATCACGGAGGGATCGCTGCGGGGGCTTTCTGCGTACGCCATGCTCCGAACGCTGAACTATCAGGTTGATGCCCCCACGCCGGACAGCATCGTGCTCGACGACGGCCTGGACACCACCGTGGGCCTGGAGTTCAGGCGGGGCGGGCTCATGGTGCTGGCGGAGCGGGAGGACCGCGCCACGAGTCAGAACCCGTACGTGCTCATGCGGCTGCGAGCGACCTATGACTACGCGTTCTCGCTGCGGTCCGCCGTCGGTGTCGAGGGGACGTTCGAGACGACGGACTACTCGCAGCTCGACAACTCACTGCGGTATGCGCGCGCGAGCGCATGGTGGAAGCAGTTCTACGGGAGCGACCTCGAGTTCATGGCCCGTCTGGACCTGCGGGACGAGCACGACGACCTGCGGGGCGATTCGACGGGCATCGATCAGTACCTGAGCGTGAAGTGGAGGAGGCGCCAGACGTCGGTGTCGGCGGCGCTGCGGGCGACGTGGTTCGAGTCCGGAGAATCCGATCGTGAGTCCCTGTTCTTCGAGCTCGGATTCAGGCGGGATTTCTGAGAGTTGGGAGGCGCGATGGGACGCTGGGTGCTGATGCTGCTGCTGTCCGCGGGGGTTGCACTCGGCCCGGGGTGCGCGAAGCCGGCGGGGGTGCTATTCGCGCCTGGGGATGGGGCTTCTGTGTGGCCCCCGCCCCCGGATGAGCCGAGAATCCGATTCGCGGGGGAGATCCGCAGTGCGGCGGACCTCAAGCCGGGGCGCAGCACGGGAGAGGGGCTCGCGTCGCTGCTCTTCGGGTCCGAGCCGGCGCCGGGCATGGTCAGCCCGATGGGCGTGTGCACGGACGGAGCAGACCGTGTGTTCATCGCGGACAGCACCGCCCAGGTGCTGCATGTGCTGGACCTGCGCACGCGCGAGCACGAGCGATGGAAGCCCGGTGAAGGCGCGCCGGAGTTTCTCAGTCCGGTGGCGGTGGCGTTCGACGAGGCGGGCGGACGCGTCCTGGTCTCGGACTCCGGGGTGGGGGCGGTGTTTGCCTTCGACCTTCGCGGGCGATACCTGGGGCTGCTCGGCCGCGGGGCGGTCTCGAGACCGTGCGGGGTGGCGGTGCAGCCCGGGACGGGCCGGGTGGCGGTCGCGGACGTGGCGGCGCACGAGGTGGTGCTGCTCTCCGGCGACGGCGTTCGGGTGGGGGGGGTCGGCGGGCGCGGGCGGGAGGCGGGGCAGTTCAACTTTCCGACCTATGTGGCGTTCGGCGAGGACGGGCGGCTTTATGTCGCGGACTCGCTGAACTTCCGCGTCCAGGTGTTCTCGCCGGGGTTGGAGCCGCTCGCGCAGATCGGGGGCAAGGGGGATATGCCCGGCTACTTCGCGCAGCCCAAGGGCGTCGCGGTGAGCAAAGCCGGGCAACTTTTCGTGACGGATGCCAACTTTGAGGCGGTGCAGGTCTTTGACGGCGCGGGCGTGCTCCTCATGACATTCGGTCGGGAGGGGCGTGGGCCCGGGGAGTTCTGGCTTCCCGCGGGTGTGGCGGTGGACGCGAAGGGACGAGTGTGGATCGCCGATTCAAGAAACAGGCGGGTGCAGGTGTTTGAACTCATCCCTGCCGGAGGCGTGCCATGAGGAAGCTGATGCGGGTCGGGGCGGCGAGCCTGGCGATGGCGGGGGCGGCGTGGTCGCAGCCGACGGGCGTGGTGAGCAGCCCGCACAATCTGTCCGCGGGAGGGCCCGGTGCGATCCGGGCGGCGAGCGAGGAGGAGGTGTGCATCTTCTGCCATGCGCCGCACGGCTCGGCGCCGATCCGCCCCTTGTGGAATCGGGCGATGCCGACGGAGGCGTACACGATCTACGGCAGCCGAGCCCTGGATGCGACGCTGGGCCAGCCGACGGGCAGTTCCAAGATGTGCCTGTCGTGCCATGACGGGACCATCGCGCTGGGGGCGGTGGTGTCCCGGACGGGTGAGATCACGATGTCGGGAGGTGTGAGAACGATGCCTGAGGGCAGGTCGCGTCTGGGGACGGACCTGAGTGACGATCACCCCGTGTCGTTCCGGTACGAGCCCTCGCTCGCGACCAAGGACGCCCACCTGCGCAGCCCGAACTCGCTTCCCTCGGCGGTGAGGCTCGACGCGAACGGCGAGTTGCAGTGCACCACCTGCCACGATGCGCACAGCAACTCGAACGGGGCGTTCCTGGTCATGCAGCACGACGGAACGAGGCTGTGCGTGAGCTGCCATGCGATGGGAACGACGGCGGTGACGGGCCACGGTTCGTGCAGCGACTGCCACCAGCCGCACACGGCGCCGAGCGGGCCGTACCTGCTCAAGCGGGGGACGGTGACCGCGACATGCGTGTCATGCCACGACGGGAGCGTGAGCGGTGCGGCGGACATCCGCGCGGACCTGAACAAGGCGCACGCGCACGACACGGGGAGCCCTGTGGACCCGCCGGACCCCGCGCGTGAGCACGCCACGTGCACGAGCTGCCACGAGCCGCACACGATGGGGCGGGGAGGGGCCACGGCGGGGGTGCTGCACCCGAACTTCGGGCGGATCGGGGGCGTGAACGCGTCCGGAGCGGCGGTTTCGGTCGCGTCGTCGGAGGCGGAGGTGTGCTTTGCGTGCCACGCGGAGGGATCGGTGCCGCGTCCGGTGGTATCGAGGCAGGTGGCGCAGTCGAACACGAGGCTGGAGTTTGCGCCCGGGGCGGCGTCGTTCCACCCGGTGCTGTCCCAGGGCAAGAACCCTGATGTGCCGAGCCTGAAGCCCGGCTGGTCGGAGGCGAGCATGGTGCAGTGCAGCGACTGCCACGCCTCCGATGGTGGGGGTGCGCGGGGGACGCACGGCTCGATGCAGACCGGACTGCTGAAGGCGCGCTACGAGACGATGGACCCGAGCACGGAGACCGAGAGCGCCTATGCGCTGTGCTATCAGTGCCACGACCGGGCCAGCATCCTCGAGGATCGCTCGTTCCGGGGTCATAGGCGGCACATCGTGGACCTGCGGACGCCCTGCGCGACCTGTCACGACGCGCACGGGATCTCCTCGGCGCAGGGGAGCGAGCTGTCGCACAGCCGGCTGATCAACTTCGCCACCAGCGCCGTCGGGCCGGACCCGGCGACGGGGCGGATGGAGTTCAGGCTCCTGGGCTCGCGATCCGGGGAGTGCTTCCTCTCGTGCCACGGGGTGGCGCACTCGCCGAAGGGGTACTGACCCGTCCGGAGCCTATTTCGAAGGCGGGGTCAGTGCCGGTGCCGGGGCGGGGGCACCCCTGTCGTAGGACTCGGGCTTGTGACATCCCGAGGCGCATGATCCGCCGGTGGGGGTTCTGCTGTAGTTGAGCGGGAGCTTCCACTGCCCGAAGGAGACGGAATCTGCGATCATGACCTCGTTGCGGCTGGCGTGCACGGTGTGGCACGAGCGGCAGCTCCGGCCCTGGGCGGGCTGGGAGACATGCACCGCGTGGAGGTTTCGGTCGCCCTGCCTGAACCCTGTCGCGTCGGTCGTGGCCTGGCTGAAGCGGGAGCCGTCGTGGCAGGAGAAGCAGAGGGCGTAGGCCTCGTCGGAGTACTGCTGGTAGAACGCGGCCGAGTAGGGCTTGATGAGGAGGCCCGCGTGGGAGCCGCCGTGCACTTCGTGGCAGGGGGCGCACTCTCCCTTGGCGATGGGGCCGTGCTTGTGGAACTCCGGCACGGCGACCTCCAGGGCCGCGGGGACGATCCGGTTCTGGGCGGCCACGATCGGCTTGTCGTGACAGGCCAGGCAGGCGGCGGCCTGGTCGGGGAGGAGCATCTTTTCGTGCGTGCTCGCGTGCGAGGTGTGGCAGTTGGTGCAGGACTTTTCGTCGGTGAGCGCGCTGTGCGGGTGGGAGGCGGACTGCATCTGTGTGCCGATCTTCTCGTGACAGGAGATGCAGAGTTCCCTGGGCGAGCCCTTGAGCGCCTTGTCGTGCGCCGAGGAGTGCGGCATGTGGCACTGGAGGCAGTCGCCCTCGACGGGCTTGTGGGTGTGCGCGGCGCTCGAGAGGGCCTTGCCGACGTCGGCGTGGCAGCTCAGGCAGAGCGTGCGCCGGTCGGTTGAGAGAAGGCGCTCGTGGGAGGATGCGTGCGCGCTGTGGCAGGAGGTGCAATCATCGGCGGCGGGCTTGTGGGCGTGGGCGCCGCCCATGACCTGGGCATGGCACGTGAGGCAGAGCTGGGTGGTGGTGGCGCTCAGGAGGAGGGCGCGGGTTTCTCCGCCGTGCGCGTTGTGGCACTTGGTGCACTCACCCTTGGCGAAGGGGGAGTGGACATGAGCCTGCCCGGCGCCGGACTTGTCGATGTGGCAGAAGTCGCAGAGCTGGCGGCCTTCCCGCTTGAGTTTGAAGGAGTGCTTCGCCGGGTCGGAGTATTCGTGGCAGATGTCGCAGGCGGAGACGGCGGTGGGGCCGTGGAGGAACTTGGCGCTGAGTTCACGGGTGTGGCACCCGGCGGTGGTGCAGGTGGGGGTGCGGGTGGTGGGGGCGGTCTGCGCGAGCGTCCCCGCGGTGAGGCACAGGGCCGCGATGACGGGTCCGAGCCGGGTCACTTGGCGCCCCCGGAGATGACCTGTCGCGCCTGCTCGAGAATGGACTGCGTGTAGCGGGGGTTGTGGACGCCCCAGCTCCCGTCGGACTTCACGAGTTCGAGCAGGTCACGCGCCCTGGCGAGGGACGCGGGGTCGCGCTGCTCGGACTCGGCGCGGCGGACCTGGGCCTCGACCTCGTCGTAGAGCGCGCGGGTGGAACGCTGCCAGAGCGGGATCATGCGTTCTCCGAGGCCGGCCTGATGGCAGCGGTCGCACGACGCCGGGTTCGCGACCTTCACCATGGCGCCCGAGTTGGGCTTCGCGGTCATCGGACGCTCGTCGGTGTGGCAGCCGGTGCAGTCGACGTGCGCGACGAACATGGGGCTGATGGGGTTTGATTCCGGGCCCTGAGCGCCGTGGGGGGGCTCGGAGATGTTGAAGTACGTGCGGCGCTGGACGGCGTGCTGGTCGACGTGGCAGCGGTTGCAGTCGAAGGTCTCGAGCGACGCGGCCTGGACGCCGGGGCCGTGGCGGATGGCCCCGTGGCAACTGAAGCACTCGATCTTGTGGTGTCCTGTGGTGTGCACCTTGTGCATCTCGTGCGAGCCGAGCGACCGCTCGATGCCGAAGGTATGGCACTGGAGGCAGCGGCCGTCGTCGATCGGGGGCGGGGTGGCGGTGACTCCTTCGTGGCAGGACTCGCAGGTCGCCCCGAATGCGAGGAACTTGGCGTGCTCGAAGGGCTGCCCGCGGAAGCTGATCTCGCCCTTCGGAGCGTCGTGGCAGGTCGTGCAGGACGAGGGGGGGACCTTCTCGCCCTCACCGACCTTGGGAGGCTCGGCGCCGTGCGCCGACCCGTTGGCGCGGGGACGGAAGTGAATCTCGGCCATCTGCTTGCCGGAGGCATCTCCGGCGACAAGCGTCGGGGAGCCGACGAGGTGGCAGTTGATGCAGACTCCGGTGTTGACCTCGAAGTGCTCGACGCCTTTTACGTGCGAGTGACACGTGCCGCAGGTGATCTCGACGCCCAGGTGCTTCTGGTTGAAGTGCTTCGAGTGGTCGAACTTGAATACGCCGTTGTTCAGGACGCGCTTCTCGAGCGTCTCGGTGGTGTGGCAGCCGCCCCGGAGGCAGGAGAGCTCATTGACGGAGGCGGAGGGCTTCGTGGAGGTGCGGTTCAGGACGTCGTCGACGACCTGACCCAGCCCGTTGAGCTTGGCGCTGACGAAGTTGGTCACGCCGGGCGAGATGTGGCACTCGACGCAGTCGACGTTCTTGTGGGAGCCGTGGCTCCAGCTCGTGTAGTACGGCTCCATGATGTGGCACGAGTTGCAGAAGTCGTTCCGGGAGGTAACCTCGACGCTGACAGTCCCAAGGAGCGCGAACCCGACGAAGCCGAGGATGATCCACTTGCCCCAGCGGCGGAAGCGGAGACGTTCGGGGAATCGGGGCATGGATGCTCCAGAAGGAGTTGCGGAACGGAACGACGGGCCCGCCGGGGCTCGAGAGGCCGACACCCGCGGTGGTGCATACCGCGTGCCATGGGGGATAGGCAGCGGATCACCATGTCGCCAATAATACGGACATCTTGTTCCCAAATCCGGGAGGATGCTCGAAAGGTGTTTCCCGCGGTCGGGAGGGAGGGGTGGGCGGTGGGGCAGCCCGGGGGGGAAGTCGGCGGCCTTGGTCTTGCAGGGTTGAGTGAGGGACGGGAAGAGAAGAAAAGGAGTCTGGCATGAAGCTGGTCATGGTTGCTGTGGTGGCGATGGTCGGGGCTGCGGGGGCGGCGTGGCAGCCGGAAGGGGGGGCCAAGCCACCGGTCATCCCGCAGGGGCACCCGCAAATCCCGATGCCGAAGGTGGGGGAGAACTGGCCCAAGGCGAAGCCATCGGATGTCGAATCGGTGGACGCGATCGTGAAGGCGTTCTATGACGCGCCGGCGGGCGAGGCCGGTACGAAGCGGGACTGGGACCGCTACCTCTCGTTGTTCGTGCCGGACGCGAGGCTGATCGCGGCCAGGCCCGGGCCGGAGGGCGCGGCGGGGGCGATGTTCCTGTCGGCGGCGGACTACGTCGAGGCGAACCGAACCTACTTTGAGAAGGGGGGGTTCCATGATCGGGAGATCGCCCGACGGACGGAGGCCTTCGGGAACATGGTGCACGTGTGGAGCACGTACGAGTCGAGGCGGAAGGCGGAGGATCCCAAGCCCTACATCCGGGGCATCAACAGCATGCAGCTTCTGAAGGACGGCGATCGGTACTGGATCGTCAACGTTTTCTGGGAGTATGAGAAGCCCGAGCTCGTGCTGCCCGAGCGATACACGACGACGCCGGCGGAATAGGGACGGAAAGGAGCCCGGGCATGGGTGGTTCTGTGCTGCTGGCGGAGGATGAGCCGATTCTCCGAGAGTCGCTGGGTCAACTGCTCCGCGACGAGGGGTACGAGGTCACCCTTGCCGGGGACGGGCAGGAGGCGTACGAGCAGGTCCTGGCTCGGGCGTTCGACCTGGTGCTGACGGACGTGCGGATGCCACGGATGGACGGGCTCTCGCTCCTGGGGAACGTGCAGCGCGTGGCGCCGCAGACCCCGGTGGTGGTCATCACGGCGTTCGGGACGGTCGACAACGCGGTGGGGGCGATGAAGGCCGGCGCGTCGGACTATCTGCTCAAGCCGGTGCAGTTCGAGGACGTGCTGGTGCGTGTGAAGCGCGCGATGGAGATCGGGGAGATGCGCCGCGAGCGGCGGGTGCTCACCGAGCAACTCGCCGCGGGCAGCACGTTCCACAACATCGTCGGCGAGTCCGCGGGCGTGAAGCGGCTGTTCGAGACGGCGCGGAAGCTCTCGGCGGTCCGGAGCAGCGTGCTGATCGTCGGCGAGTCGGGTACCGGGAAGGAGCTTTTCGCGCGGGCGATCCACTACAACGGGATCACCAGGGACAAGCCCTTCGTGGCGGTGAACTGCGGGGCCATCCCCGACAGCCTGATCGAGTCGGAACTCTTCGGCCATCGCAAGGGCGCCTTCACCGGGGCGGTGCGGGACCGCGTGGGGTACTTCGAGGCTTCGTCGGGCGGGACGCTCTTCCTGGATGAGATTTCCACGCTGCCCCTCAGCGTACAGAGCAGCTTGCTTCGCGTGCTGGAGGAGCGGGTCGTCGTGCCGGTGGGGGACACCAGGCCCCGGGCCGTGGACGTGCGGATCATCGCGGCCTCGAACCAGGACCCGCAGACCCTGTGCCGGGAGGGGAAGTTCCGCGAGGATCTGCTGTACAGGCTGGACGTGGTGCGACTCCACCTGCCCCCGCTGAGGCAGAGGCGGGAGGACATTCCGCTGCTGGCGCACCACTTTCTGGAGAAATACTCCCGTGAGATGAGCCGCAAGCTGCAGGGGATCACCAACGCCGCGATGCGGGCGCTGCTCTCGCACGAGTGGCGCGGGAACGTGCGGGAGCTGGAGAACGTCATCGAGCGGGCGGTGATCTTTGCGGAGGGCCGTGAGGTCGACGTGCAGGACCTGCCGTTCGCGGCACCCGCGATCGCGGAGAGCGCGGAGGGCCTGAAGGAGGCGATCTCCCAGTTTGAGAAGCAGCACATCATGTACTGCCTGCGAAGGCACGGGTACGACAAGGCCGAGGCGGCGCGGCATCTCGGGATCGGGGTGTCGAGCCTGTACCGCAAGCTGGACGAACTGGGGATTCCCAAGGACCTCCAGGATCGGGACGAGGCGACACAGGCGTAACGGACGGGGCACGCCCCGCATGGGATTGGACGCATGCTCCGGCGGAAGCTGCTGACCAGGATCGGGCTGCTGATCGCGGCGCTCGTCGCGGGCGCGGCGATGGCCATCTGGCAGATGCAGCGTGTGCTCGACGACCTCTACCGCGTGAACTCCGACACCGCCTTCCTGATGGGTGAGTTGCTGACGATCGGCGAGCGGGTGCGTGACGTGGAGCGGTTGGGAACGGGTGACGCCGGGCGGGCGTTGGAGCTCGAGGTTGAGCGGCTGGGGCGCCACGGCGCGGTCGGTCCGGGCGGGCCCGCCCGGGCGGAGTTTGAAGGGGTGCGGGCCGGCCTCCCGGCGCTGCTGGCAGCGGGCGGCGGGGCGGAGTCCGCGGCGGCGGGTCTGGAGCTACGGACCCGGATCGGAGTCCTGGGGGACAGGATCCGGAGCATCGTGGTCGCGGAGCAGGTGCGGACCGGCCGGGCATTCCGCACGATGGTGATCGGTCTGACGCTCGCGTCGCTGATCATGCTGAACGTTGCGATGGTGGTCCTGCTCTGGACGGCGCAGATGGTCCTGCGACCCGTGGGGGCGCTTGTGGAGGGCAGCCGTCAACTGGCCGCGGAGCGGTTCGAGCATCGGGTGACTGTGGGCGAGGGGGACGAGTTCGGGGAGCTGGCACGGGCGTACAACCTTCTGGCCTCGCAGTTGCAGGCGAACGAGGAGCGCAAGGCGGAGACCCTGCGGCAGCTCGCGGTTACGCTGAATCACGACCTGAACAACGCCATGGCGATCATCGAGATGCAACTGGAGATGCTGGGACGCGAACAGCGGGCATCGTCGGCGCCGCTGAGGGAGATCCGGGCGGTCCTGGGGCGGATGGCGGGGATCGTCGCCTCGCTGAAGAGCATTCGGCGCGTCGTGCTGACCGACTACGCACCCGGGCAGAAGATGCTGGACCTGGCCCGTTCCGTGGAGCCGGCTCCGGACGAGAAGGGGGGCGGGGTGTGAGCGACCTGCCCGACGCGCGTGCCCTGAGGATCCGTACCTCGCAGAACCGGTGGCTGGTCAGGCTTCGCTGGGTGGCGTGCGCCCTGATCCTGGGTGGAGGTGCGCTGCATTGGTGGAAGGGGGGGGCGGCGGCGCCGTTCGCGCTCGGCGCGGTGATGCTGGCGTGGAACAGCGGGCTGTGGCTCTGGATGAGGTATGCAAAGGGGCGCGGGGGCGGGGCCCGCACGGGGGCCACGCTCGCGACGGTGCAGGTCTTCGTCGACCTTGTGTTCCTGGCGCTCCTCGCGGCGTGGACCGGCGGAGCCTCGAGCCCTTTCCTCTTCGCGTACTTCTTCCACATGACGGTTGCCGCGATTCTTCAGCCTCGGGCCTGGGCGTACGGCGCCTGCGTGTGGGGGGTGTTGGTGACGGCCGGCGCCTGCGCCATGAGTGGCAGCCTGCCCTCGGGCACGGTTGCGTGGGGCGGCGCCTGCGCGTGGGCCGCGGCGCTGGTGGCTACGGTGGTGGTTTCGGAGCACCTGGTGCGGGGACTGCGGCGTCGCGAGCAGGCGGCGGGCCGCAGGCTGGCGCACGTTCGGGCGCTGGGCCGCGAGGTGGAACGCCATCGCAGCTCGATGGTGCAGGCGGAGAAGCTCGCGGCGATGGGGCGGCTCGCCACCGGCGTCGCGCACGAGATCACCAACCCCCTCGCGAGCATGGACGCGCTCGTGCAGTTGATGCAGCGCCGTACCGGCCCGTCGCGGGAGGAAGACCTCACCGCGCTCCGCGGCCAGATCCAGCGCATCCTCGGGATCGTGAGGCAACTCACGGCGTTTGCGCACCCCGGGAGGGGGCGTATGGAGCATGTGTCGCTGAACGAGGTGGTGCGGGCGTCGGTGGACATGGTCATGCTCAGCGCACGCGGGAAGGGGGACCGGGTCAGGCTCGAGCTGTCGGAGGGGGTGGGCACGGTGCGCACGAACCCGGAGGCGCTCGGGCAGGTGCTGACAAACCTCCTGGTCAACGCGCTGGATGCGACCGAAGGCGCCTCGGACCCCTCCGTCGTGGTCGCGACTTCGCGCCGCGGGGACGGGTGTGTCATCGAGGTCCGCGACAATGGGCACGGGATTCCCCCGGACGATCTTGCGCGGGTCTTCGAGCCGTTCTTCACGACGAAGCCGGTGGGCAAGGGGACCGGTCTTGGGCTCTCGATTTCGGCGAGGCTGGCAGAGGAAATGGGAGCGACGCTGGAGGCGGCGAGCAAGGCGGGCGAGGGGGCAAGCTTCTGTGTGCGTCTGCCGCCCGACCACCGACCATCAGAAGCACCCGGTTCGACCCCGGGCCTCGATGGGGCGTTGACCGTGAAGCGGCGAGGGCTATAATAGACAAATATATCGTTTTGTCATCAGGTGAGTGTGTGCAGCCCACCCCGTCGGTTTCGAGGAACATGCGGCAGATCGAACGCGAGGCACGACCAGAGGGCGGCGAACCGGAGAGGACAGGCCATGAGGGCAACGCAGGGATGGCATTCGACTCCGTTCGGAAGGGCGGCTCGGTTCTTGGGGAGTATCCAGCTCGCAGTTCCGGTCTTGGTCCTGGTCGCGAGCGCGCTCGCGTGGGGAACGTACCTGGAGTCGACGCAGGGCGCGAAGGTCTCGCGGGCGACGGTCTATGGCTCGTGGTGGTTCGTCGGGCTCATGGGCCTTATCTGCGTGAGCCTGGTCTTTGCGGTCATTACCCGCTATCCGTGGCGTCGAAAGCACGTGGGGTTCATCACCGTGCACGCGGGGCTGATCATCCTGATCATCGGCGGGTTCTGGTCCTTGTTCGGCCGGCTCGAGGGGCACGTCACGATCGAAGAGGGGACCGCGAGCAATGTGCTCGAGGTTGACGAGGATGTGATCGAGGTCGCCGAGTTCCAGGCCGGGCACCGGCACGTGGTGGCGACTCTCCCCGCACCGACCAGGCCGGGCACGGTCGTGGTCGATGGGATGCGGCTTGAGGTCACGGCGATCTGGAAGAACACGGCGAGCGAGACCTATGTTGCGGATGACGGGCCGTCCGCGTTCCGGGCGGTCGAGGTTTCGATGACGCCGGGGGCGACATCGGGAGACTGGGTCGGGGACGAGTCGAGGTCCGGTGGCGCGGCGACACTCTCGGGGTTGGCCGTTCGGGTCCTTGCGGACGGGGCGGGGTGGACGCCGCCACAGACGGCGGCTCCGGAGAGTCCGGGGTTCGTCTTTACTGTGGGATCGCAGCGGTACCCGCTTGGTGAGGTGGGCTCGGAGGCGGCGCCGGGGTGGCGGGTTGTTTCCGTGCAGCGGTTCCAGAAGGCGACGGTGGCCGGAGGCCAGATTTCGGAGGGGGCGGGTCCGGAGAATCCGGCGGTGGAGGTCGTCATCGGGGACGGGGCCGGCACGACGGAGCGGCACACGGCGTTCCAGAACTTCCCGGGGATGGTCATGAGCCGTCGCATCGAGGGAGAGGGGGCGTCGGGGGCGACGCTCGCGTACGCCGCGGCGCGTCAGGCGCGTGAGGAACTGGTGATCTACGGACCGACGGCCGCGCCGAAGGTTGGGTACGTGGGGACGGATGGAGTGGGCCGCGAGATCGCGAGCCCGGAGCGGTTTCCGGTGGAGGTTCAGGCGGGTGACCGTCGCGTGACGCTGCTGAGGCAGTTCACGCGTGCGAGGGTGGCGAGCAAGATCGTGGAAGCCCCGGTGGCGGGTGATCGGCGGCCGGCGGTGGTGCTGAGGCCTGAGGGTGGTGGCGAGGCCATCGCGGTGGCGTGGAAGGACCAGCGGCCGCTCCCCGTGACGGGAAGGAATGTTCTCATCGGATACGGGCCCCGGAGCGTGGAGTTGCCGTTCACGATCCGGCTGAACGACTTCCGGAAGATGGACTACCCCGGGACAGCGATGGCGATGGCGTATGAGTCGGACGTGGTGATCAGTTCGGCGGAGCGCGGGGAAGAGCCGTTTCTGGTGCACATGAACTCCCCGTATGAGCACGCGCCGTGGAAGGTGTATCAATCGGGGTTTGTGGGTGAGACCGTGTCGGTGCTGAGCGTGATGCGCGACCCTGGCCTGGGGACGACGTATCTCGGATCGGTCGTTTTGTGCGTGGGGATATTTCTGACGTTTTTCAGCCGATCGCTCTCGTGGGGCCACCCCGGGATCCCGGCGCCGGCGTTTGAGAAGGAGCGCACACATGAAGGGGATGCGAACGTCGCTGTCCGCCCTCATCCTGATGCTCGTGGGGCTGCTGGCGAGCCCGCGGGCGTTGGGAGCTGAGAGCGGCGACTGGATGCGGGAACTGGGCGCGATCGCCATCCAGGATGGCGGGCGGGTGATGCCATTGGAGGGCTACGCGAGGCGGCTGGCGGTGGACGTCACGGGGCGCCAGCGCTGGAGCAGATCGCGCGGGCCCGAGGGGTACGCGGGGCGGGAGCCGCTGGAACTGCTCTGCGACGCGATGTTCCAGCAGCAGAAGATGCTGCACACCCCGCTGATTCAGGTGGCCAACAAGCCCTTCAAGGCCGAGGTGGGGCTGGACGCATCGCGGGAGTTCTTCAGCGCGGTGGAGATCGGCTCGTCGGAGGGTGTCAATCGCATCCTGCGTGAGTACCAGGAGGCGCGGTCGCGCGATCCGCAGGCGAGCGCGACCAAGCACCAGCGGATCGCGCTGGACCTGTTCGACGGTGCCAACCGGCTGGCGGCACTGTGCGCCGGAGAACCTCTCCCGATCATCCCGGCGGGGTCCGGGCAGACGTTCAGGTCGGTAGGGCTGACGGGGTCGGCGGAGGGGCTGGAGCCGGTGCGCGACGCGCTGCGGGAGTTCGGGCGGGTGTACACGGAGGGGGGGGATCGGCTGCAGGCGGCACGGCGGCTGCGCGAGGCGGTGGCCGCCGCGGGAACGCTCGACGCGGCGCAATCTCGCGGCGTGGCGCTGGAGCAGTTCTATGACCGCCACGACCCGTGGCGCAAGACTCAGTTGCTGTACGGTGCCGCGATCATCGCCTTCGGCTTCTCGAGGCTGGTGTGGCGGCGCTGGCTCGTGGCGGCGGCGCTCCTGCTGACCGGGCTGGGCCTGGCGGAGCATCTGCTCGGCCTCTCGCTGCGGGTGGCGATCCTGGGGCGAGCCCCTGTGAGCAACACGTTCGAGGCGCTGCTATGGATGGGGATCGTCGCGATCCTGGTCGGGTTGATCGCGCAGTTGCTCAGCCGGAAGAGCTACTACCTCTTCGGCGGGGTCTGCGCGGCGCTGGTGTCGGTGCTGTTCGCGGGACTGGTGCCGCTGACCGACAGGTCGAACTCCCTTCCCGCGGTCCTCAGGAGCAACTACTGGCTGATCGTGCACGTGCTGACGATCGTGGCGAGCTACGGCGTGCTCCTGGTGGCGGCGGTGCTCGGGCACGTCTATCTCGTGCGGGAGGTGCTGCTGGGCAAGCCGGCGGCGGGGGGCGAAGGCCAGAGGCTTTCCCACCCGATCATCGCGCAGTCCTACCGGACGATTCAGGTCGGGCTGCTGCTGCTGACGGCGGGCACGATCCTGGGCGGGGTATGGGCGGCGGACTCCTGGGGACGGTTCTGGGGATGGGACCCCAAGGAAACCTGGGCGCTCATCAGCATCGTCGTCTACTTCGCGGTGCTCCACGCGCGGTACGTCGGGTGGCTGCGGGATTTCGGGCTTGCGGCGTCGGCGGTGCTCGGCTTTGTGGTGATCGTGTGGACGTTCTACGGCGTGAACTACGTGATGGCGACCGGCCTGCACAGCTACGGGTTCGGCTCGGGCGGAGAGCTGTGGGTCGGGCTTTGGGCCGTCGCGGAGATCGTGTTTCTTCTTGTGTGCCGCTGGCGGTACGCGGCGCTGCACCGCTCCGGGCCGTCCGGTGTCACGCCCGCGGCGGCGTGAAGACCGGGCCGCATTCGGCGACGTAGGATGCTCTCATGAAAACGCAACTTGTCGTGTGCATCGCTGGTGTACTCGTGGCAGCGGGCGGGTGTGAGAAGCAGCCCGAGCCAAAGCCGGTGACGGGCGTGCCCTCGGCGCAGACACCCGCTCCGCCCACAGCGGTGCAGCCGGTTCCGGCGAAGCCCGCGGTCGAGGCGGCGAAGCCCGCGGTCGAGGCGGCGAAGCCCGCGCCGGCAACGGGGAGCGCAGCCCATGTGGAGGTGATGGGCCTGAAGCTGGCAGTGCCGGCCGGGTGGACGGTTGCGCCCCCCTCGAACAGCATGAGGCTGGCGGAGATCCATGTCCCGGATGCCGGTGGAGACGCGTCGCGCGCGTGCCTGGTGGTCTTCTCATCGGCGGGAGGCACCGTGCAGTCGAACATGGACCGCTGGCAGGGGCAGGTGAAGGGCGGAACTCCGGGGGAGCGTGTCGAGAAGCAGGTGGGCGGTATGAAGGTCACGACGGCGGAGTTCGTGGGCACCTATGCCGGGATGGGCGAGGGGCCCGCGAAGGACGGCTGGATGCTGCGGGGATCGATCATCGAGACGCCCGCCGGCCTGCTGTTCATCAAGATGACGGGCCCGAAGGAAGCCATGGAGGCTCAGCGGGACGCGTTCCACTCGATGGTGCAGAGCATTGTGAAGCCGTGACGCGGCGGCTCATATCCGGCGGACAGAGCCGGAGTGGCGGCCGGACCAGCGGAATGAGGGAAGGGCCGGCACGAGGGTGAGCATGATGCCGGTGAGCGCGAAGAGCGCAAACCAGGCGGCGAGCGTGAGACGCATCTCGGGGGTGAGTGGGACCGACGTCGGGTGGACGTCCGGCAGTAGCCTCACGGAGAGATAGATCAGAGGCACATCGAGGAACGCGACCGCCGCAAAGACGGCGCAGACCGTCGCACGCTTGCTCCAGGGTCGGAGGAAGGGTCGCATGAGCACCAGCACGGCGTAGAGAATGCAGAGGACCAGGGTGAAGGTGAGTCTCGGGCTCCAGGTCCACCAGTATCCCCAGAAGAACTTGCCCAGGACCATGCCGCTGATGAGCACGATGACCGAGCAGAGGACGGTGAAGCGGGCGGCGGCGGTGGAGAGCCGGTCGAGCCAGCGGGATCTGGACCAGAGAAAGGCAACCGCAGCGATGAACGTGGCGAGCGCGGAGACGACCGCCGCGGCGGCCGCGGGGACGTGCAGGTACACCAGCTTCTGCGGGATTCCCATGCCCGGGTCGACGGGGGCGTACCACGAGGCCATCCCGACGCACGCCAGAACGGTCGCTGCGACCACCCACCAGCCAACGTGCACGATCCCGCGGCGGGACATTTGGACGCTCCGATGAACTCAGGCGGATTTCCTTCTGAGGAACCAGAAGAGCAGGGTGCCCGAAACGACGGCGGCGACCGAGGCGCCGATCAATGCGAACGTGCGATCCGGCCCCTCCCGGGGTGACTGTGCGGTCTCGGTTCCGGCGGGCGCGGTGAGGACCACGCCGGCGACTGTTCCCTGAGCGAGGTGGTCGCCCTGGAACATCCGGAGCGACTGCTTGGCTGCGGCCTCGGATGGGAGCAGTGTCACGAGCTGGGGGCGCGCCGTGGAGTTGTCCTCCGGGACGAACACCGCCATCCGGACGACCTCCGCGGGTGAGGAGACCCGCAGGTCCAAGGACCCGTCGATGACGGGTGTCAGGTAGGCGAACTTGAAGGTGGTGGTGCCCGGCATCAGGGGCATCTGAACGATGAGCGATCGATCGGAGAGCTCCGAGCAGCACCACCCGTGAAACCCCTGCACGAGCTCGGGGCTCTGCGCCCCGGCGGGAAGCGGGATAGAGACGGTGGCGCGGCGATTGTGCTGATCGGCGGGCGCACCCATCCAGGTCCGGTCCGATGGGTTCTCGACCACGAGGGTCTCGGAAACCGCGAAGCCGGAGGCGGCGGGTTCCACGACCATGTGACGGAGCGAGACCTTCCAGGATGGGGCGTCCTCGGTGACTTCGTAGACCACGATGTCGAGGTTCGCCCCGGGTTTGGAGGCATCCATCGCGGGACCCGTTTCCTGGTAGGTGACTCCCGCGTGCTTGATCTGCACCACCGGGGTGATGGCGAGCCCGATGGGGATGTCTGCGACGAGCAACTCGCCGTGGTCATCCAGCTTCCCGGATAGCCGCTTGATGAGTGCCTCGCGATGGAAGAGGCCGATCTCGACGTCGTCGGCTCGAACCGGGGGGCCGTCCTTGGTCCCCTGCACGGCGCGGATCGCGAGCATCCCCTTCGGGCCATCCTTCAGCAGGTCTGCCACGCTGGATGCGGGGCCGGCCGGGGGCTGTGCGAGGGACGGCCACGCGAGAAGGACGGCGGCATGGATCAGCAGGTTCGCGAGGCGTACGAGCACGAGATTCTCCGGAACTGAGCCCGGCGTGTGCCGGCCGCTTCATCAGTGCAAGTCTAGTGCCAATACATGCCGCGGAAGTCCGAAAATGGGTCGGGGCTGTGGTCATGGCTTTGGGAGCGACGGCGGGGGGTCGGCGGGACGGGAAAGGAGCACGGGGCTGGCGTCGTTCTCAAGATTGAGAGACCGACGGCGGGTCGAAGGGGGGGCAGCTGAGCGTCGCGTGGGGCTACCGGGTCCGGATACCCGCCGGCGGGGGCGGGTTCGCGGCAGAGAGGCGCAAGATTCGGCGCACGTGCTTGACAGATTGGGTGGGTTCCCGGATACTGGGGTCCGCTCGGGAGTTGAGAAGAGAGACAAGACACCCCTCCTCTCGCCACTCGGGCGGTAGTTCGTCGCGGCAGTTTCATCGGCACGCGTTGTGCCGCTGGCCGTGCACGGATGGTGTGAGTGATTGGAGAGAGACATGAAGTACGCTGCTTTGCTGGTCATCGCGTGCGCGGGCACGTCGGCGCTGGCCGACGTCGGGCCTGTTACGGACTTCAGCCGGACCACCATCGCGGGTGCGCCGACCTACACCCCGCGCGATGCGTTCGGCATCTTCGGCGCGCGGATGGCGGTGTTCAGCCCCGCCGGCGGCGCGTTCTACGACGACGCGGGTGGCGGCGCCGGGCCGAACCTCCAGAACTTCGGCGTGGACGAGTCGATGGGCCTGTTCGCGGGCCGCGACATCCGCATCGTGTCGTCGCAGACGATTCTCTCGAACGGCAACCAGATCGTGTCGTTCGATGCGTACACGGCGGATGGCCTGCCCTTTGTCCCCAACGGGGCGACGGTCGGCGGCCAGATCATCAACGCGATTCAGTTCGACATCGGCACGCCCAACGCTCCGGCCGATCCCGTCGATTTCAACACCCCGATCACCGTGGTGGGCGCCCTGTTCACGGTGTCGAGCGCCAGCTCGACGTTCGGTCCGTTCGCCCCAACGACCGCGGTGGTCGGTGGCAACGGTCTGACGGTTCGTGCGGGCGTGCAGGCGGGCACGAACATCACGACCTTCGGGCTCAACCACTTCCACGTTGAGGTTGAGATCCAGAAGATCCCGGCTCCCGGCGCGCTCGCGCTGATGGGCCTGGGCGGCCTGATCGCGGGCCGTCGTCGCCGCTAAGTTCACCGGTTCGATTCGTTTCGTTCTCGCAACAGTGTTTTCCCTGAACGAACTCGCCCTGCGCCTCGTGGTGCAGGGCGGGTCGTTTTTGGGCCGTGCTAGCGGCGGAGGGGCGCGAGGTCGGCGGCGGCGCGGGCGTCGTTGAGGCGAGCGAGCGCGGCGGGGTGGTCGGCGAGGAGCCCGACGAGCTGGCTCGCGGTACAGCAGAGGCGGAGCGACGCTTTCTTGACGTCGAGGCCGCAGGCCCAGATGACGTCGAGTGCCTCGGCGAGCATGGCGGGGTAGTCGTCGTGTTCCGGGTTGCAGGCGAGGCGGCCGTTGCGGTCGCAGCGTGACTTCCAGAGTTCGGAGCGGACCTCGCCGAGCGGGACCGGGGCGCGGGCCTCGAGGGCGAGGCGAAGTCGCAGCCGGAAGAGCGCCCGTCGGCGGTTCTCCTCGGCGCTGCGTCGCTCGCCGGCATGTGCCTCGAGACCGGTGGGGAGGTGCAGCATGGTGACGAGCGTCTCGACCTTGTTTCGGTGTTGGCCGCCCGGGCCACCGGCTCGGCCCTTGCCGACCTCGCAGGCGCGGAGGAGCATCTGGGTGTCGAGGGTCGCGGGGTGGGGGCGTGGCACTTGGATTGGGTCTGCCATGGCTCAGACCCCCGCGGTGGGCACGGCTCGGAGCAAGAGGTCGCCGGCGGCGCCGCCCCGAAGGAGTTCGTGGGCGAGGCCCGCGATCATGGCGGCGTTATCCACGCAGAGGTGCATCGGGGGCAGGACCAGCCGAAGGCCGTGGGCGGAGGTGAAGGAGGCGAGCTCGGCGCGAAGCCGGGAGTTTGCGGTGACGCCGCCGCCAGTCAGGAGCGAGGCGTAGCGCACTCCCCGCTGGGAGGCGTGCTCCACGGCGCGTTCAAGCTTGATGATGATGGCACGGCTAGCAGCCCGTTGGAAGGATGCGGCGAGGTCGGCGCGGCGGCGGTCGTCCAGAGGCGGCGGGGGCGTGGGGGCTCGCTCGCCCGGCACGCCCTTGGCGGCGTAGAGCAGCGCGGTCTTGAGCCCCGAGAACGAGAAGTCCAGCGAGTCCTTCGCGAGGCGGCTGATGGGGAGATCTACGGCGAGGTCGTCGCCCGTGGCGGCGAGGCGGTCGAGATTCGGGCCGCCGGGAAAGGGCAGGTCGAGGATGGCGGCGGCCTTGTCGTACGCCTCACCCAGGGCGTCGTCGATGGTTCCCCCGAGGCGGCGAGGGGAGAGCCAGCCGGAGAGCTCGTAGAGGCTGGTGTGCCCGCCGCTGACGACTAGGCCGAGCGCCGGAAAGAGCGGAGCGTCGGCGGCGTCGAGCGAGCCGGCATAGAGATGGGCGTGCACGTGATCAACGCCGACGAGGGGCAGCGACAGGGACCAGGCGAGGGCCTTGGCGGCGGAGACTCCCACGACGAGGGAGCCGATGAGTCCGGGGCGGTGGCCCACGGCGATGGCGGAGAGCATGCCTAGGCCGATACCCGCCTGGGCGAGGGCCTCGCGGACGACCGGGAGGATGCGTTCGGCGTGGGCGCGGCTGGCGATCTCCGGGACGACACCCGCGTACTCCGCGTGCAGGTCCGTCTGCGAGGCGACGACGCTGGAGAGGACACGGCGGTTGGCGTCGACGACGGCGGCGGCGGTCTCGTCGCAGGAGGTTTCCAGCCCCAGGATCAGCATGGGCTCACGGCTTCTTGCGGACATCCGCGTCCTGGAGCGCCCGCTCGAGGTTCCGGCCGGTGATCTCGAGGACTGTGATCAGCTTGCCGGACTTGTCGCGGAGCTCGACCTGGCCCCCGACGAGGTCCGTGTCGTCGGGCCAGAAGTCGGGGAGCTGGGCCTGCGCGCCGGACTCACCGGCCTCGATGGCGCTGGCGCGGCGTTCGGTGCGGTCGAGTTCGCGGAGCAGACGTTCACGGTACTTGGCGAGCTTCGTGAGCTCGCTGGAAGCGATGGAGGTGGACTGAGGGCCGGGCTGACCCGTGGGAGACCAGGAGCCGCCGGCGATACGGGCGCGGACGGCGCGGACAGCGGCGTCGAGTTGCGGATCCTTTAGGTAGGAGAGGACGGCGTCGGCGTCGGTCCAGTTGGGGGTTTCGGTGCCCGGGGCGGCGCCGGACATCAGGAGTTCCTGCTTGCGGCGGACTTCGAGCATGGCGAGGGTCTGTTCGTCGGTCATGGGGACGTAGAAGCCATCGGTGGGATCGACGCCCCACGAGGCGGAGTCGTCCTTGCGGGTGATGCTTCTGCCGCTGGGGAGGTAGTAGCCCTGCTCGGTGATCTTGAGCTCGGAGCCCTGGCCGCTGGAGAGTTCGAGCACGGACTGGACGCTGCCCTTGCCGAAGGAGCGGGTGCCGACGGCGATGGCGCGGTTGTTCTCGGTGAGCGCCCCGGCGAGGACCTCGCTGGCGGAAGCGGACTGGGCGTTGAGGAGGATGGCGATGGGGAAGTCCGGGAGCGTGCCGGGCTGCTCCGCGCGGCGGACGACCTCCGGGAACGAGCGGCCCCGTGTGGAGACGATGACACCCTCGGAGAGGAAGAGATCGGCGATGGCTTCCGCCTCATCGAGGAGGCCCCCCGGGTTGAACCTGAGGTCCAGGACCAGGCCCTTGAGGGCGCCGGACTCGGCGCCGGCGGAGCGGAGGGCGGCGAGGATTTCTTCGGAGCAGCGCGGGGTGAACTGCACGAGTCTGACGTAGGCGATGCCTGCGGCCGGGTCGATGGTGTAGTCCCAGGCGTTGGGGTCGGATGAAGCGCGGTGAACGCCCTTCACGGAGCGAGTCTTGATCCGGTCGCGGGTGATCTCGAAGGGGAGTCGCTCGCCCTTGCGTTCGATGACGAAGCGGACGACGGTGCCGGGTTCGCCCAGGAGCATGTCGATGCAGTCGTCGACGCTCACGTTGTACGTGGATTTGCCCTCGATCTCGACGATGCGGTCGTCGGGCATGATGCCGGCGCGGAAGGCGGGGGAGTCCTCGAGCGGGGAGACGATGGTGAGCCAGCCCTCGAGCTGGTTGACCTGGGCTCCGATGCCGACGTACTCGCCGGTGAGGTCCTTGTTGAAGTCTCTCTTCTCGGAGGCGGGGACGTAGACGGTGTAGGGGTCATCGAGGGATTCGATCATGCCCCTGATCGCGCCCTCACGCAGCCGGGTGTCGTTGACCGGCTCCACGTACCGGCGGGCGAGCTCCTGGCGGACCTCGATGAGCTCGTCGAAGAAGGCGTAGTCGTCGCCCCTGCGGCCCAGCGCGAGCGTGGAACCGATGACGGCGATGCCCAGGACGCCAACCAGGGAGAGGTCGATGATCGCGCGGCTCTTGCTCACGGCGTTGCTCCTGCGGGCCGGCGACTCGGCCCCTTGGGGCGTTCGCGGTGCGTGCCTCCGCTCCGCGGCGCTCACCGATCGTATGGCGAGGGCCGGGCGCATGGCGGGGGCTCGGGTCATACCATCCGCCCGCACTTCATGGCCAAAGAACGAACCGAACTTGATGTCGCGTCAGAGCGGGCGGTGCTCGCGGCGGTGCGACTTCCCGACTCGAAGTATGACCAGCGGGATCCCTTCGGGGAGCTGCGGGCGCTCGCCGAGCAGGCGGGCGCGATCGTGGTGGGGGAGTGCACCCAGCGGCTGGAGCGGCCCGTGGCCGGGACGTACATGGGCGTGGGGAAGCTGGAAGAGTTGAAGGGGCTGTGCGAGGAACTGGGCGCGACCAGCGTGATCTTCGACCACGATCTGTCGCCCCGGCAGATTGCGAACATCGAGAAGCAAACGGGCCGGAAGATCGTGGACAGGTCGGAGCTGATCCTGGACATCTTCGCGGGTCGTGCGACGACGCGAGAGGCGCAGTTGCAGGTCGAGCTCGCCCAGCTCGAGTACACGTTCCCCAGGCTGCGGGCCATGTGGGACCATCTGGAACGGATCGTGGGCGGGGGCGGGCTCACGGGCATCGGCACGCGCGGTCCTGGCGAGCAGCAGCTCGAGATCGACCGGCGACTGGTGCAGCGTCGCAAGCTCGCGCTTCAGCGGGAACTGGCGGAGATTCAGTCCAGGCGGCGGCGCGAGGTGGCGGCCCGCAAGCGTGAGCACTTCACGGTGGGGATCGTCGGCTATACGAACGCGGGGAAGAGCACGCTTTTCAACGCGCTGACCGCGGGCGGCGCGTACGCGGACGATCGGCTGTTCGCGACGCTCGTCAGCCGTACGAGGGCGTGGGACCTGGGCGGTGGGCTGGAGGTCATGCTGTCGGACACGGTGGGGTTCGTGCGGGACATCCCGCACCACCTGGTGGCCTCGTTCAGGGCGACGCTGGAGGAGGCGACGCACGCGGATGTGCTGCTGATCGTTCTGGACGTGTCGGACGAGGCGGCGGAGATGCAGTTCGGCACGGTGAACGCGGTGCTGGACGACCTGTTCGAGCAGATCGAGACCTCCGGGCACGAGGAGGACCGGCTGTGGGCCAGGCCCGAGCGAATCCTCCTGCTGAACAAGTGCGATCTTCTGAAGGACAACGCGGCGGTGCTGGCCTGGCAGGGGGCGGTGCCGGGGGCGATGGCGATCTCGGCGCTGGCGCGCGAGGACGGGACGCCGGGGCTCGGGATCGAGGCGCTTCGGGCGCGCGTTCGGGCCATCGCGACGGGCGACATCGGGGTGTTTGACGTGACGGTGCCGCTGGCGGACAGCAAGACCGTGCACCTGATCGAGACCCGGGGGCAGGTGCTGGAGCGAACGTACGGCGAGGGCGTCGTGACGCTGCGGGCGAGGATCGGGAAGCGTCAGCTCGCGCAGTTGCGGTCGCTGGGTGCGAGGCTGGAACTGGCGGACGAGTCCGGGGCGCGTGTGGAGCTGGAGCCGGTGGCGAAGACGGCGCGCCGGCCGGGGTGGTGAGCGTGGGAGAGGGACTCAGGCGTTTGGGCGCTGAAGGCGGAAGGCCATGGGGAGGACCTTGGCCGGGCCGCTGCCGTCGAACGCGCTGAACTGACCGCCGGAGAAGAGCGAGGCGGCGCCGTAGGCACCGTCCTTTCGGAGGGCGTAGAACTTGAGGTCGAAGTTGGGGGTGCCGTCGGGCCGGAGGAGGCGTTTTTCCTTTGTGTGCTTGACGATGTAGTCGCACATGGCGAGGCAGGCCTCGGTGGGGGACATCCCGCGCTCCATGAAGTCGACGATGCGGGCGGATGCGCAGGTGGTGATGTTGGCCTCGCCCCGTCCGGTACTGCCCGCGGCGCCGATGTCGTTGTCGCAGTAGTTGCCGGCGCCGATGATGGGAGAGTCGCCGACGCGGCCCGGGATCTTCCAGTTCAGCCCGCTGGTGGAGGTGACGCTGGCGATGTCACCCCCGGCTGTGAGCGCGGAGCAGTGGACGGTGCCTGTGACTTCCATGATGTAGGGCCGGGCTGAGGTCTTCTTGCGGAAGTCCGGCCCGTCGTTGGTGCGCGGGGTGTTGTCGTCTCCCGGGGCGGACTGCCAGGGGAGGAGGTCCCAGGTCTTGCCCGAGGGCGCGTCGCGTTCGTCGTCGTTGAGCCAGTCGTCGTCGCGGCTCATGTTGTGCTTCCAGTTGAGCCACTCGCGGCGGGCGTGGTCGGTGAGAAGGTCCTCGTGCCGGAAGCCCTTGGAGATGGCGAAGAGATACGCGCCCTCACCCACGAGCAGGCAGTGGTCGGTCTCGCGGAGCACGCGGAGGGCGACCATGGCGGGGTTCTTGATGTTTCGGATGCCGGCGACGGCCCCGGACTTGTGCGTGGGCCCGTGCATGACGCAGGAGTCGAGCTCGACGACGCCGTCGGCGTTGGGGAGGCCTCCGTAACCGACGGAGTCGTCGTTCGGATCGTCCTCGACGATGCGGACACCCTGCACGACGGCGTCCGCGGGGTCGTAGCCCTGGGCGAGGAGCTCCGCGGCGCGGTCGCACGCGGGCCTGCCGTTGAGCGAGGCGATGACAACCGGTCCGCGCTTGTGGGGGTCGTTCGGGGCCTTGGCGTCACCTTGTGGCTGGTGAGCGCGGGCGTGCGCTTGGAGGACGCCGGCGGCGGCGAGCGCGGCGGATGCGGCGAGGAACGAGCGGCGTGAGGTGTGGTCCATTGCCACAGAATACCGGATGCGCGGGGGACCTGTCACACCAGGCCGAAGCCGAGGGCGATGGCGAACAGCCCCAGGGCGACCGCGACGATGAGGCGAACCGAGCGGATGGTGACCTTGCGAACCAGGCGACTGCCCAGAAGGGTTCCGGCGAGGGCTGCGGCGCTGGCGGCGGCGACGAGCGGCCAGGGGATGTGCTCGTGCGAGGATCGGATCTGGAGCGAGTACACACCGAGGCGGGAGAAGTCCACGGCGCAGGAACAGACGATGCCGGTGGCGATGAACTGCTCCTTGGTGAGTCCGCACCTGATGAGGAACGCGGCGCGGAGCGCGCCCTGATGGCCGGAAAGCCCGCCGAAGAAGCCGGAGACGGCTCCACCGATGGGGAGCCACCTGCGGTCGAAGGCGAGGCGGTCGAAGGCGGGAAGGAACTCGATGACTGAGAAGAGGAAGATGACCGAGGCGATGGCAGCCTTGACGGGAGAGATGCTGTGCTCTCCGCCGGCGAGGGTGTAGGTGGTGAGCGGTGCGGCGTGTCCGAGGGATGAGAGCAGCCACGCCCCGAGCAGGGCGGCGACAAGCGCGGCGGGGAGAAACCCCAGGAGCGTTCGGGCGTGGGCGGATCGGGCGGTGAGGGCGAGCTTGAAGAGGTTGTTCACGAAGTGGACGACGGCGGTGGCGGCGATGGCGATCTCGAGGGGAAAGAAGATCGCGAATGCGGGCATGAGGAGCGTGCCCAGCCCGAAGCCTGAGAAGAAGGTGAGTCCCGAGGCGAGGAGTGCGACGGCGCAGACGAGGGCGTAGTCCATGAGCGATCCGTGGCGTCGCGGGGTGCCTCAGCGAAGCGAGGCGAGGAACGCCGCGAATCGGTCCATCCCCCTGTTGATCTGTTCTTCGGAGCAGGCGAAGGAGATGCGGAGGTGGTCCTTGCCGCAGCCGCCGAAGTCTTCGCCGGGGACGAAGGCGACGAGGGCCTCATCGAGGAGCGCCTCGGCGAGGTCGAGAGAGGTGAGGATTCGTCTGCCCGCGGGGGAGGTCCTGCCGAAGTAGGAGGAGACGTTGGGGAAGGCGTAGAACGCGCCGGTGGCCGGGGAGGTCTTGAGTCCCGGGATGGCGGCGAGCCGGGCGTTGATGACCTTGGCGCGGTTGGCGAAGGCCTGTCGCATGCGCTCCACTTCGGCATCACACTCGCGCAGAGCCACGGGGATGGCGGGGTAGATGAACGAGGTGATGTTGGTTGAAATCTGCGCCTGAAGCGTTCCCATGGCGGCGATGAACTTGCGGCCCCAGTCGCCCGAGGTGCCGGTGTAGCCGATGCGCCAGCCAGTCATGGCGTAGGCCTTGGAAAGGCCGTTGATGGTGATGGTGCGCTCGGCGATTTCCGGGATGCTCCCGATCGAGAAGTGGGGGATGCCCGCGTAGGTGATCTTCTCGTAGATCTCGTCGGAGAGGACGACGAGGTCGGGGGCGATGGTCTTGACAGCGTGCTCCACGACCCGGGCGATGGCTCGGAGGTGGTCTGGCGGGTACATCGTGCCGCAGGGGTTGCTCGGTGAGTTGAGCAGGAGGATTCGGGAGCGTGGGGTGATGGCGGCCTCAATCTGCTCCGGGGATGCCAGGAAGCCCGAGGCGGGGCCGGTGGGGACTTCGACGACCTTTCCCCCCGCGAGTTCGGAGAGGGGTGCGTAGGAAACCCAGGCCGGGACGGGGAGGATGACCTCCTGCGGAGCCTGGCCGGGCGGGGGCGGGTCCAGGAGGCAGTGGAGCGCGACGTAGAGCTGGTGCTTGCCACCTGCTCCGATGGCGACGTTGTCTGGGGTGCAGTTCGGGATGCCGTTGTCGGTGGTGAGCTTGCGGGCGATGGCGGCTCGGCTGTCGGGGTCACCCAGGGTCGGCATGTACTTCGTCATGCCGGCGGACAGGGCGCGGATCGCGGCGTCCTTGACGACTGCCGGCGTGTCGAAGTCGGGCTCTCCGGCGGCGAACGAGAGCACGTCCTTGCCCGCCCTCTGCATGGCCTTCGCGCGGTTCATGAAAGCGACCGTCATCGAGGGCCGGAGGGTCGTGACGCGTTGAGCGATGGTTGGCATGACGGAAAAAGGGTAGTCCGGCTGGCGGGATACGCTGGCGGCGAGGCGTGACCACGGAAACAACGCACAAGCGAGGGAGGTGGTGGGCCTGTCCGGCCGCGGGGCTGGCGCACGCGGGGCTCATGTATGCAGCCGGGCCGGGCCCGGGGTGGTGGTGGCTCGCGCTGGCGGCGGGGGTGCCTCTGATGTGGGCCGCGGCGGGCACGGAGCAGCGCTGGTGGCGAGCGTGGCTGCTCACGGCGGCTGGGGTGCTGCCCCTGTGGCTCGCGTGGGAGTGGTGGGTGCTCGACGTGTCGGAGCTGGGCATGGCACCCCTGGCGGTCATCGTGTCGCTTCTGGTGGCAGCCTACGTGCCGCTCGTGGCATGGCTGCGTCGGCGGCTGCCCGGCGTGCCGTGGGTGGTGCTCGCGGCGACGGCGTGGACGGGGATGGAGTTCGCGCGGGGTGAGATCATCATGGACGGGTACGCGTGGGGGTTCGCGGCTCACCCTTTGATCGACGCGCCCGTGCTGGCGGCGCCGGCGGCGTGGGGCGGTTTCTATCTCGTGTCGCTGCTGGTC
Source organism: Leptolyngbya sp. PLA1 (assembly GCA_021405315.1). GTDB lineage: Bacteria > Planctomycetota > Phycisphaerae > Phycisphaerales > UBA1924 > RI-211. Next base: position 99,354 of record QWIH01000001.1, read on the forward strand.
GCGCTGCTGGGCGCGGCGATGGTTGACGCGAGGGCGAGGCCCGCGCGAGCGGCGGCGGTCGGCGCCGCGGTGCTCGGGTTGTGTGCCGCGGCATGGTGGGGGGGGAAGGACGCCCCCGCCGGAGAGATCGTGAAGGTGGCGGCGGTGCAGACCAACCTGCCGCAGAGCAACAAGCTTGATTGGACGCTGGAGGACGAGGTGCGTGACATGGCGCGCTTCGAGGCCCTGACGCGGCGTGCATCGGAAGCCGGGCCGGCGCTGATCGCGTGGCCGGAGACGATGATGCCCGGTCTCACGCTGGAGCCGGACGCGGTGCGGGTGCTGGCGAGTCTGGAGTGGAAGCTGGCGGATGGGAGCGCGTTGCCCGGAGACGCCTTCGCACGACGACTGGCGTCGTTGCAGCAGGAGATCGGCGTGCCCATGCTCGTGGGCGAGGAAGCGCGGGTCGGCACCCGGGTGGAACGGGGGAGAGACGGGGGGCTGGGTGTTCCCTGTGATCGGCGGTACAACAGCGTGTACGTGGTCGCGGGCGGGCGTGTCGGGGCGGCACGGTACGACAAGGTGAGGCTCACACCCTTCGGCGAGACGATGCCGTACATCCGTGCCTGGCCCTGGCTGCAGCAGCAGATGCTGGACCTTGGCGCGGGGGGCATGACGTTTGACCTGAGCGCGGGCTCGGAGCTCACGGTCTTTGAGGTGGGGCGCGGTGGAACCAAGCTGCGGGCGGTCACGCCGGTCTGCTTCGAGAGCACGGAGGCCTCGCTGTGCCGCCGGATGGTGTACGAGGGTGGCGAACGTCGGGCGGACCTGATCGTGAACGTGACGAATGACGGGTGGTTCGGGGCGAGTCGCGTGGGGCGGCTGCAGCACCTGCACGCGGCGAGGTGGAGGAGCCTGGAAACAGGCACGCCCACGCTGCGTGCGGCAAACACCGGCGTAAGCGCCGTGATCGACCGGCGGGGCGGGCTCATCGCGGCGGGCGTCGATGGCGCCCCCGGTGCGATGTGGCAGGACGGGGTGCTCACCGCGTCGGTCGAACTTCCCCGGGGCGCGACGGCGTACGCATTCGTCGGGGACGCGGCGGGTTGGGGCAGCCTCGGCGTGCTGGGGGGCCTTGTGGCGTTGGGTTTGGTGAAGGGGAGAGTTGCGAACTCCATCGGGCGGGGCCTGAAGACCGATAATCGGTGATGAAGACGACTGGAGGCACGGTCATGCGCGGACAAGGCAGGGAGGTCGGGCGGCGGGTGCTGGCGGTGTGTGCGGTGCTTGCGCTCTCTGCGTGCGATGCCGGTCCCCCGGCGTCGAAGGCGCGGCCCGCGCAGGGCACGACTCCGCGGGCTGCGTCCTCCACGGAGGCGCCGACTCCCACGCTGTCAAAGTCAAAGACGCGCGAACTGGCGATCTCGATCATCGAGCAGGCGTCGAAGAGCGCCGACCCACAGGTGAGGGCCAACGCGGTGGAGGCGGCGGGCTTCTCCGCGACGCGATTGCGCGAAGTCGTGATGCGGGGACTGGCGGACCAGAGCCCCGCGGTGCGGTCGGTCGCGGCGATGACCGTGGCCCGGGCGGGACTGAACGAGCTCGCCGATGGCGTCTACCCGCTGCTGGGGGATGCGGAGCCTCACGTGCGGGCGTCCGCGATTCTCGCGATGGTCCGAACCGGACGGGACGTGGATCGCTCGCCGCTCGCGTCGATGCTGCTCGAGGACTCGTCGCCTTGGGTTCGGCGGCACGCGGCGTGGGTGCTGGGGGAGATCCGCGACGTGTCGGCGCTTCCCATGCTGAGGGCCGCGGCGGTCGATCCGCTGCCATCGGCGACGCGCGCGCAGGCCAAGCTCTTCCAGTTGCATGTCGCTGAGGCGATGGCCAAGCTGGGGGACGCGAAGGCGAGGCAGTCTCTTCGAGGGGCGCTGTATCCGTCGCAGCCCGAGGAACTCGAGGCGGTGGCGGTCGCCGTCGGGATGATCGCTCAGTTCAGGGATCGGGAGTCCTACGAGCAGGTCGCGCCGCTGGCAAAGTACAAGGACCGGGACGGGAACCCATACCCGGCGGAGATTCGTCTGGCGGTGGCGGCGGCGCTCGCGAGCCTGGGCGACCCCTCGCTGGCCAGGGTGGCAGACCCGTTCGCCTCGTCAACGGTGCCGGCGCAGCGGGCGCAGGCGGCGTTTGTGTACGCCGACGCGGGGGATGCGGAATCGTCCGCTCGTCTTCGGGTGCTCCTGCAGGATCCGGAAGAAGGCGTTCGCGTGGCCGCGGCGGGGGCGGTGCTGCGGGCGGGGGGAAGGCACTAGGCCGGGCTGCGGTGGGGGAGCGGGGGTGCTATATTTGCGGCAGCGACCGCTTCGGGCGGGCCCTGTTTGGGGCCGGTTTGACAGTGGGAGCCCGGATCGGGTATCAAATGGCTGGTGTCCGCCCCGACGGGCGGCGAACGTGAACCGAGCCAGTGTGGAGCACCCCAAGGGCAGGAGCCCGCAGGGGCGTGAGTAGGAGTCAGCCGTGCACTTCTTGACCAAAGTCTTCGTCGTGATCGCCGCTGTCCTGTGCGCGGCACTGTCCGCCCTGGTGGTTGCGTATGCGGTGAACACCGACCGGATCGCCGCGGACTATCACAATGTCCAGGCCCAGAACACGGCGACCGCCGGGGCGATGGCCTCTCTGACGGCACAGAGCGAGGCGAGGCGGACCAACGACCTGGCCCGTATTCAGGATCTCGAGAACGCCAACCAGGCGCTGCAGAACCAGCTTGGCACACTCCAGGCGGAGCGTGCGACGCTGCTCGCGGACAAGAACAAGGCCGAGGCGGCCCGACAGTCCATCGAGGCGAAGATCGCCGAGCTGGGCGAGACCGCAAAGGTGCAGGCGTCGATCATTGAGGCGCTCCGTGGCGAGAACAGCACGCTGCGGACCAGCGAACTGAACTTCCGCAAGCAGGCGCTGGACATGGACAATCGCGTGGCAGACCTCGAGGCTCAGAAGGAAGTGCTGGAGCAGCGCTACCGGGCGCTGAGCGAACAGCTCGCCGAGCTGAAGCGTCAGTCTGACGCCACGCTCTCGGGCGCCGTCGCCTCCGCCGCGGGCCTGACCGAGCAGCCCTTTGAGTATCGCGGTCCGGTGATTCGCGGGGCCGTGGAAGAGGTGTCCACCGACCCGGCCAGCCGCGGGCAGATCGCCCGGATCTCCGTCGGGAGCAACGATCGCGTCGCGAAGAACATGAAGTTCGCGGTGGTGCGGAACAACGCGTTCCTGTGCAACCTGGTGGTGGTGCAGGCGGACATGAAGTGGGCGCTGGCCACGGTGCAGACGCTCGGCAAGGACGTGACGGTGCAGCCCGGCGACCAGATCGTCAGCCGCCTCGAGTAGTTCGCCCCTTCCGGAAGCAAGGAGCAATGCCATGAGCCAGTTTGGAATGCAAATGACCGGGGCGCAGCGTCGTCGGGCCAGCGGGCCGGACGTGTACACGGGCCTCGCGGTGATCGCGACGGTGTTTCTGGTGGTCGCGTGTGCGGTGATGTACCGGGCTGCGAGCAAGGTGGGTGTCGCCGGGAATCCGTTCGGAATTCAGCAGGCCGGGCCGAACCAGGTGAAGCTGCCGGCGGCCAAGTGAAGAGAACCCGCGACGGTGCAGGCGAGCAAGCTTCGACAAGGGCCCGGCCGAATGGCGGGGCCTTTTTCATTGGCTGACTACCCGGCGCCCCACCGGCCTGCCACCGCTGAGGGCTGCCCGCGCGGGGGTAGGGAGAGGCGATGAGGCGCTTGCGGCGGGGGAGTGCGGCGTGCAGATGAGAGGTCTCGTGGGCGCCGCGGGAGTCGAGCGGATGAGCTGGGCCGTCAGACCGGGTTGAGCACTTCGGAATGAGGACAGCCGCTGCAGGCAGCGCGGGAGTCCCCGCAGTGCGTCGGCAGAGCGGGAGGCGTGCCTCGGGGAGCATGAGCATGGAGTCTTGGGCGTAGAGGGGACGCGTTGAGGTCGGCGGATTGAGTCGCGGGGACGCAGGATCGGTGAGGGGCGTGCCGCCCGGGCGAAGACCGCTCGCGACGGGACCGGGGCGGCCGGCCGGTCCGCCTCGGGGGACTTGACAATGCGGCGAGGGCTCCTACATTCTCTGTCCTGTTCGAGATTGCCCGGGGATCGACTCCCGGGCGGACAATCAGGGGCGGTAGCTCAATTGGTTAGAGTACCGGACTGTCGATCCGGTGGTTGCGGGTTCGAGTCCCGTCCGCCTCGCTTGAAAACGGCCCTTGTAGGGGCCGTTTTTGTTTTGCCCAGAATCGGAACGGGATTCGGGAGGCTGCGCGGGGTTGGGGCGGTCGGCCGGGCCAGAGCAACGGGCGTTCCGGTTCGACCTTCACGGGGTCTTTAGAGCAAAGTTCCGCGCAGGATCAACATGGCCGCGGTGAAGTAGATGACCAGCCCGCTCACGTCAACCAGCGTGGCGACGAAAGGCGCGGAACTGCTGGCTGGGTCGAAGCCGAGGCGTCGGAGGATGAAGGGGAGCATGCTCCCCGCGAGCGTGCCGAACATCACCACTCCGACGAGGCTGACCCAGACGGTGAGAGCCACGAGCACCCAATGGGCGGTGTAGTCGGCCCATCCGAGTTGCTGCCAGATGGTGATGCGCAGGAAGCCGATGAGTCCGAGCCACGCCCCGAGGGTGAGGCCCGAGAGAAGCTCTCGGCGCATGACGCGCCACCAGTCGCGGAGGCCCATCTCCTGAAGAGCGAGCGATCGGATGATGATGGTGGCGGCCTGCGAGCCGGAGTTCCCCCCGCTCGAGATGATGAGCGGGACAAAGAGGGCGAGGACGACGGCCTTGTCGATCTCGGCTTCGAAGTGCCCCATGGCGGTCGCCGTGAGCATCTCGCCCAGGAAGAGGACCGAGAGCCACCCGCCGCGCTTGCGGAGCATCGCCCGGAACTCGGTCACGAAGTAGGGCGCGTCGAGGGCCTCGCTCCCGCCGATGCGCTGGATTTCCTGAGTCGTCTTTCGACGGGCCGCTTCGAGCACGTCGTCGACCGTGATGATTCCGAGCACATGGCCATCGGCATCGACGACGGGGAGCGCGGTCCGGTCATACTTGTCGAAGGCCCCGATCACCTCGTCGCGCGTGGCGGTCACGGGGATTGAAACGGTGCCACGCTCTTCGATGTCGCTCACCTTGGTATTCGGGTCAGCAAACACGAGAGCGCTCAGCCGCACGTCCTCGAGCAGCTTCCCCTTTTCGTCCACGACGTACATCGTGGCGATGGTCTCCTTGCCGCGCCCGCGCTTCCGCGCGAACTCGAGCGCTTCCCGCGCGGTCATGTCGGCGGGAAGGGCCACGTACTCCGGGGTCATGTATCGCCCCGCGGTGTCGGGCGGGTATCCGAGCAGTTCCCGGGTCGCCCTCAGTTCGTCCGGTGAGAGGGCGTCGAGCAGTCGGCGCGTGACGTCGGGCGGCAACTCCTCCACCAGCCGCGCCCGGTCATCCGGGGTCATCTGGTCGAAAAGAGACCGCGCCTGCTCGCCCGTCAGTGAACGGATCAACTCCTCCTGCCGATCCAGCGGGAGGTAGGAGAAGACCATCGCGGCCCGTTCCTTCGGGAGCACGCGAAAGACAATGCCCTCAAGCCCGTCCGACAGATCGATGAGGACGTCGGCGGCGTCCGCCGGCTCGAGGGCCATGATCGAGTCGCGAAGCTCGGTCCACGCCTGCCGGCGGATCATGTCCTCAAACTCGGGTTGCACGAGATTACCGATCATGCGTCGCCTCCGCGGCTTGACGAAGCTGCTCAGAGCGTACGCCTCGGCGGAGGGGCGCTGTCAGCGATCCGAGTGAGAGCGGCGACGACCAGGTGAGGGGCGCTGCCCTGGGACCGGGGGGCGGCGGGTCAGGATCGTTCGGCCGCGGTGGAGTGGCTCGGCCCGTCAACCCCTGTCCCTCGGCGGTGATCGATCGCCGGTGACGTGGAGGGAGCCCTCGCGGCGGATGGCGCGGGGTGAACATGACGTCTTGGCACGAACGGGCTGGGCGCTGTCACCGAGGGTTGCTGGCTGTCCTCGCGTGGGGTGCGCTGGGTCCGGGCGGGCAACTCCGCGAGGTTGGGAGCGGGCGAGATCCAGATGCGATGTGTTGGGGCGAGGTGTGGAGGCTCGCTCAGTCGCGCATGCGCCACATGCCGCGGATGGCGGCAAGAAGCTTGTCGATGGTGGCGGGCTCAACCCCTCGCCTCTCCATCACGTGGCGTGCGAGGGCGATTCCAACCTCGCCCTCCTCGTAGACGATCCGGCTGGCCCCTGCGGCGCGCAGGGAATCTCGCTCCGCGAGATAGCGGGCGCGGACGGTAACCTCTATGGCGGGATTAAGCTCGCGTGCTGCGGCGACCAGAGAGATTCTACCGGCGGTCTCGGGCAGCGTGATGACCAGGTGGGCCGCCCGACGGATGCCTGCCTGCTCCAGCACTTCGCGACGGGTGGCGTCGCCGAAGAGCGCTGCGCGTCGCGCCTTGGCGAGCGAGCGGACAGTATCGATGTTCATGTCGATGATGAGGGTCGGGAGGCCGGCGTCGCGGACGAGGGCATCGACGAGGCGTCCCACCGGGCCGTAGCCGATGATGATGGTGGTGGGGGAGCCGTCTTCGCCGACCGGGCGGGAGAGGGCGTTGATCTGGGCGGCGCGGCGGTCGGCGCGGGCGTTGAGCAGCCACCAGAGCCAGGGCACTCGCTGGGCGAGGGCCTCGACGCGATCGAGCGAGCCGAAGAGAAGCGGGTTGAGGGTGATGGAGATCATCGCGGTCGCCACGATGACGTTCATTCCGTCTTTGGGCAGGAGCGAGTGGTCGCTGGCGACCTGACCCAGGATGAAGGAGAACTCCCCGATCTGCGCGAGGCCGATGGCCACGGTGAGCGCGGTGCGGGCGGGGTAGCCGAGCGTCGCGACGATGATGATCGCGGCGAGTGGCTTGACCACGAGGACGACGGCAAGGCCGGCGGCGACGAGCAGGGGCTGGGAGATGATGAAGGCCGGGTCGAAGAGCATCCCCACGGAGACAAAGAAGAGCACCGCGAAGGCGTCTCGCATGGGAAGCGCGTCCGCGGCGGCCTGGTGGCTGACGGCGCTCTGCGCCACGACCATGCCGGCAAGGAAGGCGCCGAGCGCGACCGACGCGCCGAAGAACGTGTACGCGCCTACAGCGATCGTGACGGAGAGAACCAGCACGGTGAGGGTAAAAAGCTCCCGGGATCGGAGGCGTGCCACGGCGTTCATGACCCAAGGCACGATGCGCGAGCCCACCAGAAGGACAATCGCCACAAAGGCCGCGAGCTTGAGCAGCGCGAGCCCGATGACGAGCAGCGGGCTTGCGGCGGACGTGCCGGCGACTCCCGCCGGCGCGGGGGCCAGGAGCGGCACGATGACGAGCGCAACGACGGTGAAGAGATCCTCGACGATCAGCCAGCCCACGGCCACGTGCCCGTGGCTCGTCCCGAGCATGCCCCGGTCCATGAGCACTCGGAGCAGGACAACCGTGCTGGCGACCGCCATGGCGGCTCCGAGCACGAGCGTGGACTTGAGCGGCCATCCGAGCAAGTGGAAGATGGCGAAGGTGGCGAGCGTGGCGAGCAGGCTCTGGCCGATGGCGCCCGGCACCGCGACGCGTCGGACCGCGAGGAGGTCGTCGAGGTGGAAGTGGAGGCCCACGCCGAACATCAGGAGAATGACCCCGACTTCTGCGAGCTGCTGCGCGAGCTGCACGTCGCCCACGAACCCCGGCGTGTGGGGGCCGATCACGATGCCTGCGAGCAGGTAACCGACGATCGGCGAGAGGCCGAGCTTCTGGGTTATGAGGCCGAGCACCCACGCAGCGGCGAACGCGGCGGCGATGGTCGTGAGCAACGGAAGGTGACCCGCCGCGGCGAGGAGGGTGAGGTGGTCCGGCATCCGGCAGTCTATTGCTCCCGGGATTCCGGGGCAGGGAAATCGGGACGCGATTTGAAACCCCGGGGCACGTGACAGGCTCGAACCATCAGACCCCCGGCCCTCCGGGGGAGGAAAGGACTGGCCGTGAGGACGCTGAACGAGTGTGTGACCAGAACGCAGCCCGGCGAGGCGGCGCTCGTGAGTGCCGAGCCTCGTGAAGTGCGGGGGTGGTTGGAGCGGGGCGAGGCCGTCCTCGTGGACGTGCGCGAATCGGATGAGCACGCGCACGAGCGCATCGGCGGAGCGAGGCTGCTCCCCCTCTCACGGTTTGACCCGGAGCAGGCGTGCGCGTGGCTGAAGCCTGGGCAGAGGCTGGTCCTGCACTGCAAGGGCGGGAAGCGGTCTGCGGACGCCTGCCGTCTGTCGCTGGGGCTGATGGACCGCGGGGTGGCGGTGGTGTCGATGTCAGGCGGAATCGAGGCCTGGAAGCGTGACGCGCTGCCTGTGGAGGGCGTGGCGGGGGCGCGCGGGCTCAGCGTGATGCGCCAGGTGCAGATCGTGATCGGGGCTGCGGTGGTCGGGGGCAGCGTGCTCGCGTGGCTGGTCCACCCGGCATTCGCGGGATTGCCGGCGATGCTGGGTGCGGGGATGGTCCTCGCGGGTGCGACAGGGTCGTGCGCGCTCGCGTCCTGGATCGGCGCCCTGCCATGGAATCGGATCGGGGCGAGCCGGGGCGGCTCATGCCCGGTCGGGAAGTGCGGCTGAGGCGGATGCTGGGTTCTGGATCAGGTGTCGCAGTATCAATGAGGAGGTTCACAGTGCATCACGACGCGGAATCGTTCTATCAGACCTGGCCCGACCGGATGAACGCGATGAAGGCACGGCCCGGGGGCGCGGACATCGCCAAGGCCTTCGGGCCCTACTTCCAGTGGCTCATGAAGGACACCACCAGCGAGGGCGGGCTGTCCGTGAAGCAGAAGGAACTCATCGCCCTGGCGATCGGAGTGGCTTCGCGGTGCGAGGCGTGCATCTACGCCCACGTCGAGAAGTGCCTGAAGGCGGGGGCCACTTCGCGGGAGGTCATGGACGCCGCGGGGGTCGCGGTGATGATGGGCGGAGGGCCGGTGTACACCTACGTCGCGGTGGTGTCCGAGGCGCTGGCGCACGCCGAGCAGGCGGCCGGCAAGAACTGATCGAGGCGGCGGGATCGGAGGTGCGATGATGAGCGGACCGACGCACAACGTGCTGCATCCGAGTCTCGAATCTTTCGAGACTGACGTCATGGCGAGCAGCCTTCCCACACTCCTGGACTTCTGGGCGCCCTGGTGCCCGCCCTGCCTGATGCTGAAGCCGGAACTGGAACGGCTGGCTCCGGAGCTGGCCGGCCGCGCGAACGTGGCGTTCGTCAACGTTGACGAGCACCCCGGGCTCGCGGAGGCATTCCGCGTTTCGAGCATTCCCGCGGTGTTCGTGCTGAAGGGCGGTCGCGTGGTGGACTCGTGGACGGGGTACCAGTCCAGACGCTCGGTGCTCGGGAGGTTGCAGCCCCACATGGGCGGGGCTGCGGGCTAGCCATGGGAGCGACCGGCGACCGGCTTCCTGCCCCGCCTGTTTCGGGGCGCGGCCCCATCATCGCGTGCGCGGATAGCCGCGAGGATCCTTGATCTAACTGCGCTTGGGAGATGTCCGTCTCCCAGGCGAGCGCAGGCATCCTGAACAAGATCGAGCTCGCGGAACACGGCGCGGCAGCGGGCGCACAGCTCCGCCTGCGGCACGGTGAAACCGGCGGCGGTGCCTCCCCGGTCCATCGCGCTGAACTTGGCCTTGAGCAGGTCGAGACAGACCTGCTTCTCGAAGATCGGTGCAGGAGCCTGAGCGGCCTTGGCTTCAGAGGTCATGGACTTTCTGAGGGCGAGCCTGGCGCGGTGCAGGCGGGTCTTGACCGTGTTCTCGGCGAGCCCCAGGCCGGACGCGGTGTCCTCGACGCTGAGTTCGAGCACATCCTTCATGATCAGCGGGACCCGAAGGTGCTCGGGCAGTCGGGCGATCTCTGCCTGCACCCTCGCGATGGACTCCGCCCGCGCGGCATTGGCGCCCGCGTCGTTGGGGGCCGCGGCGATCTGCATGACGGTCGACTCGGACCACGGCATGAGCTGAGACAGGGCGGGCGTGCGGGGGTCGGTGCCTCTGCGGCGGCGGGCCCTGGCTTTGCAGGAACGGGCCGCGATCGCGTAGAGCCACGTGACGGGATCGGCCTCGCCCCTGAACGTGTGCCACTTGCGGAAGGCCTGGAGGAAGACATCCTGAAGCATGTCCTCGGCGTCGGCGGCGTTGCCGCAGAGGCGGCGAGCGAGGCCGTGCAGCCGGCCGCCGGCGGCCTCCAGCAGCGCCGGAATCGCCTCCCTCGCGGGCATGGCAGGGGTGACGGCGTGCCTCAGGGGGGGCTGCGAGTGGGCTGACGTGGGGGGCGGGGTTCGCATCACAACTCGCGGTGAGGGGGTTTGGAGCGTGCGGGGCGGGGAAGCCTGGAGGGGATCAGCCAACCTCCTTGATTTCGGTGCGCACGTCCCAGAGTTCGGGGAAGAGCCGCTCGTCGACCATCTGTCGCAGGTAGTTGACGCCGGCGGTCCCGCCCGTGCCACGCTTGAACCCGATGACTCTCTCGACGACCTTCATATGCCGGTACCGCCAGAGGGAGTATGCCTCGTCGATGTCGACGAGCTTCTCGGCCATTTCGTAGCAGTCCCACAGGTTGTCCGGAGACTCGTAGATGGTGCGGAAGCACCGGACGATCTCGGGGCGGGGCGTGTGGGCCTGCGTGACGTCGCGTGTGAGCACGTCCTGCGGGATGGGCATGGAGTGCGCTCGCGCGAGGTAGCGAAGAAACTCGTCGTAGAGGCTCGGCGCCTTGAGGCAGGCCTCGACCTGGCCGAAGACGGCGGGGTTGTGCTTGAACACCTGCATGAGCCGGGCATCCTTGCGTCCCAGCATGAACTCGATCATGCGATGCTGGTAGCTCTGGATGCCGCTGGCGGGCCCGAGGACATGCCTGAACTGGACGTACTCGCTGGGGGTGAGCGTGGCGAGGACGCTCCACTGGGAGAGGAGTTGGGTCTGGATGTGCTTGACGCGCGCGAGGATCTTGAAGGATGGCTCGAGCTGATCCTGCGAGATGAGCGAGAGCGCGGCCCGAAGCTCGTGGATCATGAGGCGGAACCAGAGCTCCGTGGTCTGATGCTGGATGATGAAGAGGAGCTCGTCGTGGTGCTCGGGGCTGGAGAGCGGCCTCTGCGCGCCGAGAATGCGGTCGAGCTGGAGGTACGTGCCGTAGTCGAGCTTGCCGTGAAGATCGGTGACGAGGCCGGCGTCGTGGTGTGGGGCGCTCATGCGGGCAGGGTAGCGCCGGGGTCGGGGTCAGGGTCCGATGAAGGTGTCCCAGCCGCTGGGCGCGGCGGCCTGGGCCGTGGCGGCGGGGTCGGCGAACGTTGGCCAGGTCGCGATCCGGAGCGCGCCGGAGCCTTCGGTCGGAAGAACCACGTCTGCGCGGGCCCGCAGCGCTCGCTCGCGGGCGCCGTCCGCGCATCCGGCGAGGCCGCTGAGCGCAGCGATCAGGGCGGCGACCGCCGTCGCCATCGCGGCCCGTGAGTACCAAGGAATCTTGATCTCCTGCCGTTCAATCATGGCGTGCGGCATGCGCAATCCTCGGATACCACGCGTCCGCAAGCAGAACATCGGCCTTTCGGCGCCGACGCCCGCGTGAGTCGGGGCGGGGAGCCGTCCTCGGAGTTCGTTGATGAGGGCGGGGGGGGGTGGGGAGGTCCGGTATGATGGGTGCGGAGTCGCTCGCGGTCGAAAGGGCCTACCGTCAGGGCTCCATTCGGCACCCCGAAGACAGGAAGGAAGGTCATGCGGTTCGCATTCAGCACGGTGGCGTTTCCGAACTGGACCCTGGGCCGCATCGCGGGGCAGGCGAAGGAGTGGGGCTATGAAGGGATCGAACTCCGGACCTTCGGGCACGGCTCGACGACGCTTGCCTGCGATCCGGCGCTGACCGCACCGGCGAAGGTGCGTGGCATGCTCGCCGCGGCGGGCCTCCAGCCGTGCTGCCTCGCGACTTCGGCGCGATTCGACGACCCCGTGACCCCCCCCGTCATCGGGCACGTCTTCGACCAGGAGCGGGAGGTGCGGGCGGCGAAGAGCGCCGTAGATCTTGCGGTGGAGCTCGAGTGCCCGTTCGTGCGGGTGTTCGGGTTTGAGATCATCTCCGGTGAGTCGCGTGCTTCCGCGCTCGCTCGGATCGGTGGACGGCTTGCCAAGGTCGCGGATCATTGCCGGAACAGCGGCGTGCGCCTCCTTGTGGAGAACGGAGGCTCGTTCGCGCGATCCTCGGACCTCAGCGAGCTGCTGGATCGTGTGGAGGCGTCGCTGGTGGGGGCGTCGTTTTGCCCGGGCGTGGCGAGGCAAGCGGGCGAGGAGTTCGCCGATGCCATCAACGTGCTGGGTGACCGCCTGCAGGTCGTGAAGTTGCGTGATTTCCGGGCGGGCGAGCCGTGTGAGATCGGCGCCGGGGACCAGCGGTGCGAGGAAGATGTCCGGGCGCTCGCACGGGTCGGGTACGCGGGCTGGGTGGTGGTCGAGCACGACCGGATGTGGCTTCGGAGCGCCGCGGACCCTGAGAAGGTCGTGCGGGGCGCCGCCGCCGGCGTGTACGGCTGGTCGCGGGGCGTGCTTCGGGTCTGACTACTCGGGGCGGGCGATGAGGATCCGTTCCAGCAGGGCCTGGACGTGCATGCCCTGGTCGTCCTCACCCTGGTGTTCTACCTGGAGAGCGGCGAGCACGCCGTAGCCGAGCCCCACGTGGATCAGCGTCCAGGCGATGAGCTCCGGCGAGAAGCGTGACGCGACACGGCGGTGTTCCTGCGCGGCACGGATTTCGTCGGCGAGGAAGCGGTGGAGGTTCTGGAAGTGCACGGAGACCGCGGCGCGGATCTCCGCGTCGTCGACTTCGGTGATGGCCTGGAGCAGCACGCGGTAGGGCTCGCGGCTCTCCGGAGAGACCATCGGGTTCTCCGCGAGCAGGCGGCGGAGCCGGTCGGCCGGGTCGGCGGCGTCCGCGAGCCGGTCCTGCCAGTGCTCCAGCGTGCGGGCTGCGGTGCGCTCGATGAGCGCCACGTAGAGATCTCGCTTGCTCTTGAAGTGCCGGTAGATGATGGGCTCGGTGACGCCGGCGGCGCGGGCAAGCTCGGAGGTGGTGGCGCGGGCATATCCGCGGCGGGCGAAGAGTTGCGCCGCCTTGTCAAGGAGTTGCTCCCGCCTCTTGTCCGCCGACAGTCGCCTCATCTGGTACTCCGCCGACCGGAGCGGCCCGCGCCGATCAGGGGCGAGTCTAGCGCGCGGCGGGGGGCGCGTCGTCGGGAGGGACCGGGTCGTAGCCCCCCGGATGGAAGGGGTGGCATCGGGCGAGTCGGCGCGCCGTGAGCCATGTACCCCGGATCGCGCCGTGCGATCGGAGCGCGTCCAATGCGTAGTTGGAGCAGGTGGGGTGGAACCGGCACTGTCCGGACATGAACGGGCCCAGGCTCAGCTGGTACAGCCGGACCATCAGCACCAGGGGGGCGGCGGCGAGGCGGCGGAGGGTCACGGGCCGCCCCGCTGTCTCTCCGACCGGCGCTGCCATTCGGCGTGGAGCAACGCGGCAAGCCCGGTCAGCGATGCCTGGACCTCGGCGAGAGATGCGGGGCACGAACCGCGCACGCTCACGACCAGGTCGTAGCCGCCCGTGTCGGCGAGGGGCAGGCCGTGCTGGCAGTGGCGGAACGCCTCGCGGACCAGTCGCTTCGCCCTGTGGCGTTCGACGGCGTTGCCGACGGATTTTCCGACGGCGAGCCCGAGCCGGTAGCGGGGGAGGCCGTTGGGGCGGGAGGAGGCAGAGAGCGGGCCGCGCGACTTTCGCATGCGGGCCTCGAAGACGGCGCGATAGTCGCCGCCATGGCGGAGTCGCTTTGATGGACCGAGCGTCAGCGCCGGCAGGGGGGGCACCCGGGAGTGTATCGCGAGCCGGCTCTAGTCCGCCTGAAGGACCTTGCGGACGATGAGGACGAGGAGCGTGACGCCTCCGAGGCCCCCGAGGCCGAAGATGCCGAAGCGAAACGGAAATCGGAACGAGGAGTTGGTTCGGTGGGAGGGTGGTGCGTTCCGGGGCAGGCCGGGGCCGGGGACGAACGCAGCGCCCGAGTCGAGCGCCAGCGTGTTGGCGAACTTCTCCAAGGCGGCGACATGCCTGTTGTTCTCCTCCGCTTTGTCGTAGAGGCACACCTCGGCGAATCCGTTGGACGTGAGAACGACGACGCCGACGGCGCGGAGGGTCTTTCCGTTCGGTGCTCCCCCGGGTTCATCCCAGCGGTGGTAAAGGCGGCCCTTCGATTCGTCGAGGAGGCTCGCCTGATCGGGGATCTTCTCGACGAGCCGCGAAAGGGGGAGTGACGCCCAGGCAGGATCAAAGGACTCGCTCCCCCAGTAGTCGCCGATGTCGCTCCAGTTGCATGTGGCGAACTCCGGCACGTCGGTCCACTCGACGGCAATGTACGGGAGGCCGACGCCCAGGCTTCCCTCGGGATCGAACTTGAGCACGTAGCGGAAGTCCTCCCGGTCCGGGTCTTCCGAGTCCCGCTCGAGGTTCATGGAGTCCACCACCGACTGCGGGGCGAGCTTCCACCCGGGAGGCGGGGTGATGACCCAGCGGGCCCCCGGCGGACGGATCGGAGTCTGTCCGAGAGCGTCCGGGATCAACGCGAGTGCGAACGTGGCCATGAGCGTGAGAACCATGCTGTGCATGCGGCACCCCCCGGTGCGCGGGCGGAGAGGGGAGCCGTTTCCCCGGCCGCGACCGGGAAGATCCTATCAGAACCCCCGTCCCCGGTTGGGCACGACCGACGGCGATGACGGTGAGGAACTCGGTGAGCATCAGGATGGAAGAGGCGATACCCTGTTTCCTTCCTTCTGGAGTGGTTTGAATGAACAAGAGCGTCTGCCTTGCGGGTCTGTCGGCGTTGGGGGTGCTGATGAGTGTTGCGGGGTGTGCGACGAGCCGCCCGAGCGGGCCGGTGGCGACTGTGCCCGTTCCGGCGGCGGCGGGTCAGCCTCCCGCCACTCGAGCGGAGCCCGTGACCGACACCCTTCATGGGGTGATTGTGACCGACGAGTACCGCTGGCTGGAGGGCGACAACTCCGACCCCACTCAGATGGGCAAGGTGTCCCCGGAGGTCGCGGCATGGACTGACGCGCAGAACGCCTACACCCGGGCGTTCCTGGATAACCTTCCCGGGCGGGCACAGGTCGAGGCGGAACTGAGGCCGCTGATGGAGATTGGCAGCGTTTCCAGCCCCGGCATGCACGGCAGCCGCTACTTCTTCTCGAAGCGAGAGGGCACGCAGAACCAGCCTGTGTACTACTGGCGCGAGGGCTATAAGGGCGAGGACCGCGTGCTGCTGGACCCCGCGCAGCTCGATGCATCGGGCCTGACGACGATTGCGTTTGTGGCACCAAGCCAGGACGGTCGGCTCGCGGCGTACGGCACCTACCGCTCCGGTGACGAGAACACCACGCTGCACCTGATGGAGGTGGACTCGGGGCGGGTGCTGCCCCTGCAGATTCCCGGCAAGGTCCAGAGCGTGGATTGGCTGCCGGATGCGTCCGGGTTTGTGTACCGAAACCTCGCGGATGTGAACAACCCGTACTCGGGGCAGGTCATGTTCCACCAGATGGGCGAGGACCCATCCAGGGATTCGCTGATCTTCAGGCAGTACACGCCTCAGGAAGACGCCAAGCTCGCCACGACGTGGGGCCCGGGCGCGGCGCTCTCGAAGGACGGGCGCTGGCTCGAGATTTCCTACTGGACCGGGACCGACAAGAACGACGTATGGGTCGTTGATTTCGCGCGGTTCCTCCGCACCCGAAGCCAGGCGGACCTGTACGGCGAGGAGATTTCCAAGGGTGAGCAGGCGATCAGCGGCGGGGTGGTGGTCGGCGACACGTACTACATGCAGACGACGCTGGGTGCGCCGAACGGCCGGATCGTCGCGATCGACCTCAACCGCGCGGGGCGGGAACACTGGAAGGACCTCGTCCCGGAACGCAAGGGGGCGGTGATCCAGAGCTTCTCCGTCGCGGGGGGCGTGTTGGCGGTGAACTACCTGGTCAATGCCTCGACGACCATCGAGCTGTTTGACATGACCGGTCGGTCGACGGGAACTCTGCGACTGCCCGGGATCGGCTCCGCGGGGCTGTCCACGGATCAGGACCGCACGGAGGCGTATCTGTCGTTCACGAGCTACAACTACCCACCCTCGATCTTCCGGGTTGATCTTGCCAGGCCCGCCGCGGAGCCCGAGCTCTGGCAGCGGCCCGACGTGCCCGTCGATCCCTCGACGGTCGAGGTCAAGCAGGTGTGGTACCCCTCCAAGGACGGGACCAAGGTCAGCATGTTCATCGTGCACCCGAAGGGCCTGACTCTCACCGGGGACAACCCGACGATTCTCTACGGCTACGGCGGGTTCAATATCAGCCAGACACCGACCTTCAGCGCCGGGATGTTCCAGTGGTTCAAGCACGGCGGGGTGTACGCCATCGCGAACCTCCGGGGAGGTGGCGAGTATGGCGACGACTGGCACAAGGCCGGGATGCTCGAGAACAAGCAGAACGTCTTCGACGACTTCGCCGCGGCGGCGGAGTACCTCATCCGCCAGAACTACACCAGGCCTGAGAGGCTCGCGATCCGGGGCGGGAGCAACGGCGGGCTGCTGACGGGCACGCTCGTCACGCAGCGGCCCGAGCTGTTCGCCGCGGCGATCGTCGCCGTCCCCCTTCTGGACATGATCCGTTACCAGGACTTCCTGATGGCCAAGTACTGGGTGCCGGAGTACGGGTCTGCTGCGGACGCGGATCAGTTCGCGTACCTCATGCGCTACTCGCCTTACCAGAACGTTCGGCCGGGGATGCCCTATCCGGCTGTGTACCTCACCGCGGGCGAGAACGACACCCGCGTGCACCCGATGCACGCGAGGAAGATGGCCGCGGCCCTTCGGGCGGCCACCAGCAGCGACCAGCAGCAGAAGCCCATTCTGCTGTGGGTCGATCGTGACGCGGGGCACGGGCAGGGCAAGCCCCTGAACCTCCGCATCCGCGACATCGCCGACGAGCGGATGTTCCTGATGAGGCAGCTCGGGATGCTCAAGGCGGACTGAAGACGGTCGCATGGATAGCCCCAGGCCCCGGCGCGGCGAGCGTCGGGGCCTTTTTCGTGGCGTGGGCGTACGATCAGCCGCCGACTACGGAGAGAAGCCATGCCGATCTATGAGTACGAGTGCCATGAGCCGGGCAAGCCGCCCGTGGTGATCGAGGTGCTGCGGTCCGCGGCGGACGCGGACAAGCCGGTCGCCGACCCCGAAGGCAAGGGGCGAGTGTTCAAGCGGCGCCTCTCCGTCTTCGCGACCGGCGGCGCGGGGGCGCCGGCGTCCGGCGGGCACGTGCACAGCGGCTCGTGCGGCTGCGGGAAGCCCCGCGGCTCCTGCGGCATGTGAGGCCCCGGAAGGAACGTCCGCTCAGAACGGGAACACGAGTCCGACGTAGGGCATGGCGGCGTCGACGCCGAAGTTGTCGTCGTGGCCCGTGATTCGCGCGTTGGAGACATGGGCCCAGCGGAGGCCGAGCTGCAGACGCGTGCCCGCGTCGTCCAGGGCGTAGGTCAGGCCTATTCCTGCGCGGGGCGTGAAGTTGAACGAGGTGCCGTTGTCCGCCGGAACGTCGCTCGAGACCAGCAGAGCGCCGATGCCGACGTCGGCGAACGCGGTCCATGAGCCCTTGTTGATGAAGTGCCAGCGGAGCACGAAGGCGGGGTTGATGCCGAAGGCGTCTTCACCGGGCTGGGAGTAGTACCACGCACCGAGCTCGCCGACGGTCTCGATGTTCTCGGCGACGAAGTAGCTGAGGCTGCCATGCACGTTGAAGCTCGTGCCGTCCTCGAAGTCGAACGCCACGCCGGTGCCAACGGACCACCAGCGGGTGTCGGCGGCCCCGAACGCCGCGACTGAGGTCGCGGGGGCCTCGACCTCTGCCGCCGGTGGCTCCGCACGGTATTCAAACGGCGCCGGATTGACCGTGATCGTGGGCGTCTCTCCAGCGAAGGCGGGGAGTGCCGCGAGGCAGAGCGCGGCGATGGCGATGGAGGGGCTACTGCGCATGGGGCAAGGCTATTCTTTCTCAGGCGTTTTTCTCTCGATCAGGAGCGGGTAATGACAGGCAATCCCCAGAAGCCGGACGACGCGGCGCAGGAACTGCCCGAGCGGCTCGCGCGTCTGGAGGAGGCCCAGACCTTCGCGGATCGTGAACAGGAACAGCTCTCGGAGCAACTCGCGGCGCTTCAGGCACGGCTGGGGGAACTCGCGGCGCGGCTCGCGCGGATGGAGGCCTCGCTGGGCGGGCTCTCGCAGCGACTGGAATCCAGGCCCGCTGGGGCGCCGCTCGCCGGCGAGGACGACGCGGTGGATTGACACGCGCTAGTCGTGCACGATCAGCGACGATCCGGTCATCTCCGCCGGGGCGGGCAAGCCCATGAGATCAAGGATGGTTGGAGCGATGTCGCCCAGGCGGCCGCGGAGGGCGCGCTTCGCCGGCTGAAACCAGCCTCCCCCTTCCTTATCTCCCCGAAGTCGCGCAGAGGCGTGGGCGGGGCTGACGAGGATCAGCGGCACGTCGTACGTGGTGTGGGACGTGTGCGGGGCGTTGGTGGCGGGGTCGAACATCTGCTCCGCGTTGCCGTGGTCCGCGGTGACGATCAGCGCGCCGCCCCGGGCGAGCGTGGCCTCCACGATGCGGCCCACGCACGCGTCGACGACTTCGCACGCGCGAATGGCTGCGGCGAGGTTGCCTGTGTGGCCCACCATGTCGCCGTTCGCGAAGTTGATGACGAGCAGGTGCTCGCAGTCGCGAGAGGCGATGCGACGCAGCGCGGCCTGGCAGACTTCCTCCGCCGCCATCTCGGGCTGCTGGTCGTACGTTGCGACCTTGGGGCTCTGCGGGTTCTCCCGGGTCTCACCCTCGAAGGGCGGCTCCCGGTAGTCGTTGAAAAAGAAGGTGACGTGGGGGTACTTCTCCGTCTCGGCGCAGCGGAACTGGCGCAGCCCAAGGGAAGAGATGTGCTCTCCCAGGATGTTCGCCATCCGGGGCGGCTTGGGGAACGCGACGCCCTGGATGTGCGGGGCGAGCGAGGTCCAGTAGTCGGTCATGGTGACGTAGTGCAGCCGAGGGCGTGGGCCACGGTCAAAGCCCCGAGCGCCCGAGTCTGGGGAGGGCTTGACCTGCGCCCAGGCCTCGTCCGGGAAGACGAAGGCGGCGCTCAACTCACGCGGGCGGTCGCCCCGGTAGTTGTAGAAGATCACGCTGTCGCCGTCACGGATGCGAGAGGCCGGGTCTACGGCGCCCACGGTTCGCGGCGTGATGAACTCGTCACCGGCCAGGTTGGGGGCGGTGGGGTGGTCGTAGTAGTCCTGGATCGCAGCGCGGGCGTCGGCGAAACGGGGGGCCTCGCTGCGGCCGGTCAGCGCATCGAACGCGAGCCTCACTCGCTCCCAGCGGTGGTCGCGGTCCATCGCGTAGTACCGACCGATCACGGTGGCGATACGGCCCGCGCCGATCTCGCGGCAGGCGGAGTCCACCTTCGACGCAAACCCCAACCCGGTGTAGGGGCCGGTGTCACGACCGTCGGTAAAGAGGTGGACGAACACCCGGCCCGAGGGGACCCCGAGCGTCTTGACTGCCTTGAGGATGGCGAACAAGTGCTCGAGCAGCCCGTGCACACCCGCATCGGAGTTGATGCCCATGAGGTGCAGCGAGCCGCCCCGCAGCGCGTTCTCCGCCGCGGCGCGGATGGCGGGGTTCGTGTGCAGCCCGGAGGCGCACGCGCGCGTCATGACGAGCGATTCCTGAGGGACGACGCGGCCGGCCCCGATGTTCTGATGGCCGACTTCGCTATTGCCCATGGTGCCCTCAGGCAGGCCGACGTCCTCGCCGCTCGTCTTCACGAGGGTCCACGGAAAACGAGCCATGAGGCCGCCGGCGACGGGTGTTTTCGCGAGACGAACGGCGTCGAAGGCCTTGTGGTCCGGGTTGGGGTTCAGTCCCCAGCCGTCGCGGATGATGAGTACGCAGGGCCAGATTGCTGGGGTGGGCATGGGGCAGTCTAGCGCCGGGCGGGCTCAGATTGCGGAGCGGGCGCTTGTTGGGGCGAGCCGTCGTCCGTCGCCGGCTTCCCACCCTTGAATCCCTCGCAGACGGGGCCGCGACCGCACCCCGTCAGGAGCAGGGCACAACCGGCGGCGAGCAGAGCGGCCGGGCGAAGGAGCGACCTCATCAGAGCATTCCGAGGACGCCGGACCAGTCCATGGCCTGGCCGGGGGGGCGGGTCTGGATGAACTTCACGCGGCCTACGCCGTCCGCCGACTTGCCTATGAGGATGGTGGCCCGCTGGGCGACGTTCATCTCAGGCCAATGGATGCCGTAGCCCTTGGCAACCTCGCGGTGGAGGTCGGAGAGGATGGTGTGGGTGTACCCCTCCTTGGCAGCCCAGGCGTTGTTGGCAAACGGGCTGTCGCAGCAGAGGCCCACGACGGTGGCGCCTTTCCCCTGCCAGGTGGCGGCGTCCTTGGAGATGCACCCCATCTCCGTGCCGCAGACTCCCGTGAACGCGAAGGGGATGACGCTGAGAACGACGTCGCCCTTGCGGACGGCATCCGAGAGCTTCCAGTCCTTGCGGTTCTGGTCCTGGAGCGTGAAGTCCGGGGCGATGTCACCGACGGCGAGGGGGGTGGAGCGGGGCGGGATGGGCACTGGGGAGTTCCTGTGGGAGAGGTGGTGAGTGGCGGTTCGTGTCGGCGCGGCGTGGGGCGCCATGCCCTATGCTACACCGCTCGACCGGGGATGGGCCCCGAGCGCACGGAGGCGCGACGCATGACCGCCCGGGAACTGACCGTGCCAACCACTCCAGCCGCCAAGGTGACCACCGACCCGTTGCCGGCGCGGTACGCGAACGTGCAGGAGCGCGTGGCCCAGGCGGCGAAGCGCAGCGGTCGAAAGCCCGGGGAGATCATCCTGGTGGCGGTCACGAAGAACGCGGCCCCGGAGCAGATCCGAACCCTGCTGGACTTGGGCCACCGCGACTTCGGTGAGAACCGCGTCCAGGTGCTGATGCAGCACGCGGCGATCGTGGAAGAGTACTTCGCGAGGCAGCGGCTGGTCCCGGCGGGCAGGCCGAGGAACGGCGGCAACGGCGAGTCGCTCTTCGAGACTGCGGACGCGAAGCTGAGGCCCGCGCCGACGTTGCCGGCGGGCCGAGACGGCGTGCGATGGCACATGATCGGGCACCTCCAGAGGAACAAGGCCCGGAAGGTCGTGGAGTTCACCAGGCTCATTCATTCGGTGGATTCGCTCCGACTCGCTGAAGAACTGCAGCAGCTCGCGCTGAGGCGGGACCAGGTGATCGAGGTGCTGCTGCAGGTCAACTGCTCGGGTGAGGCCCAGAAGTTCGGGTGCCCGCTCCCCGCGGCGATCCCGCTGGCGGAGCAGATCGGCACGATGATCAACGTGCGCCTGCGCGGGCTCATGACGATGGCCGCGGAGGGCAAGCCCGAGGACGCGAGGCCCGCCTTCGCGCGGTGCCGCGATCTCTTCGAGGAAATGGCCACACGGGGCGTGAGCGAGGGTCCGTTCAACCTGCTCTCGATGGGCATGTCGGGGGACTTCGAGGTGGCGATCAGCGAGGGCGCGAACATCGTCCGCGTGGGATCGGCGATCTTCGGCGCTGCCCCGACCGGACCCGAGCGTGCCGAGCCCGTCGAGCCCGATGAGGGCGAAGATTCGGTCGAGTCCTGATCGAACGACGTGCCGTCGAATGGAAAACGCCGCACGGGTGGTGCCCGCGCGGCGTCGGCGGTGCGTTCCGGTGGGACTCAGGAGCAGAGCTTCTTGAGCGCCTCGGCCTTGTCGACGCGCTCCCAGGTGAAGAACTGCAGCCGCTCGGGGCGGTTCTGCTTCTTGACGCGGTCGACGTAGTGGCCCTCGTAGCACTTGCGGCCGAAGTGCCCGTGCCGGGCCGTGGGGGAGTAGATGGGCTTGCGGAGCGAGAGTGCCTCGATGATCTTCTTGGGGGTGAGGCCGAAGGTCTGGCGGATGGCGGCGGAGATCTTGGCCTCGTCGCACTTGTTGGTGCCGAAGGTATCGACGTAGACGCTGGTGGGCTCGGCGACGCCGATGGCGTAGGAGAGCTGGATCTCGCACCTGTCGGCGAGGCCGGCGGCGACGACGTTTTTCGCGATGTACCGGGCCATGTAGGCGGCGGAACGGTCCACCTTGGTGGGGTCCTTGCCGGAGAAGGCGCCGCCGCCGTGCCGGCCCATCCCGCCGTACGTGTCCACGATGATCTTGCGGCCCGTCAGGCCGGTGTCGCCGTGGGGCCCGCCGATCTCGAAACGGCCGGTGGGGTTCACGTGGACCGTGATCGCGGGGTTCCAGAGGTCCTTGAGCACGGGCTTCAGGACGTTCTCGATGATCTCACGCTTGAGCTGGTCCTGGCGGTCGTTCCACGAGGGGTCATGCTGGGTGGACAAGACCAGCGTGTCGACGCGGACGGGCCGTCCATTCTCGTACTCGACGGTCACCTGGCTCTTGGCGTCCGGGCGCAGGCCGGGGATGATGGCCTCTCGACGGACGTGCGCCTGCTGCTCGACGAGGCGGTGGGCCAGGTCGATGGGCAGGGGCATGAACTCAGGGGTTTCGCGGCAGGCGTAGCCGAACATCATGCCCTGGTCGCCCGCGCCCTCGCGGTCAACGCCCATGGCGATGTCGTTGGACTGCTTGTTGATGGCCACCATGACGCCCGCGGAGTCCGCGTCGAATCGCATGTCTCCCGAGGTGTAGCCGATGTCGCGGATGGTCTCTCGGACAAGGTCCGGGATGCTGACGTACGTGTTCGTGGTGATCTCACCGGCTACGACGACCAGCCCGGTGCAGCAGAGTGTCTCGCACGCCACGCGCGAGTAGGGGTCGTCGGCGAGCATCGCATCCAGGATCGAGTCGGAGATCTGATCGGCGACCTTGTCAGGGTGGCCCATCGAGACAGACTCGGACGTGAAGAGCATGGACTGCGGCATGTGGGACTCTCGCGGGGGGCGGGCGGCAACGACTCAATGTGAGGCAGGAAAGGGCAGAGTATATCTGTGGGTTCGCGGTTTGTCGTGGTCCCGGGGTCGAAGGCCGGGCGTGGTGGTGCAAGAATGGTGCGAAGGGCGAGGCGGGCAGGCCCGCGGGCTCTCCACGAGCGACTTATCGGGGCGGAAGCCCTTCGAAAGGACGACCATGGCTGTGCAGCGGGTGCTGGTGCTGGGGGCGGGCAAGGTTGGCAAGTCGGTGGCAGAGCTTCTCCTCGCGGCCGGGGGCGGGGCGTACCACGTGACCATCGCGGATCGGGAGAAGGCGTCGCTGGACGAGGCGACGGCGATCCTGGGCGGGCTCAAGGCGAAGGTGCCATTCCCGGTGAGCTTCGACAGCCGTCAGGTGGACGTGAACGACGCCTCCGCGGTGCGGGCACTGTTGAAGGGCCACCAGTACGTGGTGTGCATGCTGCCCTTCAACTTCGTGAAGGGCATCGCGGAGATGGCGAACGAGCTGGGGGTGCACTACTTCGACGTGACGGAGGATGTGGAGACCACCGACGCGGTGAAGAGCATCGCGGACTCCGGACGCGCTAAGGTGGCACTGGTCCCGCAATGCGGGCTGGCGCCGGGGTACATCGCCATCGCGGCGTATGACGTCGCCAAGGAGTTCGACAGCGTCCAGAGCCTTACGCTGCGGGTGGGCGCGCTCTCGCAGTTCCCGACCAACCAGTTGAAGTACAACGTCACATGGTCCGCCGCGGGCGTGGTGAACGAGTACTGCGAGCCCTGCAACGTGATGCTGCACGGGCACACGGTCAAGGTGCCCGCGCTCGAGGGGCTCGAGCGGTTCAGCCTGGAGGGCATCGAATACGAGGCGTTCTACACCTCCGGCGGCGTGGGGACGCTCGTCGAGACTCTGGAGAACGAGAAGCGGCTCGCGCCGGAGGCGGACGTCGCGTACAAGACAATTCGCTACCCCGGTCACCGCGACCTCATGAAGTTCCTCCTGCAGGATCTGGGGCTGGCGACCGAGCACGCCACTCCCAACGCCAAGGGGCAGAAGTTCGACCGCTGGCTCCTGATCGACCTCTTCGACCACTCGCTCGCACGCACGCTCCAGGATGTGGTGGTGATCTTCGTCAACGGCATCGGCATGAAGCAGGGGCGTCCGTGGCAGGTGAACTTCCGCCGGAACATCCCGGCGACGAACCTCCTGGGCCGCCCGTGGCCGGCGATCGAACTGACCACGGCGGCGGGCGTCTGCGCCATGGTCGATCTGCACCGGCTCGGGAAGCTCCCCCGGCAGACGGGGTTCATCCGGCAGGAGGAAGTTTCGCTCCCGGAGTTCAGCAAGACCGTGTTCGGCAAGTGCTACGACGCGCCCGGTGAGGTTGAGGCGGCGATTCTGCGCAGGGGGTGAGCGTCGCCCGGGGGTGTCGCGAGCATGTCGGGCGTGCGCCCCGTGGCTTCCGCTATCCTGCTGCACCACCTATGAGCCGAGCCGAACGAAAACCGCTGACATACGCCGCCGCTGGCGTGGACATCGATGAGAAGGACTCGTTTACCGAGTCGCTGGACGCGGTGCTGAGGCGCACGCACGGGCCCCGGGTCATCCCGAATCCGGGAGGGTTTGCGGGGCTCTTCCGGCTCGACTACAGGGCGCGTCTCTTTGCGCGAAACTACAAGGACCCGGTGCTCGTCGCCTGCTGCGACGGCGTGGGGACCAAGGTGAAGCTCGCGGCGGAACTCGGAGTCTTCGACACTGTCGGTATCGACCTCGTGGCGATGAACGTGAATGACCTGATCGTGCAGGGCGCCGAGCCGCTTTTTTTCCTGGACTACATCGCCACGCCGCGCATCGACCGCAAGTTCCTCGGCGACCTCGTGCGAGGAATCGCGGAAGGGTGCCGGAGGAGCGGGTGTGCGCTGCTCGGAGGCGAGACGGCCCACATGCCGGATCTGTACGCGAAGGGAGACTTTGATCTCGCGGGGTTCTGTGTCGGAGTCGTGGAACTCTCACGGGTGCAGAAGCCGGCCCGCGTCAAGGCGGGTGATGTCATTCTGGGTCTTTCCAGCGATGGGGTGCACAGCAACGGCTACACGCTGGTCCGGAAGGTGGTCGAACAGGCAGGGCTGGACCTCAACACGGTGTACGAGGAACTGCAGCCGGTGCCGGCCAAGGGTCGCAGGGGTCGCAAGGCGGCCCCCCAACCCCGGACGCTGGGGCAGGTGCTCCTGACCCCCACCAGGCTCTACGCCGACCCCATCGTCCGGATGCTGCGGTCGTACCAGGTGAAGAACGTGGTGACAGGAATGGCGCACATCACGGGGAGCGGCATCGGCGGGAACCTGTGCCGTGCCCTGCCCCCGACGCTGGATGCGAGCGTGCAGAAGGGAAGTTGGGAGATCCCGCCGGTTTTCCCCTTTCTTCAGAGGCACGGGAACATCCGCGATGAAGAGATGTACCGCATCTTCAACATGGGGCTGGGGTACTGCGTCATCGTGAAGCCGGGCTTTGCGGACTCTGTCCAGCAGAAGCTGGAGAAGCTGGGAGAACGGGTGTTCCGCGTGGGCAAGGTGGTCAAGGGGAGTGGCGAGGTCCGTCTGGGATGAGCGAGTGTGCCCTCACGTTACAGAACCGTGACCTTTGTTCAGGAACTGTGAGGGACAGCGTGCCGTATGCTGAGTCGCCGTGGGCGTGGCCGGGGCGGATCGGGTAGTATCCCGCCCCTGACCACGCGGACGGCGTCGAAGCCGGACGGGTTAGGTACGCACTTGGAACGAGGTAGCCATGCCTTCAACTTCTGTCTGCTGGGGCATCGAGATCGGGGCATCCGCCATCAAGGCGCTGAAGCTGGAAGCGACCGGCGACGGGGGCGTCAAGGCTCTCGAGTACGCGCTGATCCAGCACCCCAAGCCGCTCTCGACGCCCGGCGTGGACGCGAACGACGTGCTGCGGGTATCTCTGGGCGCCTTTGCGAGCCAGTACGACCTGTCGAAAGCCTCGGTGGCGGTGTCCGTGCCCGGGCACGCGGGCTTCGCACGCTTCGCCAAGCTGCCCCCCGTTGAGCCCAAGAAGGTTCCGGACATCGTGAAGTTCGAGGCGATGCAGCAGATCCCGTTCCCGCTGGAGCAGGTGGAGTGGGACTACCAGACGTTCGTCAGCCCTGATTCGCCCGAGGTCGAGGTCGGCATCTTTGCCATCACGAAGGAACGGGTCGCCGAGCGGCTCGGGATGCTCGCGGATTTCGGGATCAACCCCGATCACGTGGTGCTCAGCCCGATCGCCGCATACAACGCCCTTGCG
This sequence comes from Leptolyngbya sp. PLA1, assembly GCA_021405315.1. GTDB lineage: Bacteria > Planctomycetota > Phycisphaerae > Phycisphaerales > UBA1924 > RI-211. The sequence goes on from QWIH01000001.1 coordinate 125,759, forward strand.
TACGACCTGGCGTTCGACGCCAAGACCCCCGGCACCATCATCGTGGACGTGGGCACCACCTCCACGGACCTGGTTGTCGCCACGCCGGGGCGCGTGTGGGTCCGCACCTTCCCGATCGGGGGGCACCAGTTCACCGAGGCGATGGTGCAGCAGTTCCAGCTCTCCTACCCCAAGGCGGAGAAGCTGAAGCGTGAGGCCGAGGACAGCAAGCACGCGCGGCAGGTCTTCCAGGCGATGAGGCCCGTATTCACGGATATGGCCGCGGATATCCAGCGGTCCATCGGGTACTACCAGTCGCTCAACAAGGACGCCGTGCTGACCCGCCTCATCGGCATCGGCAGCACCTTTCACCTCCCGGGGCTGCGCAAGTACCTCAAGCAGCAGCTCTCGCTGGACGTCTACCGCATCGAGCAGTTCAAGCGGCTGAACCTGGACGGGACCCGCGAGGGCGACGAGAAGTCGAAGGCGTTCCAGGACGCTTCGCTCAACCTGTGCACCGCGTATGGCCTGGCGCTGCAGGGCCTGGGCCTCAACGCCGTGGGCGGGAACCTGATGCCCGTGAGCATGCTCCGCAAGTCCATGTGGAAGGAGAAGGTGCCGTGGTTCGGGATGGCGGCGGGCGTTGCGGCTGCCGCCGCGGCTGCGATGTTCATCGGGCCGGTCAAGGACTACTTCGACGTGAGCGGCAAGGCTCCGGATGCGGTCATCCGCACGGCGACGGACCGGGCCGCCAAGCTGAAGAACGAGGCAAACGAAGCGGGCGTGACGAGCGCGGGCGAGCCCCAGCTCGACGCGGCGAACAGCGTGGCGCTGATCGACAAGCGGGGCACGATGGCCCGCATCGTGCTCGACGTTCAGGAGATGCTCGCCGCCGCGGAGGGCGCCAAGGCGGACTGGGCCAAGGCCATGGCGATGCCGGAGGCGGCGGACCGTCCCGCGCTGACGCTGGACTCGCTCGTCACCACCTACCAGCCCCCGGCGGCGGAATCGACGGACCCGTACGCGGCGTCGGCGGCTGGCGAGGACGACGCCTCAAACCGGCTCAAGATCGCGCAGTACCCCCGGGTGAAGTGCGAGATGACACTCTCGAGCTATCAGCCTGAGACTCGGAGGTTCGTCGCGGAGAACTTGCAGCGATGGATGGCGCAGCACTCCAAGCGAGAGGGCGTAGGGTACACGATCCGCTTTGACGAGCCTGCATTCCGCGTGCAAGAGGTGAAGGTCGCGGCGACGGAAGCGGTGACCCGCCCGGGCGATGAGGCCGCGGCGGCGCCGGGGGGCAAGGGCGTTCGGACCGGGCCCCGGGACGCCCGCGTCGAGGAGCGGCCTCTCGCGAGGGGCCGTCTGGTCGGCGGCGGACCTGAGACGCCCGCGATGCTCGCTGCACAGAGCCAGTCGGCGGCCGCGGAAGAGCTCGAGAAGGTGGCGCCCCTCATCGAGGACACCTCCGGTCGGCCTCCGAAGACCGCGACGGTGACGGTGACGTGGTGGGCAACGTTTGTTCCCGCGCAGCCCGCGGGCGAGGGAGGTGGCCAGTGAAGCCCATGCTCGCGTGGATCAAGAGCAATCTGCTCATCGTCGTGTTCGTCGCGATCATCCTGATCGTCCTTCCCGGCGCTTACTTCGGGAGTTCGGCGTGGGGCGGCTCGATCCGCAGCGCCCAGGAGAAGGCCGCGGGCGATGCCCTCTCAAAGATCAACGCGGGAAAGGTGGACTACGCCCTCCCGCAGTATGACCCCGCAAGCCCCGCGCTGGTGGTGAAGGCAGCGCCCAACACGGCCCGCACCGCGTGGTTCAAGCAGAAGCGAGAGGAGTTTGCAGCCGCGGCGGGCGCGATCAGCCAGAAGGCCGCGGACTTCAACCGGGGCGTGGGCGAGGATGCGGCGGCGGTGGGTCGCACGGAGCACCTGCCGATCGTGGAGGGGCTCTTCCCCGGTGCTGAGCAGGCCGCAGAGGCAGAGCTACGCAAGGAGCGCGGCGAGGACGCGTGGGGCACGCTCTCCGAGGAGGACCGTCGCGGACTGGTCGCCTCGCGGGCAAAGGCGATGATCCAGGACAAGCTGTATGAGGCGGAGGAGGCCTTCCTCGGGAAGCGAGGCCGGCCGAATCCGTACCAGAAGCTGCTCGACGGAATCCGCGCCGGTGGTCCAGTCGACGCCATCCGCCTCATCGAGGACATCAAGGCACTGGAGACGGCCGAAATCCAGAAGATCGGCCAGCGCCGCGACCTGACGGCGGACGAGCGAGCACGCGTGTCGAAGCTGCTCGAGGAGCGGCGTCTTGGTGGCGTGCAGGCCCGGGCCAAGGACGTCTCCGTGTTCGCCACGCTCGAGTGCCTGCCCACCGACGACAAGAAGGGTTCCGCGGTGCGGCTCGATTCCTTCGTTCCAGAGGAGATCCGGCCTTACAACTTCTTTGTCTACCAGTGGGATCTCTGGCTGCTGTCGGACATGTTCGCCGCGGTCGGGGTCGCCAACCGCGGAGCCGACGGGAATCTGACGTCCGTCGATCGCTCCACGGTCAAGCGCATCGTCTCGGTTGAGCTCACGGAGCCCAAGGGGCTCTTCGAAGGTGGAACGATCGACCCCTCGCTCGGCATGCAGGCACCAGCCCCCACGGCGTCGGTCCCGGGCATGGTGCCGACCGACCCGATGTTCGGACTCACCGCCCGCGGGATGGGCGAGTGGAACACCTTCTACGACCTTCGCAACTCCGCGATGACCTGCATCGTGGCGTCCGAGCGGCTGCCAGACTTCCTTGCGGCGATCGAGCGGACCAACTTCATGACCGTCACCAGCATCGAGGTCTCCGACGTCAACGCCTGGGAGGAGCTGAAGCAGGGGTACTACTACGGCACGGACCACGTCGTGAAGGTGCGAGTCGAAATCGAGTCTGTGTGGCTGCGGTCCTGGATGACCAAGTACATGCCACTGGACGTCCAGGGAGTCCTGAAGGTTCCCGGCGCCCCTGTGGCGGACGCGGCGGCTGGAGCCGGTGCGCCTCCCGCGCCGGTCGCTCCGGCGGGTGGGCCCATTGGCGGACCGCGTGGCCTCAAGGGCGGCGGCGGTGTCAGGGGACCGGGCTGAAGCCCCGAAGGGCTGGCGGTGCGGAGTGGCGGGTGCTGGTTCGAGTTCGGGTTGGCGTGTGAGTTCGATGTGTAGAAAGGAACGCCCATGAAGCTCAAGGGCATCAGTGCACTGGAGGCGAACGCGGACAAGATCACGCTCGGCGTGACCGGTCTCGCGTTCGTCGGCGCGCTCGCGCTCCAGTTTGTCCCCGGCCGCAACCAGATCAAGGTCGGGTCGACCCAGCAGTCCCCAGGCACCGCGTTCGTCCCTGTCGAATCCGCGGCCAAGGCCCTGCTCGCGGAGCTCGACACCACGAATCCGAAGCTGCCGGAGGAGGTGCCCCAGTTCACCCTCGCCGGGAAGCTGGACCTGTCCGGTCCGTCGCTGCCCGCCCGGCGCGTCGCGATGGGCATCCCGCCCCGCATCGCCAAGGCCGAGGTCGCGGTGAAGGTCGAGAGTGGTCAGTTTGAGCTGCCCAAGGTGCCCGCCCCAGCCGGGCCTCAGGCGTACGCGTTCAGCGGCACCTTCCACCCGGTAGAAGTCGTCCGCAACACGGACCTCAAGAAGGTGCTGCTCTCCCAGGACCAGCCCTTCGACTTCCACGCGGTGAGCATCGAGGCGAAGTTCGACGGGTCCGCGCTCCGGAGCGCGCTCGAGTCCGATCCCGACGGCGAAGGGCCCCTGCAACCAATCCCCATGAACTGGTGGTTCGATGCCGTCGGCGAGGTCTCGTTTGTGGACATCGTGGGTGTGGAAGTCGAGCGGCAGATGGTGGTCCGCGCGGATGGCAAGCCGGTCGCGGACGCCCCCGCGGAACTCCTTGCGACGCCACCGGGCCGGTTCGACTCCATCAAGATGTGGACGGAGAATGTGAAGTCGCTGGGCGATGTTCCCGGTGCCGTGGACACCATCCGCAGCTACGCCGCGGAGGTTCAGAGGCCCGAGTTCTATCCGATGATCGCGGGTGCGGACTGGCTGCCCCCCGAACGTGCGATCGAGGCCGGCGACCCGGCGGCTCGTCAGAAGCTCATCCGCAAGCTGACCGACGACATCGCGCAGATTGATGTGGATATCGCCGACGTGCAGAAGCGTCTCACCGCGGCGGAAGGCGCGGCCCCCAAGGGCAGGGAGTCCGAGCGCCAGCCGGTTGGAAGGCCCGGGGCGGGCGGCGGCGGCGGCAAGGGCGGGTCCGGCGGTGGGGGGGTCGGCCCCGCGCCCACCACCGGTCCCAGGCCGGCGCCGGTCGGCAATCCCGCCGCCCTGCGGAAGCGGCTTGAGACCCTCTCCAAGCGGAGGGAGGACCTCGGCGCACGCCTGGCTGGGCTCGAGCAGCGCACGCCGGACGTCGGCGCGGCGGCTCCTGTTCCCGGCACGCGGCCAGAGAGCACGCTCAATGCTCCCTCGATCACCCTCTGGACCCATGACCTGACCGCTCAGCCCGGGGCGTCGTACGCCTATCGCTTCCGCGTGGTCATCAACAACCCCGCCTTCGGGCGGAACCTCCAGCAGAGCCAGGCCGCACTGGCCGCAAGTTCAATGCTGCGAGGGGAGTGGAGCGAGTGGTCTGACGCGGTGCAGGTCGATCCCCAGACAGCGGTGTTCATCACCGCCGCTGCCGAGGCCGACCCGCTCAACGGCCGCCCGACCGCGAGCGCGGAGCTGTATCAGTTCTACTACGGCTACTACCGAAAGGGCAACACCGGCCTCGGCCCGGGCGATCAGATCACTGCCAGCGAGACGCTGCCTGAGAAGCTGAAGCTGGCGGACCTGAAGAAGCTCGAGGAGTTCGTCAAGGCCAACCAGCCCATTCCGGGAGCCGCCCCGACGCCGTTGCCTCGCGCCCCGGGCGGAGGTGGCGGGAAGACTGGCGGCACGCGGATCGACCCTCGCGAGGCGGGACAGCCCGTCATGCCGGTCGTTCCGGAGAACCCGACCCCGACCGAGGCCGGTCCCCAGTCTGAATGGCTCAATGTCCCGGTGCAGCGGCACCTTCAACTGGACTCTGGCCTTGTGTTCCTCGATGCGACCAACGCTCCCGGCAGTGCCGGGGGCGTAGAGGTTGTCGTGGTCGGGGCGGATGGCACGCTGTACGTCCGCACGCCGCAGGCTGATTCCAAGAGTCCACTGCTTGAACGGCTGCGGTCGTCGGCCCAGGTAGGCCTGGCCCAGGGAGAGCTGAAGCCTGCCGAAATCCGAACGCCGCCTGCCGGTCCGGCAAACCGGCCCCCAGGCAGCCCGAAGGCGCCGCCGGCGGGCGGAGGGATGGGCGGCGGTGGCGGCTAAGTCCGCGTTTTCAAGGCGTTAGAACCGTGAACGAAAAAGAGATGCTCGGCGGCTTGACTGCTTGATGGCCGGGCCTAAAGTCCTCCCCGCACCTGAGACCAAAATCAGGGGCACGCGACGAGCCGAGAGGCAGATCGCACAGCTCTTTGACAACCGGATACGGACGAATATCTCGCCCCACACGGGCGCGGAGGTCCCCCCCCGGGGTAACCAAGGCGAAGCCGTGTGGGAGCAAAGAAAGCTGCAACTAGATTGAGAAGTTAGTTCGAGTTCTCGAGTGCAGCGCGCAAACAAGGCGATGTGACTCGCCGTCGACCGCAGCCGCAAGGGTGCGAGCGATGGCGGGATGGATTGGTGCTTGTATCCAATCCACGGCAACACGATCGGCACTCCGGTGCGGGCCATCTGGCCTCAGCCTCGGCGTCCGGTTGGTGTGACCGAACAAGAGCGCATGATGGATGTCTTGGCATCGAGAGGCGACGAAGGACGTTGGAACCTGCGAAAAGCCCGAAGGAGCCGGTAACCAGGCTGTGATCTCGGGATCTCCGAATGGGGCAACCCACCCGCAAGGGTACTTCACTCTGAATGTATAGGGGTGAAGAGCGAACGTGCTGAAGTGAAACATCTCAGTAGGCACAGGAAAAGAAAGCAACAGCGATTCCGTGAGTAGCGGCGAGCGAAAGCGGACAAGCCAGTCGACGAGCGAAGCGTTTGAATGACGCGCCGCAGAAGGTGAAAGCCCTGTAGTCGAAGACTGGTTAGCCCATAGATTAAACTCGGGCTCGGGAAACCCGGGTTGAAGATGGGGGGTCCACCCTCCAAGGCTAAATACTCCTCGATGACCGATAGCGAACAAGTAAGGCGACTGAACGATGAAAAGCACCGCGATGAGCGGAGTGAAAGAGTACCTGAAATCATGCGCTTACAAGCGGTCGGAGCCAGCAATGGTGACGGCGTGCTTTTTGCATAATGAGCCGGCGAGTTAGTCTGTACGGCGAGCCTAAGGCCTGTTCGGGCCGGAGGCGGAGCGAAAGCGAGTCTGATAAGGGCGAGCAGTCGTACGGGCTAGACGCGAAACCTTGTGATCAACCGATGGGCAGACTGAAGGGCGGGTAAAACCGCCTGGAGGGTCGAACGGGTGACCGTTGAAAAGGTCTCCGATGACCTGTCGGGAGGGTTCAAAGTACAATCAAACTGGGAGATAGCTCGTTCTCTCCGAAATAACTCTAGGGTTAGCCTCCGGTGGCAAGCGTTGGGGGTAGAGCTACTGGATGAAGCAGAGGGTCTACCCGACTACTCTCTTCAACCAAACTCCGAATACCAGCGCCCAAGGCCGGGGAGATAGACGGTGAGTGACAATATCCATCGTCAAAAGGAGAACAATCCTGATCGCCAGCTAAGGTCCCAAATCTCTGCTTAGTTCGAAAGGAAGTTGGATTGCAGTGACATCCAGGATGTTGGCTTAGAAGCAGCCATCATTTAAAGAGTGCGTAACAGCTCACTGGACGAGGAATCCAGCGCCGATAATGATCGGGAATAAGCAGGGAGCCGAAGCTGCGGGCTCGTAAGAGCGGTAGGAGAGCGTTGCTATGGCGGCGAAGCCGTGCCGAAAGGCTAGGTGGAGCCGTAGCAAGTGAATATGCCGGCTTGAGTAACGATTAACCAGGTGAGAATCCTGGTCGCCGAATGTCCAAGGTTTCCTGGGGAAGGTCATTCCGCCCAGGGTGAGTCGGGTCCTAAGGCAAGGCCGAAAGGCGTAGTCGATGGACAGCAGGTCAAAATTCCTGCACCCCCGTAGTTAGCAAACTCACGTGCGGATCATGAAGCTCGGAGGCCCTGATAGATGGGCAGGCCCTTGAGGCCGATACCGGGTGGATTGGTTCCCAGAAAAGCGTGAGGGTCGAAGCGGGGCCCGTACCAAAACTGACACAGGTGGACGTGGCGAATAGCCTAAGGCGCGCGAGAGAACGGTCGTGAAGGAACTAGGCAAGTTAACCCCGTAAGTTCGCAAGAAGGGGGGCCTACCCGAAAGGGAGGCCGCAGAGAAAAGGGTCTGGGAACTGTTTATCAAAAACACAGCTCTGTGCCAACACGCAAGTGGATGTATACAGAGTGACGCTTGCCCGATGCCGGAATGTCAAGAGAGTGGGTCATCGCAAGAGAAGCTCGCAATCGAAGCACCGGTGAATGGCGGCCGTAACTATGACGGTCCTAAGGTAGCGAAGTTCCTTGTCGGGTAAGTTCCGACGCGCATGAATAGCGTAATCACTGGACTCCTGTCTCCACGACCGACTCGGTGAAATAGAAGTGGCGGTGAAGATGCCGCCTACCCGCAGCAAGACGGAAAGACCCCGTGGACCTTTACTGTAGACTTGTAGTGACCACGAGCATTTACTGCGTAGCATAGGTGGGAGGCTTTGACGCCCGGGTTCCGGCCCGGGAAGAGCCATCAAGTGAAATACCACCCTGTGGACGTTTGTGGTCTAACCTCGATTCCCGTGAATCCGGGCGAGGGACACTGCATGTCGGGCAGTTTGACTGGGGCGGTCTCCTCCAAAAATGTAACGGAGGAGTACAAAGGTCGGCTCAACACGGATGGAAACCGTGTGTCGAGTGTAAGAGCACAAGCCGGCTTTACTGCGAGACCGACGGGTCGAGCAGTTACGAAAGTAGGTTCTAATGATCCTGCGATCCCGTGTGGAAGGGTCGTAGCTCATCGGATAAAAGGTACCCCGGGGATAACAGGCTGATCGCGCCCGAGCGTCCATAGCGGCGGCGCGGTTTGGCACCTCGATGTCGGCCCATCACATCCTGGGACTGAAGGCGGCCCCAAGGGTTCGGCTGTTCGCCGATTAAAGTGGTACGCGAGCTGGGTTCAGACCGGCGTGAGCCAGGTCGGTCCCTATCTGTTGTGGGCGTTGCAAGCTTGACCGGAGTCAACCCTAGTACGAGAGGACTGGGTTGGACGTACCCCTGGTGATCCAGTTGCACCGCTCGGTGCACCGCTGGGTAGCTACGTATGGCAGGGATAACCACTGAAAGCATCTAAGTGGGAAGCCCCCCGGAAGATGAGGCTTGCTTGTCGCAAGACGAAAGACCCCTGGTAGACCACCAGGTTGATAGGCCGCAAGTGTACAGGGTGAGAGCCCTTCAGCTGAGCGGTCCTAACGGTCGAACGGTCACACCAACCAGTCGCCGCGACTGGATTGGTCGTCGCACATCGCGTGCGTTGCGCTTGGCAACTCGATTCGCTTTCTTGAGCCGGTACTCCCGGCTGATATTCGTCCGCTCCGGTTACGCTCGGATCCCGCATCCGAGTCTGACCGGCGCGTCGCCGAAAGGCGCCGTGCCCGGTTTGTCGGTGAACATGGGCGGAGGGAAACACCTGTTCCCATCCCGAACACAGCAGTTAAGCCTCCGCCGCCGATGATACTGCACTGCGGGAAAGTAGGTCATCGCCGACTCTTGAGCCCTCCAAGGTAAACCTTGGAGGGCTCTTTTCGTTTTTGCCTCTCCCGTGCCACCATGCCCGCGACCTGTTCAGCGGCGCGGTGCCGCTGCCTGGGCGGCCAAGCCGCCGGCGCGGACCGCGTGAAGGGGTTCCGTCACAGTCTGCATCGACCCGCGTTGACTCGCCGGTGCAGTGGGGGGGGCGTCTCTGCAACGACGGCGCCCACGCGAGGTGCGTTCTGATGCGTGCTTGCGAATGGGCCGTCCACCACCGGAACGCATGTTCTGCGAGCCCGCGGCACCGGCCCGAACTGGGCCCGCAGGTGCGGATCCAAGATCGGCCGGCGAGTCCATTGCGGTCAGGGGCGAACAGATCGGGCCGCCGGGGATGCCAAACCGCCTCAGGCCCAAGGAGAGCGGTTCCGGCAGCCGCCTGCGGGTTCCGGGCTGATCTCGACGCAGTTAGGTAAGCCCGGAGCAGCCTTGCGAGTGTCCGGAGTGCCGACCTCCTGCAGGTTGTGTCCGGAAATGCCGAGGGGCGGACTCGAACCGCCGACCTCCGGGTTATGAATCCAGCGCTCTAAACCAGCTGAGCTACCTCGGCGGAGGGACGGAAGAGTATGCCGAGAGGGCAAGCGAGGCGAGTCGCGGGCTTGCCGTCCGCATGCTTCTGCGGCTGCTCAGGGGCTCACGGTGCCGGTTCGGGCAGCAGGCCCCGGTAGTAGGCAGCTCTGCGGCTCTCTCCCGTCTCGTCAAGCAAGCGCACGAGGTCGCGCGTCGCTGGAGCCAATGCCGCGGGCAGCGGGCCGGTGCCGCCGTCAACTCGGTCAATGGCGTGCTGGAGCGTCGTGATCGCACGGGCCCGGTCGCCCTGGGCGGCAAGTACTCGGCCCAGGCTGGCCTCGGTGATGGCGAGTGGGAGAGCGTCCGGGGCGAGGGTTTCCTCACGGATGCTGAGGGCCTCGGTAAACGCCCGGGCAGCGGCGTCGAGCCGGTTCAATCTGAAGTAGCAAGTGCCGAGGCTGTGGGACATGTGCCCGATGGCCGGGTGCCTGGCCGGATAGACGTCGCGCGCGCCCGCGAGCGCGGACTCGAAGAGCGGGAGGGCCTCTTCGAGCCGGCCCAAGGTTCCGAGCATGGTGGCGAGGTTCATGTTCGACTGGAGCACCAGCGGGTGCGCGGGGTAGAGCAGGGCCTCCCGCATGAGCAGCGACTCACGGATGAGGCGCTCTCCGGTTTCGGCGTCGCCCCGATCGAGATAGACGCCGGCGAGGTTGTTGAGGCTCTCGGCAACCTCGAGCGACGGCTCTCCCCGCGAGAGCCCGCGGCGGATGGCGAGGGCACGCTCGTGAGCACGGATGGCCTCGTCGGTCCGATCGAGCGCTCGCAGGGCGGTTCCCCAGTCGTTCCAGGCGCGGGAGGTGTCCTCGTTCTCCTCGCCGCGGGCGGCGACGTGCTGGTCGAGCGCCTCGCGGAAGAGACGCTCAGCCTGCTCGGGGTTGCCCGTTCGAAGGCGGAGAAAGCCCATGTCCATCTTGCTCTCCGCGAGGTCGTGGTGGTCCTCCGGGAGCAGCGTCAGGCGGGTGTTGAGCGCCGCGGTAAGCTCCTGTTCTGCGGTCTCGTACTCCCCGAGCGTGACGTAGACGCGCCCGATGGCGCTACGGACCGAAGCCTGCACGAGAGGCTGGGACTGCAGATCGTACTGGGCCCGCTCGCGTGCCTGCTCCATGGCATCACGGACCGAGACGTCGGGGCCGAGGCTGTCCGGGCTTGCGGCCTCGAGCACCTGGCGGAAGAAGTCCGCGACCTTCTCCGCCTGGTCGCGTGCGACATAGGCGGAGTCTCGCTGGCGCGACGCGGAGTCGGCCTGCTGGGCGATGCCGCCCCCGCCGGCGAGCAGCAGCAGGCAGGAGAGCGAGCCGAGGGACACGCCGACCGGATTCCGCCTGACGAACTTGGAGGCGCGATAGGCGATGGTGTCCTTGCGGGCCTTGATTGGGAGCCTCGCGAGGTAGCGGTCGATGTCCTCGACGAGGGCCTCGACCGACGGGTATCGCCTCGCAAGGTCCCTGTGGAGGCAGGCGAGGATGATGGTGTCGAGATCGCCCCGAAGTGTTCGGCTCAGGCGCTGGGGGTCGGGCCCTGCGGAGTGCCCGGTGCCCGTTGTCGGCCCGGCGGCGTGCGGGGAGGCGCCGCGCGTTGTCCGCGGCCGCGTGACGGCGAGGCTTGGACGAGTGGGGTCGGTGCCGCAGACCACACGCTCGATTTCCTCGAAGGATCGGGTGTGGAACTCGTAGGGCCTGACGCCGGTCAGGACCTCGAAGAGGACCACGCCGAGGGAGTAGACGTCGGAGGCTGTGGTGATGGGCAGGCCACGGATCTGCTCGGGGCTCGCGTACTCGGGGGTGAGGCGGCGGAACTGGGGCGCGGTGACGGACTCTGCCCTGGAGTGGGGGCCGAGCACCTTGGCGATGCCGAAGTCGAGCAGCTTTGGCTCGCCCTCGGGTGTGACGAGGATGTTGGAGGGCTTGAGGTCCCTGTGGACCACGAGGCTCTGGTGGGCGGCCCGCACGGCGTCGCAGACGCGGCGGAACAGGCGGACTCGCTCGTCGATGGGAAGGCCGCGCTGAGCGCAATAAAGATCGATGGGGGTGCCGTCGACGAACTCCATCACGAGGTACGGACGGGCGTCGGGGGTAACGCCGGCATCGAGGAGGCGGGCGATGCCGGGGTGGCTGAGGGCGGCCAGCGTACGACGCTCCGCCCGGAAGCGGCGGAGAACCTCCTCGGAGTCCATGCCGCGCTTCACGACCTTGATGGCGACGCGCTGCGTGAGGTGCTCGTCGTCGCGCTGTGCCTCGTAGACGACTCCCATCCCGCCGGCGTCGATCCGTCGCAGGAGCGTGTAGGGGCCGAGTGCGGTCCCGACGAGATCGTCCTCGGCATCGACGGGCAGGAGTGAGGGGAGCGGGGTGCCCAGGGCCGGGGCATCCATGAACCCGTCGTCGGCGGCGAACTCGAGGAGCGAGCGGACTTCGGAGGCGAGGTCCAGGTTCCCGTCGCACTCTCGGTCGATCGCGGACTGGCGTTCCCCGGGTGGAAGGGAGATGATCTTGTGGAAGACCTCCTGGGCCTGATGAAAGAGTGGGCGGGTCACCTGGCCTCCGACTGGGAGAGCTCTCGGCGGAGCCACGTGCGGGCGAAGGCCCACTCACGGGCGACGGTACTCGCGGACACTCCCAAGGCCCGCGCGACCTCATCGACGGGCAGGCCGACGTAGTACCGCAACTCGACGATCCGTGCCTTCTGGGGGTCGAGGGCGGCCAGCTTGGTCAGCGCGTCGTCGAGGGAGGCGTGGTCGATCGTCTCGGCGGCGCTCGCGAGCGTGTCGCCCTCAAGCCGAACCGGCGAAGCCCCTCCGCCCCGCTTGTCCCGTGCCCGGGCGCGGGCGTGGTCGGTGAGGATGCGGCGAATAGCGATGGCTGCTGCCCCGAAGAAGTGGGCCCGGTTGTCCCACGAGGTGTCGCTCGGGCCGACAAGCCGGAGGTACGCCTCGTGCACCAGCGCGGTGGGGCTGAGGGTGTGCTCGCGCCGTTCGCCCGCCATGTGCGTCGCGGCGAGCGTCCGGAGCTCCTCGTACACCAGGGGGAAGAGTTCGTTGGTGGCGACGCAATCGCCCTGCCTCGCCCGGGAGAGGAGTTGGGTCACCGCCGCGGACGTGTGTTCACGAGGTGATGTCATCGATCGGCTCGCGGAGCCAAGGACACGGGGGCTCGGTCCCGACGGCTCGTCATGCGTCACCCCTGCGGTTCGGCTGTCATGCAAAGGCCAAGGATCGAACTGAGCGGAACTCGGAGGTGCCGAATACGCTGCACCCGTGCGTCTGTATCGTCGCGGCGCCCTCGTGATTATACGGGCAGCGGAGGTCTACTTTGATGCGTGCAGGATCGGCCAAAGGGGGCTCTGGGGTGGGTGTGGCGGCACTCGTGCCGTTGGTTCTGGGCTGGGTTCTGGCGGCGGGTCAGGCGGCGAGAGGGGAGCCGATCCGGCTGTCCACAGGGGAGGTTCTCGACGTGAGGGTGGTTCGGGTGACTGAGTCGGCGATTGTCGCCGAGCACCCGCTGCTCGGGACGCTGACCATTCCCAGGGATCACGCGGAGGTCATGGCCGGGCCATCAGGTGGGGTGGAAGCGTCTCCGGGCGGAGCTGCGCGAGAACCTGAGGCTCCCGCAGTTCCTCCGCCTCCCCCCGAGGTTCAATGGAAGCGGTCGATCAGCATGGGTCTGGCCGGCACGGAGGGGAACACGGAGTCCGCCAGCGGTCGTGTGGGGCTGGACGCGAAGCGGGCGACCGCCTCCATGGACACGATGTTCGCGGGGGGCTACCTGTACGCCACGAGCGACGGCGATCGGACGAAGAACCGGGTCGAGGCCGGGATCCGCAACGACTGGAAGTTCGGCGAGAGCCGCTGGGGACTGTTTGCGCAGGGCAAGGTCGAGTACGACGAGTTTCAGGATTGGGACCTCCGAGTGTCCGGGGCGGTCGGGCCGAGCTATCGATTCATCCGGACAGAAGCGACAAGCCTGCGCGGCCGGGCGGGCCTGGGGCTCAGCCGTGAGTTTGGGGGAGAGTCAAACTCGGTCACCCCGGAGGCGATATTCGGGCTGGACTTGGAGCACAAGTTCTCGGAGCGGACGGTGCTGGCGGCGGGGGTGGAGTGGCTGCCGAGCCTTTCGGAGTTTCCCCAGTTCCGGGCCGGGGGACACGTGGGGGTGAAGACGGTGCTGGACGCGGCGGCGGGCATGAGCCTGCACGCGGGGGTTGCGGATCGGTACGACAGCAGCCCGGGAGCGGGCGTTGGGCGCAACGACTTCGAGTACTTCGTGACGCTAGGATGGGACTTCTGACCGGCGGGAACCCACGGCGCGGCCGGGGAATCTTCTGACCCGCGCGTCAGTGTCGTCCGGCCTCCCGGGCGGCGTCTTGCATCCAAGGGAGAATTCACATGGGTTTCGTCCAAGAGTTCCGTGACTTCGCGATCAAGGGGAATGTCTTCGACATGGCGATCGGCGTCATCATGGGCGGCGCCTTCGGCAAGATCGTGGGTTCGCTGATCGAGAACGTGCTGAACCCGATCATCGGCAAGATTGCGGGCAACGTCGACTTCACAAACCGGTACATCAACATCTCCGGGGCAACGCTCGCGGAGAACACCTCCTACGCGGATGCGAAGAAGCTCGGTGCGATGCTCGGATACGGTTCGTTCATCGGCGACGTGATCAACTTCCTGATCCTCGCGTTCGTGGTGTTCCTGATGGTGAAGATGTACACCGCCGCCCGGAAGCGATTCGAGGAGCAGAAGCCCGCGCCGGCCCCTGCGGGGCCGACGACGGACCAGAAGCTGCTGACCGAGATCCGCGACCTGCTCGCGAAGAGGTGACCGCAGAACTGACTTGGCACGAGGGGCTCCGGCGCAGGCCGGGGCCCCTTTGAGCTTTTGGGACCCAGTTGGTGCCGAGGTTTTCCGCTCGCTGTGGGGCGGCTCGCAGGGGTACCATGGGGGGGGGGTGGCGCGCGGGCTTGGCCCGCGGAGAGCCGCCCCGGGAATCGCCGGCGCCAACGATCGGGCGGGAGCCACGGATCGGGCGGAACCAGCGGGCGGTCCCAAACGGAACACTGGATGTGCCGCCGATGCGGGAGGATGTGTGTATGTCGAAGCGCGATGCGTTCCGCGGGGATTCGTGGCAGTTGCCGATCGAGGCGCTCGAGAGCCGTCAGTTGCTCGCGGGGGTGACGGTCCTGACGCACGGCTACGAGTCGGGCGGGAACTTCCCGGACTGGGTGAGCGCCATGCGGCTGGCGATCGAGAGCCGTGCGGGCACACCGTCCGTGGACACGCGGGCCCTGCACCTGCAGGTGGCGGGCGACGGGAGCGAATCGACGCTGTTCGACGCGCGGGGGCAGGGGCAGTTCTTCCAGGCCGGGCGGGCCGAGGCGGTGATGAGCGTCGACTGGGCGTCGGCGTCGAACAACAACGTCACGCCCTCGCTGGGGGCGCTCGTGGACACCAGGCTGATCGCGCAGAACATCTTTCTGTCGCTGTTTGGCGTGACTTCGGAGGTCGGCAACCCCGCGCCGTTGGCGGAGCTTCCGATTCATCTGATCGGCTTTGACCGCGGGGCGGGCGTCATGTCCGAGCTGGCGTGGCTGCTGGGCCAGAAGGGGATCTGGGTAGATCAGGTGACTGCGCTGGATGCGCACCCGCTCACGTCCGCGGACCCGATCCGCTCCGGGGGCGAGGACCCGGCGATGGCGTTCTACTCCAACACCCTGTACCTGGACAACTACTACCGGACGAACGACGCGTCCTGGGCGAACCCGGCCGGGCAGAGCCTCACGGGCGCGTACAACCGTCTGCTTGACCCGATCCTGGGACTGCACCCGGATGTCCACGCGGCGTACTACGGCTCGATCAACGTGGCGGCGACGACGGACGGTGACGGGAGAGTCATCGACAACAACTGGTACGGCGGCGCTCCGCTGGGTCCGCGCACCGCTTCGGGGTTCAAGTACTCCCGGCTGGGCGGCGGGCCCACGTTCCTCGAGGGCCGTCTCTCGCAACTGGGTGGGGTGGCGGTGAGGCCGGCCGCACCGACCAGCGGGGATCAGTGGCCCAACGTCGCAGGGATGACGATCGCCTCGGGTGCGACGGTGAGGCCAAGCCAGCCTCTGACAGTTCCGTTCGCGTTCGGTGATCGCGACAGCGGCGCGACGATTCACTTCTTCTACGACACGGACACCAATCCGTACAACGGGTGGGTGGGCCAGGCGGCGATGGTGAACATGCCGCAGACCGCGTTCATCAACTCCACGGTGCAGATCACGGGGACGGACATTCCGACCGGCGCGTACTACCTGATGGCTTCTGTGAGCGACGGGCAGCACACGCGGTACTCGTATGCGCAGAACCTGGTGACGGTGCTGAACGGGTTCGAGTACGAGGCCGTGTTCCCCGAGGGATACGCGGCGGATCACATCAATGAGTTCGTGCCGATCACGAACACGAACAACGTGCCGGTCACGTACGAGCTTCACGCGCGATACGAGACGGGGGATCGCGACCAGCTCATCGCGAGCGGCACGATCGCGGCGAACACGCGGGGCGGCGTGACGATCGCGGAAACCCGGAACCCCGCCGCCACGATTGTCCGCAAGAACGAGCCCTACGCGCTCGTCCTTCGGTCCACGCTGCCGCTCGCGGCGACGTTCAGCCATTATGACTTCGGCACGACGATCGGCGAGTCGTTCACGTACCAGCGCTCCACGCAGTGGACGTTCGCGGACGGGGTGAAGGACAACGTGCTGGGCCGGGACTACATCCTGGTGTACAACCCGACGGGCTCGGTGGCACCCGTGACGCTGGAGCTGTACACCGTCGAGGGGCTGGTGTACACGGACACGAGGAACGTGGGGGCGGAACGCCGGGGCGGCTGGAGCATCTCGGACATATCCCAACTGGGTCTTGGGGCGTACTCCGCACGGGTGACCTCCACAGCCCAGATCGTCGCCAGCCAGTCGCGGTACCAGCCGGGGAGGGCGCGCGGATACGGCGCGCTGGGCTCCGCCGAGGGCGGCGCGCTCGCGGGCATCGTGCCTCGGATCAACTACGAAGACTCGTTCTACGACGTAAATGGGAACGACCCGTCCGGCACCCGCTACACGGCGGACTCGTTTGTTTCGGTCCTGAACACGAACAACGCGCCCGCGACCATCACGCTCCACTTCTTCGTGGACAAGATCGGCCAGAACGATCCGGCCCCGATTCCGCGGGTCGTCATCGCCCCTGCGCGGGGACGGACGACGCTCAGCATCCGTGACCTGGGGCTGCCCGCGGGCCGGCAGTTCGGCGTGGTGTACCGCAGCAATATCGCCGTCACGGTCTCGGGGTCGGTCTACCAGGGTCAGGATGGGACCGGCGTGGTGGCGGCGACGTACGCCGCGACGCAGTGGCTCTTCGGCGAGGGCTACATGGACGCGAACCGCGCGGGCGGTCAGATCATCGAGGACATTTACCTGTTCAATCCGGGAGCGTCGGATCTCGACGTCACCATCACGTTCACGTTCACCGACGGCGGGACCGTTACCGTGACCAGGACGCTCGACGCCCGGGAACTGGACGACGTGAGCGTCGACCAGTTGGCCGCGGTCACCGGGCGGGCCCGCGAGCAGTGGTACGGCATCAAGATCACGGCTCCAACGTACTTCGTCGCGGGGATGGAGCACTGGGACGGCGGCAACGGGGGTGGGTTCCAGACCTTGGGCTCGATGTTCGGTTCCATCACGAACTTCGCGGGCGTGCTCACGCTGTAGAGGACGCGGGGGCGAGCGAGGCGAGAATGCCCGCCGCAGCCGCGGCGGGGTCGGGGGCGGCGCAGACCGCGCTGCTGACGGCCACGCCCCGGCACCCGGACTCGGCGAGAACTCCCGCGTTGGCCGCGTTGATCCCTCCGATGGCGAGGTGCGGCATGTCGCGCACGCCGGGTTCTGCGAGATATTGCCGCAGGAAAGCCGGCCCGGCGAGCACGGGCTTGTGCTTGGTGTTTGTGGGGAACATGGGGCCCACGCCGCAGTAGTCCGCGCCGTCGTTGCGGGCGGCGCGTGCCTGAGTGATGTCCTGGGTGGAGACGCCCACCAGCAGGTCTCGGCCAGCGACCTTGCGGACCGCATGGACGGGGAGGTCGGTCTGGCCCAGGTGCACGCCGTGAGCGCCGCTCGCGAGGGCGACATCCGGCCGGTCGTTGATGATGCAGGCGATGCCCCGCTCGCGGCAAAGGTGGGCAAGCTCGGTGGCGCGCGGGAGCAGTTCCACGGCGGGCAGATCCTTCTCGCGGAGCTGAAGGCAGTCAGCCCCTCCCCGGGCGGCGTCGGCGGCGACTTGGAGCCAGGAGCGCCCGACGCAGAGGGACTCGGTGATGAGCACGCACAGGCGCCATTGCACGGCCCGTCCTGAGCCGAGCGACTGCAGGAGGGCGGCGCTGGAGGTGTAGCAGCGATAGCGGATGGCCTGCAGGAGGGCGGCGCGCTGGGGCTCCGTCAACTTGGCGAGTTCTTCGAGCGTGCGGATCGCTTCCGAGGCCCGGGAGGCGTTCAGTTCGGCGACCTCGGCGAGTCCGGCGCGCCGAGGCGGGGAAGGAGGGGGGATCGCCGTGCCCACATCGCCGGGCACGTCGCGGTGGGGGGCGAGGACGCCGGCCGAGCCGGCCAGCCCGGCGGCGTGGAGTCTGACCTCGTGCCGCTGGTGCTTGAACTGCTCGGAAAGGTCGGACCGGTCGAGCGCGAAGCGGGCGAGGTCCTCGAGGACGCGGAGGGCCTCGGCGGCCCGGTTGGCGCTGGCGTCGATGATCCGAAGGCGGGCGGTCACGCTCAACGATATGTTGCGGGAATGGCTGGCGGGGAGAGACTCCGGCGCAGACAATGCCACCGTGCCAGAAGACGCCCCTCGCCAGAAGCCGATCGAGCTTGCGCCGAAAGCATCAGCGCGGCCTCCCCGCGTGGGGGGCGAGGTCGTGCTGCGGCCCGAGGCGGACGGCGCGATCGACGCATTGCTCGCGGATGTCTACCTGCACGCGTCGAACTGCGTTCGGGCGTTCGGTGACTTTCACGTGGCGATCGGAGCCACGCCCGGCGTGGAGACCGCGCTGGTGAGGTTGCTGTACGACCTGAACTACCGGGACTTTCCGTGGAGCCGTACGAGACTGTGGATGACCCAGGAGTGCGGGGTGGCGGGGAAGGGAGTCTGCTGGCCCGTGCTCGAAGGCACGGTCGTGGCGCAGTCGGGCATGCCCGCGGAGCAGGCGCACCGCATCGACATTTCGGCGGCTGAGCCTGCGGCGGACTACGAGCGGCAGTTGCGTGAGCATCTGGGCTGGCGTCCGAAGGGGCATGACCGGCTGGACCTCGTGCTGGCGGCCATCGACGAGGATGGGAGCCTGCCGTGGGCGACTCAACACGCCGCGGACGATGGCGCGCTGTGCGTCACGTGGACCGGGGCTGACGGTCAAGGGAGGACCGGGATGACGCCGTTCGTCGTGAGCGCCTGCCGATGCGTCTGCGTGCTGGCGGTGGGGAGCGGTGTTCGCGGGGCGCTGACGAGGCTGGAGGCGGCGCTGCGGGGCGGGCCTGCGGCGCCCGGGCAGTCGCTGCGGACGATCGGGGGCGACGTGCGGTGGTACATGGACTACGAGGCGTGCCCGTCGTACTGCGCGGGCGGCTCGCCCGACAGGGGCGTGGGCACGTCGGAAAGGACCGGGTAAGGCCGCGCATGGCGACACTGACCATCAAGCCAAACGAACGGGTGACCTTCCGCGTGATGCACGAGGACGACCACGTGGCGGTGGTCAGCAAGCCCCCGGGCGTGGTGACCATGCCTGGGCTGGGCCACGACGATGACTCGCTGCTCAACGGCATGTTCGCGAAGTGGGGCCCGCGGCTGCAGAACCTGGGGAGGGCCAGGGACTTCGGGCTGCTGCACCGGCTGGACAGGGACACGAGCGGGCTGGTGATGGTGGCGCTGACGCCGGGAGCGTACGACGCGCTGAGACGGGCGTTCGAGAAGCGCGAGGTGCAGAAGTTCTATTGGGCCGTCTGCCGGTCCGCGCCCAAGCGGGCCACCGGCGTGGTGCGCAAGCCGTTGGAGGAGTTTCAGGGGGTGATGGGCGAGGACACGCGTACTCGGAAGCTCTGCCGCATCGGGAGCGCGGGGAAGGAGGCACTCACGGCGTTTCGTGTGCTCTCCGCGTCCCGGAAGGGCGCGCTGCTGGAGTGCCGGCCGGTCACGGGGCGGCTGCACCAGGTGCGCGTGCATCTCGCCTCGCTCGGGGCGGCGATCCTGGGTGACGACGCGTACGGGCCATCGGAGGTGAGGCGGGCCGCGCCCCGCCTGGCCCTGCACGCGCACCGGCTTGCATTCACTCACCCGATCACGGGCGAGAGGATCGACGTGAAGTCTGCCTGGCCGGCGGACCTGCGCCGGTTGCTCCTGAGGCTTGGGCTGGAGCGGCCCGACCTGAGGAAGCCGGTGCGAGAGGAGCCGTCAGGCGGGGTCGAGCGCGGTCATGAAGTCGACGATGACTGACTGAGAGACGAGCAGCCCGGGTTCCGAGAGGCGCCAGACGTCGGTCTCCGGTTCGAGAAGGCCCGCGCGTCTCGCGGCGTCCGCGGTGTGCTGCAGGCGATCCGCGGCACCGGGAGCGAGTTGCTCGGCCCGGGTCAGGATGGGTTCCGTTCCCAGGCCTTCGGAGAGACGCAGGCCGGTCATGAGCACTTCGGCGAGGGCGCGAACCGGGTCGGGCGGCTCGACGTCCACGGCTGGGGCGAAGCCACTCTCGTTCCGCGAGAGGTAGTCATCGAGGCGTGGGGCGTTCTTCCATCGCGTGCCCGCGACGTGCCCGCTCGCCGAGGGGCCGGCGGCGAGCCACTGGCCCTGGCGCCAGTAGACGAGGTTGTGGCGGCACTCGTCGCCCGGTGCGGCGAAGTTGCTGACCTCGTAACGGCGCAGCCCGGAGGCGGCGAGAAGCGCGGGGGTGAGACGGAACATCTCGACCTCATCGTCTTCGGGAGCCTGGGTGACCTGACCCCGAGAGAGGCGTGCGGTCATCGCGGTGCCGGGTTCGTAGGTCAGGTTGTAGCATGAGAGGTGCGAGAGTTCGAGCGAGAGAGCCGTTCGCAGGTCGCGTTCCCAGTCGGCGACGGATTGGCCGGGGATGCCGAAGATGAGATCGATCGATGCGCGGGCGATGCCGGCCACACGGGCGGTCTCGAGAGCCTCGGGCACCTTGTCCGGGTCGTGCCAGCGCTCGAGGGTCTTGAGGTGGGCGCGGTCAAAGGACTGTGCGCCCATGCTGAGCCGCGTGACGCCTCCCGACGCCAGAGCCGCCGCGAGGCCGGGGGTGACGGTCTCGGGATTGCACTCGACCGTGAACTCGGAGAGTTGAGAGAGGTCGAAGGTTGAGCTGAGGCAGGCGAGGAGCTCCTCCCAGAGCGGGACCGCGAGGAGGCTGGGAGTGCCGCCGCCGACGAAAATGGTGCGGAGCGGGGCCGCCCAGGGGCGGAGGGCCCTCAGTTCGTCGATGAGTCGGGCGACGAAGGCGGGCTGGCGGTCGCGCGTATCAACGAGGCTGTAGAAATCGCAGTAGTGGCATTTGTGAAAGCAGAACGGGACGTGGATGTACAGGGACGAGACATCGGCCCGGGGCGACGGCAGGAACGCTCCGGCGTGTGTACGGGAGGGCGGGAGTTGGCTGAGCGGGTGGGGCACGGGGGTCGAAATGGCTCTGGCGTTCGGCCTTCGGACCCCGTATCATAAGAATGGGCTGGCGGGATCCTGCGGGTTGTTCGCGGGATGCTGCGAGGTTTGTCTGGCCGCCATTGGTTGTGCCACGGCAAGGGTGTGGCTCGCGCCAGGGTCTTCGAGCAGAAGGGGCTTCGATGGAAACCTCCCTGATTCTAGTGCTTGCGGACGGACGCCAGTCGGAGATCCCCATTCATCGCCCGGTGCAGGTGATCGGGCGACAGACCGACTGTCAGATCCGCATCCCGTCGGGGAACATCAGCCGTCACCACTGTGAAGTGATGCTTTCTGACGGGAAGCTGAGCGTCCGCGACCTGGGCTCGAGCAATGGAACGTACGTCAACCGCCGGCGCGTGTCGCAGGCCGATCTGCAGGCGGGTGACCTGCTGGCGATCGGCGACATGGTCTTTGTGGCGAGGATCGACGGTCGGCCCGCGCACGTGGACTCCGAGGATGTGCTGGAGGACGGGCAGGTGAAGCCCGCGGCGGCGGCGGCCGCGAAGCCCGCCCCGAAGGCGGCGGCAAAGCCCGCGGCACGCAAGAGCGTGCTCGAGGACTCGGACGGCAGCAGTGTCGGCGATTTCGATTTCCTCGACGAAGACGAGGATATCAAGAAGCAGCCCAAGCTCTGATGGCGGGGCGCCGAACGCCGTGATCGCGGCGGATCGGCTTCAGGCGGCCGCGGTCCCGTCCGGCTTTGTCGGCGTCGGCTTGGGCACGCGGATGTTGGTGCCGCAGGTGCGGCAGCGCACGGTCTTGCCCCTGCACGAGGAGGGGACAGCGAGCACCTTTCGGCACGCGAGGTTCGGGCACATGATCCGGACGCTTTGTTCTTCCATGGCGTGTCCTCGGTCTTCGCGAACATCGGGCGATTCGGGCCGTGACTTCAGAGCGCATCATGTCGGTATTCGATCCGGGCGGGATCACGCGGCGGGAGGGCGGGTGTATGCTCCATGTCCGCCCTCGCAAAGGCGGGCCCCGAGGCTCTTTTCATGACGCGCACGATCGACCGCTCATTCTCGGACCGACCCCCGTCCCAGGCGACCGCTGTGGTGGGGCTCCAGTGGGGTGATGAGGGCAAGGGCAAGCTGGTCGACCTCCTTGCGGCGGATCACGACGCGGTGGTGAGGTACAACGGCGGCGCGAACGCGGGGCACTCGGTCGTGGTGGGAGGCACCCGGTTTTCGCTCCACCTCATTCCCTCTGGAATTCTCTATCCCGGCAAGGCGGCGATCATCGGCAACGGCGTCGTCGTCGATCCGTGGAAGCTGGTCGAAGAGCTGGATGGATTGGCGGCGAAGGGTGTCGACACCTCCGGGCTCGTGCTGTCCAGCAGGGCGCACGTCGTGCTGCCCTATCACAAGCTCGAGGACGGCCTTCGGGAAGACCTGCTGAAGCGTGTGGGGGCGGAGCGGCAGGCATCCGGGCCGGACCGGGCCGACGCTCCCGTGCCGATCTCCGAGATCGGCACGACGCGGCGCGGCATCGGCCCGGCCTACGCGGACAAGGTGCAGCGGGCGAGTGCGGTGCGCGTGGCGGACCTGTTCCGTCCGGAGTCGCTGCGGGAGAAGCTCTCTCTGGCGCTCACGCTCAAGAGGCCCCTGGCGCGCGAGCTGGGCGGCGGCGCGCCCGACCTGACGGTGGAGGGCCTGGAGCAGGAGTGCGGGCGCGTTTCGGGGCGGCTGAGGCCGATGGTCCGCGACACGACGGCGTTGCTGCACGCGATGCTCGCCGACGGGAAACGCCTGCTGTTCGAGAGCGCCAACGGTTCGCTGCTGGACGTGGACCACGGGACGTACCCGTTTGTCACCGGTTCCACGTGCATCACCGCGGGCGTCGGGTCCGGCGCGGGGGTGCCGCCGGCGAGGCTGGGGCGGGTGCTGGGCGTGATGAAGGCGTACTCGACGCGGGTGGGCGCGGGGCCTCTGCCCACGGAGCTCTTCGACGCGACGGGGGACCGCATCCGGACGCGGGGGCGTGAGTTCGGGACGACGACCGGCCGTCCCCGGCGCGTGGGGTGGGTCGACCTTGTGGCAACGCGGTACTCCGCCATGCTCAACGGCGCGACGGGCCTCGCCATCACCATGCTGGACGTGCTCGCGGGATTGAGCGAGATCCGGGTGTGCACGAGCTACACGGTCGATGGCGAGCGGACGAACCAGTTCCCGCCGGACGCGTACGACCTCGCACGAGCAACGCCGGAGTTCGAGACCATTCCCGGCTTCGGCGAGGAGCTCAGCGGGTGTCGGAGGGCGACGGATCTGCCAACGGCGGCGCGGAAGTACGTGGAGTTCATCGAGCGAGAGGTCGGTGTGCGCGTCGAGGTGGTGAGCGTGGGGCCAGGGCGTGAACAGACCATCTTCATGTAACCGGGTCGGGGGCGCCACGATCGACGACCATGATCCCACGGTCGCGGACGCGGCGCGGGCGATCACCGACCGCAATCCCGCGGCGAATCCGAGGGGGCTGCTGCCCGACGTTCATCCGGCGCGGATCCCGCGGCATGTCGCGATCATCATGGACGGCAACGGGCGTTGGGCGCAGTCGCGGGGAATGCCGCGCGAGATGGGCCACCAGGCCGGGGCCGCGTCCGTGCGTGCGGTGGTCGAGCACGCCGGGGATCTGGGGATCGAGTACGTCACGCTGTACAGCTTCTCGCTGGAGAACTGGAAGCGCCCCGCGGAGGAGGTGAGGGCCCTGATGCAGCTCTGCCTGGCCTACCTCGCCGCGGAGGAGCAGGACCTGATCCGCCGAAAGATCCGCTTCCGCGTGATCGGGCGTCGGGAGGGGCTTCCCGGCGAGGTGTGCGACGCGATCGCCCGCGTGACAGCGTCGACCGCCGCGGGGACTCGCGGCGAGTTGTGCCTGGCGATCAACTACGGTTCGCGGGCGGAGATCACGGACGCGGTGCGGGCGCTCGCGGCGGACGTGGGGGCCGGACGGCTCGCGCCCGAGGCGATCGATGAACGGCTCATCGCGTCGAGGCTGTACACCGCCGGCATGCCGGACCCGGACCTGCTGATCCGGACGGCGGGGGAGATGCGCGTGAGCAACTACCTGCTGTGGCAGATCAGTTACTCCGAGCTGCACGTGACTCCGGTGCTCTGGCCCGACTTCGGCCCCGCGAACCTGGACGCCGCGGTGCGGGAGTACGCGATGCGGGACCGTCGCTTCGGCGGTCTGTCGAGCCCGCGAGGGGGCGGCGGTGCGTGAGCGACTCCTGCTTGGCCCGGTGCTGATCGCCGCGCTGCTGGGGGCGCTGGCACTTGATGAGTGGCTTGCGGGCCAGAAATCGCCCACGTGGCTCGCGGGGATGCTCGGCACGGCCCTGCCCGCGGGGATGCTCGTTCTGCCGATCATGCTGGGGGTCGGGGTGCTCGCGGCGCGAGAGTTGGCGAGGTTCCTTCAGAGCAAGTCGGTGGCGGCCTCGTCGTGGGTGATGGCACTCGGGCCGGTGTGCGGGCTGGTGGCGTGGGCTGTCGCGCTCCGGATCGGCGGCGCCGGCGGGACGGCGCTGCTCGCGGCCTCCGGGTTTCTGGTGCTTGTTGTGGCCATGCTGGTGCACGCCAGGAGGCGGAGCCCGGAGGGAGCTCTCGCGGCGACGGGGGCGGCGTTGCTGGCGTTTCTCTACCTCGGTCTTGCGTTCGGATTCCTGCTGGCGATTCGAGCCGAGCACTCGGCGTGGGTGCTGCTGTGGGTGTTGCTGGTCACCAAGGCGTGTGACATCGGGGCGTACTTCACCGGGAAGTCGATCGGACGTCGCAAGCTGATCCTGTGGCTGAGCCCGGGGAAGACGTGGGAGGGTCTCGGCGGGGGGGTGCTGCTCTCCGCGGTGGTCGGTGCCGCGGGGCTGGCAGCGCTTCGGGAGTGGGCGGGCGTGGATGCCCCCCCGTGGTGGCTGGGCGCGGCCTCCGGGGCCCTTTTCGGGCTTGTGGGGCAGGCGGGCGACCTGGCAGAGAGCATGATGAAGCGGGACGCGGGTATCAAGGACTCGGGGAGCATTCTGCCCGGATTCGGGGGCATGTTGGACGTGCTGGACTCGCCCATCTTTGTGGCGCCGGTGGCGTACGGGGCGCTCGCGGCGCTACGGGCGGGAGGCTGGATGGACGCGGCGTAGGGGCCGGTGGGCTACCTCAGGGCCACCTGACACTTTTTGTGCGAGGCCCCTCCGGAGCCGCTACACTCCTGCATACAGGTTCGGGAGTGCTCGATGGACGTCACGGCCAAGTTGCTCAGGCTTTATCAGGTCGAAAAACAGCTTCGCGGGCTTCAGGCCCGGCTCCAGGCAGCAGAGAAGTTCCTGGCCGAGCAGGACAAGGACTTGGGATCGCTCTCCTCGAAGCGGGCCGAACTCGAACAGCAGATCAAGTTGCTGCGGGCCCAGGCGGGCGACCGCGAGGGCGAAGTCAAGCGCCTTGATGAGCGGATGGCGACGATCCGCAAGCAGATGGAAAACGCCCAGACGAACAAGGAATACCAGGCTTTCCTCACCGAACTGAACAACTACAAGGTTGATCGGGACCGTCTCGAGACCGCAGCCCTCGAGTTCATGCAGAAGGTGGAAGACCTCACCAAGACCGTGGAGGCCATCGAGGGCCAGCGCAACGAGCGGGACAAGGTGCGGGGCGTCGCGCAAACGGACCGGGAGGCCCGCTTCAAGGAGATCGAGACGCGGCTTGTGGAACTCAAGGCCCAGCGCGAACAGGCGGCAGCGGACGTGCCCGGCGACGTCCTGCAGATGCTGACCAGGCTTCTCAACCAGCGGGGCGAAGAGGCCATGGCCAGCGTGCAGGTCGAGGACCGCAAACGGCATGAGTACACCTGCGGCGCGTGCCAGATGAGCATCCCCGTGGATGCGGTGAGCGCACTCCTCAGCAAGGGAAAGCTCACGCTGTGCTCCTCGTGCCAGTGCATCCTCTATCTCGACGAGGACGCCATGAAGGCTCTCAACCCGCCCAAGGCGGGCCCGAAGTCCGGCGCCAAGAAATAGTCACGCTCGGCCAACGACGAAAACGACCCAGTTCTCCGGGAGCGTGTCCGCGCCCGGCTGGTACGGGCGGACGTGAAGCGTCCCAAGGTGGTCCAGCGCGCCCGCCTCGTGGTCGTAGACCTCGACCTTGGCGAAACCCGCCTCGCGGTAGGCGTCGGTGAGTTCGGGGATGGACCAGAGCCGCCAAACGTAGGTGAACGCGTCGTGCAGCCTCACCGCCCTTTTCCCCTTCCCGAGGGTGAAGTGGATCACGTTGACGACGCGCGCGGAGACGGGGTCGGCTTCGCGGTGCTCCCACTCGTAGAGCACCGGCGTGCCGTCCGCGAGAATGAAGCGGGCCGAGGTGGTCTGAAGCGTCATGGAGTCACGCCCGCCGTACATGTCCGCCGCGAAGACCCCGCCGCGCTTCAGACGGGAGCGTGTGCGGCGGAGGTACTCGACCAGGTCTGACCGCCGATCGAAGTAGCCCAATGGGAAGTTGGTCGCGGCGATGAGGTCCGCCCTGGTGTTCACGTCGAGGACGTTCGCGGCGACGGCCCGAACGCGGGGCACGCCCGAGAGCCTTGCCAGCGGCTCTGAGTCGAGGTCGACGCCGATGGCGGACGCGAGCGGGTCGGTGGCAACCCAGGCGAGGCAGAGCGCGCCACCGCCGCAGAAGTCCTCACGGAGTACCCGCGGCGATCTGCCGTGGATGGCACGGAGGTACGCGGCGCTGGCCTTGGGGGATTGGACGCAGCGCTCGTAGAGGTCGTACTTGGAGGGCCGGGCGGGGCTTGGAGGGAGGTCGGGCATGGTCAGGCCATTCGGACCCACCGGATGAGGGTAGCGAAGTTGGGAGCCTTGCCGTACATCAGAACGCCGACACGGAAGACCTTGGCGGCGATCCGCACGAGAGCGATGACGGTGAGGATCCCCACGAGCATCGAGAGGAGGACCTGCCAGGTCGGTGGGGGGTCGCTGGAGCAGACGCGCAGCAGCATGACGAACGGGCTGACCGGCGGCGTGAAGCTGAGCACGGTTGCGAGCATGCCCTTGGGATTGAAGATGATGGGCATCATGAGGATCATGGGAGCCGTGACCACGAGCATGACCGGCGTGAGGAGCGAGTTGGCCTCGTGGATGTCGTTTACGGCGGAGCCGATGGCGGCCATCATGGAGGCGATGGTGAAGTACGCGATGAAGAAGAAGACGAAGAGGTAGACGAGGTAGCGGGTTTCGATGAGGTCCGCGCGGTTGAGCGCGGTGATCGCCGAAAGCCCGAGGATGCTGTAGAGGCCGAGAATGGCCAGGCTGGCGGCCATCTGTCCCAGGATCTTCCCGGTCATGAGCTGCAAGGGGGAGACGGCGCTGAGCAGAACCTCCATGATGCGGTTGGACTTCTCTTCGATGGTGCTGGTGAGCAGCATCTGCCCGCCCGAGAACGTGGAGACCCAGAGAAGGATCATGAACGCGAGGGGCACCAGGATCTGGCGGAGTT
>QWIH01000073.1 GCA_021405315.1 Leptolyngbya sp. PLA1
CCGACTGTCGGTCCCGGGAGACCCCTCCGGCGGCACTTCCGATCTCCTCATCTGGGTCCCCCCGGGCTACGACGACGCTTCGAACGCCTCGAGAACCTACCCAGTTCTCTACCTCCACGACGGCCAGAACCTCTTCGGTACTCCCTCAGGGGCCCCGGACGAGTGGCGTGTCGACGAGACCGCCACTGACCTCATCGCCCGGGGTGTCATGACCCCCACCATCATCGTCGGCATCCCCCACCACGGCACCGCTCGCATGAGCGAGTACCTCCCCATACCGGCCATCCCGGGCCTTACCCCGCAGGGCGACACGCACGTGAAGTGGCTGGTTGAACAGGTCGTGCCCCGCGTCTCCACCGCATACCGCGTCCGGACCGGGCCGGGCAACACCGCCGTGGGCGGGTCGTCCCTCGGGGCAGCCATCGCGCTCCATGCCGCGACCACCCACCCGGAGGCCTTCGGCCTTGTTCTCGCCGAAAGCCTCCCGCTCCGCACCGGTGACGGCTCCGCGTGGGACGCCTGGCTCGCCTCGCGCGAGCACTGGCCCACCCGCATCTACCTCGGCGTCGGCGAAGCCGAGACCGGCACCGATCCCGCCAACGCCGGCCGCAACCTCGCGTACGTCTCGGCGGTACGTGCCCTCGACCAGCGGCTGAAGGAAGCCGGCCTCGGTCCCGCGTCGAAGCTCCTCATCGTCGAGCCCGGCGCGGTCCACAACGAAGCCGCCTGGGCCCGACGGCTCCCTCAGGCCCTGACGTTCCTCTTCCCCCCGCCGCTTGATTCGACCAAGTAGCCCAGCGCGATGCGCCTTCCCCTCTTTCGACCCTACCGAATGTTCCCGCAGTTCGACCACCTCTCGGACAGCGAGTGCGAGAAGTACGTCCGCGACGCATACATCAACACCCCCGGCCTTACCGCCAAGGTGCCCATCATCGCCGCCGTGCTCGCCACCGCACTCTGGTACATCGGCTGGCCCATCGCGTTCGTCACCCTCCCCCTCGCCTCGTACGTCCCCATGCCCCCCTCGGCCGAGTGGCGCCTCGTCGCCTACATCGTCCTCGGCGTCGCGTTCGTCAGCCTCACCTACTTCCTCACCCGCGACCTGGGCGTCTACTTCGGCATCCGCCGTGAGCTCCGCCGCTCCAACTGCAGGAAGTGCGGCCAGAGCCTCCAGGGCCTTCCCATCCACTCCGCTGGGGCCGACCCCGACCCCGCCAAGCAGTTCGTCCGCTGCACCGAGTGCGGCCGGCGATGGGTCCTGCTCGACCTCGGCCTCTCGCCCCGCGACCTCATCCCCTTCGAGCAGCGCGTCGTCGATTCCCGCGTCGCCACGCGCCGATAGACCCCCGCCTCTACACTACCGGGCCATGAGTTACACCGTCCTCGCCCGCCGCTACCGTTCCCGCCAGTTCGACGAAGTGGTCGGCCAGGAGCCCATCGCCAAGACCCTCCTCAACGCCGTCAAGGCCGGGAGAGTCGCACACGCCTACCTCTTCTGCGGCACGCGGGGCGTGGGCAAGACCACCGTCGCCCGCCTCTTCGCCAAGGCCCTCAACGGCGGGTCGCCCGACGTCGACGACGCCATCATGCAGGGCCGCGACACCGACACCCTCGAGATCGACGCCGCCTCCAACAACGGCGTCGACAACGTCCGCGACCTCACCGCCAACGCCGGCTATCGCCCCATGCGCGGCAAGTACAAGATCTACATCATCGACGAGGTCCACATGCTCTCCACCGCCGCGTTCAACGCGCTGCTGAAGACCATGGAGGAGCCCCCCGAGCACGTCAAGTTCATCCTCTGCACCACCGACCCGCAGAAAGTCCCCGCCACCATCCAGTCCCGCTGCCAGCGATTCGACTTCCGCAACATCCCCGCCTCCCTCATCGCCAAGCACCTCGCCGACATCGTGAAGCAGGAGTCCCTCGCCGCCGAGCCCGAACTCCTCCACCAGATCGCACGCCTCGGCAACGGCTCCATGCGCGACGCCCTCAGCCTCCTCGACCGTGTCATGGCCACCGGTGAGAAGAAGCTCACCCTCGACCTCCTCAACTCCCTCCTGGGCCTCCCGGACCGCGAACTCATCGGCTCTCTCGTCGCCGCCTTCGCCGATGGTGAGCCCGGCCCCGCCCTCGCCCGCACCGACGAACTCCTCCAGCGCGGCATCTCCATCGATCAACTCCTCGATTCCCTCCTCGGGCGACTCCGAGACCTCATGCTCCTCGCCGCCTGCGGCGGAAAGACCACCCTCGTGGACCTCTCCGACGCCGCCCGCGAGAGCGAGGCCGCGCTCGCCTCCCGCTTCGACGCCGCCGGCCTCGTTCACATGATCGCGCTCTGCGAGAACGTCCAGCGCTCAGCCCGTTCCTCCTCCGTGCCGCGTGCCCTGCTGGACGCGCTCATCGTCCGGCTCGCCCTCACCGAAAAACTCGCGGACGTCACCGCCGTCGTCGCAGGACGCCCGCTGCCCGCCGCAGGGAGCGCCGGACCAAAAAAACGCTGACGCCGACCGCACCCGCGCCGGTCGGCGCTCCCGCACGGGCGGCCACACCGCCCGCGCCACCCCCCGCCTCCCCAGCCCCACCTGCGCCCAGCCAGCAGGTCCACACGCCGTCACGCCCACCCTCCGGCGATCCCTGGGCCACGGTCCTCACCGCCGCCGCTCCGAACCGCCGCCTCCGCGTCATCATCAACGACTGCCGACTCGTCGAGGTCAAGGACGACCTCGTCGTCCTCAGCGTCAGCGAGGCACTCCTCGGCACGGCGAAGTCCAACGAACGCGAGATCTGCGACCTGCTCGCCACCGCCTGGGACCGCGCCGTGAAACTCGAACTCCGCGGCGAGAAGCCCGCGGGCGACGAGGCCACGCCCACGCCGGCCATCGATCAGGAAGCCGCCCGTGCCGCGATCTCCGAGCACCCGCTCGTGAAGCGCACCATCGAACTCTTCGGCGCAAGGCTGGTGGGCGTGCAGCCACGCAAGAAGGCGTAGGAGCAAGTCCTCCTGCCGTGGTTCGGCGTCTTCGCCGAGCCTCGCGTGGGTGGGGTTGGCGCGCTGACTCTCACGGGCACCCGCCTCCCGCGATGGTGTGGACGAGGGCGAGGAGGTCGTCCTGGTCTTCGTTCCCGTCGCGGTTGTAGTCCGCCCAGCGGCCGGTGGGGTTCTCGCCCCCGGCGAGGACGTTGGCGAGGTAGAGCACGTCGTCCTGGTCGGCGCTCCCATCCCAGTTGAAGTCGCCGTCGCAGTAGGGGATGGCGGGGGGCTGGATGCGGAACCAAAAATCGACCCGGCGACCAGGATTGAGAGGTGAGATGGTACTCGCCGCGCCCCATGGAACACCCTGCACCGGATGGATGCTGTTGCCAACGGCAATCCAATACTCCCCTGCCGACAACTCGCCATCTTGTCCGCTGTACGGACGGAGGTCACACAACCATTGGCCTTCGTCGGGCATCGAGCCCTCCCGGAGCATGCACACCGGGGGCCGGGGGTCGGCGCACCCAAAGGACAGCATGAATTCCTGAAACTCATTGTTGCTGCCGAAGTCGAAGGCAATCGCGCGACCGACCGCGTCAAAGACGATGATGGTGGGATGCCAGATGTACGCCGCGCAGGGTTCAGGACATGGTTGTGGCCAACTCGACCGAATGTCCAAGAACCCACCTTCCTGTCGCAATGTCGGCAACAAGGCACGGTACCACTGAACCGCCTGTGCTGATGTGAGGATGACTGTGAGGTTGAGTGTCTCCGGCTCAGCGTGCACACCAAGATCCACGTAGTCCTCAGGCTGTGCGCTCGCGGCACCGGCACAGACACCGAGGGCTGTGGCAACTGCAACAACACCCGCTCGGCCGCTCACAAGGGGCATGGCGCACCTCCGACGTAATCGATGAGGTCGATGATGTCCTGCTGGTCGACGTTGCCGTCCCGGTTGAAGTCCGGATCGGACCCGGCAGGGCTTTCGCCGGTCGCGACGGCGTTGATGAGGTAGGTCACGTCGTCCTGATCGCGGTTTGAATCGCGGTTCAGATCGGCATCGCAGCAATCCGCGCACCCGACGATCTGGTACACAACCACGTCGTCGAGGCCGCCTTCGACCGCTGTGTCCTCTGGGAGTTGGTCAAAGACGTGGAATCTTGCGCGATGACCGGCACCCGATGTGGTCCCGGTGCCAAAGGGGACTCGCTGCAGCCGCCATGCAAGCCCGGTCACATCCAACGGCAGGTACGCCCTGGACTGCACGACATCGCCATCGCGAAGCACGTCAACTCGCCACTGCACATCCGCAGCCGCGCCGGTGCCGGATGACGCGTACCACTGTCGGAACTCCAACACTCCCGTGGTCTGGGTGTTGAGCACCCACTCTGGCGACCGAAGCCACGCGCCGTCTCCATCAGAATCCACATCGTCAAGCAAGACTCCGGTGCTGGTGAGATTGATGCGATTTTGGGTCACCCAGCACTGATACCCACCGCCCGGCGTGGCATCACGGGCGGGCTGGACATTGCCGCCGATGGGATCTACCCGCTCCCAGCGACCGGCATTCGCCGGAGCGCTCGGCACCCAAGGCGGCGTCATTCCCGAAGTCCATGGGTCCTGGCTGCCCGAATCATCCACTTCCATGGTGACCGGGAACCCAGGCACATTCCCCAGAATGCCCGCTACGAAAAGCATCGGGTGGCTCTCTCGGTATGGTGGTGATCCGGGTGCCGGCCCCGCTCGCAGCGTGACCTCCCACGCCTGGCGGCAAAGACCGGGGCCGACGGACACTCTGTACGTGCCGCCTCCGAGCGCGGCCACCGACGACGGAAGCCCCGCGTCGATCGTGGGAAGTCCCGTCCCGTGGAGGACGACCTCAACGCTTGTCAGCGGCTGGGCGACGCCCACGATCATGGCGTCGAAGGACGTTGGGCCGCACGTGTCGATCGCCAAGGGAGGGTCGTCGGGGAAGAAGAACGACACTTCCAGGTTGGTCGCAGGTGTTGCGCTTGTGCTCTGAACAACATTCCGTGCCCCCCCGTTGGCGGGGCTGGAGGCCCCCCAACCCATCCCACGGCGGGCAAAGGCCCACCACAGGCTGGGATGGTGGAGCCCGCCGTGCCGGAGCAGGTCCGCCTGAAGTATCGCGTCACGCGCCTGGAGAAAGTTCGGTTGCCCCGGGTTCAGTTTCAACCCATCTACCACGAGTTGCATCAAGACGTCGTTCGCACCCTGTCCGACTGATGGCTCCTGCGACAACCGATACCGAGCATCCAGAAGTGCGGATGCCCACACTTCGCCGATGGCATGGAGCTCGGAACGGGCCACGTTCAACCTCGTTGGGTTGCGCGGAATGTCGTCGTCCGGGTAGGGGAAATTGTTTGCCTCATCCGGATCGATGAAGCCGTACGTGAGTGGATTGATCTCTCCCATGTCCTGTGAGTACGGATAGCGTCGTGCGCCGAAGTAGTAGTGGCTCACGTAGCCCGCGCCGAATGCTCGGTTGGGCCACGAAAAGACCGGATAGGTTGCGGCGTAGTCGTCCGCTGGCGACGCTGTTATCGCGATGGCAAAGAAGTCGGCGGTACCCTCGTGCATTCCAGCCGCCTGTTGGGCCTCCATGGAGCCCACACCGAGTCTCGCGATCATCGTGTGGGTCAGCTCGTGGAACACGACCGTCTTGTCGAGCGCTGCTGGTCGAGACGGAGTAACTTCGCCCAGCATCGGCATCACCGAGAAGTTCACGACGTAGGGGGCGCCGTCTTCTGACTGGCCACGGTTGAACCGCGCATTGCCGTAGTCTCGATCGGGAGAGCCGTTGACCACGATCTCCAACGGGTCACTCGCGGGGTTACCGCCACGACCGAAGTTTGTGGCCTGAAAGTTGCCCGCCTGTTCCTCAAACCCCAGGAGGTACATCCGGTCATGCCAGACATTGGCCAGGTAGAACACCTCCGCGGCCACAGCGTCCCAGTGCTGGAACGCGGTCGCACAGGGAGCGTTCGGTGGCACTCCGGGCTCGGCGGGGCAGGGGAGGGCAAAGTCAAATGCTCTTGCAGCGCCCGCAGAGACGACATCAGCGGCGGTGCGCACCCAGACGTTGTTGCCGCAGGTCTGGATCGCCACCCCCGAGTTGTACCCGTAGCAATGCGCATACCCCGGGGTCTCAACGGGCTGCCCGTCGACCGTTCGGATGAAGGTGTGACCCTCGTTGAGCCATCCGAACGGCGACATCGGCGCGATGTCCGCCAGCGCAACCTGCACCCAACCTCGGTCATCTGTCAGCGTCGTCGCACAGGCGGGGAGGCTCAGGGCGTCTCGCATGACACACTCGGAGTCCGCGCCACCGCTTGGCACTGCTGGGAGACCCGGCGTGCCGGGGACCGGTGCATCGTCGGGGTACACACGGAAGCAGACGTTTGACGAACCCGGTGATGGCGGGCAGGTCGTTGGGCTCGGCTGGCAATAGTGCATCGTCAGGTCGTGCGTGCTCAGCACCGCAAGGTCCGAGTGCTTCACCATGCACTCCCACGCCGCGTCGGCCTGATCGGGGTTCACACCGCCTCCGGCGCGATGAGGTTCACGATGTCCGCGATGCGAGTGTCGCCCACCTCGTCGCACGCCGCGGCGACGATGTCCCGCACCGTCCGGTTCGCCTCGTCGCAGGCTGGTGGCGTGATAGGGCCCACTGGCTCTGGGACAAACCTGCTGCCGATGTTGACGAGCATGCCGCCGCCGGTGACGTTTGCGGTGAGGAGCGAGCCGTAGATGTCCTGGCCGTTGTGCGTCTGTTGATACGTGAGGTGCCGCACGCCTGTGGGGCCGAGCGAGGGTGTTTCAAAGTCTCGGATGGTGCGATACGTCGCGGGGGTGAACTGCTCGGCG
>QWIH01000034.1 GCA_021405315.1 Leptolyngbya sp. PLA1
ATAACCCGGGGGCCTGCCGGGGCCGGGTGCCGGTGGCAGGGGTTCGAGTGGCGACCTTCACTCTGAGCGGGCTGCTCGCAGGCGTGTCGGGCGTCGCGGCACTGATGTACGTGCCCACGGCATCGCACGACCAGGCGCAGGGGCTTGAACTCGAGGCCCTCGCCGCGGTCGTGATCGGGGGCACGCAGGTCACCGGTGGGCGGGGGTCGATTCTCGGCACGCTTGTAGGCGTACACGTCGTCGGGCTGGCGCTTGTCCTGCCAGCCTACGAGCCCGGGCTTTCCCCCGGGGCCGTCCGGATGCTGGTCGCCGCGGTGCTGCTCGCCTTCGTCGGGGCGCAGGCCGGGCTGAGGCGGTTCGTCCGCGGCCACGAGGCCAGGGCCACTATGGCCTAGGCCCAGTTGGCCCCGCGTACGGTTGGGGCATGAACCACTACGAGATCTGGGTGAACCTGAAGGACAGCCGCAAGGACCTGGAGTTCTGCGAGGCGGTGAACGAGTACCTGGGGTACCTCCGCAGCCAGGGTCGACTCGAGTCGTGGCGGATCACGAGGCGGAAGTTCGGGTTCGGACCCGCCGGACTGGGCGAGTTTCACATCTCGATCTCCTTCCGGGATCTGACTCAGCTCGACGAGGCTTTCGGGGAGGTGGCGACCCGGGCGGGAGAGGTCGAGCGCCTCCATTTGCCTGTGTACTCGATGGTCACAGACTTCCAGAGTGCCCTCTACCGGGACTTCCCGGACCCCCAGCGGGCGGGGGACAAGGGGAAGGGCCCATAAGGGCCTCGGGTGCTATTGCACGGAGCCCCGAACACCGCTATAACTAAGTCGTCCCGGAGGGACGCTGTCATGCACCGCAGGACTGGTGAACCGGGTGGGGGGCATGGTGAGGAAGCGCTGGATGGCGCGGAAGTCGTACCGTCGGACCTCGCCGCGGCACTCGCCGCATCCGAAGCCGGCGGACTCGGATCCAAGGTGCTGGTGCTGAACAAGGCGTTCGCCGCGATGCGCGTCGTGCCCGCGAAGCGGGCGTTCAGCCTGCTCGCCCGCAGCATCGCGGAGATCATCCACGTCGAAACTGACAGTGCTGGCGCCGGGCGGTACCTGACGTACGACCTGGAATCGTGGATCGAGGTTTCTGCGCTCGCTCGCGAGATGGAGCGTGAGCGGCACGACTGGGTGCGCACCGTTCGGTTCGAGATCGCGGTGCCCAGGATCATCCGCCTTCTCGGCTATGAACGGTTGCCGGCGCAGAGCGTGAAGCTCAACCGCCGAAACCTCTTTGCGCGAGATCGCAACCGCTGCCAGTACTGCGGGCGGATCTACCCCACCAGCGACCTGTCCATCGATCACGTCCGTCCCCGCGCACAGGGCGGCGGCGACTCGTGGGAAAACCTCGTCTGTGCGTGCATCCGGTGCAACGCGAAGAAGGGTGGCCGCACGCCGGACGAAGCGCACATGAGGCTGATTCGCAAGCCCGAGCGCCCGAGACGTAACCCGCTCATCATGCTCAGGCTCGGGAACGAGAAGTACCAGTCCTGGCGGGCGTTCCTCGACCACGCCTACTGGAGCGTCGAACTCGGCTGAGCGCGTGCGCTCTGTGGTCGGGTCGGTGTCACGCCTTACGTCCGGACAAGCCGCGCATACACGAGCCACTCAACGCAGAGCAAGGCGAGCACCCCCGCCGCAAACCAGTGCCAGATCTCGCGTCGGTCTGCCGGGGGCGACGGCGCGGATTCCGCCGCGGCCACCCGGTCGCCCGCCTTCGTCGTTGTGAGGGAAGATTCCGCGGCATTGAGCAGGTTGACCGCCAGCCGTGCGTCTCCAGCGCGATACATCCCCGCGAGAGCCATCGGCGGGGCCGTCGCGACCTGGGCGTCCGGGCCGGCCACCGCACTGGCCGACGCCGGTCCGGAGATGGCGATGCTCGCACCCGGTGCCGCGGGGATCTCGATGGGCTCGCCCGTGGTGTGCCCTTCACCCCTGGACAGCGACCAGCGAGCCGTGAGCAAGTCGACCGCTGATGCAACGAACACGGGGAAGCCTGACTGCACGGGCCAGTTCGACCGGGTGAGATCAAAGGTGACGACGAGCCGCGGCCAGCGTCCCGTTTCGCTCGCTAGGACGATGGGCGCGGAGGAGCATCGCGCGATCGGCATCCAGCCCTCCGGCGCTGTCACGAGGGGGGTCGCGTCGAGCGAGAGCCCGTCGAGGCTGACGTGCCGGAGTGCCGGGTGTCGCCGGTCCCAGAAGATTGCGCTCGGGGGGCCCGCCGCTCCCGACCCCAGCAACCCCGGCCTTCCGGGGGCATCCGCCCCGAATGTCAGCGACGGGCAAGCCGGGGCCTCGGCCGGAGACACCCGGTCAAAGATGATCATCGAGGGTACGGGTGGCGTGGGGGCGCCCCGAGACAACCATTCCCGCTCCGACATCTCCTCCAGGCCCGAGGTTCGAAGTTCTGACAGGACTTCGCGCAGGAGCACGGAGCCCAGCGGCAGCTCTCCCAGCGCCCCTTCCGGCGAGACAATCATCAACCGCGGGTTCGTTACCGGTGCGAGGACCAGTGCCGCGACGTCGTCCGATGCGAGTGCGTCCATCCCGGGGAGTGCGGCACGGATGACGCCGCCAGGTCGGCAGGCTAGTTGGAACGTGACGGACGTTCGTCCCGCGTTTCCCGCGGCGATCATCGGAAGCCGAGAGACGACCTCGCCGTCCACATCGATGCTGACCACGGTGGGGGATGGGCTCGGCCCGGTGCCGACGACCTCGACCAAGCCTTCGACCGTCTCCGGCGATGACTCGGAGCGGCTCGTTGCAAACGCCACGATGCCGAGATTGGGCGGTGTTTCCTCACCGTGGAACGGCAGCGATTCAACTTTCACGTGTGAGGGGCAATCCCGGGGAACCGCAGCCTCGTCTGACAGGAGGATGATGCTCCCCCGCGGGGCGTCTTCTTGCGCACCCTTGAGCAGCGAATCAGCGAGTTCGAGGGCTGATCGGAGGTCCCCCGGCTGGTCCGTGCGGGAAACCGCGGACAGTGCATCGAGGGAGGCGCGATGCGACCCTCCGAAGCCGCAGAGCACCCGGGGTTCCGCAGCGAAGGTGACGACGGCAAACTGGCTGGAGGGCGAGGCTCGGTCGGACCGCACCAACTGCCGCGCGCGATCGAGGGCGTCATCAAGCCTGCTGATCCCGGGCCGCGCAGTTTGGGCCGACATCGAGGCGGAAACGTCGATGAGCAGCACGACGCGTCCACCGGCGCCTCCCACGCCGCTCACGGCGGGCCGCCCCACGGCGCATACCGCCAACCCGGCAATCAGCACGTGCAGCAACAAGAGCCACGAGGGACGCAGCATCTTCAGAGGCACGTTGACCTGCACGTCCTTCGCGGCCAGCGGCCAGTATCGGACCGTTGAGACTCGCACCGGGCGGCGTCTCAGGCGCAGCAGATACAGCACGAGCAACACCGGGCCGGCGACTGAGGCGGCCCAGGCCATGGCGGATGGGGCGAGGAACTCCACGGGCGAGGATACGGGGTGAGGTGGGGATCAGGGAGTCTCGGGCAGTCCCTTGAATCCCTCGGCCCAGATGAAAAGCTCCTTGGAGAGGTCCCGGCTCGCCTGCGGCTTGGTGGTTCCCGCCTGCATGAACATCCGCTTGGCGCGAGCGATCACGCCCGGGGTCGGCTCACCCTCGAGGATCTTCATCAGCAGGTTGCCTCCCGGCCTCAGGAGGCCGTGGCACAGGTCGAGTACCCGCTCGCAGAGCCGGGCCGACATGAAGTCATCCCCGTGCCCGGAGGTGTTCGGTGCCATGTCAGAGATCAGCACGTCGAAGCGGCGGTTTGAACCCGCCGGGAATCCGGCCGCCTCGAGAAAGACCGATGGGTCCGTGGCGAAGATGTCTCCTCGCAGCGTCACGACACGGTCCGAGAGCTCCGCGGTCACTTCAGAAAGGTCGATCCCGACGATCCTCGCCTTCGGCCCCAGGTGCTTGTCGAGCACCTGCAGCCAGGAACCGGGCGCACACCCGAGGTCGAGCACCGCGTCGGTTCGGCGGATGAGCCGCCGCTTCTCCTGGATCTCCAGCAGCTTGTAGGCGGACCGGGCCGCGTAGCCTTCGGCCTTGGCCTGCTTGAAGTAACGGTCGTGGAGCTTTCGCGGCTGGGGCATCCCCGCAAAGGTTAGTCAGGTCAGAGGCGGGCCTCGATCCAGTGTCGTTGGATCTCCTCCAGAATCCTCTCGTTCACCGGGTGGCCCGGCTCTTCGCGGAACCCGGGCAGTTTCGCAACCAATGCTCTGAGTTGGACGAAGCCGGTGCGGAGCGGGTCGATGTCGGGATATGCCCGCGCCAGTTCTTCGCCGATCAGATCGACGTCGAGCCAGTGGAAGGTGTCGTCCGGCATGGGAACCTCCGCCCGCACGGCGGCGGGTGTCGGAGTTGTAGGGAGACGGGAGGGTGCAAGGAGAACGACGCGGGCACTCAGGCCTGCAGGCTGATCTCGCCTCGTGGTGCCGCGGTGGGGGGCGTCCCGGGTGCCGCGGGGCTGCCTCGCTCCGCCGCCAACTGCTGCATCAGCATCACCCATGTCTCCCGCTCGAAGTCGAGGAGCTTCACCAGGGTTTCTGCCTTGGCTCGGTCCTTCTCGAAGCGGGCCTCGACCACCAATCGGTAGAGGTACGAATAAAGGCCCCGGGCATTCTGAGCGAGTTCCGGGTCGATGTCATCCCGGATC
The DNA here is from genome assembly GCA_021405315.1 of Leptolyngbya sp. PLA1. Lineage (GTDB taxonomy): Bacteria > Planctomycetota > Phycisphaerae > Phycisphaerales > UBA1924 > RI-211. The sequence continues at coordinate 4,734 of QWIH01000034.1, forward strand.
GTGTTCAGCAGTTCGAAGACGATGTCGCGGCACTGCGAAAACCCGTTGAAGGTCTTCTCCGCGTTGTTCGCCTCGAGCCCCTCGATCCCCTGGCGGGCGAACTTGATGGCTCCGTCGAGGAGCATCAGGCGGAGCTCCTCGGGGCTGGCGGTCATGACCTTCGTCCGAAGATACGTGTTGGCTGACTGGGTCGTCATGGATGAAACGTCTATCGGACGGAACGGCGGCCCTGTTCAGCGTTGCGGGCGGGTCGGGCGAGTTCATCCCAGCGTGGCAAGGGCGGATTGCTGGGTTTGGAGCTTGCCGATGGCGGTTTCCATCGCGAGGAACTGCTTCTGCAGGATCTCCTGCTTGCTGAGCAACCTCTGGTTCATGGCCTGGACCCGTGCCTGCTGCAGGCGGATCTGCTCGTCGATGGCCTTTGACCTCCCCGTGAGCACGCCGCTCGTGGAGTCAATGAACCGGGTGGTGAGCTGCTCGATCTGCCCGATGACACCCAGCGCGGAGAATGTGCTGCCCGCGTTCGGGTTCCGGACCCTGACGCCGGGGAGGCCCGGCACCTCGATTTCGGCGTCCTGCACCTGCTCCCGCGTGGTGAAGAGCGATTCCACGCTCGCGGGGTCTTCATCGAGGGCCTCGCGGAGGCGAGTCTCGTCCAGCTTCAGCGCGCCGCCTTCGCCCACGGTGATGCCGATCTCTGCGAGCGTGCTGAACCGCCCGGACGTGCCGATGCCGGCGGACTGGATGGTGCGGAAGAGCGACGACCGGATCTCGAGCATGGTGCTGTCGCCGATCAGCGGACCCTTCTGCTTGGTTTCCTCGACGTACTTGGTCTGCTCCGAGATGCGGGAGACCACGGTGTTGAACGACTTCACGAACACATCGATCTCCGAGAAGATCGCCTCTGTGTCGGTCGCGATGGTCATCGTGACCGGGGTGTCCGAGCGTCGCGCCAGGTCCAACCTCACGCCCGGGAGCAGCGTGTCAACGGTGTTCGTGCTGCTGGTGACCGCGATGGCCCGGGCGGCGTCCGTCGAGCCGTAGAACATCAGGGCGTCCCGGCCCAGCTCCAGGGTCTGCGGCGCCAGAGAGAACGAGCCGGTGTCGAGGAGGAACCTCCCCGCCGTGCCGCTGGACGTGCTCGTGAGGCTGAGACGGTACGGTGTCGCGCCCGCGCCGTCGCGGACGAGCGCCGCGGACACGCCCGCGCCCGCCTGGTTGATCTTGTCGATCACCTGCTGGAGGGTGTCCGCCGCGGAAAACTCGACGACCCGCTCGAACGAGCCATCCACGTAGTTGGACGACCCTGTGTCCTCCGCCGTCTTCGCGAGGTTCATGGCCTTTGCGGCGGTGCCTGACACGTCCTCGATCTTGATCTTCAGCGTGCCGGCGGGGGTGGAGGTGTTGTCCTCGCTGATCAGCAGACCGTCGCCGGTCGAGTTGATCGAGGCCTTCACCTTCAGCCCCAGGGCGTTGATCTTCGTGATCACATCGCCCATCGTGCGTGTGTTGGCGTCGATGCTGACGGTCTGTGAGGCGCCGGTGGAATCGGTGATCCGGAAGGTGCCGGTGCCGACGCCCCGGCCCGAGTTCAGAGACGCCAGCGTGGTGGCCCGGCTGACGTACTGACGCTGCAGGTTGTTGGCGCTGACGGTGGAGGAAGCAACGCCCGTGGCCCCCGTCGAGAGCCCGAGCGAGGCCGCGGTGTCCGCGCCCGAGTTGCCCGTGACGATGAAGTTCCCGACGCCGCCCGTCAGGTCCGTGAGTTCGAGCCCGTTGCCCCGCTCGCTCAGCGAGAGCCGGACCTCGCCGTTGGTCGCGGCGTCGACCGCCGCGATCATGTCGGCGAGCGTCCCGTTGGTGGTGTCGATGTCGAAGTCGTAGTTGTTGCCGCTGCGGGTGGTGATGAAGATCTTGCCGTCGCCGCTGACGCCAGCGCCGCCGTTGAGGCCGCGGACGAGCGTCGTGTTGAGGCCCGCGAGCAGGCGGTTGCCGTTGATCGTCCCGGTCGCGGAAGTGAGGATTCCCAGGTCCGCCGCCGTGGTCGAGCCAAGCGTGGGGTTCTCGCTGACCGTGATGGTGCGAATCCCCGAGCTCTCCGTGATGATGAGCCTGCCGTTTGTCTGGTCGATCGAGGCGGCAACGTCGGTGAAGCCCTGGTCGGAGAGTTGTTCGTTGATGCGGTCGACCAGGCCTTGGACGGTGGAGACTTCGCCCTCAACCTTGACAAGCTGGTCGACGCCGTTGACGGTCTGCGTCTCGTAGACGTCGCCGACGTTGATGAAGGCGTCGGACCCGCTCACGGAGATCTTGAAGTTCCAGACGGAGGTGCCCGTGCCGCTGGCGCTGCGGATGTTGACGCCCCGCCCGTCGTTGAGGCTCGCCAGCGTGACATTGCCGTGGAGTCTGTGGATCACGGAGCCGGTGAGCGTGCCCCCTGATGCGGCGCCGGCGATCCCCAGGCTGGCCGCGGTGGTGTAGCCGGTGCCGTTGGCGACGGTCATCGTCCCGCCGCCGCCGGCGGTGTCCTTGAGGACGAGCCGCCCGCCGCTCACGCTCGCGGAAACTCGCGCCGAGCCGTTGTCGTTGATGGCCTGCAGGACGTCACCCACCGTGGTGGCCCGTGAAAGATCGATCGTCGCGGAGACGCCGGCGGAGTCCGTGACCACGATGCGCCCACGCGAGACGCCTGCCCCGTCGTTGAGGTCTGCGAGGGCGATGTCCGTGTCCAGCCTCGCGTGCGCGGGCTCGAAGCTGAAGCTCGTGGCGCCGAGGGCCGCAACGTCGGAGTTCGCAAAGCCCCGGCTCAGCATCTGCTGTGTCGTCACGAGGCGATCCACGAGGAATGTGTACGTCCCGTTGGCGGCCGTTGGGCCCGCGGTGCCCCGCAGGATGTCCGAATCCGACGATGTCGCGGAGCGGGTCGAGAACGTCTTCTTGTCTCGGAACGCCTTCGCCGCGTCCCGCAGCGCAGAGAGCCGAGAGTTGATGTCGAGATAGCCGGTCTGCTGGAGCTGGAGCTGAGCAACGCGGGCGGCGACGAGGTCCCGGGGGCGGGCCTCCACCTTCAGCAACTGCTGGATGATGGACGCGCTGTCAATCCCGCTGAACAGGCCCACGCCAGTCGAAATGCCGCTCATGCCGTGCTCTCCTCCCGATCACGCCGCGTGGCGGGTCTTCCATGAGAGAAGCGACCCCTCGCGGCTCGCGGCCCATCGTCCCGTGCGGGCACCGGTGAAGCGATACGACGGCGTCGGAAGTTCCGCCGCCGCGGATCTGCCTACCGGGCGATCGAGCCCTGCCCGCCTCAGCGACATGAGGTCCATGGCCCACGTCGACAGGACCCGAGCGTACATCTTCCGCACGCGGAGTTGCAGGTCTGATGGGATTGGAAGCTCATCGCTCAAGGCGCCGTTCTCCAGGTGTGAGAACCACCTGGGACGTTCATCGGCATCGTGGGGGGGAGGCCTTCATCCTCGGGCGGTTATTCGGCCAGCCGCACCCGGGCGAGTTCGGGGGCGTATGAATCAGTTCGGTCTAGTCGGAGAGCCGATCTGACCCGTCATGAGTTCCACGGAGTCCCGCTATGCCTGACGCTCAACTGCCCTCCACTCCCGCCCTTCCGAACTGGCTCCTCCGCACCGTGAGCGCCGTTTCCGGTCTGTTGCTCGTATGGGCCGCCGTCATGGCGGTACTGGCTTCGCTGGTGGCACCCCGTCCTGCATGGGTTTTGTTTGGGTTTGAAGTGGTTGTTCTCATCGCTGGGGTGATCGGCGTTGCCTTTGGCCGCCGCCGCTTTCAGGACGGGCAGGGCCTTGCGCTGATTTGCATTGCCGGTACGGTCTTTGCCTCGGCGGTCCTCTCTTGGCTCGGAAATCGGCAGGGGGTCACGCTCGTCGAATCGCGGGGTCAGGCCTCGCTGCTGGGCTTTGCGGTGGCGCGGGTGGCCATCGCGGGCTTCTTCGCAGCGGCCGCGACCTATGCCGTGCTTCGTCGCACACCGGAGGCACGGGCGTACGGCATTCGGGCTGCGGCCGCCTTGGTCGGGCTCGCGGGGCTCGGTGCCGCGTTTTGGTTGGGGCGTCAGCAGGTGGCTTCGCTCGCTCCCTTCGTCGCGGGTGGCGTGAAGCTGGTCGCCCTCGTCGTGGGCATGATCCTGGTCTGCGCGGGCGGGCACTGCACCATCCGGGCGTTCGAGAGCGGGAGAACGCAGCCCGGCGGAGTCTGAGGAGTCGCCTACGCCGACGCGGGGTGCCAGACCGTCTTCATCTCCAGGAACGGCTCGATCCACCAGGGCGACTCGCACGCCGCCGAGTCCCACTCGACCTCAGAGTGGACGACCGTCCGCTTGATGTTCTCGGCGACACCCGCCCGAAGGGTCTTGGCGAGGTCGCCGGAAAGGCCCGCTGCGTGCACGCCGTCGATGTCGCGGTGAGTGGCCACGAACGGCACGAGTTCGTCGAGATCCCCGGTGAGGATGTTGCATACGCCGGCCGGGAAGTCGCTCGTAGCGATGACTTCAGCGAGCACCGCGGCGGAGAGCGGATCCGCGGCGTCCGCGATCACGACGGCGGTGTTGCCCGAGCACAGGACAGGCGCCAGGAGCGAGATCAGCGAAAGCAGCGGGGGAACCGGCGGGCACACGACGCACACGACGCCGGTCGGCTCCGCGAATGTGAAGTTGTAGTAGGGGCCCGCGACCGCGTTGTGGCACCCCAGCACCTGCGAGAACTTGTCCGCCCACCCCGCAAAGTGCACGAGCCGGTCGACCGCGAGAGACACCTCCGCCTGGGCTTGCCGGCTCCCGGTGCTTCCTCGGCCGGCGGTCAAGGCCTGCGCGAGCTCGGCCCGCTTGCCCTCCATCATTTCCGCGGCTCGGTAGAGGATCTGGCCCCGCAGGAGCGCGGACGAACCAGACCAGCCCGGGAACGCCCTCCGGGCCGCCTCCACCGCTTCGCGCAGGTCCTTCCGTGACGCGTGCGAGGCGTGCGCCACGACGCTGCCCTTGCGGTCCTTCACCTCGATCGACCGCCCGCTCTCGGAGCGTGGAAACTTGCCATCGATGAAGAGCTTGTACGTTTTCAGCACGTCGAGTCTCTCGGGCATGGTTGCTCCCGCTTGCACTGGGTCTGCTGGTCAACGCGGTGTCAGTGCGTCCGACCGGTCGGCACATCGAGCCTGACGTACGCCCGCAGGCCCTGGAGGCCGCCCTCGCGTCCGAACCCGCTCTCCTTGTACCCGCCGAACGGGCTTGCCGGGTCGAACTTGTTGTAGGTGTTGCACCAGACAACTCCGGCCTTGAGCTTCCCGGCGATATCGAACACCTTCGACCCCTTGTCCGTCCAGATGCCCGCCGCCAGGCCGTAGGGGCTGTTGTTCGCCCGGGTCACGGCTTCTTCGGGAGTGCGGAAGCTCATGACGCTCAGCACGGGTCCGAAGATCTCCTCGCGGGCGATGGTGTGGCTCGGCTGCACGTTGCTGAAGAAGCACGGTCGGCAGTAGAAGCCGCGAGTGGGCAGCGAGGTGGCGCTAGCCTCGTGGTACGTCGCTCCCTCTTCGCGACCCAGCGACACGTAGTGGCTGACGCGGTCGAGCTGATCGCGGCTGTTGATCGCGCCCACGTCGGTGTTCTTGTCCATGGGGTCACCGACGCGGAGCGTCGCGAGGCGGCGCTCGAGCCGGGTGATCACCTCGGTCAGGATGCTCTCCTGCACGAACAGGCGTGAGCCCGCGCAGCACACCTCCCCCTGGTTGAAGTAGATGCCGGCGATCACGCCCTCGACGGCCTGGTCGAGGCTCGCGTCCTCGAAGATGATGTGGGGTGACTTTCCGCCCAGTTCCAGCGACAGGCGTGCACCGCGTGCCGCGACCGCCGCCGCGATCTTCTTTCCGACCTCCGTCGAGCCTGTGAATGCGACCTTGTCAACTCCGGGGTGGCTCACGATGGCCGCGCCGGTGCGTCCGTCGCCGGTGACGACATTCAGCACGCCCGGGGGTACGCCGCACTCATCGAAGACCTCCGCGAGCCGGAGCGCGGTGAGCGGGGTGGTCTCCGCGGGCTTGAGAACGCAGGTGTTCCCGCAGGCGAGGGCGGGCGCGAGTTTCCACGCCGCCATCAACAGGGGGAAGTTCCAGGGGATGACCTGCCCGCAGACTCCGACGGGCCTGGGCGTGCGGCCCGGAAACGCGTAGGCGAGCTTGTCCGCCCAGCCCGCGTGATAGAAAAAGTGCGCCGCCGCGAGCGGGACATCGACGTCGCGGCTCTCCTTGATCGGCTTGCCGCTGTCCATGGTCTCGAGCACTGCGAACTCGCGGGCCCGCTCCTGGATGCGTCTCGCTACGCGGAACAGGAACTTGGCCCGCTCGCGTGCCGGCAGCCCGCTCCACGCGGGCAGCGCCTTGGCCGCAGCGCGCACGGCCTGGTCCACGTCTTTCTCGGTTCCCTGCGCGACGATCGCGAGAGGCTCCTCGGTCGCTGGGTTGATGGTGGCAAAGGCTCCGGCCCCGGCACGGGACCACTTGCCGCCGATGTAGTGGCCGTAGCTGGGCTTCACGACGACCTTCACCGTCTCCGGTGCCGGGGCGTAGTCCCACCGACCCCCCGGGCGGGCCGAGGCGACGGAGCGATCCGTCGCGAGAGGATCGACCGTGGGGGCGGAATGGCGGCCGTTGGTTCCCATGGCCCCAGTGTATGGGGCCGTTACGCCCCGCATTCCGGGCACCGTGACCCGGCGTGGCCGGTTCGCGATGCCGGTCGTGGGTACCCACATCGCTGGCAGAGCCCTTTCCGCCGTCTGGCCGCAGCGCGGATGGCACGGGCGCCGGCGTACACACCCCAGGCGCAGGCTGCGTAGAACACCCAGTTGAGTGCGAAGCCGGTCCAGATCGGCCTGAGCGGGATCCGACGGTCGATCCGGCGCGCCGGGAGGAGTCCGGAGACGACACCCTCCATGTTCACCCCCATCAACCATTCGCGGCGGCCGGTCCTGGTGTCCTCCTCCGGTAGGTGCGACGCGTAGTCCAGCCAGCGCATGGCATACATCGGGAACCCGACCCGGACGTGTATGACAGTCCATTGGCGGCGGCCGTCGGTCGTCATCGCCAGGCTCGATCCCATCCACACCTGCTCACTGATCAAGTCCGAGCGGATGCCCGGTCCCCAGGTCGCATGCCAGGAGCGTGTATCCCAGTCCTCGGGAGTGAGCCAGGCGGGCGGGGCGGTGTTGCGCGACTCGTAGGTCGCGACGAGATTGCCGTCGTTGAACCACCCGAAGATCGCTGGCCCCCAAGCCGTCAGCACCGTGAGCAGCAACCCGACCGCGCCGAAGGGCAGGAGTCGTGCGAGTCGGCGCACTGCTCAGGCCTCCGAGAAGTCGTACCCCGCCTGGTATCGGCCGGACTTCAGCCAGGCCAGTTGACGCAGGATGTCATTGCAGAGGGTGCTGGCCCCGAAGCGGAAGTAGTCCGGCGTGAGCCAGGGGCAGCCGTCGAACCCGTCCACACGCACGGGCCCGAGCGCCTCGTTCACCATCACGAGGTAGTGCAGGGCCTGCTTGGCTGTTCGGATGCCTCCGGCGGGCTTCATCCCGACGACTCGGCCCGTCGCCGCGTGCCACTCGCGGATGGCTTCGAGCATCACGAGCGTGACGGGCATCGTGGCCGCGGGCTGGACCTTGCCGGTGCTGGTCTTGATGAAGTCCGGCGTGCCGGGGGCGGGGATGCCGGTCTCGAAGTCCACATCGGCCATGGCGCGGATGGCCAGATCGCTCGCGCGGCGGACCTGGTCGAGCGTCTCGAGCTCACCCGTCTCAAGGATCACCTTCAGGTGCGCGAACGAACCGTCCTCGCGGCGGCAGGCACGCTTCACCTCTCGAATCTCGTCCGCCACCTCGTCGTGCCGACCGGCGAGGAACGCCCCACGGTTGATGACCATGTCGATCTCGTCCGCGCCGTCGGCAACCGCCCTCCGGGTATCGTCGAGCCTGACCTCCAGGGGGAACTGGCCGCTCGGGAAGCCCGTCGCGACCGACGCGATCTTCACTCGCCGGTCCGGGCCCAGCGCCTCCACGCACGTGCCGACGAGTGCCGGGTACACGCACACCGCCGCCACGGAGGGCAGTCGGTAGCCGAGCACGGCCTCATCCCGGTCCCAGGGGCGAACGGCCTTGCGGCAGAGGCCACGGACTTTCTCGACCGAGTCCTTCCCCTCGAGCGTCGTGAGATCGAGCATCGAGAGGGCCATGAGCAGGCCCGCAACCTTGGCGTCCTTCTTGATCGATCGCTTGGTGAACTCCGCTGCACGCTGCGCGGCCATCACGGCATCGACTGACACCGAAGGGCGGGGGAGCATGACGTCGGGCGGGCTGCCGGTCATTCACCATCGTACGACCTCACCCCTCGCGGGCGATGGATCCCGAAGGTACCCCCAGCGAGGCGAGGAACTGGAGGGCTGCCGCCGATGCTGCCGCGCGATGCGCGGGCGTGGTCCACAGTCCGTAATGGCCTCCGGCTGGAATCACCGCCAGCCTGCCCCGTCCGGCTTCGCAGATCGCCGCACCGTCCGCGGGCGGGGAGATCGGGTCGACCTCGCCATGCAGGACGAGGAGCGGACAGGACAAGCGGGCGGCAACCTCGCGCCGATCAAAGCCCTTCCAGCGGGGGCCGATCCCCCGCGCGAGGCCGAGGAACCAGAGCGCGGGTGCCAGATTCAGCCTCCAGGGCAGACCCCATGAAATGAGCATCCGTCGGGCCGGAGTCTTGGGGAGCCGGTACGGCGCTTCCGCGATGACGCCACGCACCGTCAGGCCGCGCTTCGGGGCCTCTGTCGCGGCGTGGAGAGCGATTCCCGCGCCCATGGACCAGCCGACGAGCACAATGGAAGGCGGGCCGTCAGGGGCGTCCGCGCCGGCCTGGTGCTGCAACTCCGCGAGCAGGTCGAGCACGGCGCCGGCCTCGAGGGCGCCCTGGGCGGAGAGGCCCGGCGCGTCGCCATGGCCCGGCAGGTCCCACGCGATGAGGCGTGAAGCCGCCGGTGCCAGTGCTTCGATGCGGGAGAGGGCTCCGATGCGGGAGTCGCCCCAGCCATGGATGAAGACAAGCACCGGGCCCCGGGGATCGCCCCCCGCCACGTCCCAGGCGTCGAGGCGGTGCTTCCCGGAAGAGAACTGGAACAGAGTGAAGGGCAGTGGGGGTGTGAGTTCCCCCGGGTCGCCGGCTCGGCCCGACGCGAGGGCCGCGGCGTACGTGCGACGGGGCGGGTGCGAGAGCACCCACGCGGTGTACGCGATGAGGAGCATCACGCCAGTCAGGAGCCCCACGAGAAGAAGCCCGGCGAGCCCAAGCACGTCGTCACAGCCTCCCGGTACTAGAGACCAAAGAGCGAGCGGATGTCGTTGAAGGTGACGACGAGGAAGACCGAGACGATGAGGGCCAGCCCCGCCATCGTCGCGATGTTCTGGAATGCGATAGAGGGCGGCCTCCCCCGGATCTGCTCGTAGATCAGGAACAGGAACTGCCCGCCATCGACGAACGGGATCGGGAGGAAGTTGACGACGGCGAGGTTGACGCTGATGAGCGCGAGGAAGAAGAGCAGCGACATGATCCCCCGCTCTGCGAACAGGGTGCCCACGTGCGCGATCCCGACCGGGCCTTTGAGGTGCTCGATCTTGACCGTGCCCTCGCTCAGCCGCACGAAGGTCATGTAGACATTGAGCATGACCCGGTGCGTGTCCTCCACTCCCAGCCGGACCGCGTCGATGATGCCATCAGCCTTCAGCACGAACTCCTCGGGCTGGAACACGCCCGATGCGGTCAGCGTGTCCTCCCATCCGAGTCCGTGGATCGTTCGGACGTCGTCCGCTGAGAGGGTCCAGATGGCCTCCTGGTCGGGTGCATCGGCGTCTGGCACGCCGCGGACCGGCACGCGGAGCAGCACGGGAACCTCGACCGTTCGCGAAGAGTCTGCACCCGAACGGGATGCCGATGAGGTGTCTCGGGCCGTGGTCGTCGCACGTTTGAGTGCCTCGCGGATCTCGGTGAAGTTGTGGACCGGCTCTCCGGCGATGCTGACGATCGTGGTGCCCGGGACCCGAACGAGGCTGGCCGCCGCCGGAATGAAGTCCTCGGTGTTCCCGCCCCGGGCCGGGCGGAGCGAGGTGGCGGGCATCGAGAGCACGGCGAGGTCATCCGCGGTGTCCGCCGCACCGAATCCGATCTGCCCCTTGCGGTTGACCGCAACCTGGCCAAGGTCAACTTCGCGGAGCACCCCATGGTCGTCCTTGCGCAGCACGACCACGCGGATCGTCGAACCCTTGCGGCTCTGAATCTCGACGATGCCCTGCGCGGGGCTCGGGTACTCCGCCGATCCGAGGAGCGCGAAGATGTCGCCGGTGCGGAGCCCCTTGTCCTCGGCGTTGGTGGCGTCGGCGACCTTCATGACCGGTGCCAGCCCGAGCAGGTGCGTGACCGGAATGACGGACGAGCCACCCCGGGGCAGCCAGTCGGACTGGAGCACCGCCCGGGGTCGGATGGTCACGTTCCGCGTGCCCGCAGCGCCCTGAAAGGTCGCGATGACTGGCTCGCCGTTTCCGGAGGCGACGAGCCTTGTGAGATCAAGTCCGGTCGAGGCCGGCAGGCCGTCAAGCGAGGTCAGTGTCATTCCCGGATCGAGCGACTCCAGCCCGAGCGCGGCGAACGCGGCTCGAATCCGTTGGTTCTGGTCGGCGTTGGCGCCTTCGACAAGCGTGCCGGAGAGGGGCACGCCAACGCCGATGTTCAAGAGCCCCGAGACTCGGTCGACCTCGGGCACGACCGTGGCAACCAGGATCCCGGCGCCGGAACGTTCGATGGTGAGCGAGACCGGCCTGCCCTTCTTGGCCATGGCCACGGTCAGCCCGATCTCATCAAACTTCTTCGGCTTCTCCCCATCGATCGAGAGCACGCGGTCCCCCGGGAGCAGCCCGCCGAGGAGCGAGGTGCCGTCCTCGGTGCGAACCTCCGCGACCGACGCCGGCGACCCCCCGCCGACCGAGCCGATGACCGGCGGCATCTCGGGTTTGCCCACCGTATAGATCAAGATGAAGAGCAGAGCTGCGGAGATGATGTTGGCAACCACGCCCGCGGAGATCACGACCATCCGCTTCACGGGGCGGCAGTTCTGGTAGCTGTCGCGGGCGTCGCTGACCTGGCTCGGGTCCCCGTCCACCTGCCCGAGCATCTTGACGTAGCCGCCCAGCGGCAGCAGATTGATGCGATACTCGGTAGGGCTCGATCGGGCGAGACGTGCGCGGGCTTGCTCGCGCCTCTCGCCCGCCGCACTCGCGGCGGCAAGCTGAGTATTCGTGTAGTCGTTCTCGCTGCTCCCGAGGCGCACGCCCCATCCCTTTCGGAACGAGACGATCGCGGGGCCGAACCCGATGGCAAACGCCAGCACACGGATTCCGGCCCATCGTGCGGCGAGGAAGTGCCCCAGCTCGTGAATGAACACAACCGCCCCAAAGCCCAGGATGACCAGCAGCAGGTTGGGGAGCGCATTCAGAAAGTCCATCACACTGTTCATCGGACGATCCTACGTCCTCGCTGGGGAGGATGATCGGGCTTGGGGCTGAAACCCCGGGGCAGGAACGAAGAGGCCCCGGCCGTGTGTGACGACCGGGGCCCGTGAACGCTGAAGCGGCCGATTGCTCAGCCCTTGCTCTTGCCGTACTTGACGGCGCAGCCGTAGGGCTTGGTCTTGGGCGTGGTCACGTTGCTGCCCGCGAGCAGCTCGTCCAAGGCCTTCGCGACGTAGTTGGTCTTGCCGGGCTTGGCAGCGCCGGAGTCGTCGTCGATGGCGCCGAAGTAGGCCACGTTGCCGTCCTTCCCGATCACCACCATGGTGGGAGTGTTCTTGGCGCCGTAGGCGCGACCGACCGTGCCCGCCTCATCGATCAGGACGGGGTAGGGGATCGCCCAGGACTTCTTCGCCTCCGCGTTCGCCTTCACGCCCGCGCCCTGCTCACCCGGCGCGCCGCTGTTGATGGCGAGGAACACCACACCCTTGGGGCCGTAGGTGGCCGCGAGGTTGTTAAAGGTCTTGGTCTCCTTGTAGTGCTTCACGACGAACGGGCACTCGGGGTTGAACCACTGGAGCACGACGATCTTGCCGGCCTTCACGTGCTCCGCGAGTGTCGTCTCCTTGCCGTCCGTGTCCTTGAGCGTGAACGCGGGAGCAGGCTGGCCGGGTTCGACACCGCCCGCCGTCTTCGCACCCTTGTCAGCCTTCTCGCCCTTGTCGGCCTTCTCGCCCTTGCCGTGGTCCTTCTCGGGTTGCTTCGCGGGGGCTTCCTTCGCGGGTTTGTCCGGGGTGGTGTTCTGGGCCGACGCGCCCGAGGCGATGGCAAGGGCCGCGGCGGTCGCGGCGAACAGACTCAGCAGCTTCTGGCTCTTCATACTCATGACTCCTTTCAGAGATCCTCTATACTCCGATCTTGCGCCGGGACGCGCGCCCCGGCGAACACATCATTTGGTTCCGCCATCGCGATCGGCGGGCTTCTTAGGGGGCTGCACCTCGGGCAGGGGCCGGGCTGGGAGGTCGAGGCGGTATGCCGCCGTCGTCGCGGGCGAGCCTTGGGCTCCTGGCGTCGTCACCGAAACCAACCCCGTGACCCTCCCGTCCTCTTCCCCGAGGGGCAGGGCCAGGCGTGCGGACTTGGTCGATCCCCGGCCTGCCAAATCTGGTGTGCTGACGCACTCCTCAAACGGGAAAAACTCGATTCGGCTGGCGCCGGGGGCCTCTACGATCAGGGCTCCGTCATGCACCCCCGCGACCACCCTTGGCTTTGCCTCGGCGACGGGCTTGGGCAGGGCTGCCTTAGCCGCAAGAATCAGCCCCCGCCCCGCCGCATCGAGAGGCGTTTCGCCCTCGCGTGCGATCCTGAGCGTCAAGTCCACCTTCGCAGATTCCGCGACGCACGCCCGCTCGCAGGCCAGCCAAGAGAGCTCGGCCTCAAACCTTGCTTCCCCGGTTGCGCCCTCCGGTACGGTGAGCGGGATGAGCACCGTGAGCCGCCCCTCAAAGATGTGATCGAGTATTCCCCCTGCCTGAAGGTGCCGCTTGGGAGCGGGCCATTGGGGCTCGCCGAGTGCGTACCCCTCCGGCGCGGTGATCTTGATCTCGGGTGCGAAGCCGCTGTCATTGCGGCCCGGCCAGTACAGGTGCCACCTGGGCTCAATGTCAAACTGCACTGCGAGCATGGTGGCCTGTCCGGGAACCAGGCTGCGCGTCTCTGCGATGAGCGAGGGTGTCGCATGCCGAGTTGGTTGAGCAACCACGGGCGACACCAGAGCGCCGGAGGCGACCGCCGCGATCACGATGGCAGACGGGGCTAGCTGCTTGCGCAAGCGCTCAGTTCCTGAGGGGCTTCCGCCCAATCCCGAGGGGGGCTGCTGTGCACCCGACCCATCGGTGCGATACCCTGTCCCCCATGATGCTACGCAAAGCCAGATCCGTCGGTTCGTGGGGGCGTTCGGCCATTGCCCCGCTGGTTGTTCTAGTTCTCTGCTACATAACGGGTTGCGAAAAGTCGACGACCGACGCCAGTATCCACACCATCAGCGTCTCGGAGGCAAGGGCTCTCCTCGAGCAGCGGAACAAGGACCAGCGCGTGGTCCTCCTTGTCGACCCCCGCGCCCCCCAGGACTTCGAGGCCGGCCACATCCCGCACGCGATCAACCTGCGGCTCAAGGAGGTTCCATCGAACTCCGCGCCCGAGAAGCGGTTCACCGCGTACGACACCATCGTCGTCTACGGCGAAGATCCGGGGAGCGCTTCGGCGAGCGCCATGACGAAGCGACTCATCGGGGTGGGGTATGAGTCCGTGAGGCTACTGGTGGGTGGGTTGGCCGAGTGGGCGGCGCAGGGCGGCGAGGTCGTGAAAGGGCGGTAGCCAAGCGAGGTAGCGACCATGCCGAGCTGGTGGCTCGCAGATGCCTGGGAAGTCAGCCCGACCCGCGCGATCGCGTGGGTCTGCTGGGTCATTGTCAGCATCACCCTGCACGAGCTCGGCCACGGGTGGATGGCCATCCGCTGCGGCGATTCGGTGCCGATCCGCAGCGGTCATATGACGCTGAACCCGTTTGTGCACATTCCGTTTCCGTGGGCCTGGGTCATGTTCCTCGTCTTCGGGTTCACCTGGGGCCTCATGCCGGTGCAGCCGGCGAACTTCAGAGGTCGGTACGACGACGCCAAGGTCGCCTTTGCGGGGCCGTTCGTCAATCTCATCCTTGCCGTCGGCTGCATCATCTTCGATGTCGCCTGGCTGACGTATGGGCCGGTGGGAAGGCCCGAACTGCTCCAGACGGTGCACACGATCGTGTTCGTCGGCATCATCCTGAACCTCGTCGGCTTCCTCTTCAATCTGCTCCCGGTGCCGCCGCTGGACGGCTCGCGCATCCTCGCGGACTTTGTGCCCGCGTTCGGTCGCCTCTGGCAGGGGCAAGCCGGCGCGATCATCGGCCTGGTCGCGTTCATCGTCCTGTTCCGCTACGCCGGGGCGGTGATCTGGCCCACGGCAAGGCTCACCGGCGCACTCTGCGTGGACGCGGGGCTTGCGCTCTCGGGTGGTGAGTGGATCGACCCGAACTAGCCCGACAGAGCAGCATCCATGCGTGAGCACGACGAGATTCGCAGGCTCGGATTTCCGGCGAAGGTCGGGCTGCTCGTGCTGGGGCTGGTGTGTCTTCTCTGCATCGTGTCGCTGCCGTTCACGCTCGCGCGCGGTCCTTCGGGTCAGCCCCGGTACAACGAAGGAGACCTCGGCGACGCGAGATTGCCGCCGGTGTGGGCGCCCGTCTCCCCCCTGCAGGCCGCTCGCCTCAATGCCCGGGTGCCGGAAGGCCGGCTGCGGGAGATCGCGGCGATGTACGGGCTCACGCCCGAGCAGGCCGCGGAGGCAGCGACCGGACCGTGCGCGGACTCCCTGAGGCGCGAGTGGCGTCGAACGGCGCTGGGTACCGACGCTCAGGGACGGAGCCTCGCGGTGAGAGTGCTCCTTGGTGGCGCGGTGTCGCTGGCGGTCGGGCTCGCCGCGGCCCTCATCTCGGTGGTGATCGGCACCCTGTACGGCGCCGTCGCGGGGTACGCCGGTGGGTGGCTCGACGGCCTGCTCATGCGGATCGTCGACGTGCTCTACGGCTTGCCCTACGTGCTGCTCGTGGTACTGCTCGCCGTCGCGGGGGATGCGGTCATCGACGAGTGGGTGAACCGACAGCACGAGCGGGCCTCGTGGGTGGCTGCGCAGGCAGAGACGACACCCGAGTCTGACCTGAGGGCGGAAGCACTCCGCCGCTTCCCGCCCCGCGTGCTTGCCGAGTCCACAAGGCGAGCGATGGGGCTGCTGACGCTGCTGATTGCGATCGGCGGCGTGAGTTGGCTCTCGCTCTCGCGCGTGGTCAGGGGGCAGGTGATGAGCCTCCGGCAGCGACCCTTCGTGGAGGCGGCCCGCGCCCTGGGGGCGTCTCCGTGGCGGGTGTTCTGGCGGCACCTGATGCCGAACCTCGCGGGGCCGGTTCTGGTGTACGCCACCCTCACGGTGCCGCAGGCCATGCTCCAGGAGTCGTTCCTCAGCTTTCTGGGGATCGGCGTGCCGCCTCCGATTCCCTCGTGGGGGTCGCTCGCCTCCGAAGGGCTCGCCGAGATCAACCCGTACGAATCAAGCTGGTGGCTCCCCGCGGCTCCCGGCGTGATGCTCGCGGTGACACTGCTCTCCCTGAACTTCGTGGGTGAGGGCCTTCGGCGAAGGTGGGTGCGATGAACGGGCTGCCGGCCCCGAGCGACGCGCCGCGGGCGCCGCTGCTCCGCGTGCGGGGCCTGGGCGTCGATGTCGGCGGCCGCGCCGTCGTGAGGGGCGCATCGTTCGACGTAGTAGCCGGTCGCACGCTGGCCATCGTCGGCGAATCCGGCAGCGGGAAGAGCATGACCGCCTTGGCGCTGATGGGGCTCCTCCCGCCCGGCGCCGGGGCCGTCGGCTCTGCGCGGCTCGCCGGGCGATCAGGCGAGCCCGACCTGGAGCTTGTCGGTCTGGCGCCCGAGCACCACCGAAGGCTGCGGGGCGGAAGGCTGGCCATGATCTTTCAGGAGCCCATGACCGCCCTCAACCCGGTCATGACCATCGGCGAGCAGATCGACGAGGTCTTTCGGTGCCACGCCGGGCTCACGCCGCGGGAAGCGCGGGCGGCGTCGGAGGCGGCGCTCGTCTCGGTCTCCGTTCCCGACGCGGCCTCTCGTCTGAACGACTATCCGCATCAGTTCTCCGGGGGCATGAGGCAGCGAGTGCTCATCGCCATGGCGCTGGCGGGTCGTCCCGGTGTCCTGTTCGCCGACGAGCCGACGACGGCGCTCGACGCCTCGCTCCGTGCCGGGGTGCTCGACCTGCTGAACCGGCAGAGATCCTCGCGCGGCCTGGGCGTCGTGCTCATCTCGCACGATCTGAGGCTCGTCGCAGGTCACGCCGACGAGGTGCTGGTGATGTACGCGGGCTATCCGGTCGAGGCCGGGCCGGCGGCTGCGGTGCTGCGCGAGCCGCTGCACCCCTACACGCGGTGCCTTGTGGGGTGCCTCCCGGACGCGACGACGCGAGGCCGAAGGTTGGCGACCCTGGCGGACCTCTCGACGGCCGAGCGCGAGCGCACGGTGCTCGGGCGTCGGCCTTGGTGGCCTGAGGCGCCGGGGCCAGCGGAATGGCTGTCCGCCTCCGCAGAGCGGTTCGTGTCCGTGCTGTAGCGGGGGCTCAGGCGACCCCGACGGCCGCGGCATCGCGGTCGGAGAGCAGCCCGCCGTCGGACCTCTGTCGAACAGTGCCGTCCCGCTTCCACGACCGTTCGCACCTCGGGCGTTCTCGGAGGTCCAGCACGCGGGGCTCTCGCAGGTCTTTAGAAAGCGTGACCTGGCTCACACCAAGCAGGTCCGCCAGGTCTACGAGGTCAAAGGTCGCGAGCGATCCTTCCGGGTCGGGCAGTTCGACGCCGGCGTCGAGCGGGTTCTCAACGCCGAGGGAGGCCTTGGCCCTCTCGAGCTCGACTCTGGCGCGGGCGGCCTCCTGGATCACGAGCGACCAGGCGGGGTGCGCCGCGGTCCCCGTCGGAGCGGGGAACTCGCCGAGGTGGACGCAGCGAGGGCTGTCGGGTGACGCCCTCCAAAGGCTGCGGTGGGCCTCGTCGGCGGTGTGGCAGAGGATCGGTGCCAAGAGGTGGGCCAAGCCATCGGTCATCGTCCAGAGGGCTGCCTGCGTGCGAAGCCTTCGGGGAGAGTCCGCGCGGTCGCAGTAGAGCCTGTCCTTGACCGCCGCGAGATAGGTCGCGCTGAGCGTGTCATTGCAGAAATCAAAGAGCGACTTGTGGACCGCCTGGAAGTCGAAGCGGTTATAGCCCTCGATCACGTGCTTCCGCAACGCGTCGAACTCGCCCAGAACCCAGGCGTCGATGGATTCGGGGGGCGGGGCCTTTCCGAGCGGCAGGGCACCGGGGCTCTCGGGCAGGTTGCTCAGCATGAACCGCAGCGTGTTGCGCACCTTCCGGTAGCTCTCGCCCGCGATGGCGAAGAGCTCGACATCCACCTTGACGTCGTTCTCGTACGCGAGCGATGACACCCACCAGCGCATGACGTCCATGCCGAACTCGGCGCAGAGGCTCTCAACCTCGTAGCGGTGTGCGTCCGGGCGGCTCTTGGAGAGCTTCTTGCCGTCGCGGTCGACCATGAAGCCGTGCGTGAGGAGCGTGCGATAGGGGGGGCGCCCGGTCACGCCCAGACTGGGCAGAAGCGAAGCCTGGAACCATCCCCGGTGCTGGTCGGACCCTTCGAGGTACAGCTCCGCCGGGAACGCGAGACCCCGCTGGCGAACGACGGCGTGCCACGACGACCCCGATTCGAACCACACGTCAAGGATGTCCCCGCCTCGCTTCAGCGATGCGATTGGCACCGAGCCGTCCCGGAGTGAGGGTGGAGCGTCCGCATCCGAGCGAGCGTCGTACCCGGCCAGCAGTTCCTCCGGCTTCATCGAGAACCACGCGTCAGCGCCCCGTTGACGGATGACGCCGATCACCGCCCGGCACGACGCGGGGGTCATGAACATGGACCCGTCGGGCAGTTCGAACGCGGGAATCGGAACGCCCCACGCCCGCTGGCGCGAGATGCACCAGTCCGGGCGGCTTTCGAGCATGCCCCGCATGCGGTTGCGGCCCCACTCGGGCACGAAGCCGACGCCGCCCCCGTCGGTCGCGCCCATCGCCCGCTCCCGCAGCGAACGCGGGGAGTCTCCATCCACCGTGAACGGGCGGTCCACGCCCACGAACCACTGCTCGGTGCAGCGGAAGATGACGGGCGTCTTGCTCCGCCAGTCGTGGGGATAGCTGTGCGTGAAACGGTGCTCGTAGAAGAGGTGTCCGCTCTCGCGCAGGCGCGTGGCGATGAGTTCGTTCGCCTTCCAGATGTCCATCCCACGCAGCCACTCGGGCACGCTCGTGTCGTATGTGCCATCGCCCTTCACGGGGCAGTAGATCGGAAGCCCGGTGCGGAGCCCCGTCTGGTAATCCTCCGTGCCGTGCCCCGGGGCGGTGTGCACGAGGCCCGTGCCGTCCTCCAGGGTCACGTAGTCCGCCGCGACGACGCGGAAGACAGCAGCTTCTCCCTTCGCGCCGGCGTGCGCAGACCCGTCGACGAACGGGTGCCTGTAGCCGAGCCCGATCAGCGAGGCTCCCGGCGCGCGGGCGAGCACCACATGCTGCTCGCACTTGGATGCCCTGCAGACCCGGTCCACCGCGTCCGCGGCCATGACCGTGACGTTGCCGTCCACCCACGCGAGCGCGTACTCCAGCGCGGGATTCACCGCGATCGCAAGGTTCGCGGGCAGCGTCCACGGGGTGGTCGTCCAGATCATGAAGCACGGCCGCTGCAGGGGCCGCGTGCCTGGCCTGGGAACGCGAGAGGTTTCCTCGCCGGCGGGGTCGCCCGTGCCGGGGGCCTCATCCTCGTCCGACGACTCGATCAGGCCGAAGGCGTCGTAGACCGCGCCGGCGTCCGCCGCCTCGAAGTCCACGTATACGGAGAGGTCCTCGCGGTCCTGATACTCAAGCTCCGCCTCGGCCAGCGCCGTCTCGTTCGCGACCGACCAGTGAACGGGCTTGAGCGCCCGGAAGACGATGCCCCTCTCCATGAGGCCCATGAGCACCTCGAGCGTTGCGCCCTCGTACTCGCGACTCATCGTGAGATACGGGTTGTCGTAGTCGCCGATGGTCAGCAGCCGCTCCATCTGCGCCGCCTGCACCTTCACGAACTTCTCGGCGTGCTTCTGGCACTCGCGGCGGACAACCGTGGCCCGTGTCCAGTTGTCCAGCGTGCGCAGCTTCTCGCCCTTGGCCCCCTCCATCATCTCGGTCGCGACCTTGTGCTCGATGGGAAGGCCGTGGCAGTCCCATCCCGGGACGTAGGGCACGTCGAAGCCCTGCATGGACTTTGAGCGGACGACGATGTCCTTCAGGCACTTGTTCATGAGGTGCCCGAGGTGGATGTTGCCGTTCGCGTAGGGCGGGCCATCGTGAAACGACCACACGGGCTTGCCGGAGCGGGCTTCGCGCAGCTTCTTATAGACGCCGCCGCTCTTCCATCGCTTCACGGAGGCGGGCTCGTTCTGGACGAGGTTCGCCTTCATGGGGAAGGGAGTCTGTGGCAGGTTCAGCGTGGCCCGGTAGCGGCTCTTGCCCTCCTCGGGCTTGGAGGCGGCGGGCGGCTGTGCGGGCGGCTGGGCGGGTGGCGGTTGGCTCATGATCTGGAACTCGTCCTCTGGATCGGCGATCGTAACTGCACGCTGGGGCGCTGGCGCACGCGAAGACCCCGGGACGGGTGGTCCCGGTACTCTCAGCCCCGCTCAGGATTCCGGAGGTTGCCCCGGCCGCCTCAGCGGGGCGAGATAATTCGAGCGCAGCCCAAGGCGCTGGGCGGCCGGGAGTCGACGTGGATGCGACCGGACATCGCGGGCATGGTAGGCCCCGGGCGGGGCGGTGCCATCGCCCAAGGCTCGCGGGAGGATGCTGGGGCTAGCGATGTTCGAAGATGGTCTGCGTCCGGAGTACCACGCCGCCCGAGGCGAGCATGTGGTAGGTCTGGATATGGACCTCTCGCGTCATGCGCTGGGTGTCGATGACGGAGAGGCACTTGCCCGCGTCGTCCTGCCACTTGTGGGCGAGGGCCTGGTTCCGCCTCGCGAGATCGAGCATTTCTTCGTAGGTGGACTGGTAGAGGTTCTGGCTGAGAGTCTCGGTGGTGACCGTGGTCATGTAGGTCACCTTGCTCTCGGGGAAGGCGTGCTCGTAGTCGCGTTCGCTCGTGCACAGGAACGCGGACACGATGCCCTGAGAGGGAACACTCCGGTCCTGGTCCGTCACCAGTTCAGTCAAGCACGCCGCCTTGTGCGAGAACCTGAGCAGATGCTGCCCGGGCATGACCCAGGCCTCCAGCTCGTACTCGCCGTGTGACAGGAGCTTGCGGCCCTTGAGCGCAAAGAGCTCGGGGTGCAGGGCCCGGTTGTACAGAACAACTTGGTGCGACTGGAGAAGATTGGGCTTTGCGTGAACGGGATTCATCGAGAAACCTCTGTTCGGGCCGGCACCTCCGTGCCATGGCCCAGCACCGCTCGAAGGGCCTCTCTCTTTGCCCTTCATGTTTGTGTCGGACCCTTGCCCCGTGACGGCGCACCAAAGCCGTGGCACAGTTCTCAGGTTCGACGCTCGCCTTCTTCCCCGTCCAAAAACGCTCCGCAGATATACACCGCGAGGCATCAGAAGTTTCACACCATAGGTGCTACTGATCGGAACCCAAACCCAATCCGTGGTACATTGTCATCTAGTGTCACGTGTAGTTCGGGTTTTGCTCTCTCTCGAGTCACGGGCGGTACAGTCGATCAGGATCTCGGCTCGTGTCAAGACCCAATCACACATTCTCAGAACGCCTGGCACAGGTTATTCGTCTGGCCCCGAGTCTCCGCATCGCCGCGCTGGGCGATGTGCTGCTGGGCTGTTCACCCGAGGAGTCTGTGGAGGCCGCGCCAGCGCTGCTGGAGCTGGCGGCCGAAACCGTATTCGACGATCGCTCCCGAGCGGTTCGTCTGTTTCGCGCAACTCATGTGATTCCATGGCTTGAGGCGAGATACCGCCGCCAGGCGCTCGCAGCCATTGCCCAGCTTGTCCGGGTCTATTCGCGGCTTTCGGACGACCACCGCAGGCTCGCCCGAACGCTGGGTGCCGGCTCCTGGAGAGCGGTGCTTGGGCCCGTCGCGACAGATCCGGCCCCGGAGGCCCGACGCTCCGTGGCTCTGCTCGCTGAGGAGTCGGGCGACCCGGAGCTGTTCGAGGTGCTTCCCGCGCTCCTCGTAGATCGCAGGGCGGACGTCGCGACCCAGGCAGAGCGAGCCCTCGTGAAGCTGGCGGTGTCGCTCGCAGGACTCTCTGACACGCCCTTCGACCATGCCCCGGAGGCGGCTGACATTATGCGGGGCGTGCTGGCCCAGGCGCTCGCAACGTTTCCGGAGCACCGTCGTCGCGGTGTGCTGGTCGCGGTGCTCGCCTTGGCGCACGGGCCGATGCGGTTCCGCGAGGACGCTGCCACCGGCTCGCAGCGACTCGCTTCGGTCCTGGCCTCGCTGGACCCTGGCATCGCTTCGGCCCTCAAGACTGTCCTCAACGTGACGAGGCTGCCCCTGGCGGGCCGTCGGGCGATGGAATGGATGCGCTACCCCGGCTACAGGTCCGCCTCCGAGCGACGCCTGAGGTCCCATGGAACGGCGCTTGAGAAGTCGCTGCTGTTTGGTGCGGCGCACCTGCTCGTGCACCCTCATCGGCGCGACCGCTGGAGGAGCGTGGCGGGTGGCGCGGGCCGCGGCGCCGACCTATGGCCCAGCCCCGGCGCCATGGCTCGCTGGCCGGAGGGTCCGCGGTGGGGACTTGCATTCGCGCTCGCAGGGACTCCGAGCCAGGTTCCGGCGGAGCTGGGCGCGTGGCTCATTACCGATCGCTCAGTGCGTGTGCGAATGGCGGCGACTCGGAGCCGTGACGTCGCTCTGCAGTCCGATCTCTCGCTCGATCCGGACGCGAGAGTTGCGCACGCCGCCGCGGTTCAACTGATGGCCCGGCGCGGCGCGGGTGCTGATGCCGAGGTCTCTCGCCATGCGGGATTGCTTGCGCGGAGCCCCCACGCGGCGGTTCGAGCCACGGTGCAGGCCCTCGCCGGCCGCCGCGGGGTCGTCTCCTTCGCCGGTGCGGCGTCGGACCCGACTGCCTTTGCCGCGGCGCTGCGGACTGAGTTGCGAGGGAGCGCGTCGCGCCAACTCGCGGCGCTGTCGCTCGTGCGGAAGCTGGGCCTGGCTGGCAGTCTCACTCCAGAAATCGCGGAGCTCTGCGGGGTGGATGGGGGGGGGGATGCACGAGTTCGCGCGACCGCCGCCTCGGCCCTCTGCGAGGGCGATCCGGGACACGAACTCGCGCCCAGGCTGCTGGCGAGCAGCGACCCGCGGGTGCGGGCGAATGTCGTGGATGCACTCGGGCATCGGGGCCGGGGCCCGGCGCCAGCGGCGCTCCGCGACCGCATCATGGAACTGAAGGCCGATCCGCATCACCGCGTGCGAGCCAGCGTGCTTAGGCTGATCGTCGCCGGCGCGACTACCGGCGCCGACACCTCCCCGGTTGACGACGATATCGCGACCCTGCTCTCCTCTCCCGAGAGCATGAATCGCCTCGCCGGAGTGTGGCTCCTGTCGCGCGTCCTGCCGGTCCGCGGAGGGTGGGAACGCTGGGGGCCGAAGATCGTGCAACTCGCGGAGCAGGACCGGGACGCCCGGGTCAGGGGACGAGCCGAGCGAGTACGGACGCGCGCGGAGGTGCAGGTGCGGTCCCTCTGGACCTCGAGCCGGAGCAGCGGCGGAGGTCCCGAGTGATCGCGCTCCTCACCACCTCCCCGAACCCGCAGGTCGTGCCTCTGTGGCTCGAGAACGAGGCGGACGCGGCACCCGGGGGGCCTTGGGGCTGGCTCATCTGGGGCGGGGCCGTCGCCGCCGTGCTCGTGCTTTTCGCGGCTTGGGCGACGCTCCGCGCAGAGCGTTTGAGGCGAGACCCGGGCTCGCACGCGCTCCGCGCCGTCGCGCGACGTCTGGGCGCGGACCGGGTACTGCTGCGAGAGCTTGAGGCCCTCGCAGAGGCGGACGCCGGGACATCGGTGCTCTGCATGCTCATCAGCGATCATGCGCTTCGCAGGGCGGTTCAGGCTTCCGGAAGGCCTCCCACCGCGCGGGTCGTGCGGCTGATGGCGGCGAGAGGCGCGGACCTGCCACCGGCGGAGCGGGCGGGCCACGGTGGGAGCCGTCCCATGAACTCCGGCGGATCCGAGCCCCGGGCTCGCTCCGGCCGATAGTCGCGGTTGTTCTGGTGCTCCCCGATCCGGCCTTGAGGATTGCGATGAGGGGGCGTATGTTTCTGCCCCGCGGCGGTGTGCCGCGGGCCCTGGGCGTGTGCCGGAGTGGCCAAACGGGGCAGACTGTAAATCTGTTGGCGAAAGCCTACGGGGGTTCGAATCCCTCCGCGCCCACTTGCACAACCCGCCCCCGAGGGCGGGTTGTTGCGTCTTGCCGCGAGAGGGTCAGCGCCCGCGGACCTTCGCGAGCCCTCCCCGAAGGAAGAACTCCATGAGCGCGTGGCCCGGATCGACGACCAGGTCCGACTCCTGAGCCGACGCCTCCGTGAACGGCCGCTGCACCAGCGATCGAACCCAGGCCCCCGCGAGCAGCAGCGGCACCATTCCGGGGTCGGGGCGGCGGAGATCGCACGGGGTCGCGTGGTCGCTCGTCACGAGCAACCGCCACCCGGACATCCCGGGGTGGGACTCCGGGTCCCCGAACTCCTGCGAGAGGCTGGCGTAGACGGGAGCGATGAGTTCGCGATCAATCCGCTCGATCGCTGCGATCTTCGCCGCGGCATCACCGCGGACGGCGCACTCGTGCGGGCTGGAGTCGTGGACGACGACGAGGTCGCAGGTTCGGAGCGTCGCGATGGACTCGTGCGCGAGTTGCTCGAACGGAAGGACATGGCTCTCCATCCCGAGCCAGGCCCCGATCGCCGCGGGAAGGGGCGATGTGGAGAGAAAGGTGGCGCGGATGCCGAAGCGTGCGCTGAACGGCTGCACCTCTCCGAGCGTTCCTCCGCCCCAGAGCCACGCCGCGTTGATGGGTGGGAGCCCTTCCTCGAGCCGAGCGGCGTTGATGGGGTGGGCCTCGAGCACCTCGGAGGCGACTTCCAGCCGGCGTGCCAGCAGCTTGTGCTCGGGCGTCCGCCCGCGGGGCAGGTGCTGTTGCCACGGCGTGCCGACAAGAAACCAGGGGGCGCTGACCGGCGGCAACGACGGGTCGGTCAGAGGCTCCCCGAGCAATGCTCGAGACGGCCCGTGCTCGATCACGCGCAGGGCCTCCGCCGAATGTTCCAGGTCGCGCCAGGCGGCGAGGACCGCATCGATCAACGCCTGTGATTCCTCGGGAGAGCTCTCGGGCGCAGCGGCGAGAACGGGGCCGGGACGGCTTCCCTCCGACGGGCCCGCGCAGAGCAGGCTCAGCCGAATGACCCTCTCACGGGACGTGGGCGCGAGACCCGCCGCGAGTGCTTCGAGCGCCGCCCGTCCCGGATGGTCGACCGTCGGGTCATACCCGAGGAGGGTGAGCGTGCCCGTGTCCGGACCCGGGTCCATCCCTTCTGGGGTTGTGCTCGTCATGCCCACCCTGCCGGTCGCGGCGAGCGCCGCGATGGTGCCGGGCCTGACGTGCTCAAGCGGCGTTCCCCCGTCGAGCGCATCGAGCGGGTCATCAGGTGCGCCGGCGAGGATGACCATGCAGTACTTCACGTCAGATCACAGGATACGTCGTGAAGAGCGGGGGTACTGTGTTGGCAACGCACGAGGAGCATTGCCATGCCGTTTGACGCTGACGCAGCCGCCGCGCCGGGTTCGGGGATCTTCGGGCTTCCCTTCACCGAGAAGAACTCGAAGGTCGTGCTTGTGCCCGTGCCGTTCGATGCGACCACGTCCTATCGCCGCGGGACGGCCCGAGGGCCCGAGGCAATCCTCGAGGCGTCGATGCAGGTGGACCTGTTCGACCGGCGCTTCGGCCGGGTGTACGAGCGGGGCATCTGCATGCTGAAGGAGCCCGCGAAGATCCGGAAGCTCTCCCGAGAGGCGGGCAAGGTCGCGGAGCCGGTCATCGCGCAGGGCGGTGCGCCGGAGGGGGGAAAGGTGCCGAAGTCCATGGCGAAGTCGATCAAGAAGGTCAACGACGCCTGCCAGGCGGTGAACGAGTGGGTGTACGGCGAGGTGGCACGCATCCTGAAGAACGGCAAAGTGCCCGGCGTCATCGGTGGGGAGCACAGCGTGCCCTTCGGCGCGATCGAGGCGGTGGCGGACGAGTTCGAGGAGGTCGGGCTGCTGCACATCGACGCGCACATGGACCTTCGCAAGGAGTTCGAGGGATTCCGCTGGTCGCACGCGTCCATCATGCACAACGTGCTCACGCGGATCGAGGGAGTGAAGAAGCTCGTGCAGGTGGGCATCCGGGATTTCGGCGAGCGTGAGATGCAGATGGCCGACGAGGCGGGCGATCGGGTGAAGGTGTTCTACGACGACTCGCTCGCCGAGCAGCAGATGTCCGGTACGCCCTGGCCTGCACTCGCCGAGGCCATCGTGCGCGAACTCCCCGAGATGGTCTATGTCTCCTTCGACATCGATGCGCTCGATCCCTCGCTGTGCCCGCACACGGGCACCCCCGTGCCGGGCGGCCTGTCCTTCAACCAAGCCGTCGTGCTCCTGGACTGCCTGCGGCGGAGCGGGAGAAAGGTCGTGGGGTTCGACCTTGTGGAAGTCGCGCCGGGGCCCAAGGGCGAACCGGAGTGGGACGCGAATGTCGGCGCGAGGATTCTGTACCGCCTGTGCGGGCTGGCGTAGCGGGCGCTACGCCGCGAGGCGAAGGGCCGCGTGGTCGCGGGCCTCGCGTCGCTTCCGAGCCCGACGGAGGATCAGCGTCACCACGAGGAGTGCAACGCTGAGCACCAGCAGACCCGCGGCGATCGGTACCACGACTGCCAGAACGGAGAGGACCGCGGATACCGCGGCCTGAAGCGCGTTCAGGATCGGGTTGAGGAGGCCGCCGGTGGTGACGGTCGACACGCCCCGCGTGGATACCGTCGCCGCCTGCGTCCCACCCGCGAGCCCACCGCCGGCGATGAGACCCGTGAGCCACGTGAGCGCCGGGTTCATGCCCTCGATCTGCGAGGCGGTGGCCAGGGTGCCGGCAACGATGGCTGCGGGGGTTGCGATCGTGTCCAGGGCATGGTCGAGCCAGGGCCAGAAGTAGGCCCCGATCTCGAGCAGCGCCGCCGTTCCGAATCCGACGATTGCGGGCCAGGAAGCGAGCCACTGGAAGTTGTCTCCCAGCGAGATCATGCCTGCCCTGGCGCCGACGCTCATGACCAGCAGCGGGAGGAAGACCCGGAACCCGCACGCCGCCGCGAGTGCCAAGCCCATGCACAGACCCATCAAGGTTTCCATAGGCCTCCTGCAGGCTTGTTGGGAGGTCGGGGTGTACGGTTTCGGCGGACAAGTGGGTTAGGGTCGGGCTTATCGAACCGTGCGGATCGTGCCCGTTGCAGCCGGCCCGCAGCCCGGGGGCACTCTGGTCCGATGAGGCTTCCGCATGCGATCCAAGCACGACAACGCGTTCCTGGGACTTGTCCAGCCCTGGGTTGTCTCCCCGCCAGCGGAGGTGGTCTCGACGCGGATGTTTACACTCAAGAGCCGGCGGGCACGCTCCCCTGTCTCCGGCAAGGAAGGGGTCTTCGACTATCTCGATGCACCGGATTGGGCGCACGTTGCCGCCATCACCCCGGATCAGCGAGTCGTGATGATCGAGCAGTTCAGGCACGGCACGGGCGAGGTCACGCTCGAGTTGCCCGGCGGGTGCATCGACGAAGGGGAGAGCCCCGCGGAGGCGTGCGCCCGCGAGTTGCTCGAAGAGACCGGATACGCGGGCGAGCAGGTAGAGATCATCGGGCGTGTCAGTTCCAACCCCGCGCTCATGAACAACCACACCTTCACGGGGCTCGTGGTCAACGCGGTGCCTTCCTCCGGCCAGAACCTCGACGCGACTGAAGAGATCGGGGTGAGGCTGGTGCCCCTTGCGGAGGTGCCGTCGCTCATCCGCGCCGGGGTCATCCATCACTCTCTGGTGGTTGCGGGGTTCCACTATCTCGCGTTGAGGTTCGGCCACTGCTGAGCCAACGGCCCCCCCCCGGGGGAAGGCCCACGTGTGCGGCATCACGCCCGAGAACCGGCTCATTTCGGGAAGGGCTCTTGCCCGAGAGGCGCCACCCCGCCATAATAATCGATAGAAACATCTATATTGGTCCGGCCTCACCATGCGCTACTTCGGATCTCGAAATCGATCTGCGGGACAACGGAGCGTTTCACTTCCGGTCCTGCAACCCAGACGGGGCAGGAGGAGGCCCCGCCCGTCCACGGTTGCACGCTGGCGTTTCGCCGCACTGCTGGGCGTTCATGTACTCATGGTCGTGCACGTCCTCCACTGGTGGATCACGGGAGAGTCCGTCGGCCGCTTCGTGCTCTCCGACTCCATGAAGCTCCTCGAACTGGGCGAGATCACCCCGGGCGCCATCCTCTTTGCGCTCGCACTCGTTACCACGGCGGTCTTTGGACGCTTCATGTGCGGGTGGGTCTGCCACGTTGGGGCGCTTCAGGACTTGGCCGCGTGGGGGCTCAGGCGTGCGGGCCTGAGACCCCACATGTTCCGCGCCCGGCTTCTTGGCTATGCGCCCTTCGCACTCGCCAGCTACATGTTTCTGTGGCCTACGTTCGGAAGGGTTGTGCTGGGGCCGGCGTTGGGGCCTATCTGGCCGGAGGCTGCTGCCGCTGTCGCCGGGCCTCCGTTTCCAGGACTCAGTCTGTCGCTCACCACGACGTCCTTCTGGGAAGGATTACCCTCGCTCGCGGTCGCGATTCCGTTCCTGCTCGTGTGCGGCGGGCTGGTGGTGCTGTTCCTAGGGGCGAGGGGTCTCTGCCGCTATGCCTGCCCTTACGGCGGGCTTCTGCTCCCTGCGGAGCATCTCGCGGTTGCGAGGGTCACCGTGGATGCCGCCAAGTGCGACCAGTGCGGGCTATGTACTGCGGCGTGCACCGCGGGCGTACGCGTGCACGACGAGGTCCGGCTTCACGGAGCCGTATTCGACAGGAACTGCATCAAGTCGCTGGACTGCGTGAGCGCGTGTCCGCATGGCGCGCTTTCAATGTCATTGGGGCGACCAGCGTTCGCTTCGGCGAGCCCCGTGCGTTACGACCTGACGTGGCCAGAAGAGCTCATGTGCCTTGCGGTCGGCATCGGAGCGTTTCTCACGCTGCGCGGGCTGTACGACCGCGTGCCGCTGCTCATGGCCGCGCCTGTCGCGATCATCGCTGCGTACGTGGGCTGGAAGGCGCTCCGTGTGCTCCGCGACCGCGACGTCGTCTTCGCCCGGGTGCAGCTCCGCAGGGCTGGGAGACTCACCCGTGCCGGGGGCGTGTTCATGCTTCTCACGGTCCTCGCCGCGGGGCTCCTCGTGCACTCGGCGGCGGTGAGACTTCTGGTGCTTCGCGCTGGCCGGCTTGATGAGCGTGTGACGGTCTCTTTTCAGGACGCTCTCAGCCAGACCGGCGTGCCGCAGCAAGACCGGGCCAGTGCCGAGGCCGGAGCGAGGTTGTACCGCCTGGCCGGCCCGTGGTGGAGGGGCGGGATCGGCCTCGGACTGACACCGGAGGTCTCGACGCGGGGCGCGTGGCTGAGTCTGGTCGTAGGCAACCCGCGGGGTGCGATCGAGGAGTTGCACGAGTTGCATCAGGCGGGGCGGGCGAGCGACCAGAACATCGCCGACCTGGCGCTCCTCCTTGCACGGGGCGGGGACCGGGCCGCCGCTGAGCGCGTGCTGCGGGACGCGCTGGTGCGGAGGCCCACGTTTGCACATAGCCGCGAGCAACTAGCGGGACTGATGATCGAGGACGGCCGCGCGGTGGAGGCAGTGGGCATGTTCGAGGCCCGAGTGGCCGAGCGGCCGACGGATGCGCTCGCGAGGGTTGGGCTGGCGCGCGTGCTGTTTGTCACGGGCTCACCCGAGCGAGCGCTGGCGGAGGTCGCGGAGGCGGCGCGGCGAGCGCCACGAGAGCCGGTGGTCTCGCGTGACTACGCGCTCGCCCTGCACGCATCCGGGCGACTTGACGAGGCGGTCGCGGAGTTGAAACGCGGCGCCGAGGCGCGGCCAGCCGCGAAGCAGATGCTGCTGACGCTTGCCCGCGAGATGCTCCGTCGCGCCGGACGAGAGGGCGAACTCGACCAGGCGGGGCATCCCTGATCGTGAAGGCCAGGCCCGGAGGGATGCCGGCCAGCGGTGGGGACGGCGGAACGAAATCAGGGTGACAGGATTCGAACCTGCGACCTTGTGGACCCAAACCACACGCTCTACCAAGCTGAGCTACACCCTGTTGGCTCAAGCGTAGTCGTCCCACGGTCGCTCAGGGCACGGGCTCCGCGCGGAGCTCGAGAATCCAGCCGTGGAGGGACAGCAGCAGCCAGGCGAGGGCCGCGCAGCCTGCATGCAGGGCCACCATCGCGCGGTAGCGGTGGGTGCCGGGCCTGAACAGCACACCCATGAGTACGAGGTAGACGCCGATCGCTCCGACCGCGGCGAGCGGGCGGGCGAGGGTAACCGGACCGGGGATGGGCAGCATCACCACGGCCATGAAGGCGGCCACAGCCACGAGCACGCGGGCAGCGACGAGATTCAAGGGTCCGAGGCGCGCAGCGTGGAGGTGCGCAGTCACGCCGAGGGCCAGCACACCCGTGCACGTGTGCAGCGCGATGAGGTACGCCGCCATGACCGCGCCGCCCACCCAGTGCTCGCCAGCGCCCGATGCGCCGACGATCACTGCGGCGAGTGACAGCACGCCCCCTGCGATCGCGGCGTGCCGGGCCGAGAGTCGGCCGGGCCTGACGAGCGGGGGAGCGGCCTCGGGCATGGGCTCTGCCGGCTCCGGGGTGCGAGCCTCGGCCCGAGGCTCCCCCTTCAGCGCTCGCTCGACCTCGGGGTCCGCGGTCAGGTCCGCGTCATCGTCTAGATCGTCCAGCAGCGGGGGGGCATCCAGGCTCGCCCTCGGCGGTGCCCGGGGAGGAGTCGGCGCGGTCGGCTTCTCGCGGGCTTGTGCCGCCTCAGGTTCAAGGTCGTAGGGGGCAGGCTTCGGGTCGGGCACGGGGTTGTGGGGCTCGTCGGGCATTCGCTGGGTGTGTGGTCAGGCCCTATTGCCAAACGGTAGTGCGCTGTCCGGCGCCAGCGCCTGGTACGCGGCAAGCACGCCCCGGACATAATCGCTCACACGCGCGTTGGTGCGGACGTACTCGTTGGCGCTCAGTGCCAGCGAGCGGGTCCTTGCTTCGTTGGTCAGCACATCGGTGAACGCCGCACCCCACGCGGCGTGGTCGGTGACCAGGCGGGCGGTACGTCCGTCCTGAAGCGTCGTGACGAGGGGGTCGGCGGCTGCGACGACGACTACGCCGGTCGCCATGGCTTCCAGGAGCACGCTCCGCTGGTCTCCGCGGGCCTCCGGCAGCACAAGAAGGTCGGCCTGCATCAGCAAGTCCCGTCGCCCTTCCAACTCCTCGATGAGCGAGAGTCGGTCGAGCAGCCCGAGCCGGCGGGCGGCAGCCCAGAGCCCCGCACGGCGGGCCGCCACGGCGTCGGCGAAGACGTGCATGTCCGGTCTCACCCCGGCGGCGACGGCGAGCCCTCGGAGCGCCGCGGCGTAGGCCCCGGTGTCCAGCCCGGCGCCCAC
>QWIH01000093.1 GCA_021405315.1 Leptolyngbya sp. PLA1
ACGGGCCCGGTACATCGGAAGTCGGTGGACCGCACCCGGTTGAAAGAGAAGGAAAGAACAAAAGATGCCACAGGGAACTGTGAAGTGGTTCAACGCGGAAAAGGGCTTCGGCTTCATTGCTCCGGAGGACGGCTCTGCCGACGTGTTTGTCCACTACACGGAGATTCAGGGCAGCGGATTCCGCACCCTGGAGGAGAACCAGAAGGTTGAGTTCGAGGTTGGCCAGAGCCCCAAGGGGCCGCAGGCCACGGGTGTTCGGGCCATCTGAGCCAAACAAACCCAAGAGACACCCCCGTGTGAGTCCGAATCGGACACCGCGGGGGTGTTCTCGTTTTTGCGGCCTGTGCTGGCTTAGTGTCGATTCGTGAGCCAGCTGTCCTTCTTCTCGGCCGAGTCGGTGCCGCCCGCGGTGGCCGACCTGACCGGGGTGCTCGCCGGGCCCGGACAGATAGTCCTGGCGGGCAACGGCGGCAGGCAAGCGGCCCGGATATCGGTGGTCGTCGACGAGCTGTGGCGGGCGCGGGGCCTGGCCCAGATGATCAGCGAGGCCGGGCTGGTGTCGGAGATCTCCAGCACCGACGAGAACAACCCGCTGGTGCGTACCGCACTGGACCCGCAGTTGATGCTGATCGCCGGGGAGTGGACCAGGGGCGCAGTCAAGACGGTGCCGGCCGGATGGTTGCCCGGCGCGCGCGAGCTGCGGGCGTGGACCCTGGCCGCGGGCACACCCGAGGCCGAAGACCGCTATCTGTTGGGGCTGGACCCACACGCCCCCGACACCCACGCCGCGCTGGCCGCGGCGATGATGCGGGTCGGGATCGCCCCGACCCTGATCGGGACCAGAGGCGCCCATCCGGCCCTGAGGATTAGTGGGCGTCGACGCCTGTCACGCCTGGTCGAGAACGTGGGGGAACCACCGGGGGAGGCCTCCGCGTTGGCGCACTGGCCACGTATTTAATGGTGCACACGCGGAGAGCCGGTTTGCGTAGGCTCGCCCGTAATGCGAAATTGTCAGTTGCCGGGCGTGGCGCGGCAACTATAGAAGTGGAGCGTAAGCACAGTTGGCTGGCGATAGCGGCAGCGGTAGCAAGGGGAATGTCCGGCGACTCGTAATTGTCGAGTCGCCGACCAAGGCGCGCAAGATCGCCGGCTACCGTGATCTGCCCCGTAATGCCGCCGACGTGCCCGCCAAGTACAAATCCGAGCCGTGGGCGCGGCTCGGGGTCAATGTCGACGACAACTTCGAACCGCTCTACATCGTCAGCCCCGACAAGAAGAGCACGGTCACCGAGCTCAAGGACCTGCTCAAAGGTGTCGACGAGCTCTACCTCGCGACGGACGGTGACCGCGAGGGTGAGGCGATCGCCTGGCATCTGCTCGAGACACTCAAGCCCAAGGTTCCGGTCCGCCGGATGGTGTTCCACGAGATCACCGAACCGGCCATCCGGGCCGCCGCGGAGAACCCCCGCGACCTGGACATCGCCCTGGTCGACGCACAGGAGACCCGCCGCATCCTCGACCGGCTCTACGGCTACGAGGTCTCGCCCGTGCTGTGGAAGAAGGTCGCTCCGAAGCTGTCGGCGGGCCGCGTGCAGTCGGTGGCCACCCGCATCATCGTGCAGCGTGAGCGGGAGCGCATGGCGTTCCGCAGCGCCGGCTACTGGGACGTCAGTGCTGAACTCGACGCGTCCGTGTCGGACCCCAACGCGTCGCCGCCCAGGTTCACCGCCAAGCTCAACACCGTCGACGGGCGCCGGATCGCCGCCGGTCGTGACTTCGATTCGCTCGGACAGCTGAAGAAGCCCGACGAGGTGCTCGTGCTCGACGAGGCCAGCGCCGGAGCGCTGGCAGCCGGCCTGCGCGGGGCGCAACTGGCGGTCAGCTCCGTCGAGCAGAAGCCGTACACGCGCAAGCCCTACGCGCCGTTCATGACGTCGACGCTGCAACAGGAAGCCGCCCGCAAGCTGCGGTTCTCCTCGGAGCGCACCATGAGCATCGCGCAGCGGCTGTACGAGAACGGCTACATCACCTACATGCGTACCGACTCGACGACGTTGTCGGATTCGGCGATCAACGCCGCCCGCAACCAGGCGCGTCAGCTCTACGGCGACGAATACGTGCATCCGTCGCCGCGGCAGTACACCCGCAAGGTCAAGAACGCGCAGGAGGCGCACGAGGCGATCCGGCCCGCCGGTGA
>QWIH01000035.1 GCA_021405315.1 Leptolyngbya sp. PLA1
GCCCGTGCGCGACGGACCGACGCCCTCGCCGATCGCGCGGCCTTCCCGGCGTCCCGGCCTGCGCCGCCCGCCCATGCACCGATGGATGAGCCGCACGCCCCAAGGGCACGCCACGCGTCGGCACAAACCCGCCCCGCGGCGACAAACACTCTCTCGCTCAGTGGCGGACCGCTCGGACGCCCCGCCGCACTCTTGGGCAGCGGTGGCGGGGCGGACGTTGGCGGAGCCGACTGGGCGACCGGTGCGGCACGTGCCGGGAGCCGCTCCACGCCATGGATGATCCGCGCCACGTCTCCCCGAAAGTCCGGATCGGGCCTGAGCACGCTCGCCTGGCGATAGGCCAACGGTCTGAGCGACTCCGGCAGTTCCTCGGGAGCCGGGACGGCGGCCCCGCCGACCAGCACGGGCACCACCGGCACGCCCCGCTGCAGGGCCGCCTCGACCTCGATGCGCACGAAGTCCAGCGGGTCTTCAAGCCGCCGACGTCCCTCCCGGGCCGCCTCTACCCAGCGAGGCCCGATCACTACGAGCATGACCTCGCAGCGGCCCACGGCCTCCGTCAGGTGCTCGCGGAAGTCCATCCCGAGGGGGATCGAATCCACATCCTTGAACACCCGCTCGGCGCCCCAACGGGCCACGAGGTGGTCATACAGGCGCCCGGAGACGTCCTGCGAGTCCTCGCGACGGTATGAGATGAAGGCCTTGGGCAACACCACCCCCGAGAATCCGCGAAGCGGCATTCTAGCGAAGAAGTGGCCCCGTCAGCCCATTGAAATCAGACGCGGGCGGGGCCCAAGAACCCCGACCCGCCCCTCACCGCCCGGGCCGGCGCCCTCTTGGTACCCTCTGACCGATGCCCGAACCGTCACGAATGCCCGTTCCCTCCCTGGTTGATGAGCGCTACCACCGCGCCTTCGACGCGGAGCGGGCTCGTGTGCTTCGACGACGCATCGCCATCTACTGCGGTGTGGCCCTTGCGCTGGTGGCGCTCAGCTTCTTCGGAACCCTGACGGACTTTGCCCACCCGTACTACGACGACGGGACCCCGATCCGAACCACCTGGTCAGACGTCATGGCCGACCTGCTGCTGGGGGCCAGCTTCGCCGGCACGGCCTGGTTCGTCATCGCCCGAAGGCCGGATCGCACGAGACTCGTGCCCGCGGTCACGATCCTCACCGTGGTCGTGGGCGTCATCGCCGCCGTGTCCGAGATGATCTCGCGGCGCGCCGAGCCGGACATCGCCTCGGGTCTGGTCTCGCAGACCAGGGCCGCGTGGATCCTCACACGGCTCTGCGCCGCCGACTTCCTGGTGTTCCACGGCATGGCCTCGCTGCTCATCCCCATGAGGCTGCGCGAGCAGGTCCGCATGGTCGCCCCGTGCTGGACAGCCTTCGCCACCGTCGCCCTCATGATGATCCCAGGCTCCTTCGGCATGGTGCAACTGGGCTTCATCGCCCTCTTCCCCTTGCTCGCCGCGCCCGCGGTGCTCTGGAGCACGTGGCGTTACCGCGAGTTCGACGCCCGCTTTGCGGGCAGGGAGATCGCCTCCCGATTCGGAGAGGTCACGGAGGAACTCGCCTACGCCCGCCGCATCCACGAGGCGCTCTTCCCGCCCCAGATCGATCGGGGTCCGATCCGCGTGCGATACCGCTACGAGCCCATGAGACAGATCGGGGGCGACTTCCTGTTCGTTCATCCGCTCGCCTTCCCACCCAGTGAGGTCGCGGGGCCGGTCTCCGTCGTCATCATCGACGTGTCGGGCCATGGCGTACCCGCGGCGCTCGCCGTCAACCGCCTCCACGGCGAGTTGCAGCGGCTCTTCGCCACCTCACCCGGCATCGAGCCCGGGCCGCTCATCGCGGCGCTGAACGCCTACACCCACGCCGCGCTCGCCCCCCAGGGCGTCTTTGCCACTGGCTGCGCCGCACGCCTGGACCCCGCGGCCCGCACCCTTGCATGGGCGAGCGCCGGGCACCCGCCCGCGTTCCTCCGCCGCGCGGACGCGTCGGTCGAAGAACTCCACTCCACCGCCACCATGCTCGGCGTTCTGGATCCGTCCCTCTTCGAGGGAGAGCAGCGTGCGCTCCCGTTCAACGAGGGTGATTCGCTGCTCGCCTACACCGACGGCGCCACCGAGGCGCGCAGCGACTCCGGCGAGTTCACCATCGCGCGGGCCCGCGCCATCGCCGAACAGGGCGCCGCGTCCCCCGCCAGCGCGCTCATGGACGCCGTGCGTTCGCACCGTCGGGGCATCGTCGACGACGACACGCTCGTCGTCGAGGTCTCGCTCGCGGCCGTCTGATCAGCCCTGTGCGGCGTCCTTGGCCCAACTGTCACGGAGCGTCGTCGTGCGGTTCAGCACCGGCTTCTGCGGCGTGCTGTCCGGGTCCACGCAGAAATAGCCGAGCCGTTCGAGCTGGAACCGCCGGATGCCGTCGGCCCACTCGGGCTCCTCAGGCTGTGGCGACGCGAGCCAGGGGTCGACCAGCGCCCTCACCGTTTCCAGCGACGCCGGGTTCAGGTCGTCCTCCCACTTGCCGGTGCGCTTTCCCGGCTCTTCGGCGCTGAACAGTCGGTCGTACAGCCGCACTTCCGCCTCCACCGCGTGCTTCGCCGAGACCCAGTGGATCGTGCCCTTGACCTTTCGGCTGGGTTTGCCGTCCGGCCCAGGCGGGGCGTCGCCGCCCCGAGTCGCGGGGTCGATGGTCGCGCGGAGGCACACCACGCGCCCGGTGGCGTCCTTCTCCACGCCGGTGCACGTCAGGAAGTACGCCCAGCGCAGACGCACCTCCGCCCCGGGGGCCAGCCTGAAGAACTTCTTGGGAGGGTTCTCCATGAAGTCGTCCTGCTCGATGTAGATCTCCCGCGTGAAGGGGATCTTCCTGGTGCCGGCGCCGGGGGCCTCCGGGTTCACGACGAAGTCCAGCAGGTCCGTCCTGTCCTCCGGCCAGTTCTCGATCACCACGCGCAGCGGGCGGAGCACCCCCATGGCCCGCGGCGCGACCTTGTTCAGGTGCTCCCGAACCGCGTTCTCCTGCCTCACCACGTCGATGCTGCTCTCCACCTTTGTTACGCCCACGTCGCGGCAGAGCGCCCGGATCGCCTCCGGCGTATAGCCCCGCCGCCGGATACCCGCGACCGTCGGCATCCGCGGATCATCCCAGCCGCGCACGATCCCCGACTGCACCATCCTCAGCAGGTTCCGCTTGCTGAGCACCGTGTACGTGGGTCGATACTTCGCGAACTCGATCTGCTGAGGGTGGTGGATCTTCGCCGGCTGGCCGGGCCCACCCCTGCCCTCGTTGATGGCTCCGATGAACCAGTCGTACAGAGGGCGGTGGTCCTCGAACTCCAGCGTGCAGATGGAGTGCGTGATGCCCTCCAGCGAGTCCTCGATGCCATGGGCCCAGTCGTACATCGGATAGATGCACCACGCCGTGCCCGTGTTGTGGTGCGCCTCGTGGAGGATCCGGTACATCACCGGATCGCGCAGGTTGAAGTTCGGACTCGCCAGGTCGATCTTGGCGCGCAGCGTCATGGCACCGTTGGGGTGCTTTCCTTCCCTCATCTCGGCGAACAGCCGCAGGCTCTCCTCGATCGGCCGATCGCGGAAGGGGCTGGTCGCGGGCACGCCGGGGGAGCCCCGGCGGGAGCTCACCTCGTCCGCCGTGAGCTGGCAGACATACGCGCGGCCCTTGCGGACCAGTTCAACCGCGAAGTCGTACATCGCCTGGAAGTAATCGCTGGCCCAGTAGAGCCCGCCGCCGAACGGGCCGTCGTACGCGCCGCCCAGCCACTTCACATCTCGCTTGATGGACTCGACGTACTCCATCTCCTCCTTGGAGGGGTTGGTATCGTCGAACCTCAGGTTGAACTTGCCCGCGTACCGCTCCGCAAGCCCGTAGTTCAGGCAGATCGACTTGGCGTGGCCGACGTGCAGGTAGCCGTTGGGCTCGGGGGGGAAGCGCGTGTGCACGCGCGGTGCCCCCTCGCGCTGGCCCGAGGTCGCCTCGCCCGCCTTCCACAGGCCCCACTTGGACGATGCGTTGTCGGCCTCGACGATCTGCTCGATGAAGTGCAGCGGCCTCTCTTCTCCCGAACCGGCCGGGCCGCTCCCGGAACCACTGTCGGGCCTGCTGGTGTGAGACATGTGCAGACTCCTTCGCGCCCCAGCGCCCCACGCCCAGCGGCGTGGAGATGAAACGCGGTGAATGGGTTGTCTCACAATCTTTGGCCGCGTGGGAGAGGTTGTCATTCCGAGCCGGTCGCGGCTGCAGTCCGGGTGGGTGTCACTGGCAATCTCCCCTTCTCCGTGCCCGTACCACCGAGGTGACCTTGTCGGCGGCGTGCTCGGTGCTCTGCCGTTCGGCGTCGGTGCGCGGCCCGCATTTCATACGGGCAGTATGGCGCGGGGTGGGGCCGGCAGTTCCGTAGCGCGGTGCGATTCGCAGCGCCGGCAACGCCGCCACTGCCCGGCGACGCGCGTGACACGGGAGCGAGCCGGTCGCGCATGCCGGGATGACGTGCGCATCGACATTGCCGCACATGCCTGAGTGAAGCCCCCCTTGGCTGTCGTCGCTTGGGAGAATCCGCGGAGCGGTCATCCGTGGCATGGGGGTGCAACCCGTGCCGCACCTCCGGGGGGGAAGGAGAGCGCCGCACGCGGGCCACGGGCCGGTACACTCCACGTTCCATGGCGCCAGACCCCCTTCAATTGGCACGGCTCGAGGACCTCGGCCGAAAGTTCGAGGACGGGTTGCGGGTCTTTCGGGAGGCGGGCAAGAGCGTCGACTCGCTCCCGTGGTTTCTCTTCATCGGTCCCCCGAGTTCCGGCAAGTCAGAGTTGATCCGGCACTGCGGCGTTGGTTTTCCACCCGGCTTGCAAGACCGCATGCAGGGGATGGGTGGCACCGTCAACATCCACTGGTGGTTCACGAACTACGCGGTGCTGCTGGACGTGGCCGGGGGCCTCACGATCGCTCCGGGCCGACAATGCGAGTGGGAGGCGCTCCTCGCGAGAATCCGGCTCGCACGCCCGCGCACGCCCGTGAATGGCGTGGTTGTGGTGCTCTCGGCCTCACAACTGCTTGTCCAGCCTGACGCCGAGATCGTCAGGAGTGCGAGGGCCCTGCGCGCATCCTTGGATGTGCTGTCCGGGTCGTTCCGAAGTCTGGTCCTCCCCGTGTATCTGTTCGTTTCGCAGTGCGACCGGCTTGTCGGCTATCGGGAGTTCACGGATCCGATTCAGGACCCCTACGTGGCCCAGCAGATGCTTGGTCGCTCCTGGGCGGGTACAGAGGTCCATGCCCCAGCAGAGCTCCGCCTCGAGGAAGCGGCCCGTGCGCTCCATGGCCGTCTATGGGCGCGGGTGCTCGGATGGCTGCCCTTTTGCGAGAGTCGCGATGCGGCGGCCTCGCTGCTCTGCCTTCCCGAGAGTTTCGACCGATTGATCCCCCGGATCGGCCTCGTCACGAGTCGCCTGTTCCCTGACGAGCACCTCGGCCGATCGTTGCAGTTGCGGGGCCTCTACTTTGGCAACGCGGTGCGACAGGGGGGAGTTCTCGATCTCGGGGCCGCGGCGCTGCAGGGGATCCCGATCCACGAGTACTCGCCGGACTGGGCGGAGAGCGAGGAGCGAAGCAACTTCATTCGCGACGTGCTGCTGTCAAAGGTGCTTCGCGAGCGCGATCTCGCGACCTTTGATCGTGTCACGTGGCTCAGCCGCCTCGCTCGGCGGCTGCTCCCTGCCTCCGGCCCCCGCGTTGAGCCGCGTACGACCGAACCGGATCTGATTCGTGAGTTGACGCCGGAAATCTCCAGAGCGCCCGGGCCCCCGGCGGCGGTCGCCCCACCTGGCGACCCGAAGGTACCCGAGGCACCCCCGCCCCAACACTTCGGCCCCGGGCGTTTGAGGAGCCCCAAGGGACTCACGCCCTATACAGGCTCAGAGAGATTCGCATTTCTCTCGTATGCCAACCGCGACGCCGAAGCCGTCGTTCCATGGCTGGAAGCCGTACACGAGGCCGGCCTCCGGGTGTGGTGGGACGCCGGCATCACCGCGGGCCGACCGTATAACGATGTCATCGCAGAGCGAATCAGGGCGTGCACGGTATTCGTGGTGTTCCTGACGCCCGGCGTGATCGACTCGGAATGGGTGCAGGACGAGATCGATCGGGCGAAGAAGCTCCGCAAGACCCGCATTGCGGTCACCGCGACGGCGATCAAGATCCCCGATGGGTTGGACCTTCTGCTCGGACGCATGCAGCGGATCGAGACGGCCAACCGAGCCGAGAGCATCCGTCAGCTCTCCGAATCTCTGCGCCTTCACCTGGTATCGAATGCCTAGCTGTTCACCTCGGCCGCCAGGTGTAGACACCCGCGGCGCTCGTGTTATCGATGGCGAAGTTGTCCCAGTGGCGCATGTTCTTCAGTTCCGCCAGGGTCATGCGCTTGGCGCTGGCGTCGAACTTCGTGACGGCGACGGTGCCGAAGTATCGCGGGTTGAGGTAGCCCCAGGTGGACTGCACGCGACGGCGGTCGAAGACGGGAGGTGCGGTGGGCGACCACCCCGGGGCCATCGCGTAGGCCACGCCGTGGTCGGGCTCGGTGGTGGGCACATTGGTGGGCGGGAGAACCTTGTAGAACCCGTCGCGAGAGGAGGCCAGGTTGTCGGCGAGGGTCTGCCCGTTGCCGTGGTACCCGGTGCCGGAGACATCGCCCGCGCGCGAGGCGGCCATGGTGATGAGGTCCGACGGGAACCGGGTGTCGGAGGTGCGGGTGACGTAGAACATGCCGCCGGAGGAACGCGGGTTGCGGCCCGGCAGGATGGAATCCACGCCGCACTTGGTCATGCCGTGCTGCTTGAAGGCTGAGTAGTTGGAGTCTCCCCCGACGAAGACCGCGTTGAAGCCGAAGGAGGGGTGCTCGGAGAAGGCGCCCACAAAGGTTGTGTCCTGGTATGACGCGAGGTTGCCACCCTCGGGCGTGCGGCCGGCGTTGCCCCGTGCGCGCAGGGTGGCGGCTTCCGCCTTGTCGATGATCCAGACACCCTCGACCGGCGTGCCGGAGTAGCCCACGAGCCGCCAGGGCCATGTGCGCATGGCCTCGCGCGTGATGCGGTACGTCCGGTCGACCGGGTCGGGCGGATACATGTGCGAGTCACAGACGTTCCACCAGATCCAGTACTTCGGGATGCGGACGGGGATCACCTCGTCGGCGTAGTCCAGCGAGTACGACGCGTTGACCTTCGCCGCCTGCGAGATGCTGGAGAGTTCCTTGACGGATCGCGCGGTCTCCCGCGCCTGGCGAAGCCCGGGCAGCAGAATCCCGATGAGCAGCGCGATCACCGCGATGACGACGAGGAGCTCGATGAGCGTGAACGCGCGGCGGGGCGAGGGCAAGCGGCACCTCCCATTGTTCCGAGCGAAAGCGAGCGGCACGAGTGCGCCGAGCAGAGTCTATCGGAGGCCGGGGACGCCGCACAACAGGAAGTCCGAAGGAACGCGTTGGGTGCCGGGCCTCGCCCCGGACGCCGGCGGCCCCTCAAAGCGGGCCATGTACATCCGGAATCGCCCCCGCTGCGAGGGCGGGAGAGAGGAGGGCGGGAGCGAACTCCCCTGCGCGGAAACAATGGCCCCGGTGGAGGGACCGGGGCCAGATCGAGGCCGCCCCGTGCTTGTGGAGGGCAGTCGGGTCAGGGGCAGTCGCCGCCCGCAACGACGTTGATGATCGCGGCCACATCGTCCTGATCGACGTTGCCGTCCCGGTTGAAGTCCGGGTCGCGGCCCGTGGGGTTCTCGCCTCCCGCGACGACACCCACCAGGTAGGCGATGTCGTCCTGGTCGGCGTTGCCGTCCTGGTTGACATCGGGATCGCACGCGGGCCCGAGTTGGAGCGTGACGGCGGCCATCTCCACGGGCGCTCCGCGCCCGGTCTGCGTCCAGAGCCCGTGCAGGAGTTCGCCCCAGTTGTCCGTGTGGTTGTTGTGGCGGAGTTCCTCGATGTACTCCTTCGGCGTCGACTGGTAGTACAGAAAGGCCCGGGCCGACGCGGCCCCGGGTGGAACAGGGAACGTCGTGTCATGCCAGTGCTGGCCGTCCGCGTACGCGGCGCCCACGACGGGCGCGCCCGCGGCCTCGAATGCGGTGTTGAGGAACCCGCGAGGCGGAATGCGGTTGTCCTTCTCGATCGTGTCCGCGAGCGACATGTGGCCCGTGCGACCCGCGGGCAGTCCGGTCAATCCAGACGCGTAGGCGCTCAGCCCGACGTGCATCTCGTACACAGTCGTTGACGCCGTGTCCAGCTCCGCGGTCGCGTCGTCGTAGTGCCCGAACTCACCTATCAGCGAGCCCTGCGCGTCAAAGTACCGGAGGTTCACCCACACCCGGCGGCCCTCGATGTGCCCCGTCGGGAGCTTGTGGCCGCTCTGATTGGTCACGCGCACCGTCAGGCTGTCCCCGCTCTGCGTGAGGGTGAGGTCCGCGGCGCGTCGGAGCATCTCGACGCTGCGCGCCCGCCCCTGCGCGATCGCGGCCTGATCCACCGCCGGGTCGTTCTGGGTGTAGAGCGAGATGATGTCCATGACCTGGGCCGAGGCCCCGGCAAAGTCGTGCCGCCGGGTGTCCGGGCGGTTGGGCCCCCAGGCGCAGGCCTGCCCGTCGTAGCGGGGCATGTGACAGTCCTGGCAGGACGACACGACCCCGCCTCCGAGGCCGCCGAAGCGTCCCTGCATGTCCACCCCGCCATTCGCGAAGGCGCTGAGTCGCCACTCGCTGAAGGTGCGTTCGAGGGGGAACTGATTCGCTGGGTTGGTGTCGGGGGTGGGCTCGTCGAGCGCGTTGTAGCGGTATGTGCCGTCGGGCTGACGGTCGATGGCGACGTTGCCAACCTCGTGGCACGTGCCGCACATGTTGCCGGAGGTTGTGAAACCGGCACGCAGGAACTCGTGCATGGGCTGCGCGTCGGTGCGAGAACCGCGGCGGCGGCCCAGCGGGTCGAGCACGAACATGGCGTTCCCGTAGTACTCCGGCGGGCCGTACTCCAGGCCGGCCAGAATCGCCTGATCCTCCGGCGGGCTGATGCCGGGGCGATAGATCGGATCGACCATGGAATGGCAGAAATGGCAGTTCACGCCGTCACGATCGACCGCGTCGAGCTGCGAGCCGTCCGGTGCCGCGTGGTTGCTGACGTAGGTCATGGGCACATGGCAGCGAAGGCAGAACGTGCCCACGTTCGCCACGTCCTGGTTGGCGTTGGTCATCTGCGCGAAGAAGAGCGGGTCGCGCCCGGCCTGGCCCATCAGGCTGCCCTTCCACGTGGCGCCGGGATCATTCTCCGCGTCGAACTCGCTGTGGCAGATCGTGCAACTGGTCGAGGGCTGGATCGCCGCCGCGGGAAGCTCCTGCAGTTGGGTGCCCGGGAGCCTGAAGTCCCGCTTGGTCATGTCGAAGATCGCCGCGGCCACCACGCCGCCTGAGATGACGACCACGGACGCGGCGACCCACCACCTGAGGGACCGTCGAGCAAGTTCGGCTGGCATGGGAGCACTCCGAAGAAGTAATCAATATCTACCTCTCGATATTTAGTTTATCGTCCCGCGCGTCGCCGTCAAGGCGAGTTGCTGCGGCCCGGAGGGCCCCAGACCAGCCCGCCCCTCCCCCGCTCCCCGGCCAGGAGCCCGCTCGGCGCGAGGTCGGAGTGCGCTGCCCGTCTCGTCACCAACGTCGGTGCCTCTTGGTGTCGGCACGCGGCGGTCGATGGGGGTCATCCGGCGTGTCCGAGACCAGCAGCCGCT
Organism: Leptolyngbya sp. PLA1; assembly: GCA_021405315.1. GTDB lineage: Bacteria > Planctomycetota > Phycisphaerae > Phycisphaerales > UBA1924 > RI-211. The sequence goes on from QWIH01000035.1 coordinate 9,794, forward strand.
CACTCGTACAGCCGATACGGGTTCTGAGCGGGCAATCCATGCGATGACCTCCTCAACTGGGACCTACCCGCCCGGGTGCCGAGGAGAACTGGCGAAATCCCATCTCAAACCCTTGTTTCCGAGGCGAAAGCGGATAGACTCATATTATGGATAAAGTTGTATGTTTTATCCGCTCGGGGAGATAAGGAGAGTCGCATGAAAATCTCAAGACTCACGTGGATGCTCGCGGCATCGGTCGGTTCGCTGGTGGGGGTGGCAGGAGCCGGCGCGGGCGTGGTGTATCAGACCGGGAACATCCAGTACACGAACGTCAACATCGCAGCGGCGACCGACGCGTTCACAATTCAGGGCGAGGTGGACAGCACGGGCGTGTTCGTCTACTTCGACGGGTTCGATGCAAGCGGAACGGCGATTGAGTTGCACGGCCAGCACGGCGTCGCGTTCGTGGAGCCCCGGCACGCGACCGACAGCCTGTTCAGGGTCACCATCACGGCGCAGACTGGCTGGGCGTTTGCGAACGTCGACTGGAAGAACGACGCACTGCCGCCGAATGACGGGCTGCTCACCTTCTCGGCTCTGGACTTCCAGGGAAACACGATCCCGCTCAGCTCGGGGACCGACACGTTCGCCTTCTCGCACAACGGCCAGAATCCGTTCCATGCGCATGCAGACGCGGCGACGCCCATCTGGAGGCTCATCATCGACAGCACGGTGCCGATGATGGACCTGAAGCAGGTCTCCGTGGATCTCGTCCAGATCCCGGCACCGGGCGCGCTTGCCCTGGCGGGCCTTGGCGTGCTGACGCTTTGCCGACGCGGCGCCCGCCCGGCCTGAGACCTTGCTTCGGGCTGTGCCGCGTGCGGCAAGGCCTGCCAAGTCGGAGGTGCACGAGAGACCACAGCCCCGCGCTTCGCGGCGTGGGGCTGTTCCTTTCCTTTGAGCGCCGGGGTCGCACCCGCCGCGAACAGGCGGCTATGCCAGCACCGCCGCAGCACGCCGGCAGCCTTCCCCAACGGCAGAACGGCAGAGGTGCCGCACGCGACGCGCCCGGGGAGCCTCCCGAAACCCCCCACTCACAAAGGCAACGTCCGCACACCCTACGCCCCGGCGAGGCAAGTGGGCCAGGCATCCCCCACAGTGCGCGCACACGCGACCCGGCGTGACAACAGGCTGGAATGAAAACAGGCCGCCCCTTCTGAGGGACGGCCTGCAGTGATCCGGTGAGAAGCGTGCCTATCCGAGCTTCTTCAGCATCATGCGGAACTCATCGATGTTCGGGCTGGCGTCCTCGGCCACCTTCAGCGCGATGTATTCCTTCTCCACGAGTTGCACCAGGTGCCAGTTGAAGTCCTGCATGCCCACCTGGCGGGCCTCGACGCTCTTGAGGTACTCGCGGAGCTCGCCCTCGCGGCCTTCCATCACGTGCTTGCGCACGACCGCGTTGTTGATCAGGATCTCGATGCCGGGGATGCGGGCGATCTCCGGGTGCAGCGTGGGGAGCAGCTTCTGGTACACGAACGCGCGCATCTGGTACGCCAGGATCTTGCGCACCTGCTCCACTTCCTCCTGCTCGAACAGGCCGTAGATGCGGCTGAACGTCTGCGTGGCGCTGGACGCGTGGATGGTGCCGTAGACCAGGTGGCCGGTCTCGGCGGCGTGGAGGGCGGCGTGGAAGGTCTCGTTGTCGCGCATCTCGCCCACGAGCACCACGTCCGGGTTCTCACGCACGAGCGCGCGGAGCGCGATCTTGAAGTCCAGGCAGTCGATGCCGATCTCGCGCTGGTTGATGGTCGCCTTCTTGTCGACGAAGATGTACTCGATCGGGTCCTCGATGGTGACGATGTGCACGGGCTTGCGCTCGTTCACATAGTCGAGCATCGCGGCGATGGTCGTGGACTTGCCCGAGCCCGTCACGCCGCTCAGCAGCACGATGCCGTTGGGCTGCATCGCGATGTCGGACATGATCGCGGGCAGATACAGTTCCTCGAAGCGGCGGATCTTGCTGGTGATGAGACGGGCGGCGACCGAGAGCTTGCCGCGGGCCTGGAAGAGGTTCACGCGGAAGCGGTTGTGGTCGTCGTAGTCGTACGCGAAGTCGACCGAGCCGAACTTGTGCAGGTCCTCGATCTGCTCCTCGGTCAGGATGGCCTGGGCGATGCCCCAGAACTCGTCGGTGGAGACCGCCTCGGTGTCCAGGGGCTTGAGGGCGCCGCGCAGACGCAGCTTGGGCACCTGGTCGGACTTCATGATGAGGTCTGAGGTCTCGAACTTGATGGCGGCCTGGAGGAACTTGCCCCAGCGCGTCGCGTGGGGGTCGGTCTTCTTCTTCCGACCCATGGAGATGTGGCCAACGTGCGCTGCGGATGTCGTAGGTTCAGAATCAACGCTCATGTCGTGACCCCTGTGCTTCGCCGGGGCTTGATCCCCGGTGCCGACGGTTCCTGATGACGACAAGAGTAACCTCCTTCACACCGCTGCGAAAGGCGAACACAACCCGGAACGCCCGGCCTGGGCCACGCGGGCCACCCCGCGCGGGGCACCCAAGGTAGCCCCGCCGCCAGCGAGTTTCACGCCCCGGGGCGGCTCCCCCTCTTCGCAGAGCCCGGGTGTCAGGTTCCATGCAGACATCCACCGCCGCCGGTCCGGACGCGGTACGCTTGGGGGCATGAAGCACTTCTGCACGGCCTTGGCCCTCTGCCTCGCCTGCGGCTCCGCCGTGGCGCAAACACGGGAGACGCTGGGCACGGACGGAACCTGGCGCCCGCTCTCCCCGGCCTCCGGGAGCGCCGACGAGGCCCTCATGAACCAGGCGAGGCAACTCATCGCCCAGGGCAAGACGGATCAGGCCGTCTCGGACCTGACCAAGTGGCTCGAACGTCAGGACCGCGTGCGGAACCCGTGGTACCCCGAGGCGCTGATGCTCAGGGCGAGCGCGCGCCTCGCCGCGGGGGATGAGTTCGAGTCGCTGTATGACTTCGAGCAGGTCATCCGAGACTACCCGGGGTCCGAGAACTTCGTTGCCGCCCTCGAGAAGGAGTACGAGGTCGCCGAGCTCTATCTCAAGGGGCGGCGCAAGAAGCTGCTCGGTCTGCGGCTGGAGTCCGGCATTCCGGTCGCGACCGAAATCCTGCTCCGCATCAACGAGCGCCTTCCCGGGAGCAGGCTGGCGGAACGGTCGCTCTTGCGCCTCGCGGATTACTACTACGAGCAGCGAGAGCTCGAACTGGCCGGGGAGACCTACGACGTGTTCCTCTCGCTCTACCCCAGGAGCGAGCACCGGGCCAAGGCCTTGCAGCGCCGTGTGTACGCCAACATCACCCGCTTCAAGGGGCCGGCGTTCGACGCGACTCCCCTGCAGGAGGCCCAGTTCCAGATCGAGGACTTCCAGCGAGAGTTCCCGATCGAAGCCCAGCGGGTGGGCATGACCGACGCACTCGCGGCCCGGGTCGAAGAATCCCGCGCGGAGCAGTTGCTCCTGGTCGCGAGGTACTACCTGGAAGACGGCGACAGGCCGGGCGCGAAGCTGACGCTGTCAAGGCTCATCCGAACCTACCCCGGAACGGGCGCGGCGCAGCGAGGGCTGGAGACCTTCGAGAAGGAAGGGTGGACGCTCCCGGGGGCACCAGACTCCACCCCCGCGACTACCCCCCCACCGACCCCAGCGCCCGCTCAGCCGGACGCGAAGGCCACGGGCGGTGCGCCGTGATGTCCCCGCGCCCGCTGGTGATCGGGGTGCTTGTGGGCTGTCTGGCCGGCTGCGCGTCAGACCCAACGCGAGGCTATTCCTTCGCCGAAACCATGCCCCAGGACGTGAAGACGGTCAGCATCCCCGTCTTTGAGAACTACACGTACGACCTGGGACTGGAGGCACTGGTCACGGAGGCGGTGATCAAGGAACTTCAGCGGTCGACTCCCCTCAAGGTGGTTTCCCGGGGCGCGGCGGACAGCGAACTCAAGGGGATCATCACCAAGTCAGAGCTCCGGCGGCTCTCCGTGCAGCAGAAGACCGGCTTCGTCCAGGAGCTCGGGGTCATCATCACCGTGGACTTCGAGTGGAAGGACGTGCGGTCGGGAGAGATGATCATCAGCCGGCGCGAGTTCGCGGCGGCGGACACGTTCGTGCCCTCCAACCCGTCCGGGGAGCGTCTGGACACCGGCAGAGTCGGGGCCGCCAACCGGCTCGCCCGCGATTTGGTGTGGGAACTGAGATCAAACTGGTGACCTCCCGCGTATAAGTCGTGGAAGACCAGGCCGGGGGAGGCTCGTACCGAGGCCCGGCATACGTTTGCAGGAGAGGTACGGTGCCGGGGTGATCGTGCCCCGTCCGGATGACCGAACAAGGCTCGGGCCTGCCCGAATCCGCCCGGGATGGAGCATGGGGACTGATGAAGCAACTGCCTGAACACAGCGAGATGTCCGGCGAGCCGGGCCGGCAGGGCCGAGGCCGAAAGCCTCAGCCGAGCGACCCGAACCGAGGCCAGCAGGGGATGCCCCCCTCGCGAAGCCTGTTCGGGATTGTTTCGCTGGCGATCATGGGCGTGCTGCTGTTCATGATGTTCAACACCTCCGGGCGTGGGGCCAAGGTCAACCTGGAGCAGTTCGTCACCTATGCAAAGAACGCGCAGCTCGAAGAGGGCAGCGTCGTCATTCACAGCAACTCGGTGGTCGCTCGCACGTCGATGACCACGCCGGATGGTCGGCCTCCCGGTCCGATTTACGTCCCCTTCAACAGCGCCACGCGGGACAACACCGTGAAGACGGTCGCAGAGGTCACGAAGAACAAGTACAAGGCCGAGGAAGACTCGCTCGCCCCGACGCTCCTGATGTTCCTGGGGCTCCCCCTCCTGATGATCATGCTGGTCTGGTTCCTCATCAGCCGCGGGCTGCGGAGCGCCGGCGGGGCCGGGGGCGTGCTGGGCAACTTCGGCAAGAGCCGGCACCGAACGCTGAACAAGGAGATGACGGGCGTCACGTTCTCGGACGTCGCGGGCATCGACGAGGCCAAGGACGAGGTTCAGGAGATCATCGAGTTCCTCAAGAACCCCAAGAAGTTCACCAAGCTCGGGGGACGAATTCCCCGGGGCGTGCTGCTCGTGGGTGAGCCGGGCTGCGGCAAGACTCTGCTCGCCAAGGCCATCGCGGGCGAGGCCGACGTGCCCTTCTTCTCGATCTCGGGCTCGGACTTCGTGGAGATGTTCGTGGGCGTGGGCGCCAGCCGCGTGCGGGACCTCTTCAAGCAGGCCAAGGATTCCGCGCCCTGCATCATCTTCCTGGACGAGATCGACGCCGTGGGCCGGCGTCGAGGGAGCGGATTCTCCAGCGGCGGTCACGACGAGCGCGAGCAGACCCTCAACGCGATTCTGGTCGAGATGGACGGGTTCGCGCCCGCGGACGGCGTGATCGTCATCGCCGCGACCAATCGTGCCGACGTTCTCGATCCCGCTCTGGTGAGGCCGGGCCGGTTCGACCGGCAGGTGGTCGTCCCACTGCCCGACCTCAAGGGGCGACTGGAGATTCTCCGGGTGCACGCCAAGAAGGTGAAGCTCGCCGACGATGTCGACCTGGAGAAGGTGGCACGGGGCACGGCGACGTTCAGCGGCGCCGACCTCGCCGCCATCATCAACGAGGCCGCCATCGGCGCCACCATGGCGAACAAGGACGCCATCGAGCACACGGACCTCGAAGAGGCCCGAGACAAGATCAAGTTCGGCCGGTCCAAGCGTTCCCGCATCCGCGAGAAGGACGAGAACCGCCTGGTCGCCTACCACGAGGCGGGCCATGCGGTGCTCCAGGTCCTGCTCAAGGACTGTGACCCGCTGCACAAGGTCACGATCATCCCCCGGGGCAACTTCGGCGGCGCCACGTTCAGCCTGCCCGCGAAGGACCGCACGGGCTACGCCCAGCGCTGGCTCTCGGCGACCATCCGCATGGCCTGCGGCGGGCGCCTCGCCGAAGAGCGCGTCTCCGGCGACGTCACCAGCGGCGCCCAGCAGGACATCCTGCAGGTCACCAACATCGCCCGCGCCATGGTCATGGAGTGGGGCATGAGCCCGCGCCTTGGTTTCGTCCGCTACGCACCCATCGACTCCAAGGAGTCGTTCCTCGGCGAGCGGGACTTCAGCAACGAGACCGCGCGTCTGATCGATGAGGAGGTCCGCCGCATCGTGGACGAGGCCTACGCCGACGCCCGGCGGATGCTCGACGAGCACTGGCCGCAGGTCGAGGCGGTCGCGGAGGCCCTGCTGAAGTATGAGACCCTCTCCGCCGAAGAGGTTGAGAGGCTCATGCGGGGTGAGACCATCTCCAAGCCCTCCGCGTCGGACCAGATCCGCGCCGAGGAGCGGCGCCGAAACCTCCAGCAGGTCGTTGAGCAGCTCGACAAATCGCAGACGGAGCTGCCTCCCGGCGCGAGCGCGGCGACGGCCTGATCCCTTTTCGGACTCCGGACCCGCGTTCCCGCGCATCCCCGCCCGCGCAAGCCGCACGACCGCCCCGCTCCAGCCCCCTGCCGTTCAGCCCGGGGTCGCACCAACCGATCTGTGGATTGTGCCTGCCACGAAGCTCAAGAAGTGCCTGCCATTCAGGGTGCGGAGCCGAAGTGCGCTGATCGCCGCCACCGTGCTCCTGCAGGCCGTGGTCATCGGGCTTGGCTGGCTGGCCACCATGCAGTTCGCGCGGTCGGGCATGGAATCCGGCGTCCGGGACCGACTGCTGGACCAGACGGCCCGCGCCGTCGCCGCTGCGAACGCGGACCTGAGCCGCGAACTTTCCGGCCCGATCCCCCGCGAGGGTGCCGACTGGGACCGGGCGCAGCGCATCGTCGAACAGGCCTCGGCGGATTCCGGCCAGACCATCGTGGTCCTTGATCTCCAGGGGCGGCTGCTCTGCCACCCGGGGCTCAGAGCCAACCCCTCGATGACCCGCATCGACTATTCCGAGCAGATGCTCACGCTCTCGCCCGACGGCGAGCGCGTGGAACTCGGCCAGCTCCGTCCGAGCACCCCGCTCGCCGCCTTCACCGACCTCCTGGGCGGCGAAGCGAGCGTCGGGGTCGTCTACAACCCCGCGCTGAGGGCCAAGGTCGTCGCGATCGACGCGACCACCGCCTCCCCCGCCGCGATCTCTCGCTTCACCGGCGGGGTCATGCGGTGGCTTGGCCTGGGCGGGGCCGGGGTGCTGCTGCTCACGGTGGTTGGCTCGTGGCTGCTCGTGAGGCTCTATGACTCGGTCATGATGAGGGTGAACGAGCGACTGGAGCTCGAACTCGAACGACGCGTCCGCAGGGGGTTGGCCATTCGTGACGGGTTGATCTTCGGGCTCGCCAAGCTCGCCGACTTTCGCGACACCGACACCGGGCGTCACCTCGAACGCATCCGGGCGTACAGCGAGTTGCTCGGACAGGAGCTCCTCAGGACCCGCCAGGACATCGACCGCTCCTGGGTCGAGCTCCTCAAGACGGCGTCGTCCCTCCACGACATCGGAAAGGTGGGCGTGCCCGACTCCGTGCTCCTGAAGCCCGGGGCGCTCACCCCCGCGGAACGGCACATCATGCAGATGCACCCGGTCTTCGGTGCGGACACGCTCATCGCCATCCGCGCCCGCGTCGGGGACGACGATCTGCTCAACATGAGCATCCAGGTCGCGCTCTATCACCACGAGCGCTGGGACGGCACCGGCTATCCGCACCGGCTCTCGGGAGAGCAGATCCCGCTGTGCGCGCGCGTCGTGGCCCTTGCGGACATGTACGACGCCGTCACCTCCGCCCGCGTCTACAAGGTTGCCAAGAGCCACGACGAGGCCAGGGCTCTCATCCTGGAGGGCCGCGGCACGCACTTTGACCCCGCGCTGGTGGACGCCTTCGAGGCGGTCCAGCACCGCTTCGACGAGTGCCGCGTGAGCATGCGCACCCCAGAAAACCAGCAGATGCCCTCGCTCCCCAGACTGATCGAGAGCATGCACGAGGCCGCTCGGGCGGCGTGATCCGCCCCGTGCACCCCGGCCCTCCCTCCAAAATCACCATACTGATGTCCTGAATCCCGTCGACATGAGGGGGCGCTCTCGGTATCGTGAGGGGAGCAGGCGTTGAGTCGCTGGTGGAGGCACTGAGTCATGGGCACCAGGCGCGAGTTTCTGAGCCGCGGGTTCTCAGCCCTGGCGATCGGCCTTCTCGGTCTTCGGCGGGCGGCGGCGTTCGGCCGACAGCCCGGATGCACAGAGACGGGCGCCCTGCCCCTGGGGGTCTCGTTCCCCGTGCCCCTGGTCCCCCACAACCCTCCCTCGGTTTACTTCGAGGGGGTTCCGTTCCACGGCGCCTGGCTCGGAGACCCCTTCGACGCCGCCTCCATCCCGTTCCACAGGGGGGAGCGGAACTTCCCCGGCGGGCTGCCCCCGGAACCCAGCGAGCACGTTGACGTGGCGATCGTCGGCGGGGGACTCTCCGGCCTTGCTACGGCGCACCTCCTCCGGCGCCACAGGCCCGTGGTGCTCGAACTCCACGACCAGTTTGGCGGCACGAGCACCGGTGAAGAGTGGCGCGGCACGCGGTTCTCGATGGGCGGCGCGTACTTCATCACGCCGGATCCGGGCTCATCGCTCGAACGCCTGTACCGTCAGCTCGGGCTGCCCCGCCTCGTCCGCGAGAGCCCGCCCAGCGACGACCTGGCGGAACTGGAGGGTGAGATCGCGGAGGGGTTTTGGGAAGGGCGGGGGCTGCCCCCGGAGGAGCAGGAGGCCTTCCGGCAGTACGCCGCGCTCGTCGCGGAGTACGCGGAGCGCTACCCCGAAATCCCGCTGGACCCGGGCGCGGACAACGCGTGGATACTCGCACTCGATCGGATCACACTGCGGGACCACATCACGTCCCGCATGACGGTGCCCGTGCCCCCGCTGCTCGCGGCGGGCATCCAGGCCTACTGCTATTCCTCCTTCAACGCGGGGTGGGAGGAGATCTCCGCGGCGTCGGGTTGGAACTTCATCGCGGCGGAGGAGTACGGGCGCTGGGTGCTCCCGGGCGGGAACACGGGGCTCATCGACGCCCTCTGGAGCTCCCTGGCCCGTGTCGACGCCGCCGCCCACCGGCCCAACTGCCCGCCCAGCCTGCTGCGAGGCGGGTGTCGCGTGGTCGACGTGCGCGTGGAGGGCCCCAACCGGGTGCTGGTCACCTACCGCGATCGCGTCGAGGGTTGGCGGTCGCTGACCGCCAAGCGTGTCGTCATGGCCTGCCCCAAGCACGTGGCCAAGCACGTGCTGCACGATCTGGAATCGCTCGACTTCGAGATGCGGCAGGCGATGGGCCGCGTCGAGACCAACGCGTACGTCGTGGCGAACGTGCTCCTCTCTCGTCCGATCACGCGAGACTTCTATGACATGTTCCTGCTTCGCAACGGGCAGTTCCCACCGGAGTTCGGCGACGCCGAGTCCTTCTCGCGGATCACGGACGCGGTGCGCGGTGACTTCACGCACGCCGGGCCGGGACGATGCCGCGACACGAGCGTCCTGACGCTCTACTGGCCTCTGCCCTATGCGTCGGCGCGGTTCGAGGTCCTCGCCGATGACGGGCTCGAACGCTTCGCACGCAAGGCGGTGGGCGCGCTGGACCCCATTCTCTCGATCTGCGGCGCCACGAGGGCGGACATCCGGCAGGTGCGGTTGGCGCGCTGGGGGCACGCCATGCCGATCGCAAGGCCCGGGTTCATCGCGGAGGGCGCGCCCGCGGTGTTCAGGCGCGGGTTCATGGACCACGTGTTCTTCGTCCACCAGGACAACTGGGCGCTGCCGGCGGTCGAGACCTGCCTGCTGGAGGCGATCGACGTGGCCTCGCGGATCGGCCGGCGGCTGTGAGCGTCCGTGAACGAAAGGACCCCCGCCGGGCGGGGGTCGTGGTCGGTCGGGCTGCCCAGCGGCGCGTTACTCGACGGGCTCGAGCTCTCGCATGCGGTGCTGCATCTGGGCCTTCAGCCTCGCGAGGATGGAGCTGTGCATCTGTGACACTCGCGACTCGGAAAGGTCGAGCGTGGCACCGATCTCCTTCATCGTCATTCCCTCGTAGTAGTAGAGGATGACGATGAGCCGCTCGGCCCGCGACAGACCCTTGGTGATCAGGTCGCGGAGGTCGCGGCGCTGCACGTCCACGAGAGGGTTGGACTGGGACTCGTCGCGGATGACGTCGATCTCGCGGACTTCGCGCCCGCCGTCGCTGGAGAAGGTGCGTTGCGAGAGGCTGCGCGTGGAGACGGCGTGGCAATCACGCTTGAGCTTGTAGAACTCCTCGGTGTCGACCTTGAGGGTCCTGGCGACCTCGTCGTCGGTCGCGGAGCGGCCGGTGGCCTTCTCGATCTGCTGGCGGGCCTGCTCGACCTTGTTCGTGCGAGAGCGCACGAGCCTGGGCACCCAGTCCATGGAGCGGAGCTCATCGAGGATGGCGCCGCGGATGCGCTGGGCGGAGAACGTCTCGAACTTGACGTTGCGTTCGAGCTCGAAGCCGTCGATGGCGTCCTTGAGCCCGAAGATGCCCGCCGACATGAGGTCTTCGACGTCCACCTCATCGGGGAGACGGGTGTGGATGCGCTCGGCGTTGAAGCGGACCAGGTGGAGGAACTTCTCCATCAGGTAGTTGCGGATCTCCTCGGACTTGGTCTTCCGGTACTCCACCCAGATGTCGTTGATCGGGCGGTTGTCCAGGGGCGAGGGGAGTTTGGACGCTTCGGCGTGGCGGGCGGTGCTGCGGCCCGCTGAGCGCGACATGGTGCGCGCGGCTTTGAGAGTTGCCATCGGTCGCTCCTTGACCCTTCCCCGCGTTCGGAAGAACTCCGACCACGGTTCTCTCAGACGCTCCCGGCGCCATCCTTGACGCGGGAGAAGTGGACAGTATTACAAGGCGACCATGCCTCCGCAAGTCGCGCCGACGATTTCTTCAACGTTTCTACGGACTTTCCGTTGCCCGTGGAAGAGTGGTGGATGACTGCCCGGCCTCGGCGCTCGCCGCGTCCGGCGCCGCGTGCGCACGCTCGTGCTCTTCCTCCATCCGTGCCTGTACCCAGCGGATCAGCAGCCCGAGCGCGTAGCACGCGACCATCGCCGCCAGACCCCGACCCAGCACCACCATCGCGCCGTTGCCCGCATACAGACCGGCGATGACCGCCACAGTGAACCCGGTCAGGGCCACCAACGGCGGGATCGTGTTCTTGGCTGAGCCCACAGGCCACCTCTCTCCCTTGCGCACGCTCCCCCACGGGAGCATCGACGCCATCACCGGGGGAGTTGGCCTTTCTTCGCCACTTCCGAGCAACTCGGCCTACTTCGGCTGTTCAAACGGCTCCAAAACCGTTATCGGCCCCGCAACCATCCGAACAAACCCCGTCTTGGGGCCGCAGGATTGGCCGAACGAGCCTCCGCCAGCCGCGCGAGCTGCAGCGCCATCTCCCGGATGTCGCGGCTCGCTCTCGCACGAGGCGTGCCAAGCACCAGCGGCCGGCGTGCCCGCACCGCGTCGCGTGCGGCGTCGTCGCTGCGGACGATGCCCACCAGCGGGAGGGTGAGGTTCAGGAACTTCCGGCAGGTCGAGGCGATCCGCGCGTGCACCGACAGGCCCTCATCCTCGTCCTCGCACTGATTGACGGCGAGCGCGATCCGCGGCGCATCCGGCAGCCTCGTGACACACTTGATCATCGCGTACGCGTCGGCGATCGAGGTGGGATCCGGCGTGGCCACCACCACCGCCACATCCGCGGCTCCGACGAACGACGTCACCCCGTCGCTCATCCCTGCTCCCGTGTCGATCAGGAGCAGGTCCGACACCGAGTCAAGGTCCGCAAGCCCGTCGAGGATCAACTCTCGCTGGGACGGAGGCAGGTTGGCCATGCGCGCCAGCCCCACCGACCCCGGGATGAGGGTGAACCCGCCGGGTCCGGGCACGGCGATCTGATCGAGGGTGCGGCGTTGGCGTGGCTCACCCTTGGCGCCGTCCACCACGCTGTCGAGGCGGGTCGTGGGGCTCATGCCGCAGAGCACGTCCGCATTCGCGAGCCCAAGATCAGCGTCCACAAGTGCGGTCCGCACACCCTGGGCCTGGAGCGCGATCGCGAGGTTGACGGAGATGGTCGACTTGCCAACACCGCCCTTTCCCGACGTGACAGCCACCACGGGGATGGTCGCATGGCGGCGTGCGGGTGGGGGCGCCTTGGCGCCGGTTCGCTCCGCCCAGGTGACCAGCGAAACCCCGGGCCCATATACCGACGAGACCATGGCCCGCAGTCGAGCGGCCTGATCCTGCGGCGCTTCACGAACAACGCTCATAGACCCCACCCCTGGGCCGTCGCCCCGTCGAGCACAAGACCGGCCAGCCGGTCAGAGTTTGCAAGTTCAATGTGGTCAGGCACTTCCTGACCGGTCGTAACGTAACTCACGGGCAGCCCAGCCCGTCCGACGACATTCACGATCGGCCCGAGGTGCACGGCCTCGTCCAGCTTGGTGAGAAGCAGGCGATCGGGACCCGCGACCTTGAACCGCTCCGCCGCCGCGAGCAGCACCGACTCCGCGACCCCGGTGGAGAGCACCAGATGGGTCTGATCCGGGGCCGCCGCCTTCACGCACGCGCTCAGCTCATCCAGCCTCGCATGGTCGCGCTGGCCCCGCCCCGGTGTGTCGACGATCACCACGTCACACTCGCGGAGGTCCGCGCAGGCGCCGGCCACGTCCTGAGGTGCCAGCGCCACCTTGAGGGGTACGCCGATGATGCTCGCGTACACCCTGAGCTGCTCCACCGCGGCGATGCGGTACGTGTCGCAGGTCACAAGCCCCACTCGCTTGCCCTGCCTCAACTTGTACGCCGCGGCGAGCTTGCCGATGGTCGTCGTCTTTCCAACGCCCGTCGGCCCGATGAGCGCGATGGTCAGAGGCTTTCCAGCGGAGGACCGCCCCGCGGGGCCGATGGCGCCCACCACCGGGAGGAGCTTCGCAAGCCGCCGCTGAACCCCCAACCTGGCCACGGCCTCATCTGCGAGTTCCGACTGCGTCAGGTCGTCCCGGACGCCGCCGATGACCTCGTCCGCGAGTTCGCGGCTGACACCGGCGTCCAGCAACCTTGCGAAGAGCGAAGCCAGGACATCGGGCACGCCACCCGCGGCCATCACAGCGGACTGCCCCGCGTTCGCACGCGTCACGTGGAGCACCTGGCCCACGAGCCGGCGGATGGAGGCGAGTTCCGCGTGGAGCGACGCCGCGGCGGCCGCATCGACGGGGGCGAGGGGAGCGCTGACCGCGAGGGCCTTGGGACCGGGCCCAAGGGGCCTGTCGGACGCGGGGCCCGGCCCGGGGTCAAGAGCGGGCGGCTTCTCGGGGGCCGGCACCTCGATCACCGCGCGCGGGGTCATGGTTCGCGACGAGGCGGCAACGGGAGCTCCCGTCGCGCCCGCTCCCGGCACGGGGTGCGGCTCCGCCAGGGTGCCGATCCGCTCGCCGCGCGGGAACTCCATCGGGGCGAAGGTCCCCGGCTTGGCTCGGGTCCGCTCCCGGCGTGCCGGGGCCTGATCCGAGGCTGTGATCTCGACGACCTGCTTGCCCCCGAGCCCCAGCAGCGTCCCCTCGCGATGGACGCGGGTGTGCAGAATGACGGCGTCCTTTCCAAGGTCTTTCTTGACCTCGGCGAGCGCCTGCGCCATCGTGCCAGCTCGGTACGTCTTGAGGTTCATCCGTGCCGTCCGTAGCCTCCGGTTGTGCCCGCGCACACCCGATCCGTGGGGGCTGCGGACTGTACCAAGTTCTCTCCCGGCCTACCAGCACCGGGCTGTCGATTCACGCCGCGACGGGCGCTTCTGCGGGTGCGCCGATCAGCGCCGCGGACTCAACTTCGACCCCCGCCGCCACTTCGTTGTACCCCAGCACCGCAACGCCCGGCACGTGGGGCTCGATGATCTGCCGCACGATCGCCCGAACCTGGGGCGAGGCGATGACCACCGGATGGTGGCCCTGTGCGGCGAGCTTCCGCAGCCCGAGCCCGACCTGCTCCGCGACCCGGGCCGCCGCCTTTGCGGGCATGGTGAAGGTCGTCCCTCCGGGCCCGCGGTCGATGTACGCATTGATCTGGTCTTCCAGCGCCGGATCGAGCGTCACGCAGTACAGCTTGGGCTGCCCCCCCGGCTGAGGCGAGGCGTACTGGTGGCAGATGGTGCGGCGGAGCGCGTTGCGGACGTACTCCGTCAGCACATCCAGGTCCTTGGTCTTGGTCCCCCAGTCGGAGAGCGTCTCGATGATCGTCTCGAGGTCCTTGATCGGCACCCGCTCCCGCAGCAGATTCTGGAGGATCTTCTGGATATCGACGGGCTTCACGACCGCGGGGATCGTCTCCTCGATGAGTTTCGGGGCCGTCTGCTTCAACTGCTCGATGAGGTTGCTCACCTCGTCGCGGGTCAGCAGCTCGTCCGCGTGCCTGCGGACGATCTCCGTGATGTGCGTCGCCAGCACGCTCGTGGGATCGACGACGGTGTAGTTCATCGTCTCGGCGCGGGCACGCAGGGCCGGGTCGATCCACCAGGCGTCCAGCCCGAAGGCCGGCTCGCGGGTCTGCTCTCCCTCGATCGTTCCGGAGGTAATCCCGGAGTCCATCGCCATGAGCCGCCCCGGCCTCACCTGGCCGGAAGCCACGGCGCTCCCCCTGATCTTCACGCGATAGTCGTTCACCCCGAGCTGAACGTTGTCACGGATGCGGACCGGGGGCATGACGAGCCCGAGTTCCGCGGCGAGCTGTCGCCGCACCGCGGAGATGCGGTCCAGCAGGTCGCCCCCCTGTCCCTTGTCCACCAACTGCACAAGTCCGTACCCGACCTCCAGTTCCAGCACGTCCACCTTCAGCAGGTTCTCCACCGGGGGCGGCTCCGGGGCCAAGGCGGGCGGGGGTGCCTTCGCGGCCTCTTCCTGCTTCCGCACCGCGCGGCCCATCGCGAGGGCCAGGCCGATCATCGCGGCTCCCGTGACAAGCAGCGGGACGGTCGGCAGCGGAGTCAGCGAGAGCAGCGCGAGGAACCCGCCCGTGATGAGCAGGCCCCGGGGCTGGCTGATCACCTGGTCGGTCATCTCGTGCCCGAGCTGCTCCTTGCTGCCGGACCTGGTCACGATGAGCGCCGATGCGATGGCGATGACGAACGAGGGGATCTGCGCCGAGAGGCCGTCGCCGATGGTGAGCGTGGTGAAGATCTTCGCCGTCTGGCCTACGTCCCATCCCCGCGAGAAGACGCCCACCGCGAAGCCGCCCAGCACGTTGATGATCGTGATGATGAGGCCCGCGATCGCGTCACCCCGGACGAACTTGCTCGCACCGTCCATGGCGCCGAAGAAGTCCGCCTCCCGGGCCACCCGCTCGCGCCGGCGCCGGGCCTCCACGTCGTCGATCACCCCGGCGTTGAGGTCCGCGTCGATGGCCATCTGCTTCCCGGGCATCGCGTCCAGGGTGAAGCGTGCCGCGACCTCTGAGATGCGAGTGGCGCCCTTGGTGATCACCATGAACTGCACGATCACCATGATGAGGAAGATCACGATGCCGACGAAGAGCGAGTCGCCCGCAACGAACTGCCCGAAGGCCATGATGACGTGGCCAGCTACCCCCGCCGCCTCCTCAGGCGTCGCGGCGTCCGCGGTCAGGATCAGCCTCGTGCTCGCCACGTTCAGGACCAGCCGCAGGAGCGTGGTCGCGAGCAGCAGCGACGGGAAGACGCTGAAGTCCAGGGGATGGTTCATGTAGATGGTCGTCAGGAGGATGACCACCGAGAGGCTGATGTTCGCGACGATCAGAAGGTCCATCGCCGCCGGGGGCAGGGGCACCAGCAGCACGCCCATGAGGAGGATGAAGCCGAGCGGCGCGATGTACCCGCGGACCTTGTGGACGCTCTGGAGCCACGCGGGGAGCACCAGCGGCGACTCGGCGACCGCGGCGGGGCTCGCCACAGGCTTCACGACCGGCTTTCTGCTCGCACCCGTCTTCGCCATCACGCCTCACTCACGCCGCGGCCTCGCGGTCCAGCCTGTACACGAACGCCAGGATCTCCGCGACCGCCTGATAGAACTCCGGAGAAATCTCCTCGCCGACCTCCACGCCGGCGAAGAGCGCCCGAGCCAGGGGCGGGCGCTCGACCATCGGGACGCGGTTCGCCGCAGCCACCTGCCGGATCCGCAGCGCCAGGAAGTCCGCCCCCTTGGCGACCACCTTCGGGGCCTTCATGGTCTCCGGGTCGTACTTGATCGCCACGGAAAAGTGCGTGGGGTTGGTCACCACCACGTCCGCCTCGGGCACCGCCATTCCCACGCGCTGCATCGCGATCTGCCGTGCCAGCCTCAGGCGGCGTCCCTTCACCTCGGGGTCGCCCTCCATGCTGCGGCGTTCATCCTTGACCTCCTCCTTGGTCATCTTGAGGTCCTGGGTGTGCTGCCACTTCTGGAACGCCCAGTCCGCGATGCCCAGCACCAGCAGGATCGCCAGGAGCCACAGCGCGAGTTCGAGCGCCATGCCGCCGAGTTCGCTGAGCGCCCCCCACAGCCCGAGCCGCGGGAGCGCGGTCACGACGTCCGCCCGGGAGGCGAGGAAGACCCAGCCCACCGCCGCGACGAGGGCGATCTTGACGATCTGCGTCAATGTCTTGACCGCGTTCCGCCGGTCGAAAAGCCGCTGGGCCCCCGCGACGGGGTTGATCTTCGAGAGCTTGGGAATGAGGGGGTGGCCGGTCAGCAGGGGCCCGACCTGCACGAAGTGCGCGAGGATGCAGACCCCCGCGAGCAGACCGAGCGCCGGGAGCACGGCCCAAGCCGCATCGACCGCGACAGCGGTGAGCAGGGTTCCCAGACCCTGCACCCCCGACACGCCGTAGCCGTCCTCGAAGACCCTCCGGAGAATCGCGAGCAGGGAGCGGGACATGAGCGCCCCGAAGACGACGAACACCACCAGCGCCCCGACGAGCTCGATGGCGCCGGCCAGGTCCTGGCTCTTGGCGACCTGCCCGCGCGAGCGCGCCTCCTCGAGTTTCCTCGAGGAGGGTGCCTCGGTCTTGTCACCCATGTCCTCCGCCACGGATCAGACCCCTTTCCCGCTCAGCGTCGACAGCCAGCCGGATACCTCGTCCATCACCCGCCGCACCTCCTCGCCGGAAGCCTCGGCGACCGCGGGCACGGCGAGCGCGAGCACCATGACCCCCGCGATGAGCTTGATGATGAAGCCGACGGTCATCACGTTGAAGGCAGGCATCGCCTTGCCGATCACCCCCAGGACGATCATCAGGAGCATGCAGATGCCCACGACGGGCAGGGCGACCCGGAGGGCCAGTTCCAGCCCGCTGCCGAGCACGCCGAGCACCAGTTCCAGCGGCGCCCGTCCCTCGAGCCCCGCGGCGCCGATGGGCACGCGGTCGAACGTGCCCAGCACGCCGCGGAACATCTGGTCCAGCCCCCCCACCGCCGCGAAGATGCCGGACGCGAGGAACATGAGGAGTTGGCCCAGCACGTCGGCGTCTGTGTCGACCTCCGGGTTGTAGACCTTGGCGAGGCCGAAGCCCATGGTCTGGCCCGCGACGGAGCCCGCCATGTCCATCGCGAGGATGGGGATCGAGGCGAGCAGACCGACGGTCAGACCGATGAGCGACTCCGCGAGCACGAGCGGGATGAGGCCGACCAGATCGGTCTGGATCGGGTTCCACGCCCGGGTCACGACGATCGGATAGGTCGCTCCCGCGAGGGTGAGGGCGATCAGCGCCTTGTGACGCGCGGGCACACCCTGGCTCGAGAGCACCGGCGCCGCGAGGAAGAGGCCCGCGAGCCGGAACGCCACGAGCGTGTAGGGCACGGCGTGCCTGAGGAGAGGGGAGATGTCGCCGCCCGGTTCCACGCACTCTGCTCCCGCTAGATGAGCCTGAAGAGGTCAGACGCGTACTCGACAAGGCGCTGCGCGACCCAGGGGATGAGCAGCGCCGCCGCCACGACCATCACGACGATCTTGGGGACGAACGAGAGCGTCTGGTCCTGAATGGACGTGACGGATTGGAGGAGACTGACGATCAGGCCCACGACCAGGCCCGCGAGGAGGATGGGCGCCGCGATCTTCAGGGTGATGATCAGCGCCTCCCGCACAAGCTCGACCGCGGATTCGTCGTACTGCATCGATCAGACCCCTAGACGCGCACCAGCCCCCCGGGGGAGAGCGCGTGCACGAGCGCGAGCACATCCGCCGATGAGGGCGCCATCGCCGCGACCTCCGCCGGCGAGACCGCGAAGCTCTGCATGAGCCCGCCCACGATCAGCACCCACCCGTCCACCAGCACGAAGAGCAGCAGCTTGAACGGCAGGCTGATCAGGACCGGCGGGAGCATCATCATGCTCATGGAGATCAGCATGGTGCTCACGACCATGTCGATCACCAGGAACGGGAGATAGACCTTGAACCCGAGCAGGAACGCGACCTTCAGCTCGCTGAGCATGTACGCCGGGACGAGCGTCACCATGTCCACGTCCGCACGCGTCAGGGCCGAGGGGTCCGCCAGGTCCTGCCCGCGGTACTCCATGATCATGTAGACGCTCGACCAGTTCCCCGTCGCCTCGATCTGCGCGAACATGAAGTCCCGCATGGGCTGCCTGGTCCGGTTCCACAGGTCGTCGTAGTCAGCGACCTGCCCCGCCCGGTAGGGCCCGATCGCTTCCTTGTTGATCCGCTCCAGCGTCGGCGTCATCACCAGCAGCGTCATGAACAGCGCCAGACCCGTCACGACCTGAGGGGGGGGCACGCTCTGGGCCCCGAGCGCCTGCTTGAGCAGCCCAAGCACGATCAGGATCCGCATGAAGCAGGTGGTCATCAGCATGATCGCCGGAACCAGCGACAGCACCGTCAGAACCACCAGGATGTTGATCGCGACCGAGAGCCCGCCCCGCGGCGCCTCGCCCGCGGGCTTCCCACCCGCGCCAACCCCCGGCAGCGCCTCACCCGCGCCCGCCAGAATCGCGAGCGGGTTGTAGGGGTCAGCCTCGGAGAGCGTCGGCAAGGCGGGAGCCCTCGCCGGAGCCGCAGGCGCCGGCTCCGCATCCGGCAGCGCGGGGCCGAGCCCGCCCTGTCCCCGGGCCGGAAGGCAGACGAGCAGCGCCACGATCAGGCCGAGCCACGCACGAGTCATGCGATGGTCTCCCCCCCGCGGCGGCGCATGGACGCCAGCCGCCCCCGCAGAGCGTTCACGCCCTCGCGCTCCGCGCGGGGCTGCCGCCCAGGTCCCTCCGCATCGTGGTACGCCGGCTCCGGCTCCGCACCCTCCCGCTCCAGGTGCTCACGGAAGCGTGTGGCGATCGTCTCACCCGCCTCGTCCCGCGTGCGGAGCAGAATGCCCGCGACCTCGTCCGGATCGGTCACCTCGCACAGCGTGGACATGCCCCCGTTCCCCCGGCCGTGGGTCTGGCAGAGCAGCAGCACGCGGCGGTCGAGCTTGAGCAGCACGAGGGTCGTGCCCCGTCCGGCGGGGAAACGCCCGAGCACCTCCAGCACGCCGGAGGGCGCTCGCCCGCCCGGCCCGAGCGCCGCGAGCAGACCCCCTCCACCCCGCACGCTCAGCCGTCTGACGATCTTCGCCCCACCCCAGACCAGCGCGAGCACCGTCGCCAGCGCGGCCCCGGTCTGCAGGGACTGCGACCACAGAGGCTTCTCGCCCGGCGCAGGGTCGCTGGCTCGCTCCGCGCGGGGCACGGGCCCCAGCGGCTTCTGCTCGTTCGCGCTCTGGGCGATGCCCGGCGGCGTCACCACCGATAGGACCGCCGCCGCAACAAGCCCACACGCTCCAACCCGCATGGCACCATCCTGGCAAGGACGCGATCGGCTCCGCCGCCGCGAGGACTCAGGCCGACTTGGCCTTGGCGCCCGAACCGGGCGTCAGGATCTCGTTGATACGAACGCAGAAGTTGTCGTTGAGCACCAGCACTTCGCCCCGTGCCACGTGCTGGTCATTGACGTACAGATCAACGGGGTCGCCGGCGAGCTTGTCGAGCTCCACGACCGAGCCCTCGCCGAGCTGGAGCACGTCATCCACGAGCATCTTCGCCCGCCCGAGCTCGATCTTGACATTGAGTTGCACGTCGGAGAGCAACCCGAGCGTCTTGGCCTGCGCGGGCGTGAGCGATGGCGTGAGGTCCGGCAATGGGGCGGGGGTACCGCCCCCGGCCTTCGCCGCCATGGCGCCAAGCCCGTCGATCTCGTTCTTTGCCGCGTGAAGCGCCGCCTCGGCGGGGCTTCCCCCAGCACCATCCGTGGGCGTCGGTTGAGTCGTGTCGTCGGCCATCCTGGCCTCCTGTTGGGGGCCCCTCCGTGGGCGCACCCGCACCGGGCTTCATCGGTCCGGACCGTCTTCGTGCCACAGAGATTGCGCGTTGACGCGCAGCGTCCGATAAACGGGCGCAAGGCGTGCGCCAGCAGACTCGAATCATGTTCATCAGTTCGCGGCGAAGCCCCGGCACTTGGGGATCAGCACCCGGTCGATGCGCTCGCGACCTTCAGCGTCCTTGCCCACCATCTGCGACACAAAGGTGAACAACTGCCGGTTCAGCGACTCCAGCCCGGGCTCCTTCAACTGCCCGAGCTGCGCCCGACGGAAGATCGCCGCCAGGCCCTCCTTCATCTCCGCGGCCTTGGACTCCAGGACCGCAGCCACGGCCTCCTCGTTCTTCTTCTTCACCTTCAGCACGATCTCGGTGTCCCACACCCAGATCTGCCCCGTCTGCATGTTCTGGAATCGCTCCTCGATCAGCGGGAGTTCGACGGTCGCGTCCTCGCTCACCTCGCCGTGGCCCTCCGTGGTGACCTCCGTCTCCGCGTGCGCCGCCTTGGGAGAGGTCATCTTCGCGACCATGAACACCGCCCCGGCCTCCACGGCCATCAGCGCTGCCACGATGATCGTCGTCTTGGGACCACCCTTCTTCTTTGCAGGGGCGGCTTCGCCATCCGCAGCTTGGGCAGGGGCTTTCTTGGCGTCCTTGTCGGCCATGATCGTGTTCCTCGCGGAGCGGGCGCTCCACGCCGACCATCGGCCGGACGGTCCCGTGCATTCAGGCCCAATGGGCCATCGGGATGCCGCGGGCCTTGGGAAGCCGGTCGATCCGCTTTTTCGAATCCCTGAGTTGCGTTCCCGGACGTGGCCGGATCAGGCGGCCCGCCTCGAGCGGGGGGACACCTCGGCCGGCGACGTCGCCGCCGATCCGACGGATGCGGCGTCTCCCGAGATCGCGGCACCGATGCCCGACGCACACAGCCCGACGAAAGCCCAGAGAGGAACGCCTGAGACGGTCATGCTCGCGGGGATGAGCCCGGTGAAAACGCCAAGGGTGACCAGGCTTGCGACGCACGCGCCCACGCCCAGCGCCAGCCGAACCCGCCCCAGGATTTTCCCCCCGACCCACACGGCGAGGCGTTCGGCGCCGATCGCCTTGCCCGCAACCAGGGACAGGGCGACGCACATCGCCGAGCCGGCGAGAAGCGCAAGGGCTGTGAACAGGGTCGTCATGGTCGGCACTCCGGCCCCGAGGCGGGGGCGAACATGGTGATCGGACCAACGCCGCCGGGACTTGAGCCGGTCAGCGGCCGAGCACGAGGAGCTGCTGCATGAGCTCGTCCGTCGTCCGAATCACCCGGCTGTTTGCCGAGAAGCCGGTCGACGAGAGCACGAGCTTGATGAACTCCTCGCTGAGGTCGACATTTGACTGCTCGAGCGCCCCGCCCACGATCCGCCCCGCCCCAAACTCTCCCGGGTTCCCGATGGCGGCGGTGCCCGAGTTCGCCGTCACGCGGAAGAGGTTGCTGCCCACCTCCTCGAGCCCGGCATCGTTGGAGAACGTGGCGAGCGCGACCAGGCCCAGCGTCCGCGTCAGGCCGTTGCTGAATGCGCCGGTGAGCGTCCCGTCGGCCCCGACGCCGAAGGCCGTCAACGTGCCGATCGGCGACCCGTCGCGGAAGGTGGCGGCGACCGAGGAGTCCGCATCGGCCAGGGCGGTCATTCCGCCCTCGCCGCCCCCGGTGAAGTCCAGGTCGATCGTGAGTGGTGAGTCGGCACCCGTGCCCGTGCGGTCGATGGTAATGACCTCCGGCGCGGTGCCCGTGGGCTGGCCCCTGGTGTCAAAGCCGATCGTCCCGGTGCCGACCTGCAGCGCCGTGCCGGTGGCGTCGGCCGACTCCACGTAGTACCGCCAGGTGGTCCCCAGATCCCCGCGGGATTCCAACGCCATGGTCAGGCTGAGGGTGACGGGTGCGCCCAGCGAGTCAAAGACCACAAACGTCGTCCGCACGGACTCGCCGTCGGCGGCGGCGGCTTTGGCTGTCACGAACGGGGCCGCGACCTGCGCGCCCGACGCGTCCAGAAGCATCAGGTCCTCGGACTCGACGCTCAGGTCGTTGACCTCGCCCGGATTACCCACGATGCTCAGGAGGCCGGTCACGGGGTCGATCGCCACGCCGGGCGTCGCTCCGTCCGGGTTGGTGGCTGGCGAGGCGCCGATTCCGAGTGCCGCATTCAAGAAATCCGCCAGGTCCTGGAGCGTGGTGCTGTCCGTAATGTCGAGCGTGGCGGCGGGTACCACGGCGCTGCCCTTCTCCGCGCCGCTGAGTCTGAGGGACTGCCCATCAAGGAAGCGGGGCGTACCGCTGCCGGGCAGGCTGGGGCTCTCGATGTCCACCAGGCGCGTGGTCGGCTCGACCCGGTTGCCGGAGGCTGGGGCCGGAGTGGCGCCGGCGATGGCGACAAGGCCCGCCGTCGCCGTGCCACCCAGCGTGATGCGGCTGCCCTGCGCCGGGAGCGGACCATCGGCATCGAGGTTTCCCGCGAACCGAACACGGGAGGTCGCCTCCGCGATGGTGAGAGCGCCGAGCGGGACGGAGAGGTCTGTCATGACTCCCGGCACGACGTTGAAGTTCTCATCGACTCCGAATCCCTGCAGCCGTTCGCCGGAGACGGTGACAAGCTCGTTGAGGGCATTGGTCCGGAACGCGCCGGCCCGGGTGTAGAACTGGTCCTCCCCCCGTCGGACGACGAAGTACCCCGAGCCGTCGATCGCGAGGTCTCGCTGGTCGCCGGTGTTGTTGATGGTCCCGCCGGAGGTGTTGCGCTGCGTCCCGGCCGTCGCGACTCCCAGGCCGATCTGGTATGGATTGGTCCCGCCCGTGACATCTCCCGGGGGCGTGCCCCCCGAGATCGTCCGGCTGAACATCGTCGAGAAGAGCAGGCGGCTGGACTTGAACGCCGTCGTGTTCGAGTTCGCGATGTTGTTGCCGATCACGTCGATGTTGCGGGCATTGGCGTTCAGGCCGCTCATGGCGGTGAACAGCGCGGTCGTCGAGGGCATGGGCGCATCCTCAGCAGGTCAGACGGGAAAACGGGCATCCGTGCCCCTGCGACGTCGCGGCGTCCAAGCCGCCCAAGGACCGACGGGCGCTCTCGCGCCCGCGCGTTCACACGCCCGCGAGCCGCAGCCCGGTCCGCGCGAGCCCGCGCAGATCCAGCGCCGGCTCGGCAGCTTCCGGAGCAAAGGTGATCAGGCCGTCGATCCCCGTGTGCACGCCGCTGGCCCCGGGCTCGATGACGCCGGTGATCGTCCTGACGCCCACGTCCAGCCTCAGGAGCATGCCGTCGATGGAAACCACCGCCCGCGAGACGCCCTGTGCCTGCGCGCGGTCGGCGGCGAGGGCGACCTTGGCGAGTTGCGCTTCGGTCAGCTCTACGCCGCAGCCGGGCGCGATGGTCACCGGCGCCTCGGAGCGGATCTCGCCCGAGCGAGCCCTGGC
The DNA here is from genome assembly GCA_021405315.1 of Leptolyngbya sp. PLA1. Classification (GTDB taxonomy): domain Bacteria; phylum Planctomycetota; class Phycisphaerae; order Phycisphaerales; family UBA1924; genus RI-211. Next base: position 33,570 of record QWIH01000035.1, read on the forward strand.
GAGCAGATCATCGAAGGACACGGTGGAGATGCCGTCCGTCGGCCGCTTCTCGGCCCCGACCGGCCGGACCACGGAACCCAGGGCTCTGAGGAGTTGTGCGGCGGGAATGCCGGGGGTGCTCACGCCGCGTCCTCCTGCTCGGACCTCACGATCTGATCGATGTCGGAGACGAGCATGCGGGTCGAGTCCTCGAGCGTGACGACGGCGCCGTAGGAGGACCGCACGACGGACTTCACGACGCCCTCAACCTCGGCGTTGTCGATGGATCTGCCAGTGACCCGCGTGCCAAGCAGAGTGGTCGCGGAGGCAAACTCGTTCTGCCGGACGAGGTCCTGAAGCTTGTCGCCCAGGTCCATGTCGGACTGGATGCTGCGCAGCCCGGAAAGCTGCTGGATGAGCGTGCTGGTATCGCTGGGCTGCAGCGGGTCCTGCCTGGAGAGTTCCTGCAGGATGATCTTGGTGAAATCCTCGGAGGAGAGCGCGCTGAACGCGGATGTCCCCGCGCTCGATCCGCTCGCGGAAGCGTTGATCGCGTCGACCGTCGCCATGCCGGGCTCCCTTACGCGAGCGTGTCGACCCGACCGCTCACGCCGTCAATCCACGAGGCGTCCACCGGAACCTCGAGTTCCAGCGTGGCCGGCTCGCCACTCTTGCCCGGCGTGCGCTCCGCACCCGTCCGGTCATCGCCGCCCGCGCCGCCATCGTGGCGTCCGGTGTCGGCTCGCAGCCCGGCCTCCGGCCCGGCAGTTCCCGCGGGCTCCACCCGCGAGGTGTCGATCTCGATGCGCTCCACGCGCAGGCCCCGCGCTTCCAGCGCGGCACGAAGCTCGTCGCGTGACGCATCTAGCAATCGCCGTGCCGGTTCTGTCTCCGGCAGGAACGACGCGGACACGCCCTCCTCGCCAAGCCCCAGCCGCACCGTCACGCGCCCGAGCGCCTCCGGGAGGAGCCTGAGGCTGATGTCCCCCTGGCCATGACGCACCGCCGCAAGCATCGCCCGGGCGAACTGCCTTACGTGCGGCGCGGTCTCGCGGGTGTCGCGGGCGGCATTCTCCAGCTTGCCGAGAAGCTTCTGCGCCGACGCCCGCGCGTGCGTCGACGGCCCCGCCGCGATCTGGGCGCGCGCGGCATCGCTCCGAGCGGGTGTGGACAAC
>QWIH01000074.1 GCA_021405315.1 Leptolyngbya sp. PLA1
CGGGCACGCCGCCCCCGCCGCCCCGCCGCGCGTAGCCCTTGATGGTGTTGGTGAACTCGCCGTTGTCGTCGCGGCGCTTGAGCCCGACGGTGATCTCGATGGGCACGTTGTGCAGCTCGACCGAGTCGCGGGGCGCCATCACGCCGACGGCCCGGCAGATCGCCGAGAGCTCCGCCCGCGCGATCTTGACGGTCATCTCGTTGTGGTTCTCGATGTTGAGCCGGGACCACAGGAGCCGCCCCCGGTACTCGCCCTCGGTGACCTGGAACGAGAGCTGGAGGTACTTGCCGCCGCCGGTCTTGGTCGGCTTGAGCTCCGAGTCGGTGATCGCCGCGACGTACTTGCCCGCGGGGATGGGCTCGAAGCTGACGGCGGGGTCGACCTGCGACGCATCGAAGTTGTTCAGACTGGCCATGGGTGAATGTCCTTGTGCTTGGGTGCGGATGAACGGGACAGGGGGAATGGGTCTCAGGCGGCGGGAGAGGGGGCGGGCTCACGCTGGATCGCGGCGGCGACCGCGTCCCACGACAGCTCGAGCCTGGGGGGTAGCGCGTAGCGGTTCTTGGCGGTGACGGTGCTGGTGCCCTCGGTGGTCAGCACCCGCGCGCCGTCGGCCTCGCGCCAGGCGAAGAGCACGGCGTCGGCCCACTCGATGAACGTCGGGGCGATCCACTGCGGGATGTCCGGCGCGGCCAGCCGCACGTCGAACCCCTCGGGGGTGGTCATCTTGGTATTGGCCGCGTGCGCCAGCAGGACGACGGCGATGCCGCGGTCGGTGATCGCGTTGAGCAGCGGGAGCAGGTCGCGGTTGACGATGTTGTGGACGATCTCGCGGGCCTTGAAGTACCCGCCGTGGGCCGACGAGAGCGTGTTGGTCACCTCGCCGCGGCCCTTCTTGTCCAGGTCCATCACCACGTACTCGACGATCCGCTGCACGAGCCAGTCGAGGGTGTCGACGGCGACCACGCCCAGGTTCGCGGGCGGGCGCGACGCGAGCTCCTCGAGCCAGGCATGCACCTCGGGCCAGCTGCGGAGGTAGGGCGTGCGGGTCAGGCCCGGCACCGCGCCGGCGCCGTTCTCGCAGTCGATGAGCAGCGCGCCGGCGCTCCTGGCGAACGTGGTCTTGCCGACGCCGGGCGTGCCGTAGACGATCATCTTGGGCGGGGCGGGCGTGGTCGCGGTGATGACGGTGTCGAGCAGGGACATGGGGTTCTCCTGGTGGGTGGGCGGTCGGTGACGGCGGGCCCCGCCGAGGTCCTCGGGCCACACCTCGCGGGTGAAGTCGCCCTGCCCGAGCCGCACGAGCGGCCGGGCCTCGGCGGCGGACGGGATGTCGGGGGCGTGAGGGGCGGGCGGATCGGCGGGCACGCCACTACCCCTCTGCGAATCGGGCCTTTGTGTTGCGCGCTCAGTCGAGGGCGGGGTCCAGATCGCTCAGAAACACCCGGATCCTCATCACCATCCGGAGCACGGTGGCGCGGTGGACACGGCGCTCGGCGGCGATGTCGGACACAGACTTGGTCCGCAGCTCCTCGGCCAGCACCCGCAGGTCGCGGGGCAGGCCGTGGAGCGCCTCGCCGAGGTCGAGCCGCAGGCCCACCTCGCGGCCGGGCTCCAGGCGCGGGACGACGAAGGCGCGGCCCTCGGTGCCCGGCTCGGGCAGGCTCCGCTGCCGGCGCTGCAGGTCGAACCGCTTGCGCAGCTCCCTGCAGGTCTGCAGGTACCAGATGTCCATCACGCCCTTGGCGAACGTCGTGGCCTTGGAGATCGACGGGTCGTGGCGAGGCATGGCGCGGTAGACCTCCAGCACCAGCGACTCGCGCAGGTCCTCGGCGTCCTCGCCGTTGAGGCGGAACACGCGGGTCAGGCGTTCGACGCGGTACGAGATCTGCCGCAGCGTCAACTCGGGGAGCCCGTCCTGGAACGCGTGAGTCCGCGCCGGTTGGGCCGCGGGCCGCGGCGTGTTCACCAGCGGGTTGACGTGCGGATCAGCCGTGAGGGCGGGTGGATCGATCGCGAGAATGGACATGTGCCGGACCTTCCTGGCCGAGCCAGAAGGCCCCGGGGAGCGACAGGTCCGGTGTTGAGCTCACCGGGGCGGGGATGACGTTGGGTGCGGGCCTGTCGTCCCCGACTGGCGAAGATTCACGCGGCGCAGCGGGACCATCACTCAGAAAGCTGAGCGAGCAGCACCAAGGCACCGCAAATCACGGGGTTTGACTCAACCGAGAACGCCGAAGCACTCTTTGCACTGAGTCGGGGGATTCGCGTGAAGTTTCACGCAGAGATTGGATACTGCCGTCGCGGTGCCGTTGCTTTGGACCGTCCGCTCGTAGAATCGCATCAAGCCGCGAACTGCGCCCCGGACGATGGGACACCAGAAATGCCGTTCGGGGCTTCTTGGGGCGAATCATGGCAGTTGACGACATAGACACATTCCGAAGTGAACTCCCGGAAGCCTTCAAACCCGGTGCGCTGCCGTCGGATTGGGACAGGGAGTGGCACGTCATCGAGATTGCGGATCCGGACGGCCTATCCGAGGATGATCTTTGGCGGGACCAGCAGATTGATGTGGGAGATCTCTGGGAGCGATGGAGCGGGATCTCAGAGGATGCCATCGCTCCGACTGACCCAATTGGGACCGAATGGCCAGACACCTTTCCCGGTCGGCCCCGCATCTGGAAGGGCCGGCGGCAACCTCATGGCGGCTCAGGTCCGGCCTGTCCCCCGCCCGAGTGCTTCGCGTTCTACCTCCCGTTTCACTTCTATTACCCCGACTGGTGGGGTGTGTATCTGATCGCCGAAGGTGTACTCGAACTGGCTTCCTACATCGCCTGGAGCGCCAACCGCCAGATCAGCATGCACGAGGCGGTTCGTGTGGTTCGGTTGTTTCTCTATGCACACGAGAGCTTTCACCACCTGACCGAAGCCTTTGCAACGAGATTGGAAGTGACGCATCGGAGCCCGTTCTTCACAACAACCTTCGCCCAGCAGTACGCCAAGAGTTACGGAACTAACGCCTGTCAGGAAGAGGCCTTGGCCAATGCCCACGCATTGAGAACGGTGAAACGAGCTTTACGCAAGCATCCACAGTCCAAACTTGTGCAGAGTGCCCTGGCGAGCTACGTGGAAGCGAGTCCTCCGGGGTACTCGCTGGGAACGAGGTACATCAAGGAATCCGCATTCGTCGAGGAGCGATGTCGATTCGCTGAGCTGAATCAAAATCTGGCGATCACTGGCGCGGCGAAGAAGGACTCATCAATCTGGCGTGTGTTCCCGCAAGCGTTTGGCGGGATCAGCCGGATTAACAGCCGAGTAAACTACCTCGTCCGACGAAACTCGTCGCTAGCACGCCGGTTGAGCGTAGATGCGCGGTATCTCACGTACCGAGATCTTGAGAGGAAGCTCAAGGCCGCCCAGTGCGCGTTCATTCGGTCAGGAAAGGGCTCGCACCAGATTTGGCAGGGGCCGACCGGTGCGCGCGCTCCGATCCCGAATCACCGAGGGGACATCCACCGGGGGCTTCTGAGTGGAATACTCAAGCAACTTGGCTTGAGCATTCCGCTCGAGGCGTTTCTCCAGCTTTGAAGGCTTGCGAGTCCCGAGTGCTAGATGTCACGAATCCGATTCCAAACGGAACCTGGCCCGCCACCCGCCGTCGAGCAGTTCGAACGGGTCCTCGTCGATGCCGAAGAACGCGCGGAGCCGATCGGCCAGAGTCTGCTTTCGCTTGCGGTTGTCCGCGGAGGCCTTGCGGCTCGACCAGGTCAGGTGGCCGCGCTCCTCCGCGAACGCCCGTAGTAGCTCCCATGCCACCGTCGGCGTGTTGTTCTTGGAATTGACCATGCCCATGTCGGCGAAGCCATGGCGCCCGCTGCGGTCGCGGACCTGCACCGCAACCGTGTGGCCGTCGAGGAACCGGATGCGGACCTCGGGCCACGTCGCCCCGGGGGGCGTCGGGAATCGAGCGGTGTTGGCGGTGGCCTGCAGTTTGACGTGCGCGTTCACGAAGCGCCGCAGCACATCCTCGACGGGCTGCTTGGGCTCGAACATTCCCTCGCCCTGCCACGAGAGCGTCTCGGCGAGCGTGATCCACGCCGATGACCGCCCCTCCACCACGCGGTTGAGCTCTTCGCTCGCGCCGGCCCGCGTGGGCGTGACGAGCACGAACGGCCGCTGCGAGAGCGCCGAAACGTGGCCGGCGCTGCGGAGCAGCGACTGCGCGTCCCGGGTCGTCGCCAAGTACACCGGGAACCGCTCGCCCTCGACCGGCACGTAGTCGCCCAGCCACCACAGGCGGTTGCCCATGCCGACCGACGAGGGCGTGCCCGAGAGGCCCAGCGCCGCCGCCACGCCCCGGAAGAGCGTGTCGGCGTCTAGCTGCCAAAGGACGATGTCGTCGCGGGTGATGGGCGAGGCTTCGGAGGTCTCGCGGTCCACCGCGACGATATCGTCCTCGTCGTGGACCACGACCTTGCGGCCCTCGATCGTGCCCGGCCAGGGCACCGACATGGCGAGTTCCTCCATCGGCCGCAGCAGCGGCTGGAGGAACTGAAGTTCGTCTCCCATGTGCTCTCGCCAGACCGAGCGCACGCCGGCCCAGCCCTGCACCCGCTCAAGCGACTGCCACAAGCGCATGGCCGCCTCCCTTCACGAAGCCGCCACGGCGCAGGAACGCTTCGATGAGATCGGCGTCCGTGTCGCGCGTGTAGGTCGCCTTGTTGCCATGCCGGATTGTCACGGGCCTGGGCTTGCGGCCGTCGGTGAACCGCACCTCAAACGTCGCGGCGCTCAGCAGCGCATCCTCGGGGATGGACTCTCGCGCCTGCTCGAGCGCCAGCAGCACGTCGTCGGCCTTCTCGATCTTGCGGCGGTGGAACGGGCCGCCCACGTACATCGTCAGCTCGACGAGCCGCACGGAGGCAAGACTTTCGATGTGCGAGCAAGCGAGGCAACGCCGGCCGAGGGAGCGCAGCGGCTCAAGGTCGTAGCGGTCGGGGTCGGCGGGGAACATGTCGCCGCGGCCGAAGATGTGCTGGCCGACGAGCTGGCGGTACGCGGCGCACTCGCCCTTGGTCCCCGCGTTGATGCGCAGTTCCCACGTCCGCCGGTCGAAGACGATCAGCCCGTGGGCCATCGGGCGGTATCGGACGCACCCCGGTTTGCCCTCGTCGAGGCTGCCCTCGCGGCGGTAGGGGCCTCCGTGCCGGACGAGGAAGCGGACTTCGTCGCCGTGGTCGAAGAAGAGCACCCGCGCCCCCGGGCCGCGGCGGCGGGCCGCGTACCACGCGACGACGCCCGCCTCCAGCGCCGCCAGACGCTCTGGCCCCGGCGTCGCCCACGCGAGCGTCGCGCCGGGCGCGGGGACGAACGTCTCAAACGAGCGCCGGCGCGAGACGGAGATCTCGGTGTGGCAGCGCCGCACCAGGTCGGGGTTCTCGACCCAGACGCGGGCCGCGATGTCCGCCGGCGAGAGGTGGTCGTGCGGCAGCGCGAGCCCGGCCGCCTGCGCGGCGGCCAGCAGCGACTCCATTCCGAGCGGCGTTGCCATCTCGTGCATGTGCCACAGGGCGTCCACCAGATCGACCGGGAGCCCGCCGACGTTGGTCAGCAGGGCGATCTCGACGCGCTCGATCTCGAGGCGCTCCGGGTCGGTGGGGAGCATGACGCCCTGGCCGGCGAGGAACTCGGCGTGGGGCCTCAGGAAGTCGATCAGGACGGCGGGGTCGACCTCCCGCAGCGCGTACGCGCTTGTGAACCGACGGAACGAAAGACTGCTCATGAGACCGGGCCTCCGCCTACGAGAAAGCCCCGGTCTCCACCCGGGGCGGTTGGCCCGAGTGTATCCCAAACCTCATGTGCTAGAAAGGCGTCCGTTCGGTACTGACAGGAATCCCCCCGGTTGTCCCCAAAAGCCGTCATCCGTTGCACTTGCGCGTCATGGACTCGGGGGCCACGGAGCCGTCCGAAGTTGGCGGTGAGCAGGGGTTGCGGCCCACGATCGCCAGCCACGCCGCCCGCTGCCGGTCCCATTCGATGATCGAGACCAGCCGCCTCAGGTGGTGTTCGCCAATCGGGTCCTTGCCCACCTCAACCAGGGGGAGAAACAGGATCGCCTCCTGGATGTCCGGGGCAAGGTGGAGCAGGTTCATGATCTGGGTCACGCGGGCCCGCGTGATATGCCCGACCTCCGCCAGATCAGTCTGCCTGGCGACCGCGCCATCGCGGATCAGGCCCTCGAACCGGATCGCCAGGGCCATGAGCCGGGCGACGCGGGGCACGCGCC
>QWIH01000036.1 GCA_021405315.1 Leptolyngbya sp. PLA1
AACGGGAGCGCGGAGACGAACCGGCGGCGGATCGGCATGCTCAACTATGCCACAGGAACCCGGACCCGGCCACCAATGTGGCGGGATTGGACCCAAATGCGCGCGCGGGACGGGGCCCCGGCCCCCTTCGCCGCAAGAAAACAGGCCGCCCCTGGTGAGGGACGGCCTGCGATGAGTGAATCAGACGAGCGGGTGCGGGGCCTTAGGGGCAGCCGCCGCCTCCGACGGTGTTGATGAGGGCGGAGACGTCGTCCTGATCGACGTTGCCGTCCTGGTTGAAGTCTGGGTCGATGCCGGTGGGGTTGTCACCGCCGCCGACGACGTTGATGAGGTAGGTGACGTCGTCCTGGTCGACGTTGCCGTCCTGGTTGACGTCGGGATCGCACTGGGGCGGGGTGGGGACGCAGGAGAGTGTGACGATGCCGTTGCCGGCGGCGTTGTTGGTGCCGCCGATGCGGATGAGGTAGTGGTTACCGGCGACGACGGGGATGGAGATGCTGGAGCGGCCCGAGCCGCAGGCGCCGTCATCGTTGCAGGCGATGATGGGGCTGCCGCAGGTGCTGCCGGCGTAGACGGCGAGGCGGGTGTTGAAGTTGGTGGAGACGTCGCAGGTATCGATGGTGAGAGTGCCGGTGCAGAGGGCGGGGTGGTTGTACCAGATGTCGTTGGTGATCTGGTTGAAGCCGCCGGAGTTGCAGAGGGCGTCGGCGGAGCCGTCGGTGGAGGCGCCGAGGGTGGAGAAGGGCGTGGGCCCGAGGCCGATGCCGGCGCGGTTGTTGCAGTTGTCGTTGGCGGGCGGGACGACGCCGCCGCCGCCGGTGACGGTGACGGTGGAGGCGCCCGTGGCGCCGTTATAGCCGGCGACGCGGATGTAGTAGGTGGTGCCTGCGACGCCGTTGAAGGTGATGGTGCTGAGCAGGCCGCAGGTGTCGTCGTTGCAGGCGACCTGGGTCATGGCGCCGCAGGCGCCCGTGTAGGCGGCGAGGACGGTGTCGTAGGAGCCGGTGGAGCCGCAGGTGGAGACGGAGACGGAGCCGCTGGTGAGGGGGCGGTACTTGAACCAGACGTCGGGCGAGGTGCCGGCCGCGCCGCAGGTGGCGGGGATGACGTCGCTGAAGGTGGCGGCGGACTGAGTGGGAGTCACGCCGGTGTTGACGTTGGTGGCGACGCCATCGGCGATCCAGAAGGCGTTGGCGCAGAGGTCGTTGGCGGGGGGCGGGGGCGGCGGGGGCGGGGCGCACTCGCCGTTGATGGCGACGGAGCCGACGCCGCCGGCGCCGTTATATCCGCCGACGCGGATGAGGTAGGTGGTGTTGGCGGTGGCGTTGAAGGAGAGGTAGGACTGGAGGGACCCGCTGCCGCAGGTGGTGCTGTCGTCGTTGCAGGCGAGCTGGCTGCCTGCGGCGGTGGGGCAGGAGTTGCTGTAGAGGGCGATCTTGGTGTCAAAGCCCGTGCCGCAGGTGCTGATGGTGATGGGGGTGTCGCAGTTGGGCGCGGTGTAGCGGTACCAGACGTCCTTGGTGATCTGGGTCTGACCGGCGGCGAGGCAGGCGTCGGGGCCGTCGGTGGTGGCGTTGGTGGTGTCGAAGAAGTAGGTGCCGTTGCCGACGGTGACGGCGCTGGCGCAGTTGTCGTTGGCGGGAGGAGAACCGGACCCGACGACGGTGGTGGGGACGGCGGCGGCGACGGTCATCTGCGTGGGAGTGCCGCCCGGCGCGCCCGCGGGAACGGGCTTGAAGAGGGGCAGGACGATGTTTCCGGTGGCGGGGGAGGCGTTGCACTCAACCCAGAAGTTGTACATGGTGCCCCATCGGAGGGCGTTGGCGTTGACGTTGGTGGCGTAGGGGATGGTGGACCAGGTCATGGTCCCGCTGCTGCTGCCGACCGTCCAGTCGGTGAGGGCGTAGGGCTCGCCGGAGTGGTAGTCCACGTCGCGGAAGCCGGCCTGGAGCACCGTCGCGCCGGTGGGCATGGGGAGCTGGAAGGCCTGGAAAGCGCGGTCAACGCTGAGGTTCTCGACGGCGTACTCGTAGCGCCAGCTCGTGGCGGAGGTCTGAATGACCTTGGAGGCGAGGAAGGCGCGGCCCGTGGCCCAGATGCCGGAAGCGGTGGGGGTGCCGGTGGCGCCGCCGGAGCCCACGTTGCGGAGCTGGCGGGCGTCGTTGGGGACGTCGATGATGGCGATGTTGACGTTGGGGTCCGGGGTGTTGGCGCCCAGGCCGTGGTCGCGCCAGGCGTAGACGGCGGGGATGCCGCGCTGCGTGGAGCCGACGGTGGTGAAGGTCTGCCCGCTGAGGGTCATGCGGCGGTAGGACTCGTTGTTGTTGCCGTTGCCTGCGATGGCGTCGTCATGGCAGACGTACTGGCCGGAGCAGAACCACTGGGAGTTGGGAGCGGAGAGGTCCGTGGTGCGGACCTGGAGGCGCTTGTGGATGGCGCCGGAGCCCGAGCCGTTGTTGACCCAGGGGTAGGGGTATTCGCCGGTGGAGGGGGTGACTTCGGACTTGGGGCCGAGGCCGGACTGACCGGCGTTGAGGCCGGCGGAGTATGGATCGGAGCAGTTGACGCCGAGGGTGGTACCGGCGGTGGCGCTGCACGAGCTGCTGCAGACCGTGCCCTGGAGCGCGGTGAAGCCGTGCTTGAGCCAGATCTGACCAACCTGCATGAAGCGGTTGTTGGTCATGTCGAGGCGGTAGATGTTCTGCCCGATGACGGGGTGCTCGTTGACGCTGGCCCACCAGTTGAGCGGGGTGTCGCCGACGTTGCAGGACGTGGTGCCCACTGCGTAGGCGTAGACCTGCTCGCCGGAGGCGTTGGTGCCCGGACCCATGGGGCTTGTCACGCTGGGCAGGTCGCCGACGATGACGTCGGGGCCGGCCTGAACAGTCGCGACGCCCGCAAGCGACGCGAGGACCACTGCGAACAGACCGCCACGCACCGCCTTGTTCTGTGTCTCACTCACCATTTGCTTCCCTCTTGATCTGAAATACCACCATACTCCGAGCCACATCGAACGCCGAGGCGAGATCGAGTGATCTTCGCCCATGCCCCCGGGGAACCCCATCTGATATCGAGAGTGTCCACGAGTCTACCGCATTCATCGGCCTGTGCAAGGCATTCCTCACCCAACGTCGGCAGAAAGCGGGTCGAACTCGGGGGCATTCTCGGACCCTCGTACGCGCGATGTGCTCCCCGCGTTTCCCCGGGTGGACGCCTCCCCTTGTATAGTGCCCGCTCGCCGGGGCGAACCCGGCCTGAGCGGAGCACCAGCATGGCGAACGGGCCGGTTGCCTACTTCAGCATGGAGATCGCCCTGGAGTCCGGGCTTCCGACGTACTCCGGAGGGCTGGGCGTTCTGGCCGGGGACACGATCAAGGCCGCCGCGGACCTGGGTGTGCCCCTGGTCGCGGTGACGCTGCTGCACCGAAAGGGGTACTTTTTCCAGCGACTTGCAGGGCGGACGCAGGTTGCGGAACCCGTGGCGTGGTGGCCTTCGGAGTGGCTGGAGCCAACCACGGCTCGGACGTCGGTGGAACTGGACGGGGTTCGAGTGGCTATTCGAGTGTGGAAGCGGGTGGTGCGGGGGGCTGGCGGCGCGACGGTGCAGGTGGTGTTTCTTGACACGGATCTCGAAGAGAATGAGTCTCAACACCGCGGCCTGACCGACCAGTTGTACGGCGGGGACCACGATCACCGGCTGAGGCAGGAGGTGGTGCTCGGGATTGGGGGAGTGCGGGCGCTTCGAGCGCTGGGGATCGATGAATGCCGGGCGTACCACATGAACGAGGGGCACGCGGCCCTGCTGACCGCCGAGCTGCTGCGCGAGCACGAGGCCCGGACGGGCGAAGCGGCCGCCAGCGACCGAGCGGCGGCGGCGGTGAGGGCGCAGTGCGTCTTCACCACGCACACGCCCATCCCCGCCGGGCACGACCGATTCGGTCTCGAGCAGGTTCGCCGGATCGCGGGCGCGGGGCAGGTCTACGCGACGAGCCCGCTGTTCGTGAAGGACGGGGAGTTGCACACGACGCACGTCGGGCTGTCGCTCTCGCGGTTCGCGAACGCGGTGTCGCGCCGTCACGCGGAGGTGAGCGCGCGGATGTTCCCCGGCAGCCGCATCGAGTCCATTACCAACGGTGCGCACACCGCGACGTGGGCGGCGGCACCGATGGCGGCGCTGTTTGACCGTGTCGCGCCGGGGTGGAGGATGAACGCGGCGCGGCTGGAGGCGGTGTGGAACGTGAGCGACGCGGACATCGTGGGGGCGCACCGTGAGAGCAAGGCAGCGCTGATCCGGCGGGTGAACCGGGAGACCAACGCGGGGCTGTGCTCGCGTGACTTCACCATCGGGCTTGCACGGCGGGCGACGGGGTACAAGCGGCTCAGCCTGATCTTCTCTGACCGGGAGCGGCTCGCGCATCTGGCGGGGGTTCACGGCGCGATCCAGATCGTGATGGCGGGGAAGGCCCACCCCAAGGACGGCGGGGGCGCGCACGTCCTGCACGACCTGATCGAAGTCGCTGACGCGCCTCCCGCGGGTGTGCGCGTCGTGTTTCTGCCGGGCTACGACATGGAACTGGCCGGGATGCTCGTCGCGGGCTCGGATGTCTGGCTCAACACCCCCGAGAGGCCGCTCGAGGCCTCAGGGACCAGCGGCATGAAGGCGGCGATCAACGGGGTGCCTTCGCTTTCGATCCTCGATGGCTGGTGGCTGGAGGGGTGCGAGCAGGGGGTCACGGGCTGGGCCGTCGGCGATGACGGGCCGATTCGGGCGCACCCGGCGGGCTGGGACCAGGACGCGGCGGCGCTGTACGACGCGCTGGACCGCAGCGTGCTGCCCCTGTTCCGGGCGGACGGCGCGGGATGGACGGCGGTGATGCGCGGGGCGATCTCGAGGAACGGTCCGAAGTTCAGCGCCCACCGCATGGTGCGCGAGTACGCGGAGCGGGCGTGGGGCGTCAGCCCTGTGTCGGCTGCTTCCTGACGGCCTCCTGCTTCTTGAAGAGCATGAGGTAGTTGAAGCCCCGCAGAAAGAAGTTGCCCTCTTCCGCGGCCTTGCGCCAGTTGCCCCGCTGGAGCTTCTGGTTGTGGCGCACCACGCAGATGATGTCCACGGGTGTGAAGCGCTGCTCCAGCATCGAGAAAAGCCGGAACCCGATGGGCATGAAGACGCCCCCGGGCTTGCGCTTGCGGAAGGAGTCCGAGACGTAGACCGCGAGGTAGCGCTTCGGGCGGAGCACACGGTCGGCCTGCGAGAAGACCTGCGACATGGCGTCGTAGTACGCACGGCCTTCGTCGTCGCCGGCGGCGTCGAGCTTGCCGATGCACGCGGGGTCATCCGAGTAGTCCACGTGAGTGGAGTAAGGCGGGTCGACGAAGAAGAAGTCCGCGCTCGCGTCCGCGAGCGGCAGGCGACGCGCGTCCGACCTCGTGATGTCCGGGCGGGAGGGGGCGAGGTCGAAGCCTCTGGGTTCGCGTCCGAGGTCCCGGCAGACATCGATGGTGGTGCCGCTGCCGCACATCGGGTCCACGACGACATCGCCGGGGCGTGTGTAGCGAGACAGAACCTGCCAGATGACCCAACTGGGGGTGGCGCCGACGTAGTCCTTGTCGCCCTGGGTGACGAAGCGGCCGCCGGAAGCGGCGGTGGTCTTGCGGAGGTTGCCCTCGTCGTCGATCCAGGCGTCGTAGTGCTGGCTGGGGTACTCCCAGAGCGTGGTGGGGAAGACGCGCAGCGGGGGCCTGGGAGACGGGCGCTCGCGCCGGTCGTGGCGTTCAGGGGGCATCGGTGCTGCCCCCGGCGCGGAGGGACTCTCCCACGAGTCGGATGACCTCGGCCTTGGCGCGGTCCATGCCGAGCGCCGGGCGGGCGCCCGCGGCGCGCACGTGGCCGCCGCCGCCCAGCGTGCGGGTGATGGCGTTCACGTCGACGGCGGGATGGGTGGGCTTGCTTCGGAGGCTGATCTTGGTGACGGGCCCGTGTCCGGGGCCGTACTCGCCCGGGGAGGCCTCGGTGAGGAGGGCGGTGACCTGCACGCCGGTGATGGACTGACCGAAGTCGACGAAGCCGCCGGACTCACCGGCCTGGGCGCCGGTCTCGGCGAAGTCGCGGCGGGTGAGCGACATGACGGCGAGGCGGCCCATTTCGTGGAGTTCGAGCGAGGCGAGCGCGCGGGAGAGGAGGCGGAGGCGGGACGGGCTCTCGCGTTGTTCCACCACTTGGTAGAGGGCGACGTTGTCGGCGCCGGCATCGAGGAGCGAGCCCGCGGTCTCCATGACGCGGTGATTCACGTTGCTGTGGCGAAACCAGCCGGTATCCGTGGCGAGCCCCAGGTAGAGGAGGTGCGCCACGTCGCGGGGGAGGGCCGCGAGGGCCGGCCTTTCGAGGAGGATGCGGCAGAGTTCAGCGACGGGCTGGCATGCGGCGGCGGCGGCGGTGTCGATGTGCCGCCTCTGCGCGACCTCGCCATCGCCCTGCACGTGGTGATCGATGAGGAACGTCTGCTCGCGACGCGGGGCGAGCCACTCGCGGAAGGGCTCCAACTGGCTCCACGAGCCGGTATCGACCACGACGACGGCGTCCACACCCTCCAGGCTGGGAGGGCCGTCCGAACCGATGACCGTGTGGGGCGTGTCGCCCGCGACATCGGCGAGCCACGGGGGCGTCGGGCCGGCGTACCACGCCTGGGCGCGGTCCCGCGGGACCCAGGGGCCGGGCTGGTTGAGCGCCCGCACGAGCGCGAGCGACGAGCCCACGGCATCGCCGTCCGGCTTGAGGTGGGTCAGCACGACCACGCGCCGGCAGGGGCGAAGCCCCTGGGCGATCTCTTCGAGCGTCGCGTTGGTGGTCCAGTCGGTCACGGCGAGTGCGGGGGGGGCGAGGGGGGGCGGGGCACAGATTAGGCGGACGGGGCGAGCGTGGCGCGGACGTGGCCGCAGTCGCGGGCCAGTTGATCGGTCAGTCGGGCGGGCGAGTCAAAGCGTACCTGATCGCGAATCCAGGAGACGAGGCGCAGGGCGATGGGCCAGTCGTACTCTGGGATGGAGGAGGGCCGGGTCCAGGCGCCGCCCGCCGGGTCCAGCAGGTGGGCTTCGACGCGTCGGTCCACGCCGCGGAAGGTCGGCCGGGTTCCGATGTTCACGGCGGCGGGGAGCCGGGCGCCGTCCGGCATGATCGCGAGGCCGCCGTAGACGCCATCCGCGGGGAGCAGGTGGCCGGTTGCGATGTTCGCCGTGGGGAAGCCGATGGTGCGTCCGCGCTGGTCGCCCCGGATGACGCGGCCCGTGAGCTCGTACGGGCGGCCCAGCACGATGGCGGCGTCGCGGACGCGGCCCTGCGACACAAGCCAGCGCACGAGGCTGCTGCTCGCCCGGACCACGAGGTGATCCGTCAGCACGGACTCGACCGGGGGAACGACCTCCACCCCAAATCCGAGGGTCGCGCCGAGCGACTGGAGCGTGGCGACGGTTCCGGCACGCCCCTTTCCGAAGTGAAAGTCGCTGCCTTCGACGAACCAGGCGGCCCCCGGGGCGAGCCCGTAGCGATCGATCTTGGAGCGCACGAACGATTCCGGGTCCAGCGCGAGCAACTCCGGCGTCGGGTCCAGTTGCTCCACGGCGTCCGCTCCGGCCTCTCTCAGCCACCGGGCGCGCTGTTCGAATGCGGAGAGAAGCGCCGGGGCGTGCTCGGGGCGCAGGCGGCTGATGGGGTGGGGGTCGAAGGCCAGCGCGAGCACGCGGCCCCCGGGCCCGGCGAGGCGGCGCGCGGCGCGGACGAGCGCGACGTGGCCCACGTGCACGCCGTCGAAGTTTCCGATCGTGATCGCGGTGGGGGTGGGCATGGCCTAGAGGGCTCCCGCGGGGTCGGGGGAATCCACGCCCCCGCGGAGTTCGCCCGCGGCGAATCGATCCAGCGCGTCGTACACCTGCGAGGGCGTGCCCGCGGTGCGCACCGCTTCCTTGAAGGGCTTGATGCTCTCGAGCTTCCCGTTCGGGAGTTCTCTCTGGAGCGACCGCGCGAACCACGAGACGCGCCGATTGATCTGGAAGACGGCGTAGCGATCGTCGCGGTACTCGCGCATGAGGTCGAAGAAGCGGCGGAGGCACGCGAGGACGTGTGCCTCATCGGGGGGCGCGGGCCGCGGGGTGGGGGGGCCGTCGGTCGGCGCCAGGCCCACGTGCCCGAGGTGCCACCAGACATCGCGGAAGATCCAGGGCGTGGCGAGGGCCCCGCGCCCGATCATCACCCCGCTGCAGCCTGTGAGCCGGAGCATGCGCTCTGCGTCGTGGGGTGAGCGGACGTCGCCGTTGCCGATGACGGGGATGCGGCCCGCGACGGATTCCACCACGCGGGCGATGCCCTCCAATCTCACGGTTCCGGCGAACTTGTCCTCGGTCGTCCGCCCGTGGACGGTGACCGCCTTGACGCCGGCGTCCGCGAGCATGCACGCGAGGCCGGGCGAGCACGCGCGGCCCTCGAGAAAGTCCGCGGTGTGCCAGCAGAGCCGTATCTTGGCGGTGAGCGGGACCGGGCTCCCTGTGGTGGGCGAGGGGCCCAGGCGCTCCAGCTCGCGCGAAACTCGCTCGACGATCTTCGCGGCCCGGGGCAGATCGGTGAGGAGCTTGCTCCCCCCGTCCTTCTTGGTGACCTTGTCCACGGGGCAGCCCATGTTGATGTCGACGACGCTGGCGCCGTGTTCGACGGCCCAATGCGCCCCCTGGGCCATGATGTCGGGGTCGCTGCCGTAGAGCTGCATCCCCACCGGCTTGTCGAAGTCGTTGGTCCGGGCAAGATCCAGGCTGGTTGCGGTGCCCCGTAGGAGCCCCTGCGGGGAGAGGAGGTCGGTGCAGGCAAGGCCCACGCCGCCCCATTCGCGGCAGATCGTTCGGAACGCGAGGTCGCAGTATCCGGCGATAGGCGCGAGGAGCAGGTTCGTGCGGAGTTGAAGGTCGCCGATCCGGAGCACGCGGAGATTATTGCGGGCTGTGCGGGGGGCACCCGAGGGGCTCGGGCGGGTTCGGCTTGCGGAAGGGCCTTCGGCTGCCGATGGAGGCGGTGCGTCTAGAATTTTGGCTTTGTCACCGAGCGCCGGGCCCCGTGCGGGCAATACCCGGACGTTCGCGGAACTGAATCTTCAACCGGGCCGCTCTCCGGCCCCATCCAGGAGCCAGATCATGAAGATGCGTGCGAGCATGATGAGCATCGTGAGCCTCGTGACGGTGTGCGGCGTGGCGGCGTCGGCGGTGGCGCAGGTGGCAGCCCCCGCGAAGCCCGCTCCCCAGCCGGTCGTGAAGCCCGCCCCGGCGCCCCAGCCGGTGGTGAAGGAAGGAGACGCGCCGGTTGTGAAGGGCGGGCCCTACACCCCGACCATCACCACTCAGGACGGGCGCGCCAACTTCGAGACCACCGAGGTCGATTTCGGCAACATCTCCGACGACGTCGTCAAGGAGGCCGAGTTCAAGTTCACGAACACCGGCACCGGCCCGCTGGAGATCACCAACACCCAGGGCTCCTGCGGCTGCACGGTCGGCACGCTCGAGAAGCGCGTCTATGCCCCCGGGGAGGCCGGCTCGATCAAGGTGACCTTCAACCCCGCCCACAAGCGGGATCAGCAGCACACCACCGTCACCGTGACCACCAACGACGCGACCCGGCCCCAGACCGTGCTCAACATCAAGAGCTTCGTGAAGCCCCTGGTCTCCGTCGAGCCCCAGTTCGCTCTGCTCAACCAGATCGCCAAGGGCCAGTCCGGCTCATCGAAGGTGACGATCACCTCGCGCATCCCCGACCTCAAGATCCTCAGCGTCACGCCGAACGTCGCGTACGTCGACGCCACGGTGGGCGAGATGAAGGAGGTCGAGGTGAACGGCGAGAAGGTGCACCAGTGGGAGCTCACCATCTCCACCAAGCCCAACGCTCCCGTGGGGCCGGTCAACGCCGGCATGAGCATCCGCACCAGCGACGAGAAGCGCGTGCTGACGGTGAACACCACCGGCGAGGTCGTGGGTGACGTCATGGTCACCCCGGCCCGTGTGCAGCTCGCGAATCTCTCCCCCGGCGCCCCGATCAGCGCGCAGTTCACGCTCTCGGCCCGCAACGGCAAGGCGTTCAAGGTGCTCAAGGCCGACGACGCGCCCGTCAGCGCCCGCGCGTTCTCCAAGGTCGAGTTCCGCGAGGACACCTCCACCACCCCCCCGAGCTACATCATCACGATGACCGGCCAGACCTCCGATCAGGGCGGGCAGGTCGCGGGGCAGATCCTCGTCGCCACCGACGTGCCCGGCGAGGAGCAGGTGAAGGTGCCCTACTTCGGCTTCGCCCGTGCGGTGCCGAAGGCGGCCCCCGCGCCCCAGAAGCCCAACTCCGTGTGGGAGGAGAACCCCAGCACGCTGGTCCCCACCGGCCCCCGCTGAGCCCGGGTTTTCCCTATTCTGCACCACCGGTCAGGACGCCGGGCGCTGCCGCCCGCGCGTCCTGCCGCATCCGGAGGCAACCGCCTTGAGTTGCTCGAAGCAGATCCAGCGTGCCGCGACGCTCGCCCTGGCGGGCGTGGTCGTCGGCGCGGCCCATTCCATCATCCATGACCCCATCAAGCTGCGCCCTGATGCGCCGCTGCCAATGCCCGTGCCCGCGACTAGCGGCGGGCCCGTGCCGCAGGCGCTGGGGCTCGAGATCACGCTGGAGCAGGCGTGGGACCTCTTCGGCAAGGGGACGCCGTTCGTCGATGCCCGCCGTCCGGAGGACTACGAGTCCGGGCACATCGAGGGGGCGGTGTGGATCGCGCCCGAGTCGTTCATGGGGGGCTTGCCCGAGGTTGCGAACTTCCTCGACCGCGAGGCGCCGCTGGTCATCTACTGCACCGGCGGGGACTGCGATGCCTCGCACAACGTCGCGGCGATGCTCAACCAGGCCGGGTTCAAGCGGTGCCACATCCTGAAGGAGGGCTACCCCGCGTGGGTCGCCGCCGGGCACCCGACCGCCACGGGCAAGGGGGGCATGCCGTGAGCGACAAACCCACCGCCCTCGGCTGGCTCGTGTTCCCCCTGCGGCTCATCCTGGGCGGGCTGTTCATTCTCGCGGGGTATCTGAAGCTGAGCGCCGTGCCCGTCTTTGCGGGCGCGATCGTCGGGTTCAAGCTGAACCTGCCGGACCACATCGTCATCGGCTCGGCGTTCGTCGTGCCCTGGGTCGAGATCATCGCGGGCGCGATGCTCGTGCTGGGCCTGTGGACCCGGGCCGCGGCCATGCTGATCGGGGCGCTGCTGGTTGCGTTCATCGCCATGCTGGGCTCGGTCATCTTCCGGGGCATTGACGCCCACTGCAGTTGCTTCGGGAAGTTCGAGTTCCCGTGCGATGGGCCGATCGGCTGGTGCCACATCATCCGGAACTCCGTGCTGCTGGGCATGACGGTGACGGTGGGGGCCTGGGGGCCCGGGCCCCTTGCGATCGACCGGGAGTCCACGAAGTAGCCGCGGGCGGGTGATGAGCGGGGCTGGCGTGGGACCGACTGGAAGGCGGCCGGGTGGCGACCTATCGTTTCAGCCCTGTTTCCCGTCGCTCCGGGCTTCGGCGTGTCGCCGAGCACCCCCGGGGCCGAATGCCCACGACGGAGCCTCGCCCATGTCCAAGTTCGCCCGCTTCGGCGCCCCCACCAAGACCCGCATCGCCCACGTCTCTCCCACCGGCGTCACCTTCGTCGACTGGAAGGACGTCGAGTCGCTGCGGAAGTGCATGAGCCCCAACGGCAAGATCCAGGGCAGGAAGCGCGTGGGCGCGTCCGCCTATGAACAGCGGCTGCTCTCTCAGGCGATCAAGCGGGCCCGGTTCATGGCCCTCCTGCCCTACACCAGCGCGACGCTGTAAGAGCCGCGAATCTCAGTCTGAATGACGGACCCGGTGCCGCGAGGTGCCGGGTTTTTCATTGGCGTGAGGGTGCCGCCGGGCGCGGGAAGGCAGAGCGTGCCAGACTCGCCCCTGCCTTTCGGGCCTAGCACCCCCCTCCACCGATCGCCGTGGTGAGCGCTGTGGCGTCATCCATGTCCACATTCCCGTCCTGGTTGAAATCGGGGTCCTGCCCCGGGCAAGGAGGGTCACCGCCGGTCACGATGTCAATGAGCGTCGTTACGTCGTCTTGGTCGCTGTTCCCGTCGCAGTTGTAATCGCAGGGCGACAGCGGCGATGGTGGTTCGGTCCAAACAGCGATGGCGTCTGATCCGTCAGTGAACTCGACGCGGATTGCGACCTGACCGAGCTCATTGAGGGAGCGACGCCGTCCATCTTCAGCCGTCGTTCCAGTCCACCACCGAAAGTCAGACACCGTTCGAGTCGAGTTGCCAACAGGAAGGGTCTCACCAGTCTCGACGATCAGGTGTGTCGATCCGCTGCGGTGGAGGTAAAGGCCAATTCCCCCGCCCGTGGAGACGGGATCGGTGGCGGAGGCAGCGAAGAGAACATCGCCGACCGAGTTGGTCGCGGGCGGTCCGGTGTAACCTAGCGTGTCCAGAACTCGGGTCCGTCCGTCGGCGAGTGAAACGCTTTCGCCTTCCAAGTACAGCGGCGCACGGGTCACGATCACATCGGTTGTGCCGACCTCGATCTGGACTCGGAAGAGCCCAAGCCCCGGGCCGGTGTCAGGCGAGGTGTAGTTCAGTGATGAGTAGAAGAGGAGCTGGTCGAGACGGTTGAGGACCAGCGGGCTTCCTGCATACGTGAGGTTCGCGAAGACGGCCCCGGGCACTCCATCTGCTGCGTCACCGCCTCGAACAACGAGGTGCGGCCGACTCAGACCCGGGGGCCATGGCTCGTTCTCCGGGTTTGGCGGCGCCACCCAGATACCTCGCGCCTTGATGGGGGCGGGATCTGTCGTCTGGCACGAACCGGCCCCAGAGAGGTCGCCCACGAATGCAACAAGGTTGTTTGCGTTGCGGACTGCGCCGAGCGGAAAAGCGTTGTCGAGGCTGAAGCAGTGAGAGGTGCCGGGTGCGGGCGTGCCCTCTTCAGCGATCACTTCGACCGGCGGCTCCGATGGCTGGCACGATGGTATGACCCCTTCGTCGATGGGGTAGAGCAGCACGACTGAGCGAGTGCACGTGAGGAAGTCCAAGCTGCATACGTCCATGACCGTGGTGATGATGCCGCTCTCGCTGTCCAGGGTAGACGAGCCTGCGTCGAAGATGCTCCCGTATGGCTGCAGGTATCGGCATGGGGTGGACGATGTGTTTGGTTCGTAGCGAAAGCGGATGTTTCTTGGGAATTCGGGCATATGGGCGAAGACGTCGGCATAAGCCTGGTACCACCGGGCGCCGGAGCCATACTGGTCCGCACACGCGAAGACGTCCCAACGACCGGGCGCAAAGACGAAGTGCCCGTTGCCGACCGTGGTCCCGAGTATCTCCTGCTGACCAATCGAGTAATAGAGCCTTTCTCGGTCTGGTGTTGCCCCGGGGGTGAAGAGCTCCGCTCGCGTAGATCCAGCAAACATGCACGTCTCGGTCGGAGGTGGCGCCCGATCGACAAGGATCTGAACTCGGTACCCGTACGGGTCAGCGTCCGTGACCTGCAAGTCTGCGTATGCGCGCTCGATGGCGCCGACTGGTGAAACGCATGGCGATGCCATAAAGAACTCGGTGGAGTCGCCAGTTTCACGGACGGCCTCACCGGCGATGTAGACGCCCCAGATGTCCTCTCCCGGTTCGGCACCCTCGCGAGCGGCAATATAGCCCAGAATCCCGCCGTTTGAGATGACGGGTGGCCCCCCGTCCGCGTACTCGATACCAAACGAAAACTGATTCTGCCACATGCGAGTGAACGCAGTTCCAGCGGGCGAGCTTGTGCCAGCGGCGGCCACGACGTTCAACTGGCCCTTCGCCGCGGCCGCAAGGGCCACCAGCACCGTGCACGCACACGCCAAATCGCTTTTCATGGCCGACTCCTACTGGACGATGGTTGGAACATCGCCAGCAACAAGCATAACAGTAATCCCAATTGCGGCGCAATAAAAACCCCCCGGACAGGCATCCGGGGGGCTCTCAAGATTCGTCGTTGCCGTCGGTTACGGCCGACCAAAATCAATCGAACCACGGGATGATCGAGGAGAAGGCGCCGCCGCTGTTGGCGACGACGGTGCCGTCGATCCACATGCGGAGGTGGTTGTTGGTGTTGTTGGCGGCGTTGGCCGTGAGCTGCTGAGTCTCGGCGGCCTGGGTGGAGTCGTTCTCGTTGGCGAAGACGTTGTCGAAGCGAGTGCGGCTGGCCGCGGGCAGGCTGGCGAAGGTGAAGGGGAGGGTCTCGGGGTCAGGCCGGGTCTCGAAGTTGGCGTGGTTGTCGTTGTAGCAGATGTTGCCTTCCCAGGTCGTACGGCCGCCGTGGATGAGGAGGGTGTTGGAGGTGATGCCGAACTCAACGGAGGTGCTGCCGATGGTGCCGGGGGTGGTGGTCACGTTGCCCAGAGCCCAGGTGGCGTTGGAGAGGGTGTAGTTGGGGCCGCGGTTGCCGATGATGGCATCGGTGGCGGAGAAGGAGTTGTTCCACTTGGAGCGGCGGCCGCCGATGTTGGTGGTGTAGGCGTAGGAGAAGGCGCCGTCGGTGGAGGCGGTGGTGCCGATCTGGGTCTCGGTGGTGTTGGGCGTGCAGCGGAAGGAGGGGTCCCAGAGGGCGAGCTTCTTGTCCGCGGCGGCCGCGGCCTGGGGCTCGGAGTACTGGTAGGTGGAGAAGACCTTGATGCCGCCGTTGACTTCAGCGGGGTTCACGCAGAGCTCGGGGCTGAAGAAGCCGTTGTAGATGAGGGCGGAGGTGATGTGGCGGGGGAGGTCCTTCTTGCCGTTGGCGGCGATGGTGTTGTTGGCCTTGTCGATGGTGGAGGGGGAGGGGTACTGGTCGCTGTTGTTCTGCGCCCAGAGGACGAGGCCCTGGTGGATGCCGCGGACCTGGGTGCTGTCCTTGATCTGGCGGGCGGAGGCGCGAGCCTTGCCGAGCGCCGGGAGCAGGATGCCGATGAGCAGGGCGATGATGGCGATGACCACCAGCAGCTCGATCAGCGTGAAGCCCTTACGAATCTTCATGAGTAACTCCTTGGTGTCCCGCCGGGGTGGGCCGATGAGGCTGTCCGGCGCGGGTGGGTCAGAAACACTCTGAAACACGCCGCCAACGGGGACTGCGAAAAACGACAACCGATTCCGCTGTGTCCTCTTGAAGGCCGGAGGGGGCCGCTGCGATCCGAGGGAGCCCAGAGGCAACCCGGGGAAGCGGGGCGGAACCCGACGCGGCAAGCAGTTTGGACACGGCCTGCCCGACTCTTGATCAGGATGATCCTGATCAGCCTTGCCTTCGCCAAGCCTCTGACGCGGGTTGGTCGTCTTGACCAGCGCCGTCGGCGGGCGGGGCATCCGGAATGTCGGCAGGCTTCGGAGGCTCCCCGGTGCGGGGATCAGGGTGGCGGAATCCGCCATCAGAGCATTGAGAACGTGTATGGCACCGTAGAGGTCGAGGCCTGCCAAACCAACGAGCGGAGAAGTTACCAGAACCGATACGCGGGGTCAAGGGACGAGGATGCACGAATTCAGGTTCGGGGTATGATCCGGTGGCGCTGCGAGACAGTGCCGGACCAAGACCCCGAAGGCAACCACCATGACGAACCCCGAACAAATGCTCGAATCGCTCGGATATTCGCTGCCGGAGCCCGCCAAGCCGGTGGCGGCGTACATCCCGGTGCGCCGGACGGGAAACCTGTTGTTTGTCTCGGGCCAGATCCCGATGCGTGAGGGGGCGCTGATCGCGAAGGGGCGTGTGCCGAGCGAGGTGTCGATGGAGATGGCCCAGAAGTGTGCGGTGCAGTGCGCGCTGAACGGGCTGGCGGCGGTGAAGGCGGCGGCTGGGGGGCTGGAGCGTGTCGCGCAGGTCGTGAGGCTGGGCGTGTTTGTGGCGTGCGATGGTGACTTCACGCAGCAGCCCCAGGTGGCGAACGCCGCGAGCGAGCTGCTGGTGAAGGTGTTTGGTGACGCGGGGCGGCATGCGCGGGCGGCGGTCGGGGCGCCGAGCCTGCCGCTGGGGGCGCCGGTGGAGATCGAGTTTCTGGTCGAAGTTCGGGGGTAGCGGTTCCTATCATGGCGTTCTGTCAGCACCCCAACTGGAGATAGGAAGAGATGGCAATGCGTCGCGCGAAGATCAGCGTCATCGGGGCCGGGAACATCGGGGGCGAGTGCGCCCGCTCCATCGCCATGAAGGAACTGGGCGATGTGGTGCTGGTGGACATTCCGTACCAGGATGATGCCCGCAAGAACCTGCACATGCCCAAGGGCAAGGCCCTGGACCTGGCGTGCTGCGGCCCGGTGGAGAAGTTCGACGCGAAGATCACGGGCACGTTCGACTACGCGGACACCGCGGGGAGCGACGTGGTGGTGATCACGGCGGGGCTGCCCCGCAAGCCCGGGATGAGCCGCGACGACCTTGTGAAGGTCAACTCGGGGATCGTGAAGAGCGTGTCGGAGAACGTGAAGAAGTACTCGCCGGACGCGACGGTGATCGTGGTGAGCAACCCGCTGGACGCGATGGTGTATGTGGCGTGGAAGGTGACGGGCTTCCCGGCGCACCGGGTGATGGGCCAGGCGGGCGCGCTGGACGTGGCTCGCTACAAGACGTTCCTCGCGTGGGAGCTGGGCGTGAGCGTGGAGGACATCCAGGGCCTGCTGCTGGGCGGGCACGGGGATGACATGGTGCCGCTGCCGGCGCGGACGAGCGTGAACGGCATCCCGATCACGGAGCTGCTGCCCGCGGAGAAGATCAACGCGTGCGTGGAGCGCGCGAAGGCGGGCGGGGGCGAGGTCGTGAAGCTGATGGGCACCAGCGCCTGGTACGCGCCGAGCGCCGGCACGGTGGAGATGGTGGAGGCGATCGTGCGCGACAAGAAGCGCGTCATCGCCTGCGCCGGATACTGCGAGGACGAGTTCGGCGTTGCCCCGGGCCAGAAGGGCAAGGGGTACTTCGTGGGCGTGCCCTGCGTGCTGGGCGCGAAGGGCGTGGAGAAGATCATCACCTTCAAGATGGACGCGACCGAGCAGAAGTTCATGGAAGAGTCCATTAGCCACGTGAAGGAGCTGGTGGCGGTGGTGAAGCAGCTGAACCCCGAGCTGGCGTAACGGGGCGGGGACGAATCGAGAGTGTCAACCATGCCGCGGACCCGCGGCGGAGGAATGCTCAGATGAAGAAGTGGCTCAGTGTGCTGGTGGCGACGGCGGGGCTCGCGTGCCCGGCGCTCGCGCAGGTGACCCCCGCGGCGGCCCCTGCGCAGGCGGCGAACTGGTCCGACCCGGAGATTCAGGCGCTCGCGAACCTGTTCGTCGGGTCGTGGCGTTCGGCCCAGCCCGTGAAGACCGGCGTGGGCGACACGGCGGCGGGTGTGTGGTTCAACGTGGCGCCGGTGGCCATCGCGGACCTGCCCAACGCGTTGTACGTGGAGTGTGCGCGTGAGGACGGGCTGGCGCAGCCCTATCGCCAGATCATCGTTGCGTTCAGCCGCAAGGGCGGCGCGATCCGCATGACGACGTTCGAGTTCCGGCGGAGCGAGGGCCTGCTGCGTTCAGCGACGGGCCTGTGGGCGGCGCCGGCGGCGTTCCCGAAGGTGACCCGCGAGAAGGACCTGATCGCGACGCTGGCGTTCGACGTGACGGGCTCCGGCGAGTCGTTCAAGGGCGCGACGCCCCATCCGTACCCGACGGGGGCGGGCGGCGCGATCGAGATGACCGCGGAGTTCAGCATCAGCAAGGGCTCGTTGCAGACGTCGGACCGAGGGTTCGGCGCGGACGGCAAGGTGGTGTGGGGAACGGAGTCCGGCTCGCCCACGACCTTCACGAGCGTGCCCGCGCCGGTGTCGGCGGCGGAACTCGTGCCGGGGCTCTGGAAGCTGACCTATCCCTCCGAGTTGACCAAGCGCGAGCCGGCGCAGGGTGACACCGTGACCTGCCACTACACGGGCTACCTCGAGGACGGGCGGGTCTTTGACTCGTCGTACGAGCGGGGCTCGCCTTTCTCGTACGCCCTTGGGCAGCCCCTGATCGAAGGGTGGAACAAGGCCATGGGTTCGCCGATGGGTGGCGAGCACGTGAGGCTGGTGATCCCGGCGCCGATGGCGTACGGCGAGCGTGGGCGGCCCGGGCGCATCCCGCCCAACTCCACGCTGTTCTACGAGCTGAAGGTGCTGTCGGTCGAGACGCCTCCCCCGCCGCCCCCCGCTCCCGAGCCCGTGAAGGCCGAGCCGGTGAAGGGTGAGCCGGCGCCGGCGGAGAAGCCCAAGGGGCAGTGAGGCCGGGGCGCGTCGGCAACGGTGCGTGATCAGGGCCCGTCCCGGGAGGGGCGGGCTTTTTCGTGCGCTCCGTGCCCGGAGGTCGAGTTACGCGAAGATCCGGCGGCGCGAACCTACCATCAATCTCGCATGGCGAGCAGCGACTACTACGAGGTGCTTGGGGTGCCCAAGGGGGCGAGCGCGGAGGAGATCCGCAAGGCGTATCGCGCGCTGGCGCGCAAGTTTCACCCGGACGTGAACAAGGCCCCGGATGCGCAGCGTCGGTTTACCGAGGTGCAGAAGGCGTACGACGTGCTCTCTGACGAGAAGAAGCGGGCGCTGTACGACCAGTTTGGCGAGGCGGCGTTCGAGGCGGGCGGGCCACCCCCAGGGCACAGCGCGGGAACCAGGGGCGGGCGAAGGGCCGCGACTGCCCAGAGCATGGACCCGGAGGAGCTGGACGAGTTCTTCGAGTCGGTGTTCGGCGGACGCCCGAGCGGGTTTGGGGGGATGGGCGGCGGGTTCGGCCGGCGCGGGGGCGCGTCGCGTGCGGAGGTGGAGCCGGTCCGGCAGACCATCGACGTGACGTTTGACCAGGTTGTGCGGGGCGGGACGCAGAGCCTGAGGTTGAGCGAAGGCGGGCGATCGCGGACGATCGAGGTGAAAGTGCCGAGGGGAATCGAGCACGGGGCGAGCCTGCGGGTGAGGGGCGCTGCGGGCGGGAGAGACGTGATACTGGGGATCAACCTGCTGCCGCACGAGTTGTTTCTGCGCGGCGGTCTGGACAACCCCGGCAAGGGGCTGGACCTGTACCTGTACCTGCCCCTCACGTTCGCGGAGAGCGCGCTGGGGGCGACGGTGAAGGTGCCCACGCCGAGCGGGGCGGTGGACCTGACGGTGCCCGCGGGCGTGGCGAGCGGCCAGCGATTGCGGCTGAGGTCCAAGGGACTGTCCGATGAGGAGGGGCGGGTCGGGGACCTGTACGCCGTGGTCAGGATCGTGCCCCCTGTGGCGCCGCTCGAGGACGCGGAGCGAAAGGCGTTGAGGCGGATGAGCGAGAGGGGAGCATCGCCCCGGTCGGGTGGTGCATGGCGCGACGGCGGGACGTCAACCCCTCGCGTTTGACAACGGCGCTCTGTTGTGCGAAAGTGTTGTCGCGGGGCGAGCAGTGGAAGGCAGTTCCACGGGGCCTGAAAGGGCCCGAGGCGGGGATGAGGTCTTGCTCAAGCAGCGTCACCAGGTCTTTGTGACCCTCTTCGTGTGCCTCGACGCGATCGTGGTCGCGTGCGCGTGCATGGTCGCGTGGGGCGTGAGAAGGTCGTTGATCGAGCACGCCCTGCCGGGAATGACGATCGAGACGGGGGGCTGGCACTGGGTGCGGGAGCCCCTGGCGCTTTTCGCCGTGCCGATCGCGATCCTGATGTTCTATGCGTTCGGCCTGTACAAGCCGAGGCGTGACCGGGGGCTGGCGGCGGAGCAGTGGCAGATCGTGCGTGCGTCGCTGGCGACGATCGTGGTGCTCATCGTCGCTCTGTGGGCGCTGGGGACGGAGAGCTTCGGCGGGTGGACGGACGGTCGAGTACTCGACATCGGCGGGATCCTGTTCGACGCCGGAAGGCTCCAGATCGGCGTGCTCACGCTTGTGCTTCCGGTGATGCTGGGTGCCGAGCGGCTGGCGTTTCGGAGCGTGCTCCGGGCGCTGCGTGCCCGCGGTTGGAACCTGCGTCACGTGGCGGTGATCGGCACCGGCAGGCTGGGGCGCATCACCTGCCGCACGCTTGATCGGAACCTCTGGACCGGCATCCACGTGTCGTACTTCATCTCGCACGCGGAGGTGCACACAGGGCCGGCGGAGTGCTGCGGGAGGCCGGTGAAGGGCGGGCTCGGTGATCTGGAGCGGATTCTGGATGCCGAGCGGCCGGACTCGGTCTACATCGCGCTCCCCACGGCCCGCACGCTGGTGCGCCCGGAGTTGCTCCGGAGGCTGGAGCGGTACCCCGTTGACGTTCGCCTCGTACCCGATGTGCCGCTGCGGCATTCACCCTACGGGATGGTGGTGAGCGAGCTGGACGGGATGCCGATCCTCTCGCTGCGGGAATCGCCGCTGGAGGGGCTGAGCGGCGCTTGCAAGCGTGTGATCGACGTGGTGGGCGCCGTCGCGGGGCTCGTGGTGTTTGCCCCGGTCATGCTCGCCGCGGCGGTCGCGATTGCCCTGACGAGCCCGGGGCCGGTCATCTTCCGGCAGCGGCGCGTGAGCCTGGGGGGTGAGGAGTTCAACATCCTGAAGTTCCGCACGATGCGCCACGCGGAGGACGAGAACCGCCCCGCGTCATGGACGGTGCGGGATGATCCGCGCGTGACGCGCGTGGGCAGGCTGCTGAGGCGGACGAGCATCGATGAGTTGCCGCAGCTCTTCAACGTGCTGATGGGTGATATGAGCCTCGTCGGGCCACGGCCCGAGCGTCCGGAGCTCATCGCCCGGTTCCGTGACGATTGGCGCGGGTACATGCTGCGGCAGCACGTGAAGGCGGGCATCACGGGCTGGGCGCAGGTCAACGGACTCCGCGGGGACACCAGCCTGCGGAAGCGTCTGCAGTTCGACCTGTTCTACATCCGCAACTGGTCGATGGGGTTTGACCTCAAGATCATCTGGCTGACGCTGTTCAGGGGCTTTGTGCACCGCAACGCCCACTGAGTCAGGGCCTGGGGGGCGCCGGTGGGCCCGTCGTGACGGCGGGGGCAGACGCTCGCGGGCCACGCCGAGGCGGGATCAGCCCTGAAGCCCGGGGATCTCGAGCACCACGAAGAGGCCCGGGATGCCGTCACGCCGGCACTCGACCTCCGCCGCGATGAAGTCAGAGTCCTTGGTGTGCAGGGCCTCCGGCGTGCAGGTGAGCACGGGACGGCCTGCGTCGTCGCGCAGCAGCCCCGCGCAGCGGCTGGCGATCGCCGGCGCATGCGTCTTCCAGCTTGCCGCGTCGACCCACACCGTCCCTGCCTTGAACGCGAACGAGTGAGCGCCGGGGGCACCGACGAACGCCGGGCGGCGCGGCGCGCGGGGACTCCAGGGCTTCCCGCCCGCCGCCGCGCGAACGAGCTCCGCGAAGCGGCTGGCAATGGACGCGGGGGTGTCGGTCTTGCGGTAGGCTTCGACGGGGGCGGGGAGGTCCTTGCATGACGAGACGAGGATGTCGACGGCGCGGTCCTCGGTGTTTCCTCCGAGGCGGATGAGCGCGGGGATGGAGAGCTCGAGCTCCCAGAAGGCCTTCGCGAGCCCGTAGGCCGACCAGAACTGCTCCTGGTTGGCGACCCCTGAGCCCGAGCCGAAATAGCCGACCAGCCCGGGCTGCTCGAGGATGATGCGGGCGGCGCGATAGACCTTTGCGGGGCTTGGGTTGCCCGAGGTGTCGCAGAAGTTGGCGATGGTGAATCCTGCGGCGGAGATGGCGTCCATGGACATCATGGAGCCGCCGCCGCCCGCGCCGTGAAACCCGATGAGCCCGGCGGAGCCCTGCTGGGCGGCGCTGTTCATCTGGGCGAAGAAGAACGTGCCCCGGTGGTCTTCCTGCTCCACGCGATAGGCGATGCGTTCGAGCGCGGTGGGGGGGTGGTCCAGCTCGCGGGCGATGTCGATGCCAAGGTCCGGATGGCGGAAGACGGCGTAGTCGTCGATGGTGCAGCGGCAGTCGAGCGCCACCACCGAGCCATCCGCGAGCACGCCCAGCGGGTTGACCTCCAGCGACCTCGCCTCGTGCTTCTTCGCGGTCGCGAAGATGGTGGCGAAGGCCCGCGAGAGCGCGGCGTGGGTCGAAGCGGGCAGACCGGAGCGATCGAGGAACGCCGCGACGCTCGCGCTGTCGGGGCCCTGCGTGAGGGAGCACGGCACGCGCGCGACCTCACCGGCGCGCTCTTCGATGCCGGTGCCGCCCGAGACCGCGAGGAGCATGACCGGCGCCCGGGCTCGGTCGTCCACGGCGAGAGAGACAAACAACTCGTGCTTCGGGGGAAGCTGCTCCTCGACGAGGACTTCGGTCACGGGGAACTGGCCGACTGACATGCCCAGCATCCGGGTTGCGTGGGAGCGGGCCTCATCGGGGGTTGCGGCGAAGGCAACGCCACCCATGGCCTTGCGCCCGGTGGTCCAGGCCTGGATCTTGACGACCACCGGCCCGCCGAGGTCATGTGAGACGGCGGCGGCGGCGTCGGCGCTCGAAGCGGCGCGGCCTCTTGGGACCCGCAGGCCGGCTTCAGCGAGGAGTTTCTTGGCCTGGTGTTCGTGGAGTCGTGCCATGTGAGGTGCCTTGCGAAGTCCACCGGAAAGGCGAAGGGTAGGGTTGAGAATGTGCGTCCAGAAGGTGAGAGGCTGGGCGGGCACGCACTGACAGTTTGGCAGGCGGCGGGCTGCGCGGCTGCGAGGCAGGTTCCGAGGGTGCCGAGAGTTGCGCGAGGCGGGGCACGCGGGGCGTATCCGGCGGGCACGCGATTTGCCGTGCTTCTGCCCGCCCGGATCGAACCGGGGCGGGGGGAAGGGCCGATAGAGTGAGATCGGGAGGTGCGCGGCGTATGCTGCCACGCCCCCGAGGCACGAGAGGAGTCTTATGCCCGCCGCCAACGTCTCATACCAGCGCACGCGCGAGATGACGATCGACGAGTTGCTGCTGGAGAACCGGATCGTTTTCATGATCGGGGAGATCAACCAGGCCTCCGCGGCCCGGGTGATGATGCAGATGCTGTACCTGGAGAACCAGGGTCGCGGCAAGGACATCAGCCTGTACATCAACTCGCCGGGGGGTGCCGTGGACGACACGCTGGCGATCTACGACACCATGCGGTTCCTGTCGGCGCCGATCGCGACGTACTGCCTGGGTCGGGCGTACAGCGGTGCGGCGCTGCTGCTGACGGCGGGAGCGAAGGGCAAGCGGTACATGCTTCCCCACGCGAAGGTCATGATCCACCAGCCGTACGGCGGGGTGACGGGCCAGGCGGAGGACATCCGCATTCAGGCGGAGCAGATCATCAAGGCGAAGGCCGAGCTGACGCGGATCATTGCGAGCCACACGGGCCGGAGCCCGGAAGAGGTGCACCGCGACTCGGAGCGGGACAAGTACTTCAGCGCCTCGGAGGCGGTGGCCTACGGCCTGGCGGACGAAGTGCTGAGCGAGCCCCCGAAGGGTGAGGCGGCGGCGCTTCCCGGCGTTCGATAATCGACCGACACATGTGCCGGGCCGGGGCGGAGTCGCCCCGGTCCCCGCGGAGAATCGAGCAATGTCCGGCTATCTGGTTCCCATCGTCGTTGAGAAGTCCAGCCGCGGCGAGCGGTCGTACGACATCTACTCCCGCCTCCTGAAGGACCGCATCATCTTCGTGGGCGGGCCGATCAACGACGACATCGCCAGCCTGGTGATCGCGCAGCTGCTGTTCCTCGCCAACGAGGACCCGAAGGCCGACATCCACATGTACGTGAACAGCCCGGGCGGGAGCGTGTCGGCGGGCCTGGCGATGATCGACACGATGAAGTTCGTGCAGTGCGACGTCGCGACGTACATCATCGGGCAGGCGGCGAGCATGGGGAGCGTGATCTCGGCGAGCGGGACCAAGGGCAAGCGGTTTACGCTGCCCAACTCCCGGAACCTGATGCACCAGCCGCTGCTGTCGGGCGTGATGGAAGGTCAGGCGACGGACATCGAGATCGAGGCGAGGGAGATGCTTCGGATCCGCGACAGGCTCTACCGGATCTACGCGGACGCCACGGGCCAGACCGTGGACCGCATCACGCGGGACTGCGACCGCAACAAGTGGCTCGACGAGAACGAGATGCTGGAGTACGGGCTGGTGGACAAGGTCCTGACCCGGATGCCCCTCGTGAAGCGTTCCGAGCAGCCCGACCGGGACTGAGCCCTAGGCGGATTCGCGCACCGAGACGGGCGGTCCCAGCACCTCTCGGAGCATGACGGCCCGGCGCCAATCACGCGTCGTGATGGGGGCGCCGGTTCCGAAGATGGCCATGGCTCGGGCCTTCGAGGCGTCGGACCGGCGCTGGGTTTCCGCGTTGTCCGTCGCGGCGCCCTCCGCGGCGATGCGCTCGAGCAGCCCCCGGCGGTTGAGCGAGGACTCTTCCACTTCGTCGATCTGAGGTGAGGTGGCCTGGGGCGCTGGGGCCGACTGCGCCATCGGCTGCTGGGCCCGCTGCTTCCGTGATGACTTCTTGGGAAGTGGTGGCGCTTGCTGCGTGACCCGCGCTGCGCTCCGCTGCGCGGCCCGAATCTGCGCTGCGGCGCCGGAAGGTTGCGCCGAAGGTGCAGTACTCTGAACCTGGGGCTGCGGGGTGACCGGGCGGCGCATCCGCGCGGGCGCTGGCGGCGGCGCGGACGACGAGGCCGCCCGCTGGGTCCGGATGCGTTCAAGCTCTGCACGGCGCTCGGCGGCCATGGCTTCGAGCTGCTGCCTTGCGGACATCGGCCCGGGCGAGAGTCCCGCGGGCTGGGCGCTGGCGGGGCGAGGGCCGGTGCGGAGTGATTCGAGTTCCGCGGCACGGGCCCGGTCAAGCAAGACCTTGCGCTCTCGGGCCTTCGCGGCGGCGGAGATGATCGCCCTGATGACCGGGATGCCGATGAAGAGAACCGCCGCCCAGAAGGCGCGGTTCTGCAGCAGGTTGCTCAGCCATGGGGGCATGAGGGGATCCTAGCAGGAGCCGGCGTCGGGCAGCAGGGCGGCGATTCGTCCCGAGCCGTCGCGTGCTTCCCGGAAGGTCGTGCCGAAGACCGTGCGCAGCAGGTCCGGGGTCAGGGTCGGGCGGGGCTCTCCTCGCCCGGCGACCCGGCCCCGGCTGTCGAGTGCCACAACCCGATCGCAGTACTCCAGCACCAGGGACAGGTCGTGGACGACGACGATCACGGAAAGGCCGGCGCGGGCGAGTCGTTGGAGGAGGCGCAGCGTCCGGGCCACGTGGATGGGGTCGAGGGCGGAGACCGGTTCGTCTGCGAGCAGCACTGAGGCGTCGGGGTGGGCCGTGAGCGTGCCGCCGGACTCCTGCACACCGAGCTGCGCCAGAGCGCGGGCGAGGGTGACTCTCTGCTGCTGGCCCGCGGAGAGGACGCCGAAGCAGTCCTCCGCGCGGTCCGAGACGTCGGCAAGAGCGAGCGCGGCGGCCACGGCGTTCGGCGCCGCGTACTCCGAGGCGAAGCGTCCAAGCGCCACAACCTCCCGAACGCGGAACGGGAATGCCACATCGCCCCGCTGCGGGATATAGGCAAGCCTCCGGGCGCGCTGGGAGACCGGGATGGAGGCGACCGGGTGACCGCCGAGCGTGGCTGAGCCCGCGGGGGTCGGGATCAGGCCGGCGAGCAGCCGGAGCAGGGTGGACTTCCCGGCGCCGTTTGGGCCGATGACCGCCGTGAGGGTCCCGGCGGGGAACTCGGCCTCAACCGCGTCGAGCACGGGGCGGCCCTCGTAGGCGAACGAGAGGTTCTGAGCGCGGAGGGTCACGAGGCATCGTACGATTGCCGGACCCCGGCTATCGTCCGAGCGGGCGGCCCCCGCCGGGGGCGCCCCGGCCGGGGGAACGGACTGAATCAGAGGACACCATGACCGACGCAGGGACCAACGCGAACGCAACGAGCCAGAAGAGTCAGAGGACCGTCGCGGTCGCCGGCGCGACCGGGTTTGTGGGTCGGACGGTGGTCCGCGAACTGCTCTCCCGGGGGTGGGCCGTGCGCGTGCTGACGCGGGACCGGGCCAAGGCGGCCCGCGTGCTCCCCAAGGCCGGCGTGACCGTGATCGTGGGCGACGTGCTCGAGGAGGCGAGCGTGGATTCCCTCCTCACGGGCGCGGCGGCGTGCGTCAACCTCGTGGGCATTCTCCGCGAGTCGCGTGGGGAGGGCGTGGCGTCGACCTTCGAACGTGCCCACACGCGGACCACGCGGATGCTGGTCCAACGCTGTGAGGCGATGGGCGTCGCACGCTTCGTGCAGGTCTCCGCGCTGGGTGTGAAGGACGACGGTGTCAGTGACTACCAGAGATCGAAGTGGAACGCCGAGCAGGCGGTCCGGAAGAGCTCGCTGCGCTGGACGGTGCTCAGGCCCGGGCTGATCCACGGCAGGGACAGCGAGTTCATCAAGCTCGCCAAGGGCTGGGTCAGCGGGCACGAGGCCCCGTGGCTGTTCATGCCCTACTTCGCCCGCGAGGTGGAGGACAAGCGTGTGCCGCTGGGACCGGTGGAGTTTGTTGACCCGAAGATCGCACCCATCGCGGTCGAGGACGTGGCTCGCGCGATCGCCCTCTCGCTCGAGAAGGACGCGACCGAGGGCGAGGTGTACAACCTCGTGGGTTCGCAGACCATGACGTGGCCCCAGATGCTCCGTCACCTTCGGGACACCCTGCCGGGCGGGAACGCGGGGATCGAGCCGATGGCGGTGCCCTCGACGCCGGCGGCGATCGGCGCGATGGTCGCGGGGCGCGTCGGGCTTGGGTTCATGCTCCCCTTCGACGAGGGCATGGCGCGGATGGGCGCGGAGGACTCCACGGCGTCGCTGGACAAGGTTCAATCGGACCTGGGCTTCACGCCGGCGCCCTTCTCGGACTCGCTCGCCCGCTACGCAGCCGCCGTCTGAGGAGCCCCATGTCGTTCGGGTTGGGACACGGCCGCACGCTCGATGATGCCCCCGGAGTCGTTGGTGTGACTGCGGCGGAGTTGCCCCCGTTGCCGGACGACGTCGGGCTGAAGCCCGAGTCCGGGCGGGTGGACGTGACGCGCTGGTTCCCCGAGCCTGCGCGGCCTCTGGAGATCGAGATCGGCTCGGGCAAGGGGTCGTTCCTGCTGGATCACGCGAGTGCGTGCCCGGGGATCAACCTGCTGGGCATCGAGTGGGCGAGGGAGTTCTACCTCTACAGCGCGGACCGAGTGAGGCGGCGGGGCCTCAAGAATGTCCGCATGCTCCGCGCCGACGGCGCGGACTTCTTGCGTTGGCGTCTTGCGGACGGGGTGGTCTCGGTCGTTCACCTCTATTACTCCGACCCCTGGCCAAAGACCAAGCATCACAAGAACCGGGTGGTGCAGGATCGCTTCCTTCAGGAAGCGCTGCGGGTGCTGCGCCCGGGGGGTGAGTTGCGGCTTGTGACCGACCACCCGGGGTTGTGGGAGTGGTACGAGGAGCACCTGGCGAGGTGGTGCGTGCCGGGGCGGTTTGAACGCCGCGAGTTCGTGCCCCCGGACTGGACGGACGACGACGAGGTGGTTGGGACCAACTACGAGCGCAAGACCCGGGCCGCGGGGCGAGAGCCTCGTTCCGCGGTGCTCGTCAAGCCGGGGGGCGCTCCGTGAGCACGGGGAGGGAGAAGACCCGGTGCGTGGTGCTGCTGTCGGGCGGGCTGGACAGCGCCGTGTGCCTGGCGGCGGCTCGCGCCGACGGTCGGGAGGCCCATGCTCTGAGCTTTGACTACGGCCAGCGGCACCGGCACGAGCTGCT
The DNA here is from genome assembly GCA_021405315.1 of Leptolyngbya sp. PLA1. Classification (GTDB taxonomy): domain Bacteria; phylum Planctomycetota; class Phycisphaerae; order Phycisphaerales; family UBA1924; genus RI-211. The sequence goes on from QWIH01000036.1 coordinate 27,737, forward strand.
GGCGGCCGCGCGGGTCGCGGAATCGCTCGGGGCCGCGTCGTGGCGCACGCTGTCGCTGGACCTGCGGGCGATCGGCGGGTCGGCGCTGACGGCGGACATCGATGTGCCCAAGAACCGACCCGATGCACCGTCGGAGATTCCGGTCACGTACGTGCCCGCGCGGAACCTGGTGTTCCTGTCACTCGCGGCGGGCCTGGCGGAGGTGCTCGATGCCCGAGAGGTGTACATCGGGGTCAACGCGGTGGACTACTCGGGCTATCCGGATTGCCGACCGGAGTTCATCGGGTCGTTCGAGCGGACGGTGGCGCTGGCGACCCGGGCGGGCGTTCGGGGTGAGGGGGTGCGCGTGCGCTGCCCGCTGGCGTCGCTCTCCAAGGCAAGGATCATCGAACTCGGTGCGAGGCTGGGTGTGGATTTCTCGCTGACGCGCAGTTGCTACGACCCCAGCGGCGATCTGGCCTGCGGCGAGTGCGATTCCTGCCGCATCCGGGCACGCGGCTTTGCGGAGGCCGGCGTCCCGGACCCGACGCGCTACCGCGAGAGGCCCAAGGGCGCATGACCGGGACGCTGCCCATCTCGGAGACGTTTACCTCGATCCAGGGCGAGGGCTCGCTCGCGGGCGTGCCGTCGTACTTCGTGAGGCTCAGCGGCTGCAACCTGCGGTGCGCGTGGTGCGACACCCCGTACGCGAGCTGGAAGCCCGAGAGCCGCCCGATGCGCGTGGAGGAGATCGTCGCCGAGGCGCGGAGGTCCGGCGTGTCCCACACGGTGCTGACGGGCGGCGAGCCCATGATGTTCGACGGGCTGCCGGCGCTCGCGGCGGCGCTCCGTCGCGAGGGGATGCACATCACGATCGAGACCGCCGGCACGATCGATCGTCGGATCGAGTGCGACCTGATGTCCATCAGCCCCAAGCTCGCGAGCTCCACCCCGGCCCCGGGCGACCCGCGCGATCCGGACGGGGCCTGGCGTGCGCGGCACGAGCAACGCCGGCTGAACTTTCCGGTGCTGCAAGGGCTGCTCGATGCCCACCCGACGCGTCAACTGAAGTTCGTCGTCTGTGGTCCGGCCGATCTCGCGGAGATCGAGGGTGTCCTGGCCGGGCTGCAGGGCTGGCGGCCCGGTGATGTCATGCTCATGCCCGAGGGGGTCGCAGCCCCGAGTCGGGACTTCCGCACGTGGCTCGCGGCGGAGTGCGTCCGGCGCGGGTGGCGGTACTGCCACCGGCTCCACATCGAGCTCTTTGGTAACACCCGAGGGACGTGACGGAACGTCCGCGGGGGCGCATCCGTGTGGGCGGCGATCGGCATGGCCGTGCGGCCCGGGTTCTGTAGGCTGCCGGCCCCACGAGGCTCTCGCACGCCCTGCGCGCCCCTCCTCCGCACACCCCTGGGGGGAGGGGCCGCGGGCGCGAACCGGAGAACAACTCGACGCGTCTCACGTACCGTACAAGAGCCCCGATCACGGGTCCTTGACATGCACGCAGAGAGATTCCCAATGAACACTCGCATGAACACCCGCCGCCGCGTTCCCCGCACCGTTGCGCTGCTGGGCGCGATCCTCGCTCTGGCCCCGACTGTCATGGCGCTGCAGCCTTCCGCGGCGGTGGCGGGCCCGGCGGTGACGCCCGTCTCCGACGACGACATCGCGTTCGCGAACCGGCTCTCGAAGGCGTTCAAGTCCGTCGCCGGTCTGGCCGAGCCGGCGGTCGTTCACATCATCTCGCTTCAGAAGCGGCAGCAGGTGCGGTACGACTGGTTCGGGATGCCGGTGGAGCGCGGGCCCGTGAGCCTGATGCCCACGAGCCAGGGCTCGGGGTTCGTGGTGAGCACGGACGGCACGATCGTGACGAACAACCATGTGATCGCGGACGCCGATCAGCTCAAGGTGCGAACAGCGGACGGGCGGGAGTTTGACGCTCGGCTGATCGGGCGGGACGAGGCCACCGACCTTGCGGTCATCCGATCGGACGATCTGGCGTCGGGGGGCGGGGTGAGGCCCATCAGCATGGGAGACTCAGACTCGCTTGATGTGGGCGAGTGGGTGGTGGCGATCGGGAGCCCCTTCGGCTTCAGCCGCACGGTCACCGCGGGCATCGTGAGCGCCAAGGGCCGCAGCCTGACCCCGCGCGAGACGGGTCGGGCGTACGAGGACTTCATCCAGACCGACGCCGCCATCAACCCGGGAAACTCGGGCGGGCCGTTGCTGAACCTGCGGGGCGAGGTCGTGGGGATCAACAGCGCCATCGCGTCCCGTACCGGCGGGTACGAGGGCCTTGGCTTCGCCATCCCCTCCAACGTTGCGAAGGCGGTGCTGGACAACATTCTGGCGAACGGGCGCGTGGTCCGGGGATACCTGGGCGTGGCGCTCTCGGACGCAAGGCCGGACCAGCTCAAGGGCCTGGAGGGAATCCCCGAGGTGTATCGGGGCGTGGCGGTGGGGACGGTCGAGCCCGAGAGCCCCGCGGAGCGTGCGGGCCTGCGTGAGGGCGACGTCATTCTGAGGTTCCAGGGCCAGCCGGTGAACGAGGCGAGGCTTCGGACGGCCATCGCCGTCACCCGCCCGGGCACCCGTATCGAGATGGATGTGCTGCGCGAGGGTCAGAGGCAGCGCCTGGTTGCCAGCCTGGGGGACTATGCAAGCGTGCTGAGCGACCGCGCGGCGACGCAGAACGAGGTGCTCATCGAAGAGCTCGGCGCCGCGGTGCGCACGTTCACGCGGCAGATGGCGCGCGAGGCCGGCTATCGCGACGCGCGGGTGAAGGGCGTGCAGGTGACCGAGGTGAAGCCGGATACCTCCGCCGCGAGGTCCGGGCTCCGCCAGGGCGACATCATTCTCGAAGTAGGGAACCAGCCGGCCCCGACGGCCCGTGCATTTGTCGAGCTGGTGAGCAAGGGTGGGATCGGTCCCGGGACCGCGTTGGGCGTGGTGCGCGGCAACCGCATGGGCACGCTCACGATCGTGAAGTGACGCCTATCCCCGGACCGACGCGAGCAGCTCCCGGGGCGTGCGCCGGGCCAAGCCGATGAGCGCGGGACCGGCGGCGCCCACGGTCATGACCAGGGTGATGCCCCACCCGATGAGGACCGGCCCCGGCGGCACACGGAGCTGCAGGACCAGTCCGAAGAGCTTCTCGTCGATGCGCTGCACGGCGTAGACGCCCTGGGTGCCCATGAGGGTGCCCAGGAGCGACGCGGTGACGCCCACGAGCACGGCCTCCACGAGCACGCTGCGAACGACGAGCCATCGCCCGGCCCCGATGGCGCGCAGCACCCCGAACTCGAACCGCCGGGCTGTGATCCCGGCGACGATCAGGTTCGCCACGCCGAAGCCCGCGATGAGCATCGCGACCAGGGCCACGGAGGAGACGGCGAAGAGCGTGGTGCCGACAAACTCTTCGATGAGTTGCTTGATGCGCCTGCCGCTGCCCGCGTCGAGAATCCCGGCGCCCGCCAGCTTTTCCCGGAGGTCTCGGACGCAGGCCTGATCGTCCACCCCCGGGGCGAGCGAGATCTGGAGGAGGTGGATCGCGTCGCTCCCGAACTTTGCGCGCAGATCGTCGCGGGTGCCGAAGACGGCGTGGAGGCTCTGCTCGGTGTAGTCCTCGCCGATGTTGAAGAACTGGCTGACGATCTCCAGCCCCGGGCTGGTGACGACGCCGACGATTTCGAAGTCGTGGAACTTGCCCTGGCTGCCCAGGCGGAGGGTGTCGCCGAGGCCAAGGCCCTGGGCGACGGTGAACTCCCTGGCGACGATGACCGCCCCGCCCTGGTCCAGCCTGCGGAGCGCCGTGGCCTGGTCGCCGGCGATCCACACGGGCTTGGTCATGCGGAAGAAGGGCTCGGGCTCGAAGGCCATGAACGTGGTTCGGTACTTCTGCACCGCGCGCACGCCGAAGGTGTCCGTCTCCACCGGATGGATGGTGATGGCCACCGTGTCCGTGACGTACGGCAGGCCGCGCACGAGTGCCTGGCTCTCGGGCGTGATGTTGAAGCCGGTGACGAAGGCATCCGGGAACTGGAACTTGCCGAGCCAGTCGCGCTGGATGGCCCCGCCCTGTGTCCAGATGCCCACCATCAGCGCCATGCCCATCATCATCGAGCCCGCGGTGAAGCCGAACCTGTAGGGCGTCGCGGCGACCGAGCGCCCGACCATGTGCCTGGGCACGCCGGCAAGCCACGAGAGCGGATTGGCCAGGAGCCTTGTCACCAGCATCATCGCGGGCACCGAGAGCGCGAAGTACCCGAAGAAGAGCGCGGGCAGGCCCACGAAGACGTACAGCCAGAAGCGCCATTGTCCGTCGCCCACGAGTGTGACGACTCCCACCTGCACCAGACACAGCACGAGCCCCGCGATGAGCAGACGGCTCACCCCGCCCCGCGTGGGCGGCGCCGCCCTGGACGACATGGCGCGCAGCGGCGACACGCGGGTTGCGCTCCAGGCGGGCCACGCAGCGCCTACCACGCCGCAGAGCACCGCGCCCGTCCCGGCCATGGCGAGACCCCAGAGCGGCGCGGAGAGCGAGACCTCGATCTGGGTCTGGAGGTACCTGATCAGGCCGGCGGCGAGGAGCAGGCCCACGGGCAGGCCGATCCCCGCGCCCGCGGAGCCGATGAGCAGCCCGATGACCAGTTGCGACCGCGCGAGCTGCCCCTTGGTCGCTCCGATGCTCCGCAGGATTCCGAGCTCTCGCTGACGCTCGGTCACTCCGGTGGTCATGGCGGTGGTGATGATGAAGCCCGCGCAGAGGAACGCCATGGTGGTGGCGAGCAGAAAGCCCAGGCGGCTGGCCTCGACGTTTCGATCCAGGCCGCTGGTGACCTTGGCGGTCGTCCGCATCGTCGCGGTGTTGGGAAGGAGCGTTCGCCGGGCCTCGACGAAGGCGTCGGCGTCGGTCCCCGGGGCGAGCACCAGGCTGATCTCACTGACGCGCCCGGGTATGCCCGCGACCTCCGCGAGCGTCTCCGCGGTGGTGAAGATCCGGGGACGTCCGCCGAACGGGGGCGGGTAGGAGATGCCGACCACGCGCAGTTTCGCGGGCGCCCGCATGAGCGAGGCGATGTCGGAGAAGTTCGGGGAAAGGCCCGCGGCCTTGGCCATCTCCATCGCCTTCTCGCGGTTCTGCACGATGGCGGAGATGTTCACGTCGGGCATCGCCTGGCGCGACACTTCGAGCTCATCACCCACACGCACGCCGACGAGCGCGTTGAGCCTCGCCGCCTCTGACTCGGACGCTGAATCGGGGAGCGTCGGGTGAGCACCCCGCAGCGGTTCGCGCCGGCCCGCCTGTCTCGGGGGCAGGTCGGTCGGCGCCTTGGCGGTGCTGCCCTCCCAGGTGAGGTTCGCCGCCAGCGTGCCGTCGATCACCACCTCTCCGGGGCCCTCGGGCAGGCGGCCGTCGGCGAGGGTGAGCAGCCCCGGATCAAAGAGGTCAAAGCCGGTCGCAACGACGTTTCGCCCTGCGCGGCGGTCCTTTGGGGTGAAGGCTTGGGCGCCGTCCTCCTGCGACAGCCCGCGCAGCCTCGCCACGACTCGCAGCGCCGTCTTGACTTCGGCCCTAGCTTCACGAACCTCCGGCCAGGCACGGGCCTGCTCGAGGAGTGCGGGGTCCAGGGTGCCCCCGACGCCCGTCGGCGTGACGCGGACGTCGCCCTTGCCCGCGAGTTGGACGAGCTGATTCCTGGCGGAGTCCTGGAGCGATGCCATGGCCGCGGAGACGGCGCAGATCAGCGCCGCGGAGAGCGCGACCGTGGCCACGAGGAGCGCCGTTCGGCTACGCCTGATGGACAGACTGTTGATAGCGAGCCGCCATTCCGGCCGCATCCAGACCCTCCGTGTCCATCTGTGCCTTGACGCGTCCGTCCTGGAGGACGAAGACGCGTCGGCAGTGCACCGCCGCCGCCGGCTCGTGCGTGACCATGAGCACCAGCATTCCGCGCTCGCCGGCGATCTCGCCCAGCAGGGTCCAGAGCTTCTCGCTGCTCGCGGAGTCGAGGTTTCCCGTGGGTTCGTCGGCGAGCAGGAGCGGGGGGGAGAAGAGGAGCGCCCGGGCGACCGCCACCCGCTGCTGCTCACCGCCCGAGAGCGCGTCGGGCCGGTGTCCGCCCCGTCCAGCGAGGCCGAGCCGGTCGAGAAGTTCCATCGCCCGTCGTCGGAGGGAACCCTGGTCCTCGCCGGCGAGCAGTCCCGGGAGTTCGACGTTCTCGATCGCGGTGAGCGTGGGGATGAGGTTGAACTGCTGGAAGATGATCCCGAGTCCCCGGCGTCTGAACTCCGTGGCCTCGCGTTCACCCATCGCGTGGAGGGGGCGGTCGCCGAGCCATATCTCGCCCCGGTCCGGGGCGTCAAGGGTGGCGAGGAGGTGGAGGAGTGTGGACTTGCCGCTG
>QWIH01000075.1 GCA_021405315.1 Leptolyngbya sp. PLA1
ACCGGCGCGCTCGGCGCCGCCGGCTCTGTCCCGTCCGCCGGCCTGCTCCCGTCATCGCCCCAATCGCCGCCCGTCTCGGGAGAGGCCGGACGTGCGGCGGGCGCGGTCCGCGGGGTCACGGGCGCGCGGTCTGGTGACGGCGCTCCGCCGCCGTCCGCACCCCCACCTCCTCCACCACCGCGACCCCGGCGACGACGACGACGACGACGACGCCCGCCTCCCTCGCCCTCTTCACTTCCCCCAGTCGGCGCAGCCCCGTCGCCGGCTTGACCCTCGGTCGCGAGGTCCCCGTGAGGGCCCTCTTCGGCCACCTGGGCCACCTGGGCCGCCGGAGCCGCCGGCTCGTTCGGGCCACGCTCGCTGGCGCCGTCGCCACCCCGGCCCCGCCCGCGCCGACGCCTTCGACGGCGACGACGCCCGCCTCCTTCGCCGCCTTCGCCCGCCTCACCCTCCCCACCGCCATCCCCCGCGGTCTCGGGCGGCAGTTCGTCGAGCTCGATCGGGTGCACATCGGGCTCCACCTCGGGCTCCGGCTCCGGCATCGCCGCGGCGGTTTCCTCCGCCTCGTCCATCGCCCACTCCGAACCGACGTCGGTTGGATCGACAAAGGGCACGAGATCCCGCGGCTTCTTGGGCTGAGGCAGGTTCTGCGTGTCGATGTCCTGTCCCTGCTCGTCGTACGCGTAGAACGTCACGCGATCCACGGACACCGTCTCGCTCACCCGCACGTCCACGTGCTTGCCGTGAGACCGCTCGATGCGGCTGAGGAGTGCCCGCTTGGACGAGAGGAGTTCGCCCGCGATTCGCGGCGCGACCACCATCTCCACGCGGTGCACCCGGTCCACGTCCAGCACCGCCGCCAGGTCGCGCAGCGCGTCGGACGCCAGCGAGTCCGGCTTCTGGAGCACGCCCCGGCCCCGGCAGACCGGGCAGTCGGTGAAGTGCACGCTCTCATGGCTGGGCCTCATCCGCTGGCGCGTCATCTCGAGAATACCGAACTCCGAGATGCCCGTGATGCTCGATTTGGCCCGGTCACGCTTCAGCCGCTCCTTGAACCGATTCTCGATGTCCTTGCGGTGGCTGGCGTGGCGCATGTCGATCAGGTCGTTGATGACGATGCCGCCCATGTCGCGCAGCCGCAACTGGCGGCAGATCTCGTCCACGGCCTCGATGTTGGTCTGGTAGGCGTTGTCCTCGCTGTTCCGGCTGTCGCGGCTCTTGCCCGAGTTGACGTCGATGGCGACCAGTGCCTCGGTCTGGTCGATGACCAGCCTCCCGCCGCTGGGCAGAGGCACCTCGCGGGCGTGGATGAACGCGATCTGCCGCTCGACGCCGAACGCGTGAAAGATGGGCGTCTTGGCCGGGTAGTGCATGAGCTTCGCCGCCCCGCGGGGAGAGACGATCTTCATGAACTTCGCCGCGCGACGCAGCGCGATCTCGTGATCGATGACGACCTCGGTGGTGTCGGTGGTCATCATGTCGCGGAGCGACCTGACCAGCAGGTCGCTCTCGCTGTAGAGGAGCCTGGGCTTGCCCCCGACCTTCAGACGCCTGTCCATGTCCTTCCACAGCCGCTGGAGGTACGCCAGGTCTCGCTTGAGCTCCGCCTTGGTGGCCTCGAAGCCCGCGGTGCGGAGGATGAAGCCGAACCCCTCGGGCAGGTCGAGCTGGTCGAGGATCTCACGCATCTTGCGGCGCTGATCCTCATCCTCGACCTTGCGGGAAACGCCCACGCGGTCCATGTAGGGCATCATCACGAGAAACCGACCGGGGATCGAGAGGTAGCTCGTGACCGTCGGGCCCTTGGTGCCCACGCCTTCCTTGAGGACCTGCACGATGACCTCGTCACCCCGGCGCAGGGCCGCCTGGATCGGGGGCCTCTCGCGCCGAGGAGTCTTGAACCCCACGCTCTCGGTGGCGTCGTCCTGCTCTCCCGGGAAGTACCGGGGATGCAGATCGGTGACGTGCAGGAACCCGTTGTCCCCCACGCCAAAGTCCACGAACGCCGCCTGGATGGCCGGCTCCACGTTCACGACCCTGCCCACGAAGATGTTGCCCACCCGCGAGGCCTGGGCGAATCGCTCGGCGTAGAGCTCCTCGAGCTTGCCATCCTCGATGATGGCGACCCGGCACTCCTCGCCGGGAACATAGTTGATGATCATTTTGGATTCGGACATGACTGCTTTCCGCGCGGGAAGGCCGCGCACACCCGGCGTATGGGGCCGGGATCGGCCATGCCCGAGGGCTCGCGTGCGCGAACAAGCGTCAGTCCGGGGGCCCGATGGGCCCTCCTGCTCCCGGCGCGCCCGTGAGGTGGGCGCCGGGCCCGTCGCCTCTGCCCCGCGGGCGCCGTCAGCGCTGCACACGGGGCGGGCGATCCTGCTTCCGATCACCCGATCGCGCGATGCGCGGCCGGGGAGAAGCGGCTGGCTTGTCCGGCCCGACGCGATACCGCGCTGCAGGCCGATGTTCTACTCACCCCAGCTCAGTCGACGGAACGCCCGTCAAAGGCCTGGGGTACAAACGTTCGAGCCCGGTCGCGGAGCAATCTCGCGACCTGGTCATCGGAATCGAGCGCCAGCGCCTGTCGCGCCACGCGTTCGCATTGGTCCACACTCACGCTCCGGATGAAGCGCTTGAGATTGGGCAGGGCCCCCGCAGACGCCGAAAGTGTACGCACCCCGAGCCCGATCAGCAGCATCGCAAACTCCAGGTCCGCCGCCGACTCCCCGCAGCACGAAAGCGGAACGTTGTGCCGGCGCGCTGTGCGGCTGACATCTCGGATCAGCCTGATCACCGCCGGGTGCGCCGGGGTATAGAGCGACGCCACCCGCTCGTTGGTCCGGTCCACCGCCAGCGTGTACTGCACCAGGTCGTTGGTCCCGATGGAGAAGAAATCCGCCTCCCGGGCGAACGCCTCGGCCTGAATCGCCGCCGCCGGAACCTCGACCATCATCCCCATCTTGATCCCGGCGTCGAAGGCGATGCCCTCCTCCTCCAGGTCCTCCATCACCTCTCGCACCAGGAACTTCGCCTGGCGCAGCTCCGAGAGAGTCGTTACCAACGGGAACATGATCTTGATCGGACCATCCGCGCTCGCCCTGAGGATCGCCCGGAGTTGCCTCCGGAACATCGCCGTGTTCTTCAGGCAATACCGGATGCTCCGGCACCCCAGGAACGGGTTCCGCTCCGGAATCTCCTCCTGCGCCTGTGTGTACTTGTCCGCACCCAGGTCCATCGTCCGGATCACCAGCTCCCGCCCGCCGCTCAACTCCACGCACCGTGCGTACGCGCGGTAGTGATCGCCTTCCGTGGGCTCGGTCGTCCCGGTCAGGTACAGATACTCCGTCCGGTAGAGGCCGATCCCCTCTCCCCCCTGCCGCAGCACCTTCGTCACCTCCTCGGGCAGCTCGATGTTGCCCAGGACCGTGATGTGATGCCCGTCGGTTGTGATGGGTTCCAGGCTCGCGATCTCGTCCGCCGACACCCGGAATATCCGCGCTTGCTCGATGTACCTGGTGTATTCCGCGACCTGATCGTCCGCCGGGTCCAGGATCACGGCGCCCTTGTCGCCGTCGAGGATCACGCGCATCCCGTCCTTGGCGTGCTTCAGGAGCGTCTTGCACCCCACCACCGCCGGAATCTCCAGCGCCTTGGCGATGATCGCCGTATGGCTGGTCTGCCCGCCCAGGTCCGTCGCGAACCCCAGGATCCGCGACCGATCGAAGAGCGCCGTCTGCGAGGGCGTCAGATCCCGCGCCAGAACGATGGTGCCCTCGTCCGCCTCTGCGATGCGGCTGGCCCGGGCGCCCACCAGATGCTTGAGCATCCGCTCGCCAAGGTCCTCGATATCGTTCACCTTGGTCGCAAAGACCGAGTCGCCCGTCGCCCGGAACCGGTCCGCGAGGGCCGCCAGAACGTGCGAGACCGCGTAGTCCGCCGTCACCCGCTCCTGCGTGACCATCGCCCGTACCTGCCCCATGAAGGCCGGGTCAGAGAGCATCCCGATGTGAAACAGGAAGATCTTCGCCGCCTCGGAGCCCATCTGCCGCTCGGCCTGCTCGTACACGAGCCGAATCTCGGCGATCGACGCCTTCGACGCCTCCTCCAGCCGGCCGAGCTCCGCGGGAATTCCCCCCTCCGGCACCTGCCGCCGGGAAACCCGGCGCAGGTCATCGTCCACCACGAGCACCCGCCCGATAACAATGCCCGGTGAGACCGGCAACCCTTTGATGTGAAGCGTGTTAGATGCCACGAACCCACGGAGAATCAGAGGAAAAAAAACATGCGCCCGGCCCTACGGCGGGTGGGGAACCTGCCCGGCATTCTAAGTGCCAACTTCCCCCGTCGCTTGACTTATCGTCCCAATCTCGTTCTCATACGACCAGAAGGTTGCGATTGGGCCGCTTCTCTGTTCGGGCCCGGGTCGCACCGCAAGGGTCCATTCTCAGCCAGCCCCCCGAGGCAGGCCCCGGCCTGACCATCAGGCCCGGCGAGTGAACCGGTTCAAGCTGTCGCCCGGATGGCCCCTCGCGTCCGGCGCCTGCGTCCTACGCATCGATCCCGCGGGAGTTCGTGAGTGCACAACTTCGGACATGGTGACGGCGGAAGACGCCGTCGACGCAGACGCCGGGGCGGAGGTGGCGGCGGGCCACACCCCCAGCACGTCCCCACCGCCACACAGAACCGACCTCAGCAGCACGCGGCGTCGCTGGACGTCGATGGCAAGCCGCTGATGCTCCCCCCCGGCTCCCGCCGCTTCGAAGAGCTCACCTCCATCGATCCCCAGCCACGGCTCACGCTGGAATACCCGGGCTGCCCCGCTTCCTGTCGCCTCATCGATCTCTTCTGCCCCATCGGCCGCGGCCAGCGCGGCCTCATCGTCTCGCCACCCAAGGCCGGCAAGACCACGCTGCTCAAGGACATCGCCTCCGCCGTGCTCCGCAACCACGCGGACATCGAGGTCGTCGTCCTCCTCATCGACGAGCGTCCGGAGGAGGTCACCGACTTCCGACGCACGTTCGTCAGCATGCAGAGCGACGTCATGGGCCGCGAGATGCTCGCCCGCGGAGAGGCCGCGTTCCGCGAGGGCGGAACGGGGGCCCCAGCCGCCCCCCAGCCTCCGGCCCGGGTGCGCGTCATCGCCTCCAGCAACGACCACACCGTCGACCGCCACGTCGAGCTCGCCATCAGCACCATCGACCGCTGCAAGCGCATGGTCGAGGCCGGAAAGCACGTCCTGGTGCTCCTCGACTCCCTCACCCGGGTCGGGCGCGCCTTCAACCAGAGCCGCCGCCACGCCACGGGTGGTCGCACGCTCAGCGGCGGCCTCGACAACAAGGCCCTCGAAGTCCCAAGGCAGCTCTTCGGGAGCGCGCGAAACACCCAGGAATCCGGCAGCCTCACCATCATCGCCAGTTGCCTCGTCGACACCGGCAGCCAGGCCGATCAGGTCATCTTCGAGGAGTTCAAGGGCAGCGGCAACATGGAGCTGATCCTCGACCGCAAGATCAGCGAGCGCCGCCTCTTCCCCGCCATCAACCTCGCCGCCTCCGGCACCCGCAAGGAAGACCTCCTCCTCTCAGAGCCCGAGCTCAAGACCATGTCCGCCCTGCGCCGACGCCTCCTCGAGATGCACCCCCACCAGCAGGTCGAGCAGTTGCTCGCCGCCCTCAAGCGGTTCCCAACGAACGCCGCACTCGTCGGCTCCACCTGATCCGCGCACCGGCGCCTACGACGCGAGTTCCCCCCACGCCTCCACCAGCGAGCGCGCGATCGGGCCCACTCCCTCTCCCACCCGGTGCGCCTCCAGCCCCGTCACCGGCAGCACGCCCCACGAGGAGTTCGTCAGGAAGATCTCGTCCGCCCCCAGCAGGTCCTCAAGCGTCAGCATCCGCCTTCGGCAGGACATGCCCTCCGAGAGG
>QWIH01000037.1 GCA_021405315.1 Leptolyngbya sp. PLA1
TCGCCATCGGGCGGACCTCCGTGTCGCCAGTCAGGCTCGGACGGGCCGAGTGTCAAGCGGAACTGGGGGATTCGGGCGGAATGTGGGCGGAATCACGCGTCGTGCGGCGGGGCTGTCCCGCCTGACGCCGACGAAACCGACGGAACCCCGGCCAGTTGGCCACTCGTGGCGTTTGGGGCCGCCGTGGGCGGGGATGCGTCGGAGCCAGGGACGTGCGCCCGGAGGACGAAGCGCCGCGACGGCCGCCCGCCACGCGGGCCGGGCGCGGACCACGACCAGTCGCCATGTTCGGCCTTGGCCAGAGCGTCCAGTTCGGCCTCGGCTTCCGTCGCCCGCAACAGCGAGCGGAGGCGTTGCCAGTCGCGGATGCTGACCGAGCCGTTGTGGCGTGCGATGAGGGCCAGGTGACGACGCACGACGCGCTGCTCCGCAGGCTCGGTGATGCTGAGCCGCGCGTGGCGCTCCGACGCGGCGAGGTAGTCGGCCCACGCTATGGCGGCGGCCATCGTCTCGGCATCGATGCGCGGTGCGTCGTTCGGCGTGCCCGCTCGGCCCCACGTCGCCAGCGCGTGCAGCGTGAGGGCGATGCGAAGCGAGAGGCCACAGAGTTTGCCGCCCCATGCGCGGCGCTCGGCCAGGTCGCCAAAGCCCAACGCGGCCTCGGTCCGCAGTTGGAAGACGTGGTAGAGCGCGTCGGCCTCCGAGGAAAGAGCAACGACGGCCGGGCCGACATCGGGATCGTCACTGGGCTCGAACGACAGCAGGCGGCCGAGCGCAGCCTGCCAAGCCTCGCGGGCGGACGCTCGCACCGGCTCGGGCCGCACGTCGCGCATGCCGACGAGATCGGGCGGGGCGATGACGGCGAAGCGAGCGAGCAGGCCACGCCCCTCGGCCTGCGGGTCGCACCACACCGCTTCGACAGCCGCCCGCTGCACGCACAACGCCACGGCCAGCGCCGGTCGGTCGATCACGTCGGACGGGCGGCCAACCCTCTGGGCACGAATCGGATCGCCCGCGTGACCCTTGAGCATCGCGCCATAGTTCCGCACGCCAGAGTACCGGCCCTGCACGATGTCTAGCGCGTCACCCTCGGCGCTGGCGAGCAGCGCCCGGCCGTGGTTGTCCTTCATCTGCCGCACGAGCGCTTCCGGCGTTGGCTCGCTGGCCAGCAGCGCCGGCGCAGTCGGCACGGGCGTCGCCTCCATCTCCTGCGCGAGCCGGATGGCCTCGCCTTCGACAACAGCCCGCTTGAACGGGTCGGCCACCTTGCCCGCCTGGTCCTCGATCGAGCGGATGCGCCGTTCGGTGATGCGGTGCCGCTGGGCCGCGGCGGCGATCACCGGGCGCATCTCGCGGCCCTTGTCCGCCTCCCATTTCAGGATCGGCCGCAACAGTTCCGCGAGCACGGCTGACTTGCGCGTGCCCGGTTCGGAGAGCACCAACGCCCACAGCGGGGCGGGCTCGATGTGATCGCCATGCCCGCGGACGAATGCGACGTTGCAGATGCACGCCGACGCGACCGCCATGCCCAACAGGGCAGCCATGTCCGGCGGCGTCTGCGTCGAGCGGGCCATGTCGGCGAAGTAGTCACGAATGTCGCCGGTGGCGGCGGGGAACAACGCGACGAGGTCGAACGCGGGGCGGTCGTCCGGCTTGTCGTCCACAGGTGCCTCCGGTGCGACTGCCTCCGCTGCCACGGCAAGAGCGTCGATCTTCGCGTGCACGGCCTCGGCATCGCCGCCTTCCATCGCCAGCACATCAGCGATGTCGCCACCGGATGGAACTGCGGTCCAGTGTTCGGCGAGCCGCACCACGCGGACTTCCTGTGCGCCGGCGGCGTGGCAGAGGCGTGTGACCTCTTCGGCGTAGGCCTCGCCCGCGGCATCGTGGTCGGGGAGGATCACAGCGACCTTGCCCTTCATGACGGACCAGTCGGACTTGCCCGCCGCCTTGCTGCCGCCCGCGCTGGTCGTGGCGACGAGGCCGATGGCCCGGGCAGCGTCCACGCATGTCTCGCCCTCGACGATGTAGACCCACGCGCCGTCGGGCAACCGCGACAACTCGGGCAGGTTCAGCAGCGGCCGTGGCTCGGGCATCGCGGCGATCACCCAGCCATCACCACGCCGACTGATTGGGCGCACGACCTTCCCGCCCGCGGGCGGATTCCAACGGACCACCTCTCCAGCGGAGACGCCCTGTGCGTCGGTGTATGCCCAGCGTGCAGCGCACGGTCCGTGCTTCCGCTCCAGCACCGTGATCGTTTCGTCGGAGGTGGCGAAGGTGGCATCGCTCGCGCCCTTTCGCTGGGCGGCAAGTCTCCTCGTTTCGCCCGTCGGCGTGGGCATGAGGTCCCTCATCGCCAGGCCGAGCATGCCGAGGATCGCTTCCGTTGGGCACCCGGCGTGGCAATGCAGAAGAACACGAGCGTCCGTACCGATGCCAATCGACAGCGACGGATCGCGGTCATTGTGCGCCGGGCACCTGGCCGACCACGCCTCGCCGTGTCGCTTGGGATGGCACCCCACTCGCGTGAGCGCGTCGAGCACGACATCGATGGACTCACCCATGGCCCACCCCCTGCGTCGCACTCTTCGCTCGCTCGATGAACCGTCGCAGGTCAGCGGGGTCGATTCGCACGCTGCGCCCGAAGCGCACCGCGGGCAACGTCCCGGCCTGCACGAGTGTCCAGACGGTGCGTGGCGTGACGCCGAGCACATTCGCCGCCTCGCGATAGGTGAGAAGCGGGTGCATGGCGGTCTGACCTCCGGTCGTGTTCTTGAGCTCGTCCATGAGTGCGCACCCATCGCGCCGCCGCGATTGGCGCGGCGTGCGTCATTCGTGACCCGTTTGAGAGAATGGCCGGGGGCAGCCCGCAACCGCCCCCGGCCGCACCAGCGCCGACCGTTTACGCCTCGCCCTTGCTCCGCACCGCCGCCCGCGGGTCGCACAGCGCCGCGCCGAAGTCGAAGTAGACGCGCCACGACACCGCCAACTTGTTCACCGTCTGGTCGAGCCCGAAGAACTCGACCGTCGGCGTCTGCTGGCCGTTGAGGAAGCCGACGATGATCGGGCTCGCCGCCGGGGCCGCGAACAGGTACCACTGCTTCGTCGAGGCCTTGGTGCCGTACTTCTTGGTGTTGCTCAGGCGCGGCTCAACCTCAAGGCCCACCGCGTTCCGCAGGCTGTTGCCGGTCGGCAGGTTCGTCTGGGCCGCGATGTACTCGCTCTCGAGCACGGCGCGGGCCACCGTCTGGAGTTCCGGCGGCACGACCAGTCGCGTCGGCCGCAGGTCCAGATCGTTGCCCTCGGCGTCACGCTGCGTGAGCATGGCGGTGATCGCCTTGCTCAAGCCGTCCGTGCTCAGGTTCGTGTCGGCTCCGGTGATGTAGTTGCCGTTGCCCGCGGAGAAGAACGCGCCGGCGTTCGACATCAGGGTGTCGTACACCAGATCGCTGAGCTTCCGCATCGCCGCCAGGTACTTCGACAATGGCATGGGAAAGCCTCCTGCCCGGAGCCCGGGCGCAGTGTGTGTCCGGCCGCGACGCCGCCGGGCGTCACGGGATTGGCTGGATGGATGGGTCGATGGCTGGCTGGGTGGTTGGTTTGGTGCGGTCGAGCCGCACCTGGCTCATCTACGCGGAACGCCCGCGAAGTGGCGAGGGGTCGTGCAGATTCCGTTCCGTCGGTGCATCGTCATCCTGTTACCCCCTATATCTGCGCGACCCCGCCAAAGTGTCGCGCTGATTCGTCGGCTCCGTCACCCTTCTCCTAACCCGAAGGCCGCCGGGTTGTCGCCTGCCGCCTGCGTGTCCTCTACCTGTACCTCTCGTCACCGGGCCGGTGGATGTCGCGATGGTTCGGCGATTTTCCTTCACTTCCCGCCATGTACCGACACCGCGGGGCCGGGCCTCTACTCGTTCCCTATGCCGCGGGCGGCCTATCTGCCCGCCCCGATGGACGGATTTGCCGTCGGGCCGGTACATCCCGCTACATGCCTTTATGCAAAACGGGGCCGGGTTGAAGTGCGAAATCCGGGAAATCGTCCCCCTCGCCGGTCAAAGCGAACGCCGAAGTGCTGTCGATGGCCGTGAGCGGCTATGCACCGGAATTCCTCTATCATCCCGTCATGTCAGATCAGTTGGCGTCGCCAAAGATGGGTCAGTGGCACGTCGCGGTTGCGGCGGAGGTCGTTGCCGCAGCCCTGTTTGCCCGATGTGGCTACGACGTGTCGGTGCAGTACGGCGCGAATCAGCCTGAGTACGACCTCGCGGTGATTCGCGGCGAGCGGATGCTCAAAGTGTCGGTCAAGGGGAGTCAGGACCGCGGCTGGGGCCTCACGCAGTCATACCTCAAGAAGGGCAAGGCCAACTACCACGAGGCGATCGACGAATGGCTCGCCCGACACAAGCCCCGCACCGTGTTCTGCTTCGTTCAGTTCATTGACGTGCCTGTGGACGCCATGCCTCGTGTGTATCTGGCGACCCCGGCGGAGGTCGCGGTGCAGCTGAAGGCCTGCGCAGGGGGTCGAGGAGAGACGATGCTCATGGAGAAGAGGGTTTGGACCGATCGAGCCAAGCACGGCGGGAAGGTTGACCAGATTCCTGAGTCGTGGCACTTCTCCCCCGCGAGAATCGAACAGCTGATGGCGACCGCCTGAATCACAGCAAGAGCGGCACACAGCGACATGCACCCTGCATCGCGCGCACACCGGCGTTACGATGCCTCCATGCACGCTCGCCAGTTCTGCACGCCCCATCTCGTCAACGCAAACGGAGCCACGCCCCTGGAGCGGGTCGTGTTTGATGACCGCTCGATCCGGGAGGGATGGTTCCAAGACCTACTGTACAAGAACCCCTCACTGATCCCGATCGACGAAATCGAAGAGGTGTTTGGCCCGCTGGTCGCCGTGGCCCGCGAACTGCCGACGGAGGCTGGCCCCGTCGATGTGGTGTACGTCAGTCCGCGCGGCTACATCACGCTGGTCGAGACCAAGCTGTTTCGCAACCCGGAAGCACGGCGAGAAGTCGTCGCGCAGATTCTGGATTATGCCTCGGCGATGTCCGGCTGGACCTATCAGGACTTCTGTTACGCTGTCCGCCTGAAGCGTCGCATCGACGATGGACGACCCACCGGGCCAAGCACGCCTATCGAGGGCGATGACGACCCGATCCTGCCGCTCGTGCGCGACCATCCGGACTTCGAAGAGGCACGTTTCATTGACGCCGTGACCAAGAACCTCGCACAAGGGCGTTTCCTGCTCCTGGTAGCAGGCGACGGCATTCAGCACGGAGTAGAGCAACTCGCCGACACGCTCGCCGCCGCGCCGGCGCTGGGATTCACGTTTGCTCTGCTGGAAGTCGCGTTGTTCAAGACTGGCGCGGCGGACAAGTCGATGGTGGCGCAGCCCCGCGTGCTTGCACGAACAAGGGAGATCGTGCGAGCCGTTGTAGAACTACGAGCGCCGCTGGCTCCGAAGGATGTCGCTGTTAGGCTACCGGAGGTCGTCTACGGGGACGACGGCGGCAAGCGGCGTCGGCTGACCGAGGAAGCCATGTTCGAGACGATTGCGGAGTCGCTCGGCGCACCGGTCGTTGAGCAGTTCAGGACATTCCTGCGTGAGTGCGAGAAAATCGGCATAGAGCCGGAGGCTCGCAGCTCGAGCATTTCGCTGTTCTGGTACGAGCCGAACACGGGGCGACGTTTTTCGTTCGCGTCCATCTATGCCGAGGGCGGAGTCGTCGATCTGCGATTCGTACTGCACAACTACCGCAAGAGCGGCATCGACGAGAAGATCGGAATGGAGTACGTCAACGCCGTCGCCGCTCTCGTTTCCGGCGCGAAGGTGATGGAGAATTTCAAGGAGGGCAAGGCGTGGACACGCGTGTTCGTCGGCTCGCGAGAAATCACGCTGGCCGACCTGATGCCGAGATCGGCCGATTGGCTTTCTTCCCTCGCATCAGTGATCTCAAAGACGGAGCAGGGTGGAGCAGCCGCCCGCACGGAGTAGCGTTAGGCGCCGGCTGGCACAACCGCTCAGACTGCGGGCCTACAACGCCATCGTTTCGAATCTCCAAAGACGACGTCGCACCCTCAGTAGCCAAGAAGGGGAGCGACGATTACCCTCTGCTGCATGCCGACAGCACCTGATCGCTTCGTGGAATGGATGAGCGGGCACACCGCCAACGACAAGAAACACGGGCGGAAGGTCTACCGGTATCACCCACGATCCGATGAGCACTCCAAGACCCTCTGCCGGATGGTCATGGAGGACCTTCTTGTCGCGTGTCCGCCGCTCGCGGAACACGCGAAGTCTCGGATGATCGTCGGCGAGATCAACGCTGAGTTCACATTCGCAAACGGCAAGGTCAAGAACCTCGATTTGGCGCTTGGCACACCTGCTGATCCAGTGGTCCAGCCCGTGGTGCCGACGCCGATCATGTCCGGTCGCATCGCGTCCCTTCGGATCTCGATCGAGGCGAAGCAGTGCATGACCGAGCACTCAAAGACGAAGCCCCGCATCTTCGATGAGCTGTCCTCCTCCCATGAAATCGTGCACCAGGGCGACCCGCAGGCGATTGCCGCTGGCATTGTCGTGGTGAACATTGCAGATCGTTTCGCGTCGCCCCTTCGCCAGGAGAAAGATGGGCCGCTGACTTTCACACCACACCGCCAACCGACCGTCGCCGAGTCGATGGTTCGACATCTGCGGGGGCTCAAGATGCGCGATCGCGCTGGCGAAGTCGGGTTCGACGCCTTCGCCACCATCGTCGTCAACTGCGACAACGTCGGCCCCTGCACGCTGCACACGGCACATCCGGCACCGCAGCCAGGCGACCACGATCACTACCTCACGTTCCTCCAGCGGATCAGTGCTGCTTACGCGGGGCGGTATGCCGTATGACCAGGCTTGGTCCGTCTGCGAACATCGGGGCTTGCTGAATCTCGCCCTTGAGGCGTTTCTCGGCCATCGCAAAGTAGGCCGGATCGAGCTCGTTCCCAATGCTGTTCCGGTGGCACCTCAGCGCGGCGAGCATCGTCGAGCCGGTGCCGACGAACGGATCGAGCACGGTGTCGCCCGTGAACGAGAACATTCGTACCAGTCGATAGGCGAGCTCGATGGGATAGGGCGCTGGGTGCTCGCGAGTCGATGCGCCCGTGAGATCCGTCCAGATGGGCCGGAACCAAGCGGACTGCTCGTCCTTGGTGAGCCGTGACGATGCCCGCTGGTCCTCAGTGGGGCTGCGGTACTTGCCGTGCTTTCGCAGCATGAGGATGTACTCGACATCATTCTTGATGATGCCGTTCGGCTCGTATGGCTTTCCGAGGAAGCCGCCGCCGTTTCCCTCGGCTTCGAACTTCGCGTTGGCGATCTTGTTCCAGAGGATTGGCGTCAGGTAGTCGAATCCGATCCGCCGCGCGCGCACTGCGATGTCGGCATGGAGCGGAAAGACGTGGTGCCGCCCGCCGTTCTCCCGACGCGCGACACAGACGTCCCCGACGTTCACGACGAGTCGTCCCCCGGGAACGAGCACCCGAAAGCAGTGCCGCCATACCTGGTCGAGCTCGTCGTGGAAGTTCTCGTAGTCGTTGATGTCGCCGAGTTGATCGGGGTGGTCGTTGTACTTCTTCAAGTTGAAGTACGGCGGCGAGGTCACGACAAGATGGACTGATTGGTCGGGAATCCAGTCCATGCGGCGGGCGTCGCCAAGGGCAAGGGTGTGCTCCGTTGCGGGACCCGCGTAGGGCTTCTGCTCCGGGATTCGAGTCGCCTCAGCCCGGCTTCGCGCCGTGCCGTTTCGGTGGGGCTTGGACTCAATGGATCGGGCGCTGGCCATATCCGGACAGGATACGTCCCCCCGGGGCACAAAGGTCTACGGCTGCCGGACATCCGAAACAAAGTCAGTCGATACCCGCGGCTGTTCCCGCGGGCGTCGTGTCGGCGGGATCGGCGGGAAGGAACCATGCCGACTTTGCCGCCGACGGAACGGGCGGCGATGGCACACCGCGTCGCGGCATCGCGGGTTTCGTCGGTTCTGTCGGGCGTCGGGCGGGGTCAGCGGACGGGCGTTGGCGTGCCAAGCGCCGCGACGATCGCGGCACGCACGTCGGGGGGCAGGTTGGCCCACGCCGCCACGAGGCGGGCCAGGTCGGCGTCGGGCGGGGCGAGGTCGCCCCCGTCGTTCAGCCGCGACGTGGGCGGGACCGGTCCCCCTGTTGGGACGCCCGCCGGACCGCGTCCTGCGCCTCGTTTCCCTCCCGGTGCGGCCTGCGCTGCGCCTGGCGCTGCGCGCTGCTCGGGATTGGCGTAAACTCCCGGAGATTCCGCGAGTGCTCGGGGGTTCGATTCCCCCCGGCTCCATTCTTCTTCAAGCACCGGGACTCGCGGAAGCGAGCCGCGGGTCTCGCCGCGATGGGGTGGTAGTCGCCAATCGCAGGATGTTCGCCTGCGTCATCGCTTCGCCCCGCAGTTCGCCCGAGATTCGCCCCTCGCACATCACGATGATGCGGTCCGACAGCGCGAGCAACTCGGGCATTTCGCTGGACACAAGCAGGATCGCCGCTCCGCCGTCCGCCGCGGCTCTCACCAGCCGATACACCTCGGCCTTCGTGCCGACGTCGATACCCCGCGTGGGTTCATCCAGAAGCAGCACGCGCGTCCGATGGCCCATCCACCGCGCGAGCAGCACCTTCTGCTGATTGCCCCCCGAGAGGGTCGCGGGCGACAAACCCGCGCCCGCGGCCTTGATCTGAAACTCCGCGAACTTCTCACGCACCAACCGCCGCTCCGCCTCCATGCGACGCCAGCCGAGTGCCGACGCGAGCGTCCGCATGAAGGGCAGCACGACGTTTTCGTGGATGCTGAGGTCAAAGAACAGCCCTTGTCGCCGCCGGTCCTCGGGCACATATCCCATGCCCGCCGCGATCGCGGCCCGAACCGACCGCGCCGGCACGGGCACGCCCTCCACCTCGACCCGCCCGACAGCACGATCATCCAGCCCGAAGATCGCATCGAGCAGTTCGGACCTGCCGCTGCCCACCAGCCCGCCGACGCCCAGCACCTCGCCCCTTCGGATCACGAGCGAGGCGTCGCGCAGCCTTCCCGGCGACGTCAACCCGCTCACCTCGAGCAACACCGGCCCGGCCTCTCCGGGCGCATGCCCCGGCGCGAGCGCCCGGATGGCCCCGGCCTCAGCGTCATCCGCCGGCCGAGCGCCCGGAGAGGCATGCGCACCCCGTACCGACGCCTCCAGCTTCCTCCCGATCATCTGCTCGACGAGCGTCGGCTCGTCCAGCGACGCCACAGGCGTGGTCGCCACGATCTTGCCGTCCCGAAGCACCGTCACGCGGTCACACACCGCGAAGACCTCCCCCATGCGATGGCTGACGTAGATGACGGTGAGCCCCCGCCGCGCGAGCCCGCGCGTGATCTCCAGCAACCTGTCCGCCTCCGCAACGGACAGCGAACTCGTCGGCTCGTCCAACACGATGACGCGCGGCCCGACGCCCCCCGCCGCACCCGTTCGCTCGTCAAGCGCCGCGGCGATCTGACAGATCTGCCGACGCCCCGGCGCGAGCGAGCCGAGCGGCGCCTCCACGTCGATGCCCGCATCGAGCTGATGCACCAGCGCCGCCGCACGTCTGGCCATCTCCCGGACATCCACAAGGCCCAGCCTGTTCCGCGGGAACGCGTGCAGGCTCAGATTCTCGGCGACCGAGAGGTTCGGACACTGGGCCAGTTCCTGATGCACGATGCGCACGCCGGCGCGAAACGCGTCGGACAGGCTTCCGGGCTTCAGTTCCCTCCCCTCGATCGCAACCCGGCCCGTGTCTGGTCTCAGCACACCCGCGATGATCTTGCCCAGGGTGGACTTGCCCGCCCCGTTCTCGCCCATCAACGCGTGCACCTCGCCCGGCGCGAACTGCACGGTCACGTCACTCAGCGCCTGGGTATGACCAAACCGCCGGGAGATTCCCTCCGCGATGAGGAAGTCGGCGGCGGAGGTCATCGCCCGCGCCCCAGAGACGCACGCCCCCGGCCGGCGCCCGGGATCCACACAGCAGGTGGGCACAGCCCCGGCCGTGCCGGCCATTTCGCCGGACGTCCACGAGATCGGGCCGACCTTGTCGTTGCCTTCGTCACTCCGCTTCCTCGTCGCGCCCCGCCCGGCCCCGCGCCCTCGGGCCCCAAAGGCCCCTCGCGGGACTGCGGCCGGCCCGTCGCGAGTGTATCGCCGCACCCGGCGGGTGCCGGCACACGCCCCCACCGCGCCGCTCCGGAAGGCGACCACGAGGCACCGGCGCCGGACCTCCTACGTTTCCCCCTCCCATGCCCGCGCTCCTCTCCGCCCGAAACCTCTCAAAGCACTTCGACGCGCGCACGCTCTTCTCGGGCGTGGGGTTCTCCATCGACGAGCGCGAACGGCTCGCGCTCATCGGCCCCAACGGATCGGGAAAGAGCACTCTCGTCAAGCTCCTCGCCGGCCTCGACTCGCCCGACACCGGCGAGATCTCCACGCGCCGCCTTCTCCGCGTCGCGTATGTCGCGCAAACAGACACGTTCGACCCCGGCGCCACCGTCCGCTCCGCCGTGCTCTCGAACCTCGAAGCCTCGTGGCAATCCGGCAAGCTCCCCCAGCACCACGACCATCACGAGCTGGAGCTCGCGGCCGACATGGTCCTGGGCCGCGTCGACGTCGCACCCCCGGACACCCCGTGCGCGTCCCTCTCGGGAGGACAGCGCAAGCGACTCTCCATCGCCCGAGCGCTCGCGCACGAGCCCGATCTGCTCCTCCTCGACGAACCCACGAACCACCTGGACGTCGAGGGCATCCGCTGGCTGGAGGACACGCTGCGCGCCGGACCCTTCGCGTCCGTCGTCATCACCCACGACCGTGCGTTCCTGGAGCAGACCGCGACACGCATCGTCGAGCTCAGCCGCGCCTATCCCGACGGCACGTTCTCCGTCGAGGGGGGCTACGCCGAGTTTCTCCGCCGCAAAGCCGAGTTTCTCGATGGCCAGGCCAGGCAGGAGCAGGCCCTGAGCAACGAGGTGCGCGAGGACCTGCGCTGGCTCAGCCGGGGCGCCAAGGCCCGGCGCACCAAGAGCAAGAGCCGCATCGACGCGTCCTACCAGCGAATGGACGAACTGGCGGAGCTCCGCGCCCGGAACGCCCCGCAGCGTGCCGCGCAGATCGATTTCACCGCCACGGACCGCCAGACCCAGAAGCTGCTCGTGGCACGGGGCCTCTCACGCACCGTGCAGGGCCGAACCCTCTTCAGGGGGCTCGACGTCCTCCTCTCTCCGGGCTCAGTGCTGGGCCTCATGGGCCCCAACGGCTCCGGCAAGACCACGCTCATCCGCATGCTCACCGGGGAGATCGAAAGCGACCCGCCCACTCCCGAGATGCTCGAGGAAGAAGCGCAGGTCGCCCCGCTGCTGCCCCACGGCACGCCGGCACTGGGCACCGTCCGCCGCGCCCAGAACCTCCGCATCGTCCTGTTCAGCCAGAGCCGCACGGAGCTGGACCCCGGCGCCACGCTCTCCGAGGCCTTCTCGCCCGCGGACTCCGTCGTCTACCGCGGGCGCTCACTCCACATCGCCACCTGGGCGGAGATGTTCCTCTTTTCGCGCCACCAGCTCAAGCAGCCTCTGCGATCGCTCTCGGGCGGAGAGCTTGCCCGCGTGCACATCGCGAGGCTCATGCTCGAGCCCGCCGACATTCTCATCCTCGACGAGCCCACCAACGACCTTGATCTCGCCTCGCTCTCCGTCCTCGAGGAAAGCCTCGAGGAGTTCCCCGGCGCCGTCGTCCTCGTCACCCACGATCGCGCCATGCTCGACCGCCTCGCCACGCGCATCCTCGCGCTCGACGGCGAGGGCGGTGCCCGCTACTTCGCCGACTACCAGCAGTGGGCCAAGGCTGCCAAGGCGCCTCCACCCTCCCCGGCGGGCTCACCCGGGGCCCCCAAGCCGGCGCCCAACCCCGCGACCACAACAGCCGTGCCCCCCCCAGACCCGTCGAAGAAGAAACTCAGCTACAAGGAGCAGCGCGAACTCGAAGCCATCCAGCCCGAGATCGAGCGGGTGGAGTCGCGGATCGCACAGGTCGAGGCATCCCTCGCATCGCCCGAGACGCTGGCAAACCACAGGCGGCTCGCGGAAGACAGCAGCGCCCTCGCCGACCTCCAGCAACGCCTCGCCACGCTCTACGCTCGATGGCAGGAACTCGAAGACCGCAGGTGACGCGCCTCAGGGCAGCTTCTGGCCCTTGATCTCGATCACCACCGGCCTCACGTCGATCTTGCTCCGCACCTTCAGCCTGATCTTCTGGTCCTTCTCCGGTGGCGGGGAGATATCAAAGGTCGCCGACTCATCGTCGTACGACACCGAGTACCCCGACTGGTCCGTCTCCTCCGTCGCCGGGAAGACGCCCTCGATGACTTCCTTCGCGGCGGCCGGCCTCACCAGCAGCCTGGCCCCGTCCTCATCGCCCACAAACTTGATCTCCGCCCCGAGCCGCGCCAGCGAGGGGTGCGTCACCTTTGTCCAGGTCTTCGGCTGGGGGATGTCCAGCACGTCCACACCCTCGAACACGGTCGCGTTGGTCGAGATGCTGACGTCAACGGCCTCCGCCCGCCGGGCGGGCAGCCCGAGCTTCAACGTCACCTGTCCTTCGTCCGAGCCGAAGTCCTCGACTTCCAGGTAGGTGAGCCTGTCCCAGAAGTCCGGCGCGATCTTCGTCAGGTCCGTACCGGTGTTGTCCTGGGCCTTGGGGGCTGTGGGCTGCTCGATGGCCGAGATCGTCGTCCCCTCAGGCAGGTCCGGCATGAACGTCAGCGTGAGCCCGTCCTTGTCGCCGAACTTCATGCCCTGGTCCTCGTCACCGGGGCCGACAAAGGCCGAGCGGATCTCTCGGATCGAGATCAGCGTCAGCTTGAGAGGCTCCCCCGCCGCGGGGGCCGGAGTCTCTGCGCCGCCCGCCAGGACCATCGTCAGGCACGCCGTCAGAATCATGCTCATCAGTCACCTCCTGCCCCCGGCGCAACTCAGGCCATCGCCGCTTCCGCCGGCGACAGCTCCTTCTCGTCCTTGCGCTCGATCGATGCGCCCAGCGACCGCAGCCGATCCTCCAGCCTCTCATACCCGCGGTCCAGGTGATACACGCGGCTCACGACCGTCGTGCCCTGCGCCGCAAGCCCCGCCAGCACCAGGCCCGCGCTCGCCCGCAGGTCGCTCGCCATCACGGGCGCGCCCACGAGCTTGCGCACGCCCTGGATGATCACGCTCGGCCCCTGCCGCAGGATCTTCGCGCCCATGCGAAGCAGCTCCGCGACGTGGAGGAACCGATCGGGGAAGATGCGCTCCGTCACCACCGAGTTGCCATCGGTGAGGCACAGGAGAGCCACGAGCTGCGCCTGCAGGTCCGTCGGGAAGCCGGGGTGAGGCTGCGTCGTGACCTCCACGGGTTTGAGGATCCGGTCGCACGTCACGCGCACCGTCCGCCGCATCGGGTCATCGGGCGAGTTTCGCGACGGGTCCGAAGAGCCGCTGGTGATCGAGAGCGAGGGCGTCCGCCGCTGGGGCGACCCGGCGGACAGCGATCCCACCGTCTGCACATGCACGCCCGCCGCCTCCAGCACATACGTGGTGGACAGCAGCGCGTCCAGCGGGCAGTTGTCCAGCGTGAGGTCGCCGTTGGTGATCGCCGCCGCGACCATGAACGTGCCCGCCTCGATCCGATCCGGAATGATCGTCCAGTCGGCGCCGTGAAGCTCGCTCACACCCTCGATGATGATCCGGGGCGAGCCCGCGCCCGTCACCCTCGCGCCCATCGCGTTCAGCAGGCCCGCCAGGTCCACGATCTCCGGCTCGCACGCGGCGGACTCGATGACCGTGGTCCCCTGCGCCAGCGTGGCCGCGCACAGGATGTTCGCCGTGCCGAGCACCGTCGATCCGAATGGCCCTCCCAGGAAGACGGTCGTGCCCTTCAACCCGCTCTGCGGCGCCTTGGCCACGATGTCCCCGGATTGGAGAGAGATCTGCGCCCCGAGCGCCGTGAGCCCGCGCAGGTGGATGTCCACCGGCCGGTCGCCGATGGCGCACCCGCCCGGCATGGACACCCTCGCAAATCCACGCCTGGCCAGCATGGGGCCCAGCGTGCAGATGCTCGCGCGCATGGTCTTGACCGTCTCGTAGCGGGCGTGGCTCTGGGACGGGTCCGTGACCCGCAGGGTCACAACCCCGTTCTTCGGCTCGGAAGGGTCGGCGACGCCCTCCTCCCGTTCACAGCCGAGCTGGGTCAGCAGGCGGATCATGTTCCGCACATCCGCCAGAGACGGGACGTCACGGAGCGTCACAGGCTGGTCGGTGAGCAGCGCCGCCGAAAGCAGCGGCAGCGCCGAGTTCTTCGACCCGTTGATCCGAACCCGGCCGTACAGCCGCCTCCCGCCCTCGATGACAAAGGTGTCCATGCCCGGCTTCCGTTCCGGCGTCGGGCCAGCGCCCGCCGCATTGTGGTGTGCTGAACTCTCCCCGCTCGTCGCGGGTCCGATCATACATCGGTCCGCGCCGGGGCCGGGGCTGCACAAGCCGACAAGCCCCGCACACCCCGCACAGCCCCTCCCCCGCCCCGGGGCACCCCGCGCCATCCCCTTGCTTTTCCGCTCCCTGAATTTGACCTTTGGGGTGGTCGCCGGCGGGAGCAAGACCCCCGCCCGGAGGTTGAGAGAGACCCGTCGGCGACCGTACGACAAATGGAGGTCAGCATGAACTCGAAGCGGATCAAGGCGTTGGCAATGTTGGCACTGGTTGGTGGGGCCGGGGCGGCGGTCAGCCTTGCTCCGGCCGACGGGACGGCGATGGACAACGATCCGCACGCGTCCCTCCCCTCCTCCATCCAGCTCACCGGCGTCGTTCGGGACTTCAAGTCCAAGAACGAGTCCGGTGGTCACCCGGACTTTGAGCGCCAGCCCTCCTCGGGCTTCGCTCACTACGTGGGCCTGGTCCAAGACCAGCTCGGCTCCAACGGGAAGCCCGTCTGGGCCTCCGCCGGCTACAAGGTCAGCACCCAGTGGCGCGATGCCGCGGGCCGCAACCGCATCCCCAACAAGTCCTACATCGACGCCCGGTCCGGCGATGTGAACGGCGCCAAGGCCTCCTCCACGGGCGGCGCCGCCACCAGCTCCGAGCGCCTCGCCCAGTGGTTCACGGATGTCCCCGGCGTCAATGTCAGCCGAAACCTTCCCATCACCCTCGTCCGCCAGCCCGGCACGAACATCTACACCTTCAACGACCGCACCGACCCCACCTACGCCAGCATGGGCGGGTTCTTCCCCATCAACGGCGAACTCTTCGGCAACTACAGCAGCACCGGCAAGAACTTCCACTTCACCTACGAGCTTTCGACGAACTTCATCTACGAGCGCGGCACCGGCCAGTCCTTCACCTTCACCGGCGACGACGACGTCTGGGTCTTCATCGACGGCAAGCTCGTCATCGATCTCGGCGGCGTGCACGGCGCCACCTCCCAGACCATCGAGCTCGACCGGCTCAACTGGCTCACCCACGGCCACGAGTACAGCCTCAAGTTCTTCTTCGTCGAACGCCACACCACCCAGTCCAACTTCAGGATCGACACCACCATGAGGCTGCGCCCGCTGCAGCCCCCGTCCACCTCGGCCCTCCACGACTGAGCCGCCGCGGAGCCGACCGGGCGGGCGCGCCCGGGGCGAGCCCGGTCGGCGGGCCGTCCGAGAGACTCGCCGGAGTCTTCCCCTGAGTTCCACGCCCGGGTTGGGCTTGTTGCCCGCCCGGGCGTTGACTTTTTTTGCTTACTCACTCCACCAGGGCCGCCAGCCCCGACGCTCACGCGCCGGGCCCGGGCCGCTGCCGAAGTACGTGACCGGCGCCTGCCGCCCGGGTTCCAGGTACAGCCGCCTCGCATAGTCGAGGGACGGCCTGGGCACCGCCTGCCAGCCAGCGTCGACCACCGTCATCGGCCCCCGCGCCGTCAACGAGGCGTCCCGGCGATCCGAGTCCCAGCCCTCGGCGTTCGGATCGATCGCGGCTCCGGCGAACACCACCTCCGCCCCGCGCCCCGTCGTCTCGCCCGCATGGCCGCGCTCACGCCGCACGACCTCCACGGTGCGCGCACACCCCGCAAGTGCCGATCCGGCCAGAAGCAGGAGGAGGGTCGTTCTCATGATCTCCCACCACCTTACAACACGCGTGCCGAAAGGCGAAGGGGATTCTCTCCCCCGTCCGTGACCGCCGCCCGCGACGGCGCGCTCCCCTCCCGCCACATCCGTGTTGCCCGCACGCCACGTCTCCCCCGGGCCTGCCACGCCCACGCGTCCGAGAAGCCACCGGCACCATCCCCGTCCCGGCCGCCCGGTACACTCCCGCGATGCCCCACCACCTGGCGATCTACCCGGGGTCGTTTGATCCCGTCTCGCTCGGCCACCTCGACGTCATCGCCCGAGGCCGGCGCCTGTTCGACGAGCTCATCGTCGGCGTGGGACGGAACCCCGGCAAACAGGCCCTCTTCACCATCGATGAGCGCGTGCAGCTCGCCAACCACCTCGTCCGCGAGCTCGAGGCGCGCGAGCCCGGTGCCCCCGTCAGCGTCCGCGCCTTCTCCGGCCTCACCGTGGACTTCGCCCGCTCCGTTGGCGCCTCCGCCCTCCTCCGCGGCTTCCGCAACCTCTCCGACCTGCAGTACGAGGTTCAGCAGGCCGTCACGAACCGTGAGGTCGCCGGGCTGGAGACCGCCTTCGTCGTTGCCGGACAGAGCTTTGCCTACACCTCCTCGAGCCTCATCAGGCAGATCACCGCCATGAGCGACGATCTGGACGCCCTCCGCTCCATGGTCCCCCCGTCCGTGATCGAAGCCCTCCGAGCCAAGAAGGCTCAGAAGCATCCCGTGCTCGAAGCCCTCCGGGGCAACAACGGGGGCTAGACCCGGGCGGTACACTGCGCCCATGCTCCGCGTGATCGTGTTCGACGACGGGAAGGGCTCGCTCGCACCGCTCTCCGACCTGCGTGCGTCCTTTGATATCCGCACCGGAGCACTTTCCACGCTCGACCGGCTCACGCGCGTCCTGGGGCAGAAGCCCGGGGCCCTGTGGGTCCCCCAGGCCATGACCGCCCTCGTCCGGAGCGCCCACGCCGTCCCCGTCAACGGCACGCTCAACATCGACGGACCCTCGCTCCTCTACAACGGACGCTGCCCCCTCCCCCCGCAGGGGCTCGCCTCCATGACCCCCGGTGACCTCTGGGTCGAGGGTGGCTCCGGCGACCTGGTCTGCGCCTGCCTCACGCCCCGTGAAGTCTCCGCGGTCCTCACGGGCGCTCGCCCCGAGGGCGCCCGCGTACGGGAACTGCCCGCGCCGACCCTTCTCGCCCGGCCCTGGCACACACGTACCTTCCGAGACCGCTGCATCGATCTGGACCTCAGGCTCCTCACCAGCGCCGCCTCCCTCCACCCGGACGCCGACTCGCGGGAGCTCTTCGAGCAGCCCTCGGACTTCGCCTCGCCCTCGGAGTCCGGCCCGGGTCCCATCCGCATCCCGGGGTTCCCGATCAGCGTCGCGCGCTCCGCTCGCCTTCACCCGGGCGCGATCCTGGATGCCGAGCACGGCCCCATCGTGATCTCCGAGCGGGCCGTCGTCCGCCCCGGCGCCATCATCATCGGGCCGGCCTTCATCGGACCCTGCGCCACCGTGCTCGAGCGGGCCACGATCCGCCCGTACACCGGCGTCGGCCCCTGGTGCAAGGTCAATGGTGAGATCGGGGGCTGCATCTTCCAGGGGTACTCCAACAAGGCTCACGACGGCTATCTCGGTGACGCCTGGGTCGGCGAGTGGGTCAACCTCGGCGCCGGAACCACCTGCAGCAACCTCCTCAACACCTACGCCGAGATCCCCGCTGTCGCCTCCCCGGGCGGCGGGCATGAACGCACCGGCGAGACCTTCCTCGGACCCACGATCGGCGACCACGTCAAGACCGCCATCTGCACCCGGCTCATGACCGGCTCTGTCCTCCACACCGGCGGCATGTTCGCCGCGTCCGCGCCCGTCAGCGGGTGCACGCGCCCCTTCTGCTGGCGCACTGACGCCGGCGAGCGCTCCTACCGCCTCGACAAGTTCCTCGACGTCGCCCGCGCCATGATGGCCCGGCGCAAGGTCGAGCCCTCCCAGGCCTACCTCGACCGCCTCGCCTCGCTCCACCAGCGCGCCCTCTAGCCATGCCCACGCTCTACATCATCGACGCGTTCGCGCAGTTCTTCAGGGCCTATCACGCCATCCGCACGCCCATGACCAGCCCCGTCACCAAGGAGCCGACGAACATGACGTTCGGCTTCGTGGGCATGCTCCTCAAGCTCCTCCGCGCCGCCGAGCCCGGCCTCCGTGTCGCGGGCAGGCCCGACTACATCATCGTCGCCACCGATGTCTCCGACGACCGCGGCACCTTCCGCTCACAGATCTACCCCGACTACAAGGCCCACCGCCCGCCGCCCCCCGAAGACCTCCGCCCCCAGGTCGACCGTTGCATGGCGCTCCTCGCGGAGCTGGGCGTCCCCGTCGTCGGGCTCGCGGGCTACGAGGCCGACGACGTCATCGCCACGCTCGTCACCCGCCTCCGCGAAACGCACCCGGACCTCTCCATCCGGATGATCTCAAAGGACAAGGACCTCAAGCAGCTCCTCAGGGGCGACGGCGAGGGGCTCGGACCCGTCGCGATGTTCGACGTGCACGCCGATGCCGGCATCTCCGAAGCCACCCTCAAGCACGACACCGGACTTGCCCCATCTCAGATCGTCGACATGCTCACCCTCATGGGTGACAGCGTGGACAACGTACCCGGCGTCGAAGGAGTGGGTGAAAAGACCGCCGCCGCCCTCCTCCAGGAATGGGGCACACTCGACAACCTCATCGCCCACGCTCCGGAAATCAAGGGCAAACGGGGCGAGAAGCTCCGGGAGGCCATCCCCCGCCTGGGCATCTCGCGTGAGCTTGTGACCCTCCGTCGCGACCTGCCGGTCTCCGTCGACCTCGACGCCGCTCGCACCGACCGCCTCCAGCTCCTCAAGCTCATCCCGATCCTCAAGGAGCTCGGCTTCAACCGCTATCAGGACGAGGTCCGCACCCTCGCGGGCGAGCCGGCAGTCATGCCCCTCACCCCGCCTCAGCAGGACGCCGCTCCAGCCCCCCGAAAGCGCGCCGAGCCCCCGCCCGACGAGGGCAACCTCTTCGCCCAGGTGGACCGGGCGGAGCGTGCCGTGACCCCGCGTCTCGCCTCCTCGGGCGAGTACACCTGCGTCCGCACTCCCGCCGACCTCGCCCGCGTCGTCGCGGCACTCCGCGCCGCCCCGGTCATCGCGTTCGACACCGAGACCACCGCGCTCTCCCCCCGAGACGCCAAGCTCTGCGGAGTCTCCCTCTCCATCAGCCCGGGCACCGGGTGGTACATCCCCGTCAGGTCCCCCACACCCGCCGATCACCTCGACCAGGACGCCGTGCTCGCCGCCCTCCGTCCCATCCTCGAGGACCCCCACAAGCCCAAGTGCGGCCACAACCTCAAGTTCGACCTCCTGATTCTCCGCGCCCAGGGCGTGCAACTCCGGGGGCTCTGCGCCGCGCCCGGCATGGCGCCCGAACACCTCCCGTGCGACTCCATGGTCGCCAGCTATCTCATCGACGCCTCGCGGTCCTCCCACGGCCTGGACGCCCTCGCCCTCGCCCTCCTGGGCCGCACCAATATCTCACTCAGCGAGCTCCTGGGCAGCGGCAAGAACCAGCGCACCTTCGACACCGTCCCCCTCGATCTCGCCACGCAATACGCCGCCGAAGACGCCGACGTGGCCCTCCAGCTCCGCGAGATCATGATGCCCCAGCTCCAGGCCATGGGCCTCATGCCCCTCATGCAGGACGTCGAGATGCCGCTCGTGGAGGTCCTCGCCGAGATGGAGTGGAACGGCATCCGCTGCGAGCCCGCGGAGCTCGACCGCCAGCGTGTACGCCTCCAGGGCCAGATCGACGCCCTCCTCGACCGCATCCACGCGGAGTCGAAGGTCGCGCTCGGTCGCACCTTCGACCCTGACTCCCCCAAGCAGCTCGCCGCCGCCCTCTTCAACCGGCCGGACGCCGAGACCCCCGGCCTCGGCATTCCCGGGCAGAAGCGCACCAAGACCGGGTACTCCACTGACGCGGAGGTACTCGAGTCCCTCGCCGCGGACGACACCATCACCACCCCCCTGCCCCGCCTCATCCTCGAATACCGCCAGCTCACCAAGCTGGTCTCAACCTACCTCGTGGCGCTCCGCGACGCCATCCACCCGGCAACGGGGCGCGTGCACGCGAGCTTCCACCAGACCGTCGCCGCCACGGGTCGCCTCGCGAGCAGCGACCCCAACCTCCAGAACATCCCCATCCGCACCGATGTGGGCCGCGAGATCCGCCGTGCCTTTGTGGCGGAACCCGGTCACACGCTTGTGACCGCCGACTACTCGCAGATCGAGCTGCGCCTCCTCGCGCACCTCTCGCGCGACCCCGCCCTGATCGCCGCCTTTGAAGCCGACGAGGACATCCACACCGCCGTCGCAGCCCAGATCCACAACATCCCGCCCGACAAGGTCACCCGCGAGCAGCGCAGCGGCGCCAAGATGGTCAACTTCGGGATCGTCTACGGCGTGACCGCCTTCGGTCTGGCCCGCCGTCTGAAGGTTCCGCAGGACCAGGCCGCAGCCATCATCGACGGCTACAAGCGCAAGTTCGCCGGGATCACCACCTTCCTCCAGGAGTGCATCGAGCAGGCCCGACGCCACGGCTACGTCAGCACAATCCTCGGGCGTCGCCGCCCCATCACGGACATCCAGTCCACCAACCCGTCCCGCCGGTCGCTCGCCGAGCGACTGGCGATCAACAGCGTCGTGCAGGGTTCCGCCGCGGACCTCATCAAGGTCGCCATGGTGGACCTCTTCCGCCGATTCCGCGCGGGTGAGGGGCCGTTCCCTCCGGGAGCAGTCAAACTGCTTCTCCAGATTCACGACGAACTGGTCTTCGAGTCCCCCGAGCACCTGGCCGAGCAGGCCAAGGCCCTTGTGAAGGACCGCATGGAGCGGGCCATGACGCTCCGAGTGCCGCTGCGGGCCGATGCATCGCTCGCACGCAACT
Source organism: Leptolyngbya sp. PLA1 (assembly GCA_021405315.1). Taxonomy (GTDB): domain Bacteria; phylum Planctomycetota; class Phycisphaerae; order Phycisphaerales; family UBA1924; genus RI-211. The sequence goes on from QWIH01000037.1 coordinate 21,175, forward strand.
GGCACGAGGGCAAATAGCAGTCCTCGGGCGCAGTCCCTCCCGGACTTCACTACGCTCTTGCCATGCCCGCCGACGCCGCCCACGCAGAGGTCTGGACCACGCGAAAACTGCTCGCGTGGATGGGGCAGGCCTTTACCAGGAAGGGACTGGACTCGCCCCGCCTCATGGCGGAGATGCTCGTTGCGCACGTCATCGGCTGCGACCGACTCAAGCTCTACCTCGACCAGGACCGACCCGCCTCTCCCCTCGAACGCCAGACCCTCCGCGACCTCGTCGCCCGCGCCCTCGCGCACGAACCCGTGCAGTACCTCGTGGGCGAGGCATGGTTCTTCGGCCTGCCCTTCCACGTCGACCGCCGCGTGCTCATCCCCAGGCCCGCGACGGAAACCATCGTCGAGCACCTCCTCCAGCACACCCGCGCCACCCACGGCGTGGGCTCGAAGGGCGAGGGCCTTCTCATCGCCGACGTCTGCACCGGCAGCGGGTGCGTCGCCATCTCGCTCCTCAAGCGACTCCCGGGCGCCCGCGTTGTCGCCAGCGACCTCTCCGCCGACGCCATCGACGTCGCCCGCCTCAACGCCACCAGGCACGATGTCCTCGACCGCCTCGACCTGCTCCGGGGCGATCTGCTCGCCCCCTTCGCCGAGTTTCCCGCCACCCGGGGCGAGCCCAGTCTCGACTACCTCGTCGCGAACCCCCCCTACATCCCGGATGACGAATGGCCCTCCAAGGTAGACCGCAACGTCCTCGACCACGAACCCCACCTCGCGCTGCGTGGAGGTCCCGACGGACTCACCCTCGTCCGCCCGCTCATCGCCGACGGCGCGCGCCTCCTCAAGCCCGGCGGCCTGCTGCTCGTGGAAGTCGCCTCGTCACGCGCCGAAGAGGCCCGTGCGCTCGCCGCGGCGTCGCCGCTGCTCGCCGACGCGCGCGTGCTCCAGGATGTCGAAGGTCTGCCCCGTGTTGTCGTCGCGACGCGCGCGCGTCCCTAGTCGTGCTTGGCCGCACGCGTCACGATCGCCGGCCTCCCCGATGACCGCACCCACGTCGAGGTCCGACCACGGGGCTCCTGACCGGTCTGAAGGTGCGCGAGGTACTCGCGCAGCGCGGACTCTCCGAACCGCGCGAGAAAGTCGCTGGTCGCGCTCGGGTTGATCTCGATGATCTGCGAGATGAGCCCCGCCACTGGAGAGGGCGTCTGCACCCGGGGAGCGGGGGCAGGCCTTGAAAAGAGCGAAAGATCGATCCGCACCGGGCGTCGAAGCGACAAAGAAGCTGGGATCATCCATATCCTCCGAGCGCGAGCCCGGGTGTTCGGCATCCTGCCGCGGTGCGGTCCTCGCCCCTTCCTTCGGCGCAATCCCGGGCCGCTCGCTCAGGATGTAACTTCACGCGGACGCTCGACACCCACCGGTTCTTACCCCGCAATCGCCGTGCCATGCCCCAGCCATTCCCCTCACCCCCCGTTCTTGCGAGCCGCCCCGACGGCTCCCTTCTTGTCACCACCGGGGAAGCCGGCGACGAGCAGCCGCTCGCCCTCCTGTGGCCGGACGCCGCCGCAGCGCCCGAACCCCATGCGCCTCTCACCGCGGTTCGCAGCCCCGCGGCCGGAGGCATGACCCCCTGGATGGCCCCCGCTCGTGCCGACTGGGCCCGTCGTGCAGACCTCTTCGAATCCGCTTCGCTCGCCTCGGGGACGACTCCGGCGATCCTCCCCCACCACGCGGACGTCATCTCGGACATCCCCTCCGTTCTCACATTTCTTCGCGCCCGACCTTCCTGGGGCCTGGTCCTCTGCCCCCGATGGCTCATCACCCCCGACATGGATCCGTGCGCACCGGACCATCTCCTCCGCATCGGCGACACGCTCGGCACCCACCCCTCCCTCCGGGGCATTCTCCTCACCGCCGACCGCTGGAACGCCGGGACGATCGCCGCATGGACTCGCCCGCCCGTCTGGACCGCGTGCATGCCCTGACCTCTCCGCCAACGTCCTACAGTCGAACCCAGATGAGCACGTCACAGCCCAGCCCCACCCTCGACCACCCCGTTTTCGCCCTGGTGCGCAAGGCGTTCCCCGCCGCGAAGTTCAAGGGCACCGAGTTCCGGGGCCAGTCCACCCTCATCGTGGAGCCCGCCGACCTGCACCCGGTCCTCACCTTCCTGAAGTCCGACCCCGCCTGCGACTTCTGCTTCCTCTCCGACGTGGGCGGCGTGGACTACCTCAACTACCCATCCCCCACCCCCGGCCGCTTTGCCATCATCTACAACCTGCTCAGCTTCACGCGCGGTGATCGCTTCTTCGTGAAGACCTTCGTCTCCCCCTCCCTCCCGACCGATGGCACCGCGGACGACCCAGCCCTCTACGTGGACTCGGTGACCGACCTCTGGCCAGGCGCCGAGTGGATGGAGCGGGAGGTCTTCGACATGCTCGGCATCCGATTCCGCAACCACCCGGACCTTCGCCGCATCCTCCTCTGGGAGGCCTACCCCGCGTTCCCGCTCCGGAAGGACTACCCCGTGCGCGGCCGCGGGGAACGCGAGGCCTACAAGGTCATCGATCGCTCGTCGTCGTAAGCTCGCCAGCACCCGACACGGGGTCCATCCGGTAGGAGTGTGCATGCACATCGGGGGATTGCTCGCTCGTGTGATGGTCGCCGTGGTCGTCGTGACGAGCCTGACTCTCTCGAGCGGCTGCAAACGCGACCTTCCCCGCGACACGCCCGAAGCGACCCTGGCTTCCGCCCGAAAGGTTGTCGCCGACGGTCGCGCCGACCTCCTGGGTGATTTCCTCTACGCCGATACGCCCGAGATGCGCCGCCTCTGGACCGACGCGGGCATCGTCATGGGCAACCTGCAGGACCTCGCCAAGGCGCTCCAGACCCGTTTCCCCGACGAGGTTGCCAAGCTCCGCGCCGACGCCGAAGCCTCCGCCAAGGCCGGCAAGCCCACCGGCCTGATGGCGCAGCTCGCCGGGCAGGTGCGGGGCGGCCGCCCGGGCCGCCCGAATCCACAGCAGATGGAGCAGAACAGGGGCGGGTTTGAAGACGCCCTCACGTCCCTCTTCGTTGATCCTTACGCGTGGCTCGAGTCCGCGGAGGGCCGCCTCACCACGGAAGAAGTCGACGACGAGACCGTCGCCGTCCTTTGGGACGGGAAGCCGGTGTTCGCCCCGCTCGGCCTCACCATGCGCCAAGGCCAGGACGAGAACTGGTACTTCGTCGTCCCCACCGGAATCCCCGGCGTGAGAAACTTCATGCCCAAGACTCCAGAGCAGTACGAGGTCTTCGGGTCCTTCCTCGCCACCCTCGACAACGTCATCCGCGATCTGACGGACGACGTGAACGCGGGCCGGGTTTCTTCACTGGACCAGCTTTCGAAGAACGCGGGCGAGAAGGCCTTCATTCCCGCGGTCATGGTCTTCTACGCCTACTCACGCCTGATCGACGAGCAGAAGCCCGAGTCAGCGGCGCCCGTGCCCGCCCCCGACTCGAAGTAGCCCCGGACCCACCGGGCCCCTTGGCGCCCGTGGCTCATCGGGTAGGATGCCCCGGTGAGGTCCCCGTCCCGACTCATCACCGCCACCCTCGCCTCGTGCGCCGCCCTCGCGGGTGGCCAGCCCGCGCCCTCCCAGCCCGCCGACGCCCTGGGTGCCGACCTCCAGTCCCGGCTCACAGACCACATCGCCCCCATCCTCGCAGACTACTGCTTTCCCTGCCACTCCGAGACCAAGTCCAAGGGTGACGTCAGGCTCGACAACCTCACGACCCTAGACGAGGCACTCCGCCGTCCGGATCAACTCAACCTCCTCCGGGAACTTGTCTCCACCTCGCAGATGCCGCCCGAAGGCAAGCGGGCGCCGAGCGACCACCAGCGTCTCATCGTGACGCAGTGGCTGGACGCGGTGCGCCGCTACGTCCCCCCCGATGCGAAGCCGGACCCGGGTTGGTTCACCATCCACCGGCTGAACCGCAACGAGTACCGTCACACGCTGCGGGACCTGCTCTTGCTCCCCGCCTCCGCGCCCGATCTCTCGCAGGGCTTGCCCCCGGACGACACCGGCTACGGCTTTGACAACATCGCCGACGTCCTCTCCACCTCGCCTCTCGCGGTCGAGGCGTACCTCGCCGCAGCCGAGCAGGCCATCGAAGCCGCCTTCGGGCCCATCATCACCTTCGGCGACATCCCCACGCCCGTGCGCCTCTCCAGCCAGACACAATCCGGGCGTGTCACCGAGCGCGGCGGGGTGGGCCTGTTCAGCAACGGCGCCGCCGTCGGCACGATCACCGCCCCCGTCACCGGCGATTACGTGATCCGCGTCCGGGCGTGGGAGACCCACGCCGGCGATGAGTTCGCACGGATGAGCCTCCGCCTCAACAGGAAGGAAGTCGCCACCTTCGAGGTCTCGGGCACCCGCGGGAGCCCGGAACTCCTCGAACACCGCACCAGGCTCGACGCCGGCGAGCACACCCTCGCCGCCGCCTTCACCAACGACTACTGGAAGCCCGACGTCGCCGACCGCAACCTCACCATCGAGTCCATGACCCTCGCGGGACCGCTCGACGCCTCCGGGGCGGTTCGAAGCGCCGCGTGGGAGACCTACTTCGCCCCCGGCTCCACCGACGAGCGCACGCACGCCTCGGAGGTGCTCACTCGCTTCGCCTCCCGGGCCTACCGCCGCCCCGTTGCGGCGGATGAACTCGACGCACTCGTTCACCTCTACGAGGGGGCCCGCGCCGAGGGCGCCGAGTTCGAGCCAGCCGTCCGTCAGGCGATGGCCGCGGTGCTCGTCTCGCCCAACTTCCTCTTTCGCACCGTCGCCAACCCGCGCCCCGACGACCCCGGGTACGTCTACCGCTTCGACGCGTACGAACTCGCCACTCGACTCTCCTACTTCCTGTGGAGCAGCATGCCCGACGAGGCCCTGCTCGCCGCCGCCGCGGACCGCTCCATCCTCACCGACGAGGCGCTGCTCACACACACCCGCCGCATGCTCGCCGACCCTCGGGCCGAGGCCTTTGTCTCGCAGTTCGCGGGCCAGTGGCTCCAGCTCCGCAAGCTCGACGACGCCGCCGTCGACACGACCCGGTTCCCGGAGTTTGACGCGCCACTCCGCGATGCAATGACGCGCGAGGCCTCGCTCTTCTTCGCCCGTGCCGTCCGCGAGAACCGGCCCGCCACCGAACTCCTCGATGCGTCGGACACGTTCCTCAACGCGCGACTTGCCGCGTTCTACGGCGTGCCCGGCGTCACGGGCGACGAGATGAGGCCCGTCGCGCTCCCGGAGGGGTCCCACCGGGGGGGTGTCATGACGATGGCGGCGGTCCTCACCATCACGAGCAGCCCCACCCGCACCAGCCCGGTGAAACGGGGTCTGTTCGTCCTCGATCAACTCCTTGGCATGGCCCCCCCGCCTCCGCCCGCGGACATCCCGCCCCTCGAGCAGGCCAGGGGTCTCCCCGAGGACGCCAGCCTTCGCGAACGCCTCGCGGCCCATGTCGCCGATACGACCTGCGCCTCCTGCCACACCCGCATGGACCCCCTCGGACTCGCGCTCGAGAACTTCGACGCCATCGGCCGCTGGCGCGATACCGACGCCGGCCGCCCCGTGGACGCCTCCGGCGAACTCCCGGGCCACGGAACCTTCGAGGGCCCGGAGGGTCTCAGACGCATCCTGCGGGCTCGCACGGAGCAGTTCATCGAGAACCTCGCCGGCAAGATGCTCACCTACGCCATCGGGCGCGGCACGGAGCCCTTCGACCGGCCCGCCATCCGGCAAGTTTCCGCCCACACCAGAGCGCAGAACGACGGCGTTCGGTCGATGATCGAGGCGGTGGTCCTCAGTGACACGTTCCGCACCTGCCGCGGAAGGGAGCCCAGAGATGACCGCTGATGCGCCGCACCTTGGAATGTCGCGCCGGGGCGTCCTCAGGGGCCTCGGCGTCACGCTCGCCCTCCCGATGCTCGAATCGCTCCCGGGAGCTCGCGCACTCGCCGCCACACCCGCAACCGCTGCACCCCCGGTTCGCATGGCCATGGTGTTCATCCCCAACGGCGTGAACTACGCCGCGTGGAACCCCGCCCCCGACGGCGCCTCATTCGCGCTCTCGCAAACCCTCGAACCCCTCGGCCCCGTCCGCCAGCACCTGAACGTCATCCGGGGGCTCACCCTCGCCAACGCCCGGGCCAACGGGGACGGCCCGGGCGACCACGCCCGCTCCGCCGCCTCGTTCCTCACCGGCCGCCAGGCGCGAAAGACCGCCGGCAACGACATCCGCAACGGCGTGAGCGCCGACCAGATAGCCGCCCTCGAACTCGGCAGGGCCACGCGACTCCCGTCCATCGAGCTCGGCTGCGAGCAGGGCCCCAGCGCCGGCAACTGCGACTCCGGGTACTCCTGCGCCTACTCCTCCAACATCTCCTGGCGTGCCGACGACGCGCCCATGCCCAAGATCGTCGACCCCGGCGCCGCCTTCGAGCGCCTCTTCGGCGACGCCCGAAACGCCGCCACCCAGCAGGCACGCCTCAGTCGCCGACAGTCCATCCTCGATTTCGTCCGTGACGACTCGGCCCGCCTCGCGTCGCGCCTCGGCGCCTCAGACCGCCGCAAGCTCGACCAGTTCCAGACCTCCGTCCGCGAGATCGAGCTCCGCATCCAGCGAGCCCGCGACGACGCCGGCACCGTCAAGGCGCCCGACTACCCCGTGCCCGCCGGCATTCCGGACGCCTTCTCCCAGCACATCGACCTCCACTACGACCTCCTCCTCCTCGCCTTCCAGACAGATACCACGCGCATCGGCACTTTCATGCTGGGGAACGACGGCAGCAACCGCACCTTCCCCGAGATCAGCGTCAAGGAAGGCCACCACCACCTCTCCCACCACCAGAACAACGCGGAGATGATCGAGCAAATCCGCCGCATCGACCGCTTCTACGTTGAACGCTTCGCACGCTTCGTCTCCCGCCTCGCCTCGACGCCAGAGGGCGAGGGCTCGCTCCTGGACAACTGCATGGTCATGTACGGCGGGGGCATCAGCGACGGCAACCGCCACAACCACGAGGACCTGCCCGTCCTTCTCGCCGGTCGCGCCGGAGGCACCATCGACCCGGGCCGCCTCATCGACTGCCCGCGTGACACCCCGCTCTGCAACCTCTACGTCTCCATGCTCCAGCGCATGGGCTGCGCCGTTACGGACTTCGGAGACTCCGCGGGCACGATCGATGCGCTCCGGGTTTAGGCCGCTTCCCCGTCACTGCGCCGACTGACCGTCCGCGGCCGGTTCATCCCCCGACGCGGTCGTGGGCTCGATCGCCGTCCCCTTCAGCACGCCAACCAGCTCGTGGGGCCTGAAGCACCCCTGCTCGCCCTGTCTGAGCAGCATCTCCAGGTGCAGCACGCCGCCCGCGAACGACGCCCGCCGGTCGCACAGCGAGTCCTCCAGCCGAATCACCCGCAGCGCACCCGGCGCCAGGCCCTCCCCGGTGCTCGCCAGCGTCGCCAGTGCCGCCAGCACCGGGAAGAGGCCCCACGCCTGCAACCGCTTACCGTCGGTGTCTTCGTTGATCATGCTCCCCCACGGCACGTCGAGCGCCACAGGTCCGCCCGCGAGCGTCGAAATGCGCCGCATCAGCCGCGGCGCCAGCCGCTCGCGGAACTGCGTCACCGTCACGCCCCACGCCTGCGTCGGCAGGGTCGTGAATCCCTCGGGCACCTCGGGCTCGGGCGCCATCAGGGCCGCCAGCACGGGCGGAATGACCGTGAGCAGCTCATCCCGGAACCTGTACCAGCCCTCGTCCGCCCGCAGGTCCGCGCGATACACGAGTTCCGTCCCGTCCAGAAGCATCTCGCGACACCGCCACTCCAGCGACGCCTCGATGCGCACCCGCCGAAGCCGATCCGCGAAGGGGGAGAGCGCGATCGCCTGCCCCAGCCCGGCGGTGAACTCCCCGTCCAGCCAGGGCATCAGCTTCGTCGGGTCCGTTTCGCCGAACAGGTCCATCAGGCTCTGCACATCCGCCACCACCGGCACGTCACGCCCCAGCGCGTCGGACACGTCGCGCGTCGTGATCTCCAGGTGCGTCATCTCGGGCAGTTGGCGCAGCTCGTCGGCCTCATACTCGCCGGGCGCGTCATCCCACCCGCTGAACACCAGGGGCTCACCGGTGAACGGGCTGACCTCGGCCTCGGCCTCTGAGCCCAGCACGCCTCCGAGCGCCTCACCCATCGCCCCCATGGCCTCGCCCATGGCGCTCCCGACCTGCTGCATCGCCTCCATCATCGCGCTCTCCATGGCCTCCATCTGGGGCTGCATGGTCGACGCAAGATCAAACTTCCAGTCGCCATCCTCCTGAACCATGATGCACCGCATGGACATCACGGGCGTCGGGGGTGTGTCGGGCGACTCGCCCGGCGCCAGCACCGTCATGGGAATGATGATCTGCTCGCCCTGCGATTCCGCGTCGCCGAACTCAAACCGGAAGGCGCCCGGCATCGGCCCCGAAAACCCGCCGGATTCAAGCGTGCCGCGGGAGAGACAGCCCATCATCGCCGGCACATCCTGGTGTGCGTTGGCTTCAACAAAGCGGCGGAGAACCGCCATCGCGTCGTGTGCCCGTGTTGTCATGGCGTTCTCCCGTGAAGGCGGGGTGGCCCCGCGCTCTCCCGACCATCCTACCGAAACACACGCGTGAGCCAAGCCCGTTCCCCCGGCGCGCCTATCATGTGCCGTTCCTGTGGGCGGACAGCCACCGGAAAGCCGGAACTCCGAGTGATCTCCGGTGGACGCTTTTCAAGGCGAGGCACACGCTCCTCACGCGTCCTGACCTGTCCTGCCCCTTTCTGCGAGTACAAGCCATCAGGTTCTCCGAACTCGGGCTCTCCGAGCCCATCCTCCGCGCCGTCGCGTCCGAAGGCTACGACACCCCCACCCCCATCCAGGCTCAGGCCATCCCGCACGTTCTCGCGGGACGCGATGTGATGGGCTGCGCCCAGACCGGCACCGGCAAGACCGCCGCGTTCGCGCTGCCCATCATCCACCGGCTCTCTCAGGGCCCGCAGCCGATCAAGGACGCCAGACGTCCCGTCCGCTGCCTCATCCTCTCACCCACGCGCGAGCTCACCGCCCAGATCGCCGACTGCATCCGGACCTACGGCAAGCAGACGAGCCTCACCCACGCCGTCATCTTCGGCGGCGTGGGCCAGAATCCCCAGGTCCGCGCGCTCAAGCACGGCGTGGACATCCTCGTCGCCACCCCGGGCCGCCTGCTCGACCTCATGCAGCAGGGCTTCGCCGACCTGCGCCACGTCAGCACCCTCGTTCTCGACGAGGCCGATCGCATGCTCGACATGGGCTTCATCCACGACATCCGAAAGATCATCGCCGCGTTGCCGTCCAACCACGGCCCGCACGCGCGCCAGACCCTCCTCTTCTCCGCCACCATGCCCTCCGAGATCCGCCATCTCGCCGAGGCGATCCTGCGCGATCCCGTCTCCGTCAGCGTCGCGCCCGTCGCCGCCACCGCGGACAAAATCGATCAGTGCGTCTACCACGTCCCCAGAAAGCTCAAGCCCCAGCTCCTGCGACACCTCGTCGACGCCGCACACATGACCCGCGTCGTCGTCTTCACCCGCACCAAGCACGGCGCGGACCGCGTCGCCAAGGACCTCAACCGGGCCGGCATCAACGCGCAGGCCATCCACGGCAACAAGAAGCAGACACACCGCGTCCGCACCCTTGCCAACTTCAAGTCCGGCGCTGTGCCCGTCCTCGTCGCCACCGACATCGCAGCCCGGGGCCTCGATGTCGATGCCATCTCCCACGTCTTCAACTACGACATCCCCGAAGTGCCGGAAACCTACGTGCATCGCATCGGACGCACCGCCCGTGCGGGCGCCAGCGGCGACGCCATCGCCTTCTGCGATCCCGAGGAGCGCGACCTCCTCCGCGCGATCGAACGCCTCACGAGGCAGAGCATCCCTGTTCGCACCGACCACCCCGAATACACCAACGTCCCCGTGACGCCCCACGCAGACGCCGACGACTCCCGCGACAGGCACCCCCACGCGCGCAGGCCCGGTCGACCGCAGCGCGACGGCCGCCACCAGCCCCCGCGCCGCGACCGGCACTC
>QWIH01000038.1 GCA_021405315.1 Leptolyngbya sp. PLA1
ACGCCTCCGCCGAAACCACGGCCGATAGCGGCGGGAGGTGCGAAGTGAGGCCAGTGTATTCGAGCGACGCCTCCGCCGAAACCACGGCCCGGGCCACGACCTGCGCGCGGTCCTCCGCAGTGTATTCGAGCGACGCCTCCGCCGAAACCACGGCAGTGCTGCAAGCCCGCCACGCTCCACACGCAGTGTATTCGAGCGACGCCTCCGCCGAAACCACGGCATGCTGCCATGCCGCAGATTCCGTCTGGATAGTGTATTCGAGCGACGCCTCCGCCGAAACCACGGCTCAACGGGAGGCCGGTCGCGTCGGCGATGTAGTGTATTCGAGCGACGCCTCCGCCGAAACCACGGCGGAGCGCCGGCTCAGCTCGCCTGAGCCCTGGGGTGCGCCTGGTTGTACGCGGCGGTGATGCGCTGCGTGGACAGGTGCGTGTACACCTGCGTGGTCGAGAGGCTTTGGTGCCCGAGCAGTTCCTGCACGCTGCGAAGGTCGGCGCCGTTGTCCAGCAGGTGCGTCGCGAAGCTGTGGCGCAGCGTGTGCGGGCTGATCGTCGGGTCCAGCCCCACGGCCTTGAGGTACTTGTCGAGCTTCCGGCGCACGCTCCGGCTGGAGAGCCGCCCGCCGTGCTTGTTCACGAAGAGCGGCCCGGCGTCGCGCCCGGCGAACTTGGGGTCGACCTTCAGCATCTCGATGTACCGCTGGATCGCGCCGATGGCGTGCGAGCCCAGGGGCACGATGCGCTCCTTGCTGCCCTTGCCCCGCACGCGGAGCGCCTCGCCGGCCAGGTCCAGGTCCTGCACTTGGAGGCCCACCAGCTCGCTCACGCGGATACCGGTGCTGTAGAGCGTCTCGAGCATCGCGCGGTCGCGCCTGCCCAGCACGTCCGCCTCGCCCGGGGCCGCGAGCAGGCGTTCGATCTGCTCGATGGTGATCGCCTTGGGCAGGCGCTTGGCCTGCCGGGGCGTGCGGATGATGGTCATGGGGTTTCCCATGGCCACGCCGCGCTTGTCGGCCCACTTGTAGAACGACCGCAGCGTGGCGATCTTCCTCGCCAGCGTCGCGGATGAATAGCTCTGCTCGCCCAGGTGCGCCAGGAAGGTGCGGATGGTTTCCGCGCTGCCCGCGGCGATCACCTCGGTCACCGTCCTAGGGGTCTGCGTGGCGAAGGGCTGGTTGGGGGCGTAGGTTGCCGTCCCGTTGGCCCGGGCCGCGCTCGCCGCGTCCATCGCCGCCTTCTCCGCGTTGGCCTCCACCTCGATCCCGTACTCGGTGGCGAGGAACTCGACGAACTGGCGCAGATCGGCGCCGTAGCACCGCGCGGTGTACGGGCTGAAATGGCGCTCGTTGGCAAGGTACGCCGTGAACGCGTCGGTGATCGGAAGCGTGGACATGGCAGATGCTCCTGGCACGAAACCCCGCGCTCGCCGCGGGAGGCCGCACCCCTACGAGGGCGGGCGATAACGGATTGGTCGGTCAACTCGGACCCCGCCTTCAGCACAAGTGCTCCATAACCCCGCAATCCACAGACGGTCACTCCCGGGCTCCCGACCCTTCACCGACCGCGGCACTCGCGCGCGCCAGATTGGTCCGCAGCCACTCCTCCCGGAGCAGGCCGTCCATCATCCGGTACGCCGCGAACTCGGAGTACAAGTCCATGCTGACCAGGTACCGCCTCCAGCCCAGGGCGGAGTCGTGCTTCTGCCTTCCCTGGGCAAAGCTCTGCAGGTCCATGAGCACCTGGTTGTTCTTCCCGTCGAGGTGCTCGGAGGCGACCGCCGCCGGCGCGTCGGCGTATCGCACCCCGTCGGGCGTTGCCACGGTGGGGCTTGAAGAGAGTGTCCGCGGGTCCAGGCGCGTCCGACCGGCCTGCATCCACGACGGGCTGGCGTACAGCGCCACGCTCATTCCGATCTTGGGCGTGTAGGGATCCCAGGCGGTCACGGTGCCGATCAGGATCCCGTCCACGCCCATCGCCGCGGCCAGCGTTCTGGCGTCCCCCGGCGTCCGCACGACCGGCATGTTGAGCGAGCGCATGGCGTCCAGCGTTCGGTTCAGGGGCACGCACCGAACGCCCTCGATCTCCTCCGCCGCGGCCACCAGCTTGTCCCCGATCGCGGCGGTGTCAAAGACCGAAGTGCCCGACTCGTTCCGCACCGGCGCGACCGCCCAGAGCACGTCGCCCCGCGACGCGTCGTAGGGCGAGAGCAACTTTGTCGGCGCCACGATCACGTCCTTGGGCTTGCTGGCGCAGCCGCCCAGCGCCGCCCCGAGCAGCACCCCCGCCACCAACGGCCAAGCCAGGTTGGACATCAGACCGCCCTCGTCACCCGGCGCGCTCCACCCGATCTCGCGGCATCGACAGGATGCCCGTGCCCGGTCTACCGGGGCGTGTTCGGCTCGATCTCGCGCGCTGTGGCGACAGGCTTGTTATCGGCCCGGCCGGCCCCTCCGGCTTGAGCCCCTTCCGAATCCGAAGTCCCACTGCGGGAATCGTTTGCAAAGTGTCCCCCGCCCGCGGTCGCCGCCATCGCCGACGCCACCGCCGGGCCCATCTCCATCGCCCAGATGTTCTCCCGCCCCGTGCGGTCGGACACGTAGAACAGCCGCTCACCCGGCCCCCAGACCGGGCTCAGGTTCAGCCCGCGACCGCTGGTGAGGGGCACGCGACCCTCTCCGGACGTGCTGATCATCCACAGCGATCCCGACTCCGCCCGCACCTCACGGAACTGCCGCGTTTCCGCGCGCCCGCCCGCGGGGATCTCCGCGAACACGATCCACCGGCCGTCCGGGCTCCAGGAGGGGTTGATGCAGGCCGAGTCGGGGCTGGCCACGATCTGTGTCGCGTTTGAGACACCCGCCTCGGTGATATCCACGGTCCAGACGCCAAAGGTCCGGCTCCCGCGCTCGCGAGGCTGCTGGAACACGATCTGGTCTGCACCGTTCTGCCCGGTTCCCGGCACGGGGCACCACTTCGGGAACAGCCCGTGCCCGATGAACGTCGGCGTCCCGGGGTTCGCCAGCGCCGCCACCCACATCTCCCACCGCCCCGATCCCGTTCCCACGCGCGAATAGACCAGGCTCGATCCGTCCGGCGACCAGGACGGGCTGATCTCGTCCGCCGCGTCGTCGGTGATCCGCACCGCGCGTCCGCCGGTCGCGGGCATCACAAAGATGTCCCACTGCCCGTTCCGGTTGCTCGCGAAGGCCAGCTTCGTTCCGTCGGGGCTCAGGGCGGGCATCGCGTCGTCCGCCGGGTCCGTGGTGAGCTGCGTCACGACGCGGCTGTCCGTCAGCTTCACATAGAGGTCCGACGTCCTCCGGTGCTGCGTGCTCGCGAAGAACAGCCGCGAACCATCCGGCGATACGCACGGATCAAAGTCCGCCCCTTCATCCGCGAAGCTGGCGCGGCTGACATTCAGCGTTTCCATCGACGCGTCGTCCGCCGCCGGCTCCACCGGGGGAGCCTCCGCCGGCGCGCTCGCCGCCGCCAACGTCATCGGGTCCGGACCGCCGGACGCCGGCCCCGCGTTCCCGCTCGCCCAGCCACCGGTCGAGCATCCGCCCGCGAGCGCGATCAGACAGGCGGCCGTGAGAACCGGGGCGAGAGCGCGTGGCATGCAAACCTCCAATGAGCGCAGGGTGTGCGGACGGTCCGGAGCCTCACCCGCCTTCATCGGCCCGGCACCACTACCCACTGAGCACCAACCCGCCACTTGAAGCCCATACACTTGCTCTCCGTGCGGCGTTCGTACGGAGTATCGGCCGCTCCGATGGCCCCTCCCGCCTGAAGATCCCCAGTTCCGCATGCCGATGGCTCGTGGCCCGGCTCGCAGGTCCGTCCATGCTCACATCCCAGGCGCACTCCTTCGCCCAGCAGTCTCGGCTCGCCATCACGCTGGCCTGGGTCGCGGGGTACACCAACATCGTCTCGGTCCTGTCGTGCGGCATCGTCGTCAGCCACGTCACCGGCGCCGCGAGCTCCCTGGGCCTTCACGCCGTCCGGAGCGAGTGGTCCGCCGCCCTCTTTCTCCTCTACGTACTCGCCTCGTTCTTCGCGGGTGCGGGGCTGTCGGCGCTGCTCACAGAGACGGGCCGGCGCCGGGGCTGGGAGTCCATCTACGTGCTGCCCATGGCCTTCGAGACGCTGCTGCTGAGCATCTTCGCCATCGGCGTCGAGCTGCATGACCCTCAGTCCACCGCCGCGGGCCCCTCGCTCTGGGTTCTGGCGGGGGCGGCCTCCGCCGCGATGGGCCTGCAGAACGCCACGATCACGAGCATCTCACGTGGCGTCGTCCGGACCACGCACCTCACGGGAGTGCTCACGGACTTTGGCAGCGAGTGCGCCCGGCTGCTGATGGGTGCGGCTCCGCACCACACGCAGAACGACCCCGACCGCCCGAGCCCCAGGCGGGCCCTCCTCCTGGCCTCGCTGCTGGGCTCCTTCATGCTGGGCGCGGTCCTGGGCGCGCTCGCCTTCGGCGCCATTCCCCGCTGGAGCATGATGCCTCCGGTGGCGTTCCTGCTCTGGATCATCTGGCGCGACATCACCATCCCGATCTGCGAGATCGATCCCTCGCACACCTCGGAGGCCCATCGCGCCATGAGCCTGCCCGAGTCCATCGCGGTCTATCACGTCCGACGAGACACCCGCAAGAAGAGCCGCACCCACCGTCTCCCCGATCTTGCCCGGTGGTTCCGCAGGCTTCCGCCCCTCACCCGCGTGGTCATTCTTGACGTCGGCGATTCACCGGAAGTCTGCGCCAGCGCCGCGGCTGAGATCCGCGCGCTCCTGGACCTCGCGCGGGCCCAGGGCCGGCGTCTCGTGCTCGCGGGCATCACCCCGGAACACTACCGCGCTCTCCGCGATTCCGCGGGCAGCGGCTTCGACCCGGTCAACGTCTGCCCCGATCTCGAGCTCGCCATCGCGAGAGGCCTCACCCTGCTCGACGAGCCCGGCGCCCCGGCACCGGCCCGCCCGCAGGCCTAGGCCAGCGGGTCAGGACGGTACAACTTGGTGTCCAGCGCCCACTGCTTCTCGGTGAAGTTCCCGCCCGCCTCGAAGCCCCCCGGGCTGTCCGGCCTCGTCACGGCCAGCGACATCGCCGTCTTCGCGTCCAGATTGTCCAACTGGCTCACGAAGATCGCCTCCGGCGTCGCGGGCACCTTTGCCGCGCCGAACTCCGGCACCCCGTGGTGCGAGATGATGATGTGCTGGAGCACCATCACCGCCTTTGATGGCATCCGAATCCCCTGCTCCTTCATCACCTGCTGCGCCTTGTCGTGCAGCATGATCGCGCCGTCCACGATGTGCCCGATCAGCTCGCCCCGCTCCGAGTACGAGAACGCACGGTCGTACACGAGCTCCCGCGTCTTCGCGAGGTCGTGGAGGAACAGCCCCATCAGCACGATGTCCCGGTTCAGCTTCGGATAGATGGGCAGCATGAGGTCCGCCAGCTTCACGAGCGTCAGCGTGTGCTCCAGCAGGCCCCCCAGGAACGCGTGGTGCATGCTCTTGGCCGCCGGCGCCTGCCTGAACTGCGCCATCAGGAACTCGTCCTCCAGGTACGCCTTGGCCAGCGCCTGCATCGCCGGGTGCTTCAGGGTCCCGAGGATGCCACGCAGCTCCTCGAACATCTCCGCCGGGGCCCGCGTCGAGCTGGGCAGCAGCTCCCGGATCTCCTCCTCCGACGGCTCCACCGGCCTCACCTCGCCGATGATCAACTGGACCTCGCCCTGGTACGCCTGAGTCTGCCCCTCGAGAAACACGAATCCGTCCGTCGGCAGGCTCGTGTAGGTCGCCTCGTCCAGCGTCCATTTCCGCGCCGTCAGTTGACCCGTCCGGTCTCCGATCAGGCACTTCAGGTAGTACTTCCCCTCACGCGTCGTCCCGAGTTGCTTGTTGATGATCGCGTACGTCCCCCGCAGCATCTGCGGCGGCTCTCCGAGTTCGTTCAAGTACACGCGGGGTGTCGGCTGATAGCCTGGCTTCGTCGGGGCGCTTGTCATTTCGTCTCCTGCGTTCGAGCCCGATGATAGCGGTCGGGCCCGGTCCGGCCGCATTCCGGGCACTTCGCCTCCGCCGAAAGCCCGGCGAGGGAGTACCCGCACGCGGCGCACCTCCCCGCGCCCCGCCGCGTCCGCCCTCCCCACAGCAGCCCGCTCCATACCACCAGCCCCAGCACCGCCGGCCACGCGGGGACCGCACGTCCGCCTCTCACCGCGCCCCGGGCACCCCAGCACCACCGCGCCGCCGCGGGCACCGGGGCCTGCCCGTCCTCGCCGATGTAGTTCCCCAGCACCCCACAGTGGCTCAGCAGGTCCTCGACCGGCATGACCACAACGCCAACCGGCGGCAGGTGCCCGCACGCGCCATACGGCACGTCGAAAAGCTCCACCCTTCCCCGCCCCATCCAGACGTGCGCGGACCCCGCCGACTCTCCCCGCGGCCAGCCAATGCCGGCGCACCACCACCCCGAGAGCACAAAGGCCCCCGCCGCCAATCCGCCGGCAACCGTCACCAACCACACGGACTTCACCGGGCCTACATCGACCACGCCGCCGGCACCTCGCCAGAGGTCGCGCGGATCGTGCTGCGTATCCCGCCGCGACCGCGCCAGTCCGTCCGGACGAGCATCCACGCGGGCTTCATCGCCGACGCCAGATCATCGCGAATCCGGTTCGTCACCGCCTCGTAGTAGATCCCCTCGTTGCGGAACGACTGCATGTAGAGCTTGAGGCTCTTGAGCTCCACGCACACCCCGCCCTGCGCCGCGGTGCGGGGCTCGAACCGGATGGTGATGGTCCCGAAGTCCGGGTGCCCCGTCACGGGGCAGACACTGGTGAACTCCTCCACGACGTGCTCGATGACAAACGGCGAGTGCGCCGGCGTCGGAAACGTCTCGAGAACCCCTGCGTTCGGCATCCGAAACCTCCACTCTTCCCCTCACCGATCACGCCGCACGGAACGGCGCCTCGCACGTGCTTCTAGATCAGGCCGTGCGATTCGAGCACGGCTTGCACCTGGGCCGCGGTATCACCCGTGTGGTCCACGCGATTCGCCCGCCAGCCCCGCGCCGCCGCGGCCTCGATGTTCTCCGGCAGGTCGTCGAAGAACAGAATCTCGTGGGGCTCCACACCCGCCTCCTTTTCGAACGTCGCGTAGATCGCCGGGTCGGGCTTGGCCAGACCCATGAGGTGACTCGCGAACAGCCGCTGCACTCTCCCCGGAGTCGGAAAGTCCGCCGGGACCCCGTCCCCGCCCGCGAGACGCCGCCAGTGTACCGCGTTGGTGTTGCTGAGCACCGCGGTGCGCGCCCGCCCGAGCCCGACCAGCCGGCCCACCACCTCGCCGATGCCATCGTACTCGCTGGTGATCCAGTGCGTGTGGACGTGACGGACCTCCGCGGGGGTGTACAGCCCCGCGACACCCCGCACCAGCTCCGAGAAGAACTCGTCCTCCCCGATGCGTCCGAGCGCGAACTGCCTCCCCGCGGCCCGCCTCATCGCCAGCAGCCCCGGGTCGTCGATCCCTTCGCGGTACTCGATCCCCAGCCCCGCGCACGCCTCGGGCCACGTGCGATAGTGCTTCACCAAGACACCACCGATGTCGAAGCACACCATCCGAATCCGTGTGGGCGTCATCTCGTCACAACCGTAGCAGCAGTCGCCCCCGAGGTCGATTCAATCCTCATCCGGTGCGTCCTGACCAACCTCCTGCGCAGGTTTCATGATCTCACGCAGCACCACCGTCGCGAACGATCCCCGCGGCAGTTCGAACGCGCACCGCACGTACGGCCCGTGCTCGTCCAGCCCCCCCTCGACCTCCGGATCGATCAACGGCACGCGCAGAGGCCGACGCTTTCCCTCCAGCTTCCCCGGCGCTCGCGCCCCGAAGGCCACCAAGTCTTCCGGCGTCAGCCCGAGGTTTGCGAGGGCCGTCACCTCCGCGTGGTCCGTCCGTCCGCCCCCGCGCGGCATCTGTGCCCCCCACATCGGCCCGCTCGGACTGATCTCGAACGCGGACAGCCGTCGGTCCGTGTCCGTATCAGCCATGACACCCTCGGTCACGTCAAAGACCGCCCCGTTCGCGTGCTTGAAGGCGAGGTCCCCCACGTGCAGCCCGCCGAGCTCGCCGTCCAGCACGCGCCCATCCAGCACGGCGTTGAAGACCGCTGACTGAAAGGCGGAGAGGTAATACCGCAGCACCGTCTCGTCCAGCCTCAGGAACGCACGCCGCGCGTCCTTCCCGTCGGCCAGACCCTTGAGCACCACCAGCTCCGACTTCGCACCCGGCGGAAAATGCGGCGCCGCTTCGCGGTACTTCCCCGCCGCGAACAGCGCCCTCGCCTCCTGATTCACGCCCGGAAACCTCGGCGAGGGTCCCAGGAGCTCCGCCGCGGCGCCCTCCCAGTCGCCCTTCACGATGGCTCTTCCGACCAGGTGGTTGTTCTCGAGCAGCCCGAACCGCTGCTCCCCGAACCGGTTGGGCACGCCCGTCTGCTTCAGCGACGCGAGCACCTTCCGCGCGACCAGCACCGCGGTCGGCGCCACATTCCGAACTTTGATCGAGAAGCGATTGCCCCGGAGGTGCCCGGGCCTGAGCTTGTTCGTGTGCCGATCGACCCAGAGAACCTCGATCTGCTCGTGCTCAAAGGCCGGGAAGTCCTCGGTTCTCTTCCCCGGCACGTGCACGGAAACGACCTGCCTCGTGATCGCGTGCTTGTCCTTCAGCCCGGCATAGCCGACCGCGTTCCGCGCCACGCCGAAGTGCCGCGCGATCACCCCGATCATCTCGAGGCTCGACAGCCCCCGCTTCTGCACGAGCATGTAGATGTGCTCGCCCTCCCCGCAGGGCTGGTACGCCGGCAGCTCATCAACCAGAAAATCCTCCGGGCGCTGCTTGATCACACCGCCCAGCGGCGGGATCCCCGCCGTCAGGTACGCCCGCGGGGCCACGTGCGTCCCGAGTTCACCGGCCCCGTCAGGCTTCATCGCGCGTCGCCGCCTCCAGCACGTGCTCCGCTACGAAGATCGCCACCCCGCCCGCGATTCCGAGCGCGATCGCGTCGCTCGGGCGGCAGTCCACGTGCAGCAACTGCCCGTCGCCGGTTCTCACATCCAGCGACGCGAAGAACGTCTGGTCGGCAAGGTCGTTGATGGTGATCGACTCCAGCTTCCCCCCCAGCGCGGTGATCACCGACGCCAGCAGGTCGTGCGTCTGCGGCCTCTTGATCTGCACGCCCTTCAGCCGGCGCTCGATCGCCTGCGCCTCGGGCAGCCCGATCACGATGGGGAAGGCACGCCCGCCCTCCATCTGGCCGCCGCTCTCCCCGTCGCCCCCGGGGGCGACCTCGCGCAGCTCGATGATCTGGTAATCCGCCAACTCGCGGATCAGGATCCGCGAGAGCTCCATGCGCACCGCCATGGGACCTCCCGTGGGCGATCTCCCATCTCGCCACGCTCATCATACGGACCGGCCGCGCCGCGGATTCACACCCCGCTCCAGTCCGCCACCACCAGCCCCGCCGGCGCCTCCGCCCTCGTTCCCAGCCGCTCTACCAGTTCCCGGGGCACACCAAGGTCACCCACGATCAGAACCCCCAGGTGCGGCCACGCCCGCGCCTCCAGGAATCCGCTCTTGACCGCCCCAAACGTCACGGTCTGCGTTGCGACCACCGCCTCCGGGCGTGCCGCGCCCGTCTCCGCATCCATCCCGGAAGGGCAGTCCACCGCCACCACGGGCACGCCGGTAGCCTGCAGGCCCACGAGCTCCCGGATCGCCGCGAGCAGAGCCCCGCCCGCGTCCCGCGAGAGACCGGTGCCCAGCAGCGCATCGATCACGACGCACCCGCCCCCCACCTCGTCCATCGCACTCCGGATCGCCCGGTCACCGCGGAACACGGGCAAGCCCATCGCCGCCACCGCCTTCATGTTCGCCCGCGCGTCGGCCGTGCCCGGCTCCCCGGCGGGGAGGGCTACAGCGCACCGAAAGCCCCGGTTGGCGAGGAGCCTCACCGCTGCCAGCCCATCGCCCCCGTTGTTGCCCGTGCCGCAGACGGACACGACGCCGCGTACACGCACTCGCCTCGCCGAAGCCTCCACCGCGTGAGCAACCGCCAACGCCGCGTGCTCCATGAGCACGATCGAGGCCAGCCCGAACTCAGCAAAGGCCAGGCGGTCAAGCTCCCGCGCCGCCCCCGGCGTGTGAACCCAGATCGTCCGCCGCTCGTGCCCCGTCACGACGCGCCACCTCCGGTCGGCAACCCCTATTTCCCCGACTTCTTCTCCTCATAGCGCTTCAGCGTCGCCTCGAACTGCCCCCGCCTGCCTTCGTCGGCCTTCGCCAAGGCTACCGCCCGCCTCTGCACCTCGATCGCCTTATCGACATCCCCCTGCTCGAAGTGCACCCGCGCCACGGTGTCCTCGATCGCGGCGTCCTTCTGCCCCGTCAGCTCGCTCGCCCGCATGGCGAGCTTCATCGCGAGCACGAGGTCGCGCTTCTCAAGGTTCTCCCGGTCCGCGATGAACCACGCGGCGCTGTTCAGCATCTGCGAACTCTTTCCCATCGGGCCCTCCGCCGCCCGCGCCAGCCACTGATACCCCGCCTCAAACTGCTTCTCCTCGATGAACACGCACTCGAACGTCTCCGCGAGGTGTTCCGACGCTGCGTCCTCGCTCTCCGCGGCCAGCGAGTCCCACCTCTTCAGCATCTCCTCCCAGTCGCCGGCCCGCCTCGCCAGGCTCCACTTCGCCGCCTCCTGCCTGAGCCGTGTGCGCCGCTCGGCATCCAGCCTCGCCTGCTCCGCCGCGGCCTTCGCATCCCACGTTCCTGCTTCCACCTTCGACACCACCTCCGCCAGGCTCGACCGTTCGTCCATCGGGTGCCCGATCCACGCGATCACCCCCTTCGCATCCACCACGAAGACCGTCGGCACCCAGCGTCGGTCCGCGGCGTGCATCCAGTTCTTGTTCATCTCCCCGAAGTCGCCGTCGTACGCGACGGGAAAGCCCCAGTCCGCGCCGTGCGCGCTCGCGTACTCGCGCACCCGCGCCGCAAAGTCACCGCCCGCGACGGGCACCGCCCTCTCCCACAGGCTGATCGCCATGCACACGGCGCCCGCGTGCTCGCGCTGCACCGTGGCGAGCTTCTCCAGAGCCTCCAGCGACCACTTCGAGTGCGTGGCGAAGAAGAGCAGCACGTGCACCTTGCCGGGCTCCAGCTTCTCGACCGGGCTGCCCTTTTCCCATGACGCCACTTTCAACGCCGGCGCCGGGTCCCCGATCTGCAGGTAGTCCTTTGCCTGCACCACCGTCGGGGCCGCGGGCTTTTCCTGCCCCGCCGCCACGCCGCCCCACAGCCAAATCGCCAGTGCCGCCATTGCGAATCGCTTCATGACCAATCCTTGGCCTCCCGACACATCCACGCGCCCCCATCCCGGATGCACCCCTAAACTCCTGTCAGCCATGAGGCTGTCCACGCACGGCCAACGCCTGATCGTCGCCGCCGGGCTCAGCATTGCCCTCCACTCCGGCGTCGTCGTACTCACCGTGCGGTCGTTCAGCAGCCCCTCTGACCGCCTCCCAAACGCAGACTCCACGCTCGTTCGCTTCGCCCAGGTCCTGCCCCCAATCCCGGCGGTCCCGACCCGCGAGACCACGCCCCTCCCTGAGCCAGTCACGCCCGACTCGCCTCCACCCGCTCCGCTTCCGGAGCCGCCCCCTCCGATCGCCCCGACGGTCCCGGACACGCTCCCCCTCCGGGCCGGCATCGACGAGTCCGCGTCGCTCGATCCCGCGTGGAAGGGCTTCGCCGAGGCCACCGAGCACCAGGCCCGCCAGGTCGGCGTCGATCAGTCCGCGCTCTCTCCCCAGCCGGGTGCGCCGGGTGCGGGATCAGGCGGCGAGGACGCTGTGCCACAGCCACCGACCACGCCGCCACAGCCGCACACTCCCCCGCCATCATCCACTTCTGCACCAGCCCCTACCCCACCCGCACCAGACGCCGCTTCAGCCGAATCCGCGCCAGACCCCGCGCCGAGCGAGGTTCGCCCGACGGTGTCATCCGCGACGGCGGACACTCCTCCATCCCCGGCACAACAGGAGCCTCCCACGCCCGCAGCAACTCTCACCCCCGCGGGAGACACTCTGCCGCCGGCACCCGAGCCCGCGCCTGACACGGCGCGCCCCGAGCCCACGACGACGCCGACCACCATCGCCCCGGTGCCCGAGGCCTCGGCGCCGACGCCGCCCCCCACCAAACCGGTCGCTCTGCCGGAAAGTCCCCCCCCGAGCGACGCCGGCCCGGTTCCAGCCCAAGCGCCGGCCATGACTCCGGGAAATGAACCGCAGTCCCCCGCCGAAGGCGCGTCCGGCCCAGGGGGCACCCGCGCCGACCCCGGCGAACTCGCCAACGACGAATCCGAAGCGGGCTCCATCCGCAAGCCGCTCCAAGTCAAATGGGGCAAGGTCCTCGCGGGCCGCGGCATCGAGGTCAAGACCTCCAAGCCCCGCTGGAGCCTCACCACCCTCATGTCCGCACGCCCCAAGGACACCCGCCTCCGCGTCACCTTCGCCCCGACAGGCCGCGTGGCCAAAGCCGAAGTTCTCGATGGTGGCAGCGGCTACCCCGATGTTGACGGCCCGCTCCTCGACGCGGTCATCAACCGCTGGTCCGCCTCGGGTGCTCGGTTCGAGGAGGCCCGAGCCTCCAGCCCTGACGCACAGGTCGTCCTCTACTTCAAGGTGCTGTTCGGGGCGTGACGGCTCACAGTCGGGGCAGCACGAACACCCTCACCAGCACGTCGCCGATCCCCACCAGCGCCGCCCCCGCGATAATGCCCGCGCAGATCGGCTCCTGCGTCGCCACCCACAGCCTGTGGCCCGTGCTCTCCTTGCGATCCTTGTACACCGCGTGGGCGATCGTGAAGAAGAGCGCGCCCGCGAACATGCAGATCGTCGAATCCGGCGGCACCACCACACCCAGCCCGATCGCCAGCGGACTGATCGGGAACTTGTTCTTGGTCGCCAGCCTCAGCACTTCCATCACCAGGCCCACAACCGCAGCAATCCACATCGACGTCACGATCGACGGCTTCAGCAGGCTCGCCGCCGTCTCACCGCCGAACAGGCTCGTCACCAGGTCCGAGACACCCTTCCACTGCAGCGCGGAAGGGAAGCCGAACTGGCCGCCCTCGGGGGCCATCACGGCCTGCATGTGCCCGGGGTCCACCGCCGCCACCGCCGGGTCATACCCCGTCGTGAACAGCGGGAAGAAGAGGACCGTGCTCGCGATCGCGCCGGAGAAGATGCCGATGATGTGCCCGACGGCCTGCTGCCTGGGCTTCGCCCCCAGCATGTAGCCGGGCTTGATGTCCATCAGCAGGTTGCTCGCGTTGCTCGCGACCTCGACGCACATCACCCCCGCCATGAGGTTGGTCGCCGGGTGCTTTGGCGCCGCCCATCCGAACAGGAACTGGGGGATCTTGCTGAGCGAGCCCGTGGGCGTGATCCCCGTGAGCGCCGTGCTGCTCGCCGCGATGAGCGTGAGCACGATGATCAGCGGAATCGCCAGGGCTCCGTGCAGGATCTCCACGCCGAACCACACGTGCGCCATCCAGACGCCCACCGCCCCGACCACAGGCACGCCCACCCACGACACCCAGAGCGGCAGCTCGATGTGCCCCACCGGGTCTTCCTTCTTCTCACCCTTCTTCCCGAACAGCCCCGCGAATGCCTCCACGAACACCTTTGGCTTCGCGAACAGGGACACCATCGACGCCACCACCATGATGCTGATGCCCCACCACAGCGCCCAACTGTTCAGGATCCACGCCCGCCCGAAGACCGGCAGCCCGTTCGCGTCCAGCAGCACCGCGCCCGTTTGCGCGTTGGTTCTGGGCAGAATCTCCCCGATCGAGATCATCCACGGCACGACGATCAGGAAGTTGATCGCCATGCCGATCATCATGCTCGACGCCGCCCGGATGCCCATCAGCCCGCCCGCGCCGATCATCGCCAGGTCCAGCCCCGGGGTCAGCCCCATCTGCTGAAACGTGGTCCCCTTGATCGCCGGCTCCATGCCCCTGGCCCGCAGCCAGTCCCACACCCCGGTCATGTCGTGGGGCAGGTGCCAGGCGTGCTTCAGGCGCAGGAGCTTCTCCTGGATCAGGCTCATGTACGCCGCCCCGCTCACGAAGGTGATGAACCCCGCCGCTCCGGCCGCGATCGCCAGCGCCTTGGCCTTGAAGAGCCCCACCGCCGCCGCCGACGTGTAGAGCGTGTCGAGCACCACGCCGCACGCCCGCCCCTCGGGGAAGGGCTGCTGCTCGTTGTTGATGAACCGTCTCTTCATGGGGAACGCCACCAGCACCCCGAGGATCGAGAGCACCACGTTGAAGGCCATCATGTGGAACCAGTGCATCTTGGCGTTGTTGATCCACATGAACGCCGCCATGCCCGAGATCAGGGGGCCGGTCATGTAGCCGGCCGCCGTCGCGATGCTCTGCGTCGCGTTGTTCTCCAGGATGGTCATGTCCTTGGCGCCCATCTTCGAGAGCACCTTGAACATGGCGAAGGCGAGGATCACGCTTGTCAGCCCCACCCCCAGCGTCCAGCCCGTCTTGGCCCCCACGTACAGGTTGGTCGCCGAGAGCGCCCCGCCCAGGATGAACCCCACCGCCGCCGACCGCCAGGTGAGCTGCGCCATGTCCCCGCGGAAGACGTTCGCGAGCCACCACCGGTCCTTCTGCTCCGGCGTCCAGGTACGAATCTGCTCTTCCGTCAGGTTCTCGATGGCCATGCTGCTCCCGTCTCCGCGCCCGCCGCGGAACCGCAGAGCGTACCAACCCCCCGCCGACGTGTCACCACGCGCCTTCACGGGGTCTGTCAGGGCCCCCGGCGATAGACTCCGTGCGGATGCCCGACGCCCCAGACCAGCTCATCGCCGAAGGTCGCCTCCTCACCCGCTACGTTCTGGGCCGCACGCCGCCCGACGACGCCGCGTCGCGTTACGCCGCCGCGGTTCGCGCCCGCCTCGACTCGAAGCCTCTGCACGACCCCATCGGTGCTGCCGCCGTTCGCCGCCCGCTCATGCTCCCGCTCCTCGACGCCGCCTGCGGCGTTGTCGCACCGTCCTCCCCCCTCCGCGCACGCCTCCTCGTCGCGGCCGCCGTCACTGAAACCCTTCCGCAGTGCGCGCACGAGTATCTTCCCCGCCCCATGCCTCGTGCCACTCTTCTGCTCTCGCTCCTCGCCGCGGGCACCACCGCCGCGCTCAAGCTCGTCGTCGGACTTCCGCTCTACTTCCTCCTGGGCGGGCGCAGGGATCGCCCCGCATGACCGCTCCCGACGTCGCCATCATCGGATCGGGCGCCAGCGCGGTCGCCGCCGCGTGGGCACTCGCCAGTGCAGGTCGCTCCGTGCGCATCCTTGATGTCGGCGTGGATGCGCCCCACGACGGGCCGCTGGTCCCCATGACCGACTGGGCCCGCATCCGCCGCACCGACCCCCACCAGCACCGCTATTTTCTGGGCGACTCCTACGAGGGAATCCCCCTCGGCTCCGCTCGCGTGGGTTCCCAGGTCACCCCGCCCCGGCGATTCGTCACGCGCGACGCCGCCACGCTCCTTCCCCGGACGGACGACGGCTTCGTCGGCCTCGAGTCCGTCGCCCTGGGTGGGCTGGCCGCCGCGTGGGGCGCCGCGATCTCCCCCTGGAGCGAGCAGGACTTCCGTGGCCTGCCCATCTCCCTGTCGGACCTCCTCCCGCACTACGACGCCATCGCGGAGCTCATCGGAGTCTGCGGAGAGCCCGGGGACGACCTCTCCGCCATCATGCACGACCCGCCTGGGATGATGCCCCCGCTCGACACGGACCCCGCCTCCACCGCGCTCCTCGCCCGGTACCACGCGCACCGCACCGACCTCCACCGCCGGGGTCTTCGCCTTGGCCGTGCTCGCCTCGCCGTCTGCTCCCGCGTGCACCGGGGCCGGGGGCCTCACCCCCACCTGGACCTCGACTTCTGGTGCGACCACGGCGACGCCGTGTACCGCCCCCGCTTCACGCTGCGCGAGCTCCTCGCCCTCCCCAACTTCGAGTACGTCCCCGGGGTCCTGGTCCGCGCCCTCCACCCGGACGCGTCGGGCGTCCGGATCTCGCTCCGCCGTCTCTCGGACAACACCTCGGAGGACACCCGCGCACGGCGAGTGGTGCTCGCCGCGGGCGCGCTGGGCTCCGCCCGCATCGCGCTCCGCTCCCTGGGCGCCTTCGCCACCCCGGTCCCCCTCGTCAGCAATACGTCCACCTACCACGCGCTCCTCAACTTCCCCGCCCTCGGCGCCCCCCAGCACGAACACCGCCACAGCCTCACCCAGCTCACCGGGTTCTTCACCCCGCCCGAGGGCGGCCCTGAGATGCAACTCCAGGTCTACTCGTACCGATCCCTCCTCACCTTCAAGCTCCTACGCGAGCAGCCCCTCGCATTTCCGGAAGGGAAGTCCGTCCTCCGTTCGCTCCTCCCCTTCCTCTCCCTCGTCGGCATGCACCACGAGGACCACCCTTCTCCAGACAAGCTCTGCGAACTCCGCGAGCAGGCCGGCTCCGATCTCCTCCACGTCCGGTACCGCACCTCTCCCCGCGAGGATGCCGACCAACTCGCCGCCGAACGGCGTGCCAGAGCCCTCTTCCGTTCCCTGTCCTGTCTCCCGCTCAGGCGCGTGCATCTTGGCCACGGCGCCAGCATCCACTACGCGGCCACCCTTTCCATGTCAGCCCGCCCCGGCAGCCTCAACACCAGCCCGGACGGCTCGCTCGCCGCCCTCCCCGGCGTCTTTGCCGCCGACAGCTCCGTCTTCCCCCGCCTCCCCGCCCGTGGCGTCACGTTCACCATGATGGCAAACGCCCATCGAATCGGCGCCCTCCTCGCCTCCTCCCTCGCATGAACCCCGGCATCATCGCCATCACGGGCGCTTCCGGACTCCTGGGCTCCGCCCTCTGCGCCCGCCTCGCCGCCTCCGGCTGGCGCGTGCGTGCTCTCTCTCGTGCACGCCCCGCCTCCCTCCCACGAGGCTCCACCCACCACGCCTGCGACCTCCCCGGCTCCATCGACGAGTCCGCGTTCGAGGGCGCGCACGCTGTCATCCACGCCGCCTACTCCATGCGCTCCCGCGGCCGCGAAGAAGACCGCCGAACCAACCTCGATGGCTCCGCCCGCGTCCTGCATCTCGCACGCCGCGCCAAAGCCCGCTTCGTCTTCGTCTCCAGCGTTTCCGCGCACGATGCGGCACAGGGGTTCTACGGACAGTCCAAGCTCGCCGTCGAGCACACCCTTGACCCCGAGCGAGACCTCATCATCCGCCCCGGGCTCATCCTTTCCAAGGAGGCCGGCCTGTTCGCACGGATGCGACGCACCATCAGCACCACCGGTCTCGCACCCCTCTTCGGCGGCGGCCGCCAGATCATCCAGACCATCCACCTCGACGATCTCACCCTCGCCTTTCAACGCGCACTCGAGCTCGACCTCACCGGCACCCTCACCGTCTGCGAGCCCACCGGCCTCACCATCCGTGACCTCTTCCTGCTCACCGCGCGACTGGAGCGGCGCCCACTCCGCATCGTCCCGCTCCCCTTCGGTCCCGCGATCGCCGCCCTCCGTCTTGCGGAGTCACTCCGCCTGCGCCTCCCCGTGTCTTCCGACAACCTCCTGGGGCTGCGCAGCATGCGGCTCACCGACCCCGTCGAGAGCCTTCGCCGCCTCGGGATCACCCCGCGCGACGCCGCCACCAGCCTCGCCGACCTCCTCGCCGACGCCCCCAGAGGCGGAGCTGCTCCATGACGCCCCGCTCCCGCCGCCTTGTCCTCCTCCTCCTCCTCCTCCCCGCGATTGCCTCGCTTTCGCTCTGGCCCATCCTCCGGCACGCCCTCCTCACCCGCGAACTGTCCCTCCGGTTCATCCCTGTGTCGGGCCTCCCCGGCGACGCGTCTCTCGAGTGGTCCACGCCCCGCGGCGACCATGGCATCTGGCTCTCCCCAGCCCCCTCCGGGCCCTCGTGGATCGAGTTTCGCCCCTCGGGTCGCCGCGACTCGGGCATCGGCGCGATGCAGTTCCACATCTACGGCCTCTCCGCCGGGAACTGGTCCCTCTCGCGCGATGACCTCAAGCGAGAGCTCGCCCGCACGCTCAACGGCGAACCCACCGGCTGGTCCCTCTCAGGCGCCTGGTCCGCCGGAGCCCCCACCAGCGGCATCATCTTCTCCGGCTCCTTGCCCGGCTCTCTCCGCATCCCACTCCCGCCCGAGGCTTCCAACGCTCCGCTCGTCATCGACTCCGAGCGCACCGCCTCCGGGGGTCATATCGAGATCATCCGCGACGGCGCCCCCACTGCTCTGTCCTGCGCCTCGCCCGGACCGTGGCAACCTCTCACGGTTTTTCCACGTGCGCCCTTCCCGCCCGTGCCGCACATCATCTCCCAACGCCTCCCCGTCGACGCGTCGGGCTCACTCTTCCTCAGGTGGCACGGCCTCGCTGATGTCGTCGACTCCACATCCTTCGAGACCACGCCGGCCACCCTCCGCACCCGACTCCTCGGAGTCACGCTCTCGACCAGCACCCTCCGCGGACCCCTCGAAGTCTCCGGCGGCGAGCTCGAAGTCGCCCCGCGCGCCCGCGTCCGATGCCGCGAGCCCTCCGGCAGTGCTCGATGGGACCTCCCGCCTCCCTCGCTCCTCCACGACGCTCTCGGCATTCTCCTGCTGTTCGCCACCCTGCTCGGGGCCGCCGCCTTCGCTTCCCTCGCCTTCACCCTCCTCCGCGGCGCACACGCACGCCTCCACGCTCGCATGCCTTCAGCGCACCTCCCGGATCCGGGACCCTGGCCAACCCGCCTCGCGTTCCTGCTTGTCGCCGCCGCACACCTCTGGCTCGCGTCGTGGGCCCCGATGCTCTTTCTGCCCGACGCCGTCGACTATGCCCATAACGCCCAGCGCCTGATCGACACCGGCTCGTTCGCCCACTTCAACGCTTGGCGACTCCCGGGCCTGTCGATCATCCTCGCACCGTTCACCGTGATGGGAGGGCACCCCGAAGAGCTGTTCGGCTGGGTCCAGGCCGCGATGGGCGTTGCCGCCGCCTGGCTCGCATACCGCACGGTGCTCCCCTTCGCGGGCCCTCGCTGGAGCATCCTCGCCATGCTCCTCGTCGGCCTGCATCCCGCGCTCCTCGCCTGGGAGCGACACCTCATCACCGAAACCCCCACCCTCTTTCTGGTCTCACTCGCGTGGTGGATCGCCTCGATCCTCCCCACTTCGGCCCCGCGAGCGCGCCTTCTCCTCTCGTTCTCGCTCGGGCTCGTCGCGGCGCTCGCCATCCTCACCCGCGCCAACACCCTTCCCGTCCTGTTGCTGCTCCTCCCGGCGCTCTGGCTTGGCCTCCGCACGCACGCCGGCACGGGCACGGCCTCACTCTGCGCCTCGCTCGCCCTCGCAGCCACGCTCGCCTGCCTCTCCCCTTGGGTGCTTCGCAATCGCGCCGTCTTCGGCGAACCCGCCATCATCATCGGCCGCGGCTATGCACGCCTCATCTTCGCATGGCACGCCGGCCTGCACGACCTCAACCAGACCGCCCTCTACAGCCGGGAGGGTTGGCTTCTCGCATGCCTACGCCGCGCACAGGGCAACCACGAGTTCGACTACCTCGACCAGCTCGACACCTCCCCGCGGCTCGCCTCGTCCCTTCACCCCTGGGTCGCACGCGACCGGCGCGCCTCGCTCGCCGTCACTGAAAGCCGCCAGCGCGCCGGCCCGGAGAGCGCCCTGCTCGCTCTCCACGCGATGCTCAGTCACCTGCACATCTTCTCCCACCCCGCGCAGCCGCAGTTCCGCAACAACGACTACTACCACCGGCCGCTCAAAGGCGTCCTTTACTCCACCACCACGCCCACCTCCTGGGGCCGCGATGCGCGCTGGAGGCCCGAGGGTCTGCACCTTCCCACGCTGGACGTCATCGCGGGCCGCACCATCCGCGACATCTCGTTCGTCACCACCAGCCCGAACGCTCGCGCGTTCGCCAGGGCGGACGCTCTCGCACGCCCGCTCTGGCCCGCGATGGGCTTCCTCTTCCTGATCGGGAGCGTCATCTCGCTCGACCGGAGAGACTGGCTCATCACCGCCGCCGCGGCGGCCTTCGCCGCCAACGCGCTCGCCTTCTCGTGGCTCTTTCTCTGCGGCGAAACCCGCTACAGCGATCCGCTGCTCCCGCTCTACTTCATCGTCTCGGCGTACGCGCTCCGCGCGATCTGCACCCCGGCACGCTACGCCCCACCCGCGGCCTGATTCCCGACGGCCACGTCCTCCCACCCGCCTCCCAGCGCCTTGTACAGCCTCGCCAGCGCCGTCGAGACCGCGGTGTGGCTCTGCACGAGCTGGTCCTCGCTGTCGAAGAGTTGACGCTGGTTCACCAGCACCGTGAGAAAGTCCCCGATGCCGTTCCTCCAGCGGCTGTCCGCCAGATCCACCGCGCGCCGGTTCGCCTCCACCGCTGCCGTCAGACGCTCCCGCCGGCTCTGCTCCTGCACAAACGCCGTCAGCGTCGACTCCACGTCTTCCAGCGCCGCCAGCCAGCTCTGCTCAAACACCAGGAGTGCCGCTCGCTGCCTCGCGTCCGCCGCCTCGATGTTCGCGCGGATACGCCCGCCCTGGAAGACCTTCCAACGCATGGTGGGCCCGATGCTCCACACCCCGCTCTCCGAGTCCGGCAGGCTCGCCAACTCCCCGCTCGACAACCCCGCGGCGCCCGTCAGATAGAACTTCGGGTACAGCTCTGCCGTCGCCACGCCCGTCCGTGCCGTCGCCGCCGCGAGTTGCCTTTCCGCCCTTCGGATATCCGGCCTCCGCCTGAGGAGATCCGCCGGCAGCCCCACGGGCACCTCCGAAGGAGGCACAGGGACATCCGCCTCCGCGGCGAGTTCCTCCACGAGTGCGCCCGGCTCCTTGCCCATCAGCAACGCCAGCCTGTACGCCGCCTGCTGCTGCGCCGCGATGAGGGGCGGCAACTGGCTCTCTCGCGTCGCGAGCTGCGCGCGCGCCTGCTCGGCCTCGATCTCCGCCCAGAGCCCCGCCTTTGACCGGCTCGCCGCCACATCCAGCGTGGACCTCTGCGACTCGATCGTCCGCCGGGCCAGCGCTGCCCGCGCCTGCAAACCCCGATACTCGCAGTACGTCCGCGCCACCTCCGCCGCCAGCGTCACGCGCACCAGCCGCTCGGATTCCACCGCCGCGCCCAGGTCGGCGTCCGCCGCCTCCACCCCGCGACGCAGCCCGCCGAATACGTCCAGTTCCCAACTCGCGTCCAGCCCCACGCTGTACAGGCTCGACCCATCCGAGTCCGCCGCGGGGTTGCCCACCGTCTGCGATCCGCGGCTGCGCGTGGCCGACGCCGACGCGTCCACCGCCGGCAGCCTCGCCCCCGCCGCCACGCCACGCAGCGCCCGCGCCTCTCGTACCCGCTCCAGCGCCACCTTGCGGTCCAGGCTCCCGTCCAACGCCCGCTCCACCAGCGAGGTGAGCAGCGGATCGTGCATCGTCTCCCACCACTCCGCCATCGCACCGGGCCCGGCCTCGCCCTCCACGGGCCGGCTTGTCATCCCCCCGTTCACCCCGCGGAACCGCTGCGGCCCCTCCAACTCGGGCGTCCGGTGCTCCGGCCCAACCGTGCACCCGATGGGCAGCATCCCGAACGCGAGGGCACAGGCCATCCCGACGACCGGCCTCATCTTCCGCTCCACCCTCATGTACCGCCCTCCTTCGCCGTGCCCAACCCGAGCGTCTTCACGGGCCCCTCCTCCGCACGGATGAACACATCCACCTGCTGCCCCACGAACAGCGCCGCGCCCGCGGGGTCGAAACGGTAGATGACCTGCAGCACCCGCGTGTCCACCCGCTCCGTGCTGTCTCCGGTGAGCGACCGCTTCGGCACGATCAAGGGCTCGAACCGAACGAACGTAAGCTCCGCCCGGATCGCCTGATTTCCCCTCGCAAACGCCACCGCCGGCGCCCCCTCCCTCACGCGCCACGCCTCGTGCTCGTCCACGTCCACACGCACGTGCAGCGGGTCCACGCCCCCCACCACCATCAGCGGCGTCGCCAGGACGCCCGCGGGCGCAAACTCTCCCGGCCTGACATTCACCTGGAGCACCCGCCCCTTCACCGGCGCTCGCACCGTGCGCCGGTCGATCTCGATCCTCGCTGCTTCAACCGCGGCCCGTGCCTGCGCCACCTGCGACCGTGCAACTTCCACGTCCGGCTTCCATGAACCCGCGAGGAGAAGGTCCAACTGCCCCCGCGCCTCGTCCAGCTTTCGGCTCGCCACCGTTGTCTTCGCCCCCGCCACACCGACGCGGGCGCGGTACGACCCCACCACCGCCTTCCGACGGTCCAGTTCCTCCGGGCTCACGGCGCCCTTCACGTCGGCGCTCTCCGCGCGCGCGAGCTGGCTCTCGGCGTCCTTCAACCACACCGACAGGTCCGCCGTTTCCGATTCCGAGGCGGCCACCTCCGCCTCCGCCTGCGCCACCCGCGCCCGCTGGGGCGGGATCAACTCCGGGCGCGTCCCGGCCTCCAGCCGCGCGAGCTGCGATTCCGCCACGCCCAGCGCCGCCTCGCTCTCCGTCAGCCTCGCCGCCAGCTCCCGCGTGTCGAGCGTGAAGAGCTCGTCGCCGGCCTCGACGCTCTGCCCCACCTTTGCGGAGACCTTCGCCACCAGCGCGCCCACCGGCGACCCGATCAGGATGTTCTGCGTGCTTGTCTCCACCAGCCCCGCGCCCGCGACGAACCGCTCGAAGGGCGCCGTCGGAGGTTGGATCGCCGGCGGCGTCGCGGCCGGGGGCTTGCTCCCCTTCACCACCGTCACCAGCGCGAAGATCAGCCCCGCGATCGCCAACGCCGGGATCAGGTAGGCACGAATCATGGCTACTTCGCTCCTTGCTGAGCCGCCGCCTCAGCGTGCGTGTGCGACTGCCCCCGCGACAGCCTCACGATCCTCCCGTCGTCCATCTCCGCAATCCGATCCGCGAACTCGAAGATCCGCGCGTCGTGCGTCACCACCACCAGCGACAGGTCCCCCTGCTTCGCCACCCCCACCAGCAACTCCATCACCTTCCCGCCCGTCGCGTGGTCCAGGGCGCTGGTGGGCTCGTCGCAGACCAGCAGCCGCGGCTGGTGCACCAGAGCCCGCGCGATCGCCACCCGTTGCTGCTGCCCGCCCGAAAGCCGGTTGGGCAGCTCTCCTGTCCGGTTCCCGAGCCCCACCCGCTCCAGCATCTCGCATGCGGCGCGGTGCGCTTCGTGCCGCCGCACCCCGTTGATGAGCAGGGGCACGCTCACGTTGTCCGCGATCGTCAGGGTCGGGATCAGGTTGAACGCCTGGAACACGAACCCCACGTTCTTTGCCCGGAACCTGGTCGTGCCCGCCGGCCCGAGTGCGCGGTAGTCCTCCCCGAGCACGCTGCACTCGCCCCCGTCCCGGTCAAGCACCCCCGCGATCACCGAGATCAGCGTCGTCTTCCCGCAGCCCGAGGGGCCCACCAGCATCATGAGCTCGCCCCGGTGCACCTCCAGGTCCACCCCGCGGAGCGCACGCACCGCGGAGTCCCCCTTGCCGTAGGTCTTGACGACCCCCTTGCACCACACCGCCGGCTTGTCCGTGATCGTGCTCATGCGTCATCCCTTGAAAACCACCGCCGGCTCGAGCGACAGCACCTTGTGCATGCTCACGACCGCCGCCATCAGGCTGATGATCAGCGTCGCCAGCCCCGACACCACCAGCAACTGCCACGGCATGCGGAACGCCAGCGGGCTCCCCTCCGCCAGATGACCCATCATCGCCGCCAGCCCCACCCCCAGACCGTACCCCACCAGCGCCACCCACACGGCCTGTACCACCACCATGGTGAGCAGCCGCCCGTCCTCCGCGCCCATCGCCTTCAGCGTCCCGAAGTATCTCAAGTTGTCGATCGTGAAGTTGAAGAACATGAACCCGGTGATCGCGGTCCCCACGAAGAACCCCAGCCCCACCGCGATCCCGAAGTTGATGGGGATTCCCGTGTTCTCCAGGAAGTACCGCACCGTCTTCCCCTTGAACTCCTCGCGGGTGTAGGCCGCCAGCCCGGTCTCCTTCGAGATTCGTCGGCAGAGCGCCGCCGGGTCCACGCCCTCTCCCGCCGTCACCAGGACAAAGCTCAGGAGCTTGCGCTCCTTGGGGACGAACGCCGTCGCACGCGAGTAGGTCGTGTAGATCAGGGGCTGGCTCTGGAACGACCTCGTGTTCTCCGAGATCCCCACCACCACCGCCCGCCGATCGTTCAGTTCCATCTCGTCGCCCACCTTCAGAGGCACCACGCCGCCATCGGGCCCGCGCCTCGCAAACCGCGTCGTCGCGCCGATGCGGTCCACGATCACCGCGTCCGCACGCCTCAGGTCAGCGACGCTCCCCTCGAGCATCCGGGGCGGACCGCCGGTGAGCGTCGAGTCCTCGAGCCCGAGGATCACGCAGTTCTGGAAGGTGCCGTCGCCCAGCCTCGCGCGCGTCAACCCCTTGTACAGCGGCGCCGCCCACGCCACGCCCTCCACGCCCCGCACCCGGAACAGTTCCGTGTCCTGCAGAGGCTTCACGTCGTCGATGTACTGCACCTTCGGATCCATCACCCAGATGTCCGGCGCGCCCATGTCCGAGATCACCGCGAACGTCCGCGACATGATCCCCACGAAGATCGACCCCTGCTGCGTGATCACCAGCGACGCGAGCGTGACGCCCATGAGAATCCCGAAGAACTTCGCCGTGTCGCCCAGCAGCATCCGCAGCGCCAGCCGGATCATGGCCTCACCCCCCTTCCCCGCGCGCCGCGACCGGCCACACGACCCGGGCCCCGCCGCTCCTTCTCCAGGCCGCGCAGCACCCGCTCGCTCACCGCGTCCGCCAGTTCCTCGATCCGCCCCGCCGACAGCACCTTGACCCCGAGCATCCGGTCCAGCACCACCGGGCAGTGACGGAAGATGAGGCACTGTCCCACCACCGCGACCGCCTCCTCGCGCACCCAGCGGCTGGCCCTCCGCCGGCCCGTCAGCGCCGCGATGATCCCCGCCAGTTGATCGAACTGAGGCCGGATCGACTCCTCGATCACCTCGTCGAGCGCGGGCGTCGGCTCCACCATCTCGCGCATCATCAGCCGCGGGAGCCACTGGGGCCGCTCCGGATCCAGCAGTTTGCGGAGGAAACCCCCGACCCACGCCCGAAGCTGCGCCTCGGGCGGCGCATCCCCCGGGACCCCGCTCATGTGCCGCCGCCGCGACTCGTCGTGCGCGACCCTCAGCACCGCACGGTACAGCCCGAACTTGTCGCCGAAGTAGTAGCTCACCGCCGCGATGTTCGCCCCCGCCGCGGCGCAGATCTCGCGCACCGTCGCGTCGCGATACCCGCGCTCCGCGAACACCGGCCCCGCCGCCTCGAGCAGCCGCCGTGCCGTCGCGTCATCCCGGGTTGGTTCGCGTGAGGGCGTCATTCAAACGTTTGTTTTATACACGCGTTTTGCCGGGGTCAAGCCCGCAGCCGCGCCGCCAGGTCCGCCACCAGCCCCGAGACCGGCCGGTTCACCTCGCCCCCGTACTCCCCGTTGGCGAGCAGCACGCATCCCACGCGGACACGAAGGTCCACAATGATGAAGCCCCGGTAGCCCGGCCTCACCCCGCCGTGCGTCCGCACATCCGGCGACTCCGCGACCGCCAGGCCGCACGCGAACGGCGCTCCATCCCGCGGCACGAGAACCTCGCACGCCGCCTCTCGCGCAATCACCGACCCAAGTCCCCGCATCGCCCGCATGGCCTCGCGGAGGATCGTCGCGATCTGCGCCGCCGTCGCAACCAGCCCCGAGCCCGCCAGTGCCGGCGACCACATCCGGGGCAACTCCCGCCCGACTTCGTCGTGGAACCCGACCGTCCCCTCGCGCGACGCACCGCCGAACCCCGTCCCCTCCATCCCGAGTGGCTCGAACACGTGCCGCGCCGCCATCTGCTCAAACGTCACGCCGGTCATGCGCTCCGCGGCGAGCTGCGCCGCAACGTAGTTCAGTCCGCTGTACCCCCGCGTCCCTCCGACGCCGGGCACCCCCTCCATCTTCAGCACCGCGGGCTCGTCGTCCCGCACGTGCGTCGGATGGAGCGTTG
This sequence comes from Leptolyngbya sp. PLA1, assembly GCA_021405315.1. Classification (GTDB taxonomy): domain Bacteria; phylum Planctomycetota; class Phycisphaerae; order Phycisphaerales; family UBA1924; genus RI-211. The sequence continues at coordinate 26,210 of QWIH01000038.1, forward strand.
GCAGCCCGGCGTCGTGCCTCAGCAGTCGCCTCACGGTCACGGGCCTGCGCGCACCGCTCCAGTCCCACTCCGGCACGTAGGGCTCGATCGTCGCATCAGCGTCCAACTCGCCGCGCGCCGCGGCCTGCAGCAGCACGAGCGCCGCTACGGGCTTGGAGAGCGACGCCACGCGGAAACGGCTCGCCACCGTCATCGCCTCGCCCGTGCTCCCGTGCGCCACACCCAGCGCGGCGCTCACCACCGGCCGGTCTCCAACAACCAGCGCGTACTGAAACCCCGGGATGCGCAGTCGCCTCAACCGGGCGGGCACGCCGCGGCTCACGGCCTCGCTGACCCGTCGCTCCGCCAGCGCCGGATGGAGCGCACACAGCGAGTTCACCGCCGCTCGCCCCAGCAGTCTCAGCGAGCCCGCGCGTGCATCGGCGTCCTGCATGCGGGGCAGTCTAGCGACGCGCGGTACACTGGGGGCATGTTCCGTCCGCTTGTCACTCTGGCCCTCGTGGGAATCGTCGGTCAGGCGCAGCCGCCCGCGGCACCTCTACCCCCGCCGGCGTCGGCGCCCGTCCATGCGCCGGCGTTCCGGCCATCTGTGCACGGCTTCAAGTTCCCGAACCGCTTCCGGGGCGTGCCACTGCCCGCGTCGCTTCGCGACAGGAACTCCGCCGTCGCCGCAATCTTCCGCGCCGCGCTCGCCGACGCGAAGTTGCCGGACCGGTTCGGGCTGTGTGGCGGGATGTCGGCGGCCGCCGCGGACTTCTACTGGGCCGGCCTGACTCGTCCGAGCGCAGACACGCCGCCGGTGCAGGGCACTCCACTGTACGAGTACCTGCACGCGCGGCAGATGGACTCTCTGGGCGACGAACTGCTGATGGTCCTGAAGTTCTGGCAGTGGATGAACCTTCCTGACACCGCGGAGGAGGGGCAGAGCACCGCGTCCCTGACGACCGCCGAGCTCCCGATCATCACCGGGAGGCTTCGCGACAAGGGGCTGGTGCCCGTCGGGCTCGTGTACGTGAAGTACTCGCGGAACGGCGCAGCGCCCAACTCTCGCGCGGGTGAGCTCTGGGACAACCACCAGGTGCTGGCATATGCCTCGACCACGACACCCGACGCCACTGTCCTCCGAATCTACGACCCGAACTACCCCAACGACGACGGGGTGACCATCACCATCACGACGAAGGACGGGGCGTCCCGCTGCGAACTGCGGACGGGGAGCGGACCGGTGCGTCCGGTTCGGGGCATCTTCGCGATGCCGTACACGAAGGTCACGCCGCCCGGGGCGCTCACGGGCCGGGAGTAGCGTCAGGCCGGGGCAGCCCCGGACTTGGCCGCGATGCCGACCTTGTACGACTCGACGCAGCGGCGTGCGGCCTCGTCCCAGGTGAGACGGTGAAGCTCCATGGCGCCGTGCTCCCGCAGGGTCTTGGTCAGGGACGGGTGAGTCAGAACGGCCACGATCTTGTTGGCCATCTCGTCGATGTCCCAGAAATCAACCTTCAGCACGTGCGAGAGCACCTCGCTCGCGCCGCTGGTCTTGCTGAGGATCACCGGGACGTCGTGGGAGATCGCCTCCAGCGCCGCGATGCCGAAGGGCTCCGAGACGCTGGGCATCACATAGCAGTCGGCAAGGCGGAAGACCTTTTCAACGTCGGCGCCCCGCAGAAAACCCGTGAAGAAGACCTTGTGGCCGATGCCCATGTTCGCGGCGAGCTCGATCATCCGGAGAGCCATGTCGCCGCTGCCGGCGACGACGAACTTGACGTTCTGCACTTTCTCCAGCACGCGCTTCGCCGCGGCGATGAAGTACTCCGGGCCTTTCTGCATGGTGATGCGGCCCAGGAACAAGACGATCTTGTCGTCGCGTTCGACGTGCGCGCCGGGGACCGGCTGGCTCGACTCCCGCTCCACGCCGTTGTAGACCACATCGACACGGTCGGGGGAGATCCCGTACCGGCGGACACAGATGGACTTGGTCATCTGGCTGACGGCCAGCACGCGTGTGGCCGCGAGCATCCCGGCCTTCTCGATGTTGAAGACGTGCTCGTTGACGCCCGCGCCGGCCCGGTCGAACTCGGTGGAATGGACGTGAACGAACAGGGGCTTGCCGGTGACGGCGGCGAGCGCGATGCCGGCGGGATACGTGAGCCAGTCGTGGGCGTGGATCACGTCCATGTCCTCGGCTCTCGTGAGCGCCACGACCAGACGGGCGTAGCGCTCCGCATCGCCGAAGAGATCGGAGCCGTAACCGAAGCCGGCGCCGCCCCCGCTCCCGACGAACCCCCTTGGCGTGCCCGAGGCGGGCGGCGATTCGGGAGCGACGGGCGCGTGGAGGGGCGCTTCCGGCTGGGCGCCGGAGCTGCCCGCGATGTCCGCAAAGCCCGCGGGGGATCTCCCGGTGAGGGCAACAAACCGAGCGGGGTCAAAGGAGGGATAGGGGCTTGAGAATGACGCGGGAACGCCCCGGAACTCGACGTGCTGGAAGCCGAAGAGGGGGCGGCCCGCGTCGTCGACAAGACCCTCGAAGCCGGATTCGGCGGCCTTGGCCGGGATCGCCGCGGGGCTCAGGAGCTTGACGTGGCTCGACAGAGAGCGATCGACTGGCTTCGGAAGCACGAAGACGACCCGGTGCCCGAGCTTGTCCAGAGACTTGGTGAGCCCAAAGCACGCAACGCCCAAGCCCCCGGCAATGAAGGGCGGGAACTCCCAGCCGAGCATCAGGATGCGCATGGCCGGCTCCTGGGCTTGATGCGGCGGGATGGGGCGGCTGGGAGAGGCATGATCCGACGGGGAACGTAGCGCGCCGCCGGGTCGGTCGGGAGGAATGGACGGTTGCCTAAACCGCAAGCCCTTTCGAGTGCAGATGTTGCCACGCAAAGCCCGGGCTCGCTCGCGGACGGTCTGGTGGGAGAAGCGCGGCTTTCTGCCAGCCGCGCGGAAGTGGAGCGTCATGCTCCCAATACTTCTATTGAGCATATTCGTATGCGATATTGGCGCCGAGACGCCGGGAGGCACGCATGACAACCACGCTCGTCTGGGATCTTCCCACGCGCCTTTTTCACTGGGCGCTCGCGTTGGGGTTCGCCGCGGCGGCGGGGATCAGTCTGGGGCTCGGCGAACACAGCCCGCTGTTTCCGTATCACAGCCTGATCGGCCTCACGCTCGCCTTCCTGGTGGCCCTGCGCGTGATCTGGGGAATTGTCGGCACGCGCTACGCGCGCTTCGGCTCGTTCCTGTTCGGACCCGGGGCCGTGGTCAACTACATGCGAGAAGTCGTCCGCGGCGGGGGGACGCGCTGGGTCGGGCACAACCCCGGTTCCGCCTGCGCCATCTTCGCGATGCTGGCGCTGCTGGGCGCCCTCGCAGTCACCGGCGTCATGCTCGGGCTCGGGCTGGAGGGCGTCAAGGAGGTCCACGAGTGGTGCGCCTACGCCATGCTGGCCGTGGTCGGCGTTCATGTGCTTGGCGTGCTCGTCCACACCGTTCGCATGAAGGAGAACATCACGCTGGGGATGGTGCACGGCAGAAAGCACGCCGGGGAAGGTGAGGGGATCGCGTCGGCGAGGCCGCTCGCCGCGGCGGTGCTCGGCGCGCTCGTCGTCGCGTGGGCCGTCGGGCTGGTGAGTCGATATGACGCCGGAACCGGTGTCGTGAGACTGCCGGTGATCGGAACGGAACTGCGCCTGGTGGAGTCGGAGGGTGAGGGGGAGCGCCGGGGGGAGCCCGGTGGAGAGCACGCCGGGGACGATGACTAAGCGGGTAACGGCCCCAGTGGCGGGCGTGGCATGGGTTCCTCCCCCGTGCCACGGATGTCGGCTTTGCGACATCCGCGCGACAGCACGGGCAAGTTCGGCACGGAGTTCACGACGCCGACTGCCGTGGCATGTCAGGAGTGGACAGGGGTGCCATGCCTGCTTCTGCCCACTCACCATCAGCACTCTCCCTGCCTATTCCCGCCGTCCATTCGCTTTTGTTCGCCTATCCGCGCGCGCACTTTGGGCCAAACCCGCCACTTTGGTGGCCAGCACTGAGTCTTGGTGTACCTTCCACCGGGTCGATCAACACCGGGGTGGTCATGGT